>NZ_JBHTHU010000019.1:0-181265 GCF_042676765.1 Mucilaginibacter calamicampi
CTGCGTGTGGGACAAGGTGAGACACAGCGGGACAAGCCATTTTAATAAACAGCTCATAATAAGTGGTTTGCAATAAAACTCCCAAGCCGCCTGGGACAAAGTGAGACTACTTATAAGTCAGGAAAATTAGCTGTGGAAATGGGTTAACCCGTTCATTATCAGTAGTGCTCCCGAATTACGAAATCTTGTCCCACGGTGGGACAAAGAGTGTTGCTTAAGTAGTTATCGGCGCAAAAATAGTTTACTCCTGTTTTGCGGCCAGTTGTATTGCAATCACCCAATCTTTAATCTTCAATGACTAATCTTCCCAACAAATTCCGCTACTTTTGATGGCATCATTAAATTATCTATCTTAAGCCCGCAACAGCAGTAAACCGCATGTTATCAGAACCAACTTACATACCCGCCCGCGTGGTGGCGCCAACCATTGAGGCGCATTTTGCTACTCACCTGGCCGATGCGCGCGAGCAGGGTGCGCTAGACCTGGGGTGCGAGCCTTCGGAAGCCATTATTGAGTCGGTTATTGATGTGTGTTTTTGGGCGAGCTTGCGTAAGGAGGAGGGCAAGTCGCCAAAAATTTCGCTGGCGCTGTTGCCTCCGGATCAGGCTATACACCCTCTTGTTTTTGGTAACCGCCTGCGCTTAACACCACATAATTTAACCAAGCTGGCCCCTGCAGTTGAGAGCCCGGGTATACACCTGGGGGTTTGGGTAGATGATAAGGATGAACTTTATGTATGGGGCACCACGCTTGCCATACCGGGCATTTGCATGGTGTTAGAAGTTATTGAACCAGGTATGCTGGTGGTAAAGCACAGCAGGATAGATGGTTACGGAAAGTTTGTTAACATTGCCGTTTTAAAAGGCGACGAAATAAAAGTGATTGACGAGCAAAACACCGGCCTGTTGCATTGCCCGGGCCTGTTAACATCGCTGGCTAATATGCCGTCGTTTTTATTGGAGGAGTCGGTTAATATTATTGTTGAGTTGGCGGCTGCAATGCGGTCGCATAAACGGGGAGGACTGGTGCTGATCGTACCATCGTACTCAAAAGACTGGATGCAGTCTATTGTACAGCCCATGGGTTATCCTGTAACGCCTCCATTTACGGGCGTTACCGTCCTTATGCAGCAAAATGCTACAGAGCGTTTGCGCGAGGGCTGGCGCGAAGCTCTGCACAGGGCCATTGACACCGTTGGCGGCTTTACCGCGGTTGACGGCGCCACTATTATTAATCGAGATTACGAAGTGATGGCCTTTGGCGCTAAAGTGGCAAGGGCCGAAATGAGTTCGCCGGTTGACGAGATAATTACCACTGAGCCCGTTATTGATTCTGTACCACGCAATGTGCACCCCAGCAAAAGCGGCGGCACACGCCATTTAGCGGCAGCACAGTTTGTCTATGATCAGCGTGATGCTATTGCATTGGTAGCATCGCAGGATGGTCATTTTACGGTGTTCGCCTGGGCACCGGATATGGAGATGGTGCATGCGCATCGGATTGATACGTTGTTGCTGTAGAAAAGGTAACAATCCTACTATCCTTAAATCAACTAAATCTAGTTCAAATAACTGTGCTGCTTGTCACTTTGTGAGGCCCATGCGCTTGGCTTGCCCCGCTCATTTGCCGCGGCGGCTGTTACTTTTGGCTTGATCCAAAAGTAACCAAAAGATCAAGCCAAGCTGATCGCTGCTACTACACAGGCCAGACTCCCGGCCGCGCACCTTGGCGGGCCTTTACGCGCTTTTTTCGATATGCAGAATCATTAGCGTATTCGTCAGCAGATAAGCTTCGGGTGAAAGCAGGAAAAACTGATAGCCCGTGCGCGGGCAGGGGCATAGTAATTTTTTGCTGAAGCGTACGGCCTGTGCGAGCGAGAGCGGGGCAAAATTTTACAGCCCGTGGTTTTTCCTGATTTGCCGGGCAAAGGCCCTGTGCGGCAAAGAAGCCTCTCTGCTGACTTGATTTTTGTTTCTTTTTATCAAGAAAAAGAAGAAAGGCCTCCGCGGCCCTAGCGGGGCAAGCCAAGCGCGAGGGACTAACCGCTTTACACAACCTAGTCACCTAATCTTTAATTAACTAATCTTTAATCTTCAACAACCAATCTTCAATCACAAAAAAAAACCTAAATTTCTGTAACCAAATATTTTTGGCGGAGTTTACATGGATAATAACACAATATATTAATTGAACACGCTTACTGATAACGTTATTATGCTGAAAGTAAAAGCAGGTAATCTTGACCTGATGGGGCTGTTATTTAAACGCCATCACAAGACGCTGTTTAATTTTTTGTATCACATGACCTATCAGCGCGATGTGGCCGAGGATATGGTGCAGCAGGTGTTTTACCGCATGCTTAAGTATCGTGATAGCTTTACCGGGAGCGGCGAGTTTTTGCATTGGATGTATACCATTGCCCGCAACGTGATAAAAGATCAGGGCCGCCGCCGCAAGCTGCCAATGGCTGGTGATCATATTGATGATATTGTGGATATGGTGCCGGGCCATACCCACGTAGAGGAAGCTTTAGAGCGGAAGCAAAGTGCAGAACAGTTACGAAAAGCAATAAGTACACTGAATGAAGGAGAGCGGGAGATCTTGTCGCTAAGCAGATTTCAGGAGCTCAAACACCAGGAAGTGGCCGAGATATTAGGCATAAGCGAGGGAGCGGTAAAAGTGCGGTTGCACAGGGCCATGCATCAGTTAAAGCAGGTTTATTTAACAACATTAAACAAAGAGCGCTATGAAATGTGAGCATTATGAAGAATTGTTTATAGGAAGATTACAACGCAGCCTTACAATGCAGCAGGAGGCTGATCTGGAGCAGCATTTAAAAGCCTGCCCGGCTTGTCGCGAGGAGTTGGCAGCGTTAACTATAGTTTGGCAGGATATGGCCACCATTGAAGCGCCTGAGCCTTCTGCAGCAATAGAGGGCGAGTTTAATGCCATGCTAAAAAATTACAAGCAATCTGTTGCGCAACAGGGTGTAGCAGCTAAACTGCGGGAACGTTTGGGGCAATTATGGAGACGCCCTTCGGCCTGGCCTTTAAGCTACCAGCTGGTTTTAGTTTTTATGAGCTTTTTCTGCGGATATATGGTGTTTTGGCAGGGCAAGGGTGCGCAGCAGGATAAGCAACTGGCACAACTTAGTGGGCAGGTGAACGAACTAAAGCAAATGACCATGCTGGCCATGCTGGAAAACCCCTCGGCATCTGAGCGGATGAAGGCGGTTAGTTATACAGATCAGTTAGAAGATACAGACCGGCAGGTTATTGCAGCTTTGTTAAGTACTTTAAATAATGATGCGAATGTAAATGTGCGCCTAACAACATTAGAGGCGCTGGCCAAACTTGCCGACCATCCGGAGGTGCGGGAAGGTTTGATCAGATCTGTAACGCAACAGGAGTCGCCGTTGATGCAGTCGGCAATTGCTGATGTAATGCTCAAACTGCAGGAAAAACGGGCCATAAAACCATTAAAAAAGTTACTTAAAGACCCTGGTTTGAATGAGGGCGTACGCGAGAAACTAACGCAAACTATTAACAGTTTAATTTAAGCCATTACAACATGAAAAGGATATTATTGATCCTGCTGATAGCAGGGTGGGGCACCTGTTTTGCCCAAAAAAAAGCAGAGTTTACAGCTGCTGATCACATCAGCAAAAAGTTTACGCTTACAGCCACCGCGGCTAAAACTACTTTCGCCTTATACAATACCTGGGGTAGCATAAAGGTTGAAGGCTACAATGGCAACGAGGTGATAATTGAGGCAGAGCAAACCATTCACGCCAATACTGCCGAAGATCTGGAAAAGGGTAAACGCGAGTTTAAAGCCGGATTTATTCAAACTATTGATAGCATTATAGCATACACCGCTGCGCCTATTAATAACCGACCGGAATTTAAGGCTGAGCGAGCGCGTAATACAGAATGGCCCGGATACTATGTGCAGCTAAATTACATAGTGAAAGTGCCTAATAACATTAATTTACATGCTGTTGCAGTAAACAATGGCAGTATAACTGTTGATAATGTTTATGGAGTGTTGAATGTACGAAACGTTAACGGGGCTATTACAATAAATAACGCCAAGGGAACTACCCAGGCTCATACAGTTAACGGCGCTGTTACGGCAAGTTATCTGGCAGCTCCGCCAGAGGGTTGCAGTTATCAAACCATTAACGGAAAGGTAGAAGTAACCTATCCGGCTGCTTATGGGGGAGAAGTACAATACAAAAGCTTTAACGGGCAGTTTTATACAGATTTTGATAATGTACAGGGGGTAGCCACCCAACCCGAGGTTACTAAGAATAAATCAGGCAATGGTACGGTTTACCGCATTAATAAGAACAAGCGTTTCCGTATTGGCAGTGGTGGTAAGCTAACCACTTTTGAAACGCTAAACGGAAATATATACCTTAAAAAGTCGTAGTTAATCAATTATGAAAATATCTATCCTGAAAGTTTTAATGATCTGCCTACTTGGCGGGGTTGCTAATGCTCAGCATAAGTTTGACAAACCGGTAAACCAGTCTGCAATAATATTAGATACGGCTTTAAAAAATTTAAAAACGCCTGCAATATCTGTTGCTGTTGGTATCAACAATAAAATAGTTTGGGCAAAAGCTATAGGTTATCAGGACTTGGAGAAGCAAGTGCCGGCCAACACTGACACCAAATTCCGGGTAGGTAGTTCATCCAAATCAATAACATCTGTTGGGTTTGGTAAACTATTAGAAACCGGAAAGATAAATCTCGATTCCGGCATTCGCTACTACCTTCCTTATTTTGATGCTAAAAAACCGAGGATCACCATCAGGCAACTGGCTTCACATTCGTCCGGGATCCGGAACTATAAAGACAATGAGTTTAATAGCGAGAAAGAATATTTATCCATTGAAGAAAGCATGAAGGTATTTATGTATGATACGCTGTTGTTTAATCCGGGCGACAAATTTGCTTACGCTACTTATAATTACACTGTACTTAGCGCTGCTATGGAACAGGTTGCTAAAATGAGTTTTCTGGACTATATGCAGAAAGCTATACTAACCCCGCTGAAAATGCGCAATACTACTGCCGATTATAAGTCTCGTAATATTTCGGATAAGGCCCAATTTTATAACTATGATGCTAAAACAGGTAAATACAAAATGGCTCCCGATGTGAATATTAGCAATAAGTGGGCTGGCGGAGGTTATCTTTCAACGCCGTCAGATTTAGTATTATTAGGTAACGCCCTTTTAAATAATACACTGTTAAAACTACGCACAACAGAAATATTATGGACCCCTCAAAGACTAAACAGTGGGAAAATTAACGGGATAAACTATGCTATAGGCTGGAAGGTGGATACCGTAAAGCTATTTAACGGAGCAAGGTCTGTGCGGCAAATTCATCATGGAGGCAGCGCGAGCGGCGCAACTGCTATGCTTGTATTATTACCCGAATACAACATGACGATAAGTATGCTGGCTAACCGCGATTTCGCGTCTGCTGATCTGTTTAAATACGTTAACCAGATAGCCGAAGCATTTATATCTGAAAAAGAAAATGATAATTAATTATAACTTTAAATACATAATAAAATGAAAGCACTAAAATTTATAATACTATTAATGGCAGGCTTAACTGCCGCGTTGGCATTAAAAGCGCAAACAGGCACATCTCAGCTTAAGGTTCCTTTAAGCAGTCCGGGTAAACCTTACACGCTTAATGTAGGTTTGATGAGTGGTAATATTGATATTGCCGCTTACGACGGAAACGAGATACTGATAGATTTTACCGGTGATGATGCAAAACGCACCCAAAGAGCCTATACAGGTAGTATGCGTGTTATAGGCGGGGGAAGTACCAGCGTTACAGCTATTGAAAAAGACAACAAAGTAACCATAAATGGCGATGCTTCGGCCCGGAGGGGAAACGTGAAGATAAAAGTGCCAAGAGGCACCAATACCTTTAAGCTGACCACGGTGAATTCTAACGGGATACTGGCAACAGATATAGGCGGGGAAATTGAAGTGAGCAATACCAATGGAGACATTAAGCTTACCAACGTTGCCGGATCTGTAGTTGCTAATACCACCAACGGCAATGTAGTGGTTAGTTTTAAGTCGGTGGATGCTAAGTCGCCAATGGCTTTTACCACTTTAAATGGCAAGGTTGATATAACAGTACCGGCTGCAATTAAAGCAAATATTAAATTACATACCGACAGGGGAGAGATCTTCAGCGATTTTGACGTAGCTGTAGAGGCCAGCACGCCAACAACAACCCGCGGAAAAGACGGAAGTTACCGTTATACAGAACAGGAATGGGTTACCGGCAAACTAAACGGCGGCGGCCCCGAATTTACTATGCGCACCTTTAACGGCAACATATTCATCCGCAAAGCCAAGTAAGCAGCAAAAAATCCACCACGTTTATGAAAACAAAGATCTTCGCTTTTTTAAGCGCCTGGCTTTCCTTTGCCTTAACAATAGCACAGGCTCAAGCCCCGGTAGGTAAGATAACAGGATTGGTGCGCGAGGTTGGCGGTGAGCCCGCAATAGCCGCTACCGTTAGGCTTAGGCAATTGCCTGACACATCTAAGATAACAACTACCCAAACTGATATTACAGGCAGGTTTACTTTTAATGATCTGAAGCCCGGAGATTTTAATGTTGAAGTTAGCGCTGTAGGTTTCAAAGGTCATCGCAGCGGCCCCATTCGTGTAAGCAACGGACCGGCTGCTGCAGACCTGCCTGTTATTATTTTGCAGAAAGATGCGCTAAGCCTTAACCAGGTGGAAATAGCTGCCCAACGCGACGTTATAGAGCAAAAAGTTGATCGCACGGTGGTGAACCTTGGCGCATCCATATCAAGTACAGGCGCAAGCGCGTTAGAGGTGCTGGAGCGCATGCCCGGTGTACTGATTGACCAAAGTGGGAATATCACTTTTAAAGGAAGAACAGGTGTAATGATAATGATAGATGATAAACCAACTTATCTATCAGGAGATAACCTGGCAAATTATCTTAAATCACTTCCTGCATCGCAGTTGGAGCAAATAGAACTGATGACCAATCCGCCTGCACGTTACGATGCAGCAGGCAACGCTGGGGTTATCAATATTAAAACAAAGAGAATTAAGGCGGCAGGCTTTAACGGTACTATTAATTCTTCGGTAGGCAAGGCTGCCTATCCGTTTACCAATCATAGCCTTGCGTTAAACTACAGGCAGGGTAAGTTTAACTTCTTTACCAACGTGGCTTATGATGTAAGAAATTTTTATAGAAGGCTTGATCTCGTTCGCAGGTATTATGATAACAATGGCATACAAACAGGCAGTTATACCGAAGAGGCTTATTTTCATCCCCTTAATTACAACCCAAGTTTAAAATTAGGTGTTGATTATGATCTGTCGCGCAAAACTACTATAGGTATGGTATTAACCGGGGGCATTAATACCGGCACCAACCCTAACCCGTTAACAAGCACTATGCGAAACGCCGCCGGAACGATAGACTCTACCATTGTAGCCAACAACACCAACAACAGTAAGTTTAAAAATGGCGGTATTAACCTAAACATGCTGCATCGTTTTGATAGCCTGGGCCGCTCGCTCAGTTTTGACCTTAACTATTTAGGGTATGATAATATGCGGACACAGGGATTTCAGAATACAGCTTTCAACAAATTTGGCGTGCCTGCCGTATCGCAGCATATTATTGATACGCTACCCACCCATATTAATATTTATACCGCCAAGGCCGATTATTCGCACCCGCTGAGGGGTAAAGCAACGCTATCGGCAGGTGTAAAAACCAGTTATGTTAATACAGATAACGCCGCGTACTATTATAACATTAACAACGGCATTACTACTGTTGACGATGGCCGCACCAATCGTTTTTTATATAAAGAGAACATACAGGCAGCCTATTTAAATTTTAATAAAGAATGGAAACGCCTGTCATTCCAGAGCGGTTTAAGGATGGAGTATACCAATGCGCGCGGGCACCAGTTAGGTAATTTGAAGGGAGCCGATTCATCATTTGTTAACCGGTATGGTAGCATCTTCCCAACAGCTTATTTACTGTATAAATTAGATACTGCCGGTAACCACTCGCTAAAAGCATCGTTTGGCAGGCGTATAGACAGGCCATACTACCAGGATCTGAACCCTTTTGTATTGATACTGGATAAGTACAGCGCCTTTGTCGGCAATCCTTTTTTGCGACCGCAATATTCAAACAACTATGAGCTCACTTATAGTTTTAAAAAGCTGATCTCGGTATCAATGGTTTATAGCCTTTTGACGGATTACCAGGTAGAGCATGACTATCAGCAAGGCAATATCTTTTTTGCCAGTTCAATTAATCTCGGTAAAACTATTTCAAAAGGCGTTAATGCCAACCTCACTTTCCCGCCGGCAAAGTGGTGGAATTTTAGCTTGTATACCCAGCTTTATCAAAACAGCTATGAGGGGCAGCTTAAAAACTCTTATCTTACTTCTGCACGTACTTTCTTTTATGCCACAACCACCAGTCAGTTAGCCTTTGGTAAAGGATGGACGGGCGAAATTACCGCATTTTATCAATCTAAAAACGTTTGGGGGCAGTTTGCCAGCCAAGCGCGTAAACAAGTAAACATCGGCCTGCAAAAAAAGGTGCTGAATAATAAAGGTGCCATAAAACTAAGCGCGCGCGATATTTTCCGCAGTAATTTCTCAGCCGGCGATATTACCAACCTGGGGAATGTAAAAGCAACCTATCGTAATGATAATGCTAACCGCAATGTGATCTTAGGGTTTAGCTACAACTTTGGCTCAAGCGCCAAAAACCAACGGAAGCATGACAGTACCGGGGCAGAAGCAGAAGCGGGTAGAGCAGGGAATTAGATATGCTGGTTATGGTGCAGGTTGATCTACCTTCACCGTAACCTTCCTCCAGATAGAATACACACCGAAAACAAATATAAACGCGATTACGGCGTATACCCACGGCGCTATATTACGGCCCACAATCATAACATACGTATAGGGTACACAAAAGCTGATGCCCGCAAAAAGTAGCTGTGTTACAAAAGGCTTTTTAAGGCGCATGTTATTGATGGCCCACCCCAGGCAGGTAAACAGACTTACCTTGCTGCACAGGTACAGGCAAAATATAAGCAAGGGGTCAACGCCGTGCTTGTCGCCAAGGTCAACCACCCAATCTTTAATTATGTTAAAGAATTCCTGCATAGGTGCAAGATAGGCAATAGCCGTTAAAGTTAAACATCACCAATGAACGAATATTGCGGTAGCATATTGCTGAAGGCTTTCAAAATACTATTTTGCAAGCAGCGCTTCGCCTTCAAAAATTATCCCCTCCCAGCCATTAGCCATAAACTGCCTTATGTTCTGATGATCCGTAGCGGCAGGAGTAGCGAGTACGGCCTTATAATGCTCGGCAAAAAGTTGCAGCGTGTCTTCTGCACTTAGATTATTCAACTTCGCAAAGGCGAAAACGCGGGCACTGCCCTGGTTCTGGGTCGCTTCATTATAAGCATCGCCATTTTTAAAAGCTGTTGGTTGGTGCCGGTATTGGGTATCTATAAATTCAATAACCTTAGCAAAATTAGTAGTGTTTGTTTTTAAGGATGCGAGTAAAGTTTGCAATTGTTCTTTCATGCGGTAAAAATAGCAGATGGAAACGTGACACAAAACTAAATGAACAATTTTACCCTAGATCAGTCTTCGCCATCCAGCAATCCGTTTACCAGCATTTTCCATTGCGGGCCTGCCAGGCCTATTCTTGCTGTTAAGGCTACAATGGTGTTACGCACCTTATCGTGCAGGTCCACATCCTCATTATTGGGGGTTTCGTTGCGGCCATGCGCGCCGGCTATCACTTTGTTGTGTGAGCGTTTAACTATAAAAGTATTGGTGGTTAAATCCTTATAAAAGTGCGCTATCTGCGTATCTGTCTTATGCGGATCCGGTACCGGGCGCACCGTAATGCTTATAAATTCTTCATCCGCTTTCGCGTCCTCAATCACCTCAATACGTTCAATCGTTACCCACTCCAATCCGTCGCCCGCGTTAGAGCCAGGTACCGGCAAATCTATACTGATCAGAAGGCCCTCTTTTGCAAATCCATTCAATTCCTGCCCTTCATTATTGGTAAGACAAAATTTAGACGAACCCGCACCTGCATACTGCTGCCATTGGTTAATAGTGAGCAAACGTGACGCGGCCTGTTTGAAGGCTTTGTGCGCGCTTTGTCGGTCGTCAAATTCGCGATCGGCTGTAAAATCCGTCGCGCGGCCGGTTTTCTGTTGTGGTATAGTTTGTTCTGCGTTTTGCATAAGCCGGATTAGTGTACTATACCTATTGTAACTGTTTGCAACGACGCTTGTTTTTAAAGAATTTAAAATTAGAAAACTACGCTGCAAAGTGCTTCTGGCGGTCGCTTACCTTGCAAACGTAAATTTAGCACCCTATAAATGAGGCGGTTTTAAATAATATGTGCCCTGGGATAAAAAAAATGTAAATAACCGTTGCGTAATTAGTTGCTAAATCCTACTTTTGCACACTCCAAACCGGATAACACTCCTGAGTAGCTCAGCCGGTTAGAGCATCTGACTGTTAATCAGAGGGTCGCTGGTTCGAGCCCAGCCTCAGGAGCAAAGGAAAGCCTTTCAGTGTATGCTGAGAGGCTTTTTTGTTTTTAAGTCCTTTACGTTAGGTATATCCAGATACAGCTTGTACGATGTAAATGTTTGTACATTGTTTGTACATGCTACTGCACACGCAAGGCCACAATCCGTGGTTCCATGATTACTTATAAAGTAGTATTAGACGAAAGAAGAGTTAAAGCCGGAGGGAAATACCCTTTGGTGTTCAGAGTAACTTGCAGTAGAAGCTCAAGCAATTATTATAGTGGCTTATCCATAGCTAAAGAACATTGGGATAGTGCGGCTTCACTTATAAATAAGCATTGTCCAAACTATAAAGAATTAAACAGAAGCTTAACAACGAAATTTTTAAACTTTCAAAAGCTCATTCTAGATATTGAAGCTGAAGGTGAGTTTACATTTGACATGTTACGGGAGCGATTAACAGAGAAGCCTAAACAGAAGGTGCAAAACTATACCTTCCTTACGTACTCACAGTTGCTAATTTCGGAGCTTATTGAGGTCAAACGAACTGGCAATGCAATAGTATATCAGACAGCAGTAAATAGGGTGATGAAGTTCTCTGAGAACAAGCAATTGAGATTTGAGCATATAGATTATAACTTTCTTGATAAGTTTAAACATCAACTGGCGAAAGATGGTGTTAAACAGAACACTGTTGGCAATTATCTCAGGTCTATAAGGGCCATATACAATAAGGCTATCAAGGCAAAGCTAGTTGAACGCAAGCATTACCCCTTCACCGATATATCAATCAAGACCGAAAAGACAGCTAAGCGTTCAGTAAGTATAGACAACATAAGCGCTTTATCACACTTGCAATTGAAGCCAAAGTCTCCTAAGTGGTACGCAAGAGCATACTTTCTTCTTAGCTTTTCTCTGATTGGGATGTCATTCACTGATTTAGCATATGTGAAGAACAGTAACATTGTAAATGGAAGGTTGATTTACAAAAGAAGGAAAACGCACAAAGGCTACAACATAAAATTAACTCCATTAACCATTGCATTGCTAAACGATTTGAAGCGAGGAGGCTTCTATCTGCTACCCGTACTTAAAGCGAATGTGGAGGAGGATAGCGTCGAAAGTAAAAAGATAATTCATCAATGGATTAAAACCTCGAACAAATGGCTGAAACGGATTGGTGCCGATTGTGGAATCGAACATCTAACAACCTATGTGGCGCGTCATACTTGGGCTACAACTGCGAAACGTATGGGTTATTCGATTGAAGTGATTGCAGAAGCTATGGGTCATGAACATGGTAACCGCATTACAAATATTTACTTAGATACCTTCGATCAGGATGTCATAGATGATGTTAACGCTAAAGTAGTGGAGGTTCTAAATAAGTAACTTTTAATAGGTAGTGGAGTGTAAAGCTCTGCTACCTTACTTAAGGATTTCACATCTTTGCGGTATGCACCATTCACAACGCATTAGCCTAAATTGGGATAGTCAAGCCAATACTGGTAGTGTTAGCTTAATCCTTGATATGAAGATTCTGGGAAAGTACTATCTACCGCAAATCTTAACCGCCTATAACCAGGAACATCAAATAGGACTCATCACTTACCCATGTGATTCCTCACAAGCCTACGAAGCTTATAAAGTACATGTTGAAGGCTATAGGGAGCTTCTCTCGATCTACCACCTAGATGCTGAATCAGACTTTCATGGAAGCCACTTGTTTTATTTGATGGTAGAGAATACCGCTCAACAATCTAAACTGGAACATCAACAGGAAGTGAAAAGACGTTTACACAACCGCTTCTACCTTTTAAAGCATCTGATGGACTTAGAACACTATGATAGCTACAACATAGAAGTGTACGATACAGTAAAAAATTTTAAGTACCACTTTGGTTCTGAACCTATCCTCAAAAGGAGCATAATTAAGTACATGGTAGGTGAAATGAAAGCACAGATCAAAGAATATGACCGGAAGCTTTATAAACGTCTAATCGATGGTGCTACGCTAGAAGAATTGGCAGCGGCTGTTGAAAGACTCAGTGAACATGAGATTAGGAAAGTCATGACTGCAAAACTGGCAAGAGAGATTGTTACCTATTTAAATAACGAAACGCAGATCCTTTCTAACCCAAGTAGAGTCGACGATCTGTCTGTATCTAATACGCAGGGCGACTTTATCTATGATATACTAACTCACTTCGGTTTATATCAACCTAAGCAACGGACTAACAGCACAGTCGTAAGGCATCATGATACGATACGTAAACTTATAAAACGATCAGCAGTGTAGGATGAAGACAAAGAAAATTTAAAATAGAATCTGGTTGTCTCCAGTCACCAATCCTAACCTTGACACTTTTGTATCGTCATCTAAACAAATGGCTTACAAAAACATGAGTTCAGCACTTATAATCAAAGCAGCTTACGAGAAAGCACAAGTCAAAGGCACACATAGATTGGCACCACGGGTGGGCCACTATTTATTTCAAAAACTCGAAGTTACGACCGTAACAAAAGAGATTGAAGTAGAGTTAGTGAAAACCTTATGGAAACCACTAGCAGATAATTCTTTTGTTGACGGTTTAACATTTGAAGTTATTACTCGAAGCTTTTATAGTCCATTTGCCACAGGCCCCGTTCACATTAAAACCAGTGATCTGATTAACCGCTTAGTCGTTGTTAAAGAAGTAACCATTTTCGATAATAATGTATGTGTGACATGGGATGTGCTTGCCGACAAACCTGGGATTGCTAAACCCACAAGCTTGTATGGTATGAATCCACTGAGCTACGACGATATTAATAGGATGAATAGAAGATTTGGAATTGATGACAATCCGAATGATAATGCACCTTATGATGCACCTGATGACTTATAATCATTCCTTACAATCCTTATCAACCAACAGTGATTCATTAAACATTAAAGTAACACACAATGTCAATTATATTCAATCAACTAGTAAAACATCGTATCGAACAATTCAACAGGTGCAATCCTGAAGGATCAGGCAAACATGACGTTAAGCCAGGGCAAGTTGTAATACATGAACTTTATCCAAAACGAATCGGTGTAACTGGAGAAACAATGTTTTGCGATGCCAACTGGCGACCTGATGATAAATCTCCCTTTTTACAAGGTTTAGCCTTCCGAATGAACACCGATGTACTATACAACAGCGCATCTAGGAGTAAAAACAAAAAGGTACCTGTACATGACCTAGTAAATAAAGTTGTATGCGTCACCAATCCGGGTATTATGAAATACCTAAGGAAGAATAGAAAATCATTATTAAAATACAACGTAACATGGGAAATTACAGATGAAGAGCCAAATCAGGTAATACTAACTCCCAAAGCTGCTGGTGTGTATGCTTTGACTAATACCGGAAGGGAAGCGGAAAAGCTAGGTGAAGCGATGGAAAACTTTTATGAGCAGTGTGGGCAGTACCTGAAAGACGCGGCATGTGATGAGGGCTATATTGATTTCGATATAGATAGTGTTGACTTATAAATATCAAGACGTGAAAATAACAAACATAGAGTACGACAGACAGATACCCTTTGACAGCAAGACCACCAAATACTTTACTGATATAGTGAGTGTTTATCCGATACCGGCATATACAATCTTATACAAAACAATCACGGGTATAGGTGCAACATTTGGTGAGATTAAGGCTAACCGCCATAGCATCATCGTTCTACCCCATATATCAATTGTAAAAAGCAAGCAGGAACAGCATAAGCTTAAGGATGACACATTCGCAGTATATCATAAGGTCTCGATAAAACAGGTGCTCGAATATTTGGTTAGGGCAGGTGCCTATAAAAAGTTTTTAACTACACCCAAGGGTTTAGACAAAATCTTAAAGGCACTTAAAGTTAGCGGGCATGATCTAAGAGAGAATGATTTCTTCCTGTTGATAGACGAACAGCACAAGTATATACAAGATGCTACTTACAGAGCGGATATGGTAAATGTGATGGAGCGATTCTTTACTTTTAAAAGTAAAGCTATGATATCAGCTACGCCAATACCACCAAGCGATCCCAGGTTTGAAATGCAGGGATTTGAGCATGTGCTTGTCAGACCGACTGATGATTACAAAAGACCCATCAAGTTGGTTCATACCGACAGCATTGCGAATTCGGTTAAAGAATACATTGATTCAAGTACTGCAAAGCACATTTGTGTCTTCTATAACACCGTGGATGGTATTGTTGGACTTATAGATGAGCTCAATGTAGAGAATTACATGATCTTTTGTTCCGAACTAAGCACAGTCATGCTTAAAGTTCTTTCTGATCATAACGTTTCGCATGATCTACGTCCACTATCAAAAATTAACTTTTTCACTAGTAGCTTTTTTAATGGGTTGGATGTTTACGATATTGATAATGATGTAGATGTACTATTAATATCCGATGTTGGGTTCAGAACACATACTGAGCTAGACCCTTATACAGATGTTTTACAAATTATAGGGAGGTTTAGAAAGAAGTACAAACGAGCTGTCCATTTTAACAACTGCAAGTCTGTTACAAGGCCTTTAACGGAAGAAGAAGTAAAGGACAACATTGCCAAGAGTAAGGCAGTCTACGAGGCAATCAGTATACTAAAGAACTCCTATGTACACGGAGACTTAGATATAATCTACGACCAAGCCTTGAATGCCATTCGACCTTACTCTAATTTTATTGACGAACGTGGCAATTTCAATCATTTCCTTTTAGATAACTACTTAGACGATTGCCGAATCAGTAGGTACTATACGGATGTTTCCTCATTAAAAAAAGCGTACCTTGATACGAACTTATACCATTTTGAAGAAGATAGGGAACCTTATAAACGATCTGAAAGGATAAAGATGGCTAAGGATACTTTAAAGTATCGTGCTACTAACATTGAACTAATCGCTGACAAACTTTTAGAACTCGAAGACTTTAAGTCTTCGGATGCTTACGAAGAGCAACGTGATGAAATCTTGGAGATGTTTCCTATAACTTTTGATGGGTATGAACGCCTTGGTTATGATAGACTCGTTGAATTAGAATTCGAAAAGAAAGAGATTGTGAAAGCCTTGCTGAAAGATAAAGTAGACGTAAATATGATTGCTTATCCTGTAATTGAATGTGTCAACCTAACGTTTTTTCCTAATCAAACCTATTCGGTTGCAGAAATAAAAATCAAACTACAGGAAATCTATGATGAATATAAGGTACCGGCAGTTGCTAAGGGTACAGATATATTATTTTATTTCCATGCAGATGAGAATTTCAAAGGAAGAGGCAAGAACCGTAGAGCCTTTGATTTAAAAGATAGGAAGTTTAATTCTGTTAAACAGTATCAAAGAGTATAGTGACTGCACATTTTATTTACACATCTTAACTTATAATACTATGTGTTTATAAAATGTGCAGAGTAGTCATGCAACTTTTAAAAGTCCAAACTTGCTGCATTCATACTTAAGGAAATCAAATCTTACGTATGGCTTAACCGGCTTCTCATACATGCTGAAATCCCAATCAACCTTATTCGTCAACTGGTAGTAGGTACGTACTTTATCCTTTTTCTTATATATAACGAAACGTTCTTCTACAAATCCTTTACTTATTAGGGAAGAGAACTGCTTGCGCACTTGCTCCCTTGTAAGTCCCAATTCACTGGCAAAGTGTGTAATGGCTTTAGGGGCGTGGCATTGAAGCCTGAACTCATTGAAGAATTGTCTAACGCATAACAGCATAGCACTTTCGTAACTGGATAGTTCTGAAGTAGCTTCAAAGTAATCCTTTGGTATCTTTGACAGTGAATTAGTATGCCACGGTCTAGCAAAGTAATAAAGATTAGATTTGTTCTTTTTATCACTTCTCTTTACATCAATAACACCTGAACGTTCTAAACGTTTAATTGAAGCAATCACGGTCTTCTTACACACACCTGAACGCTCACTTATAGTTTCGTGAGTTGGGAAGCACAGGTTATCTACCGCATTGTTGTACCACTTTAAAGCAGTGTATACTTGTATATCTATGTATTGAAGTCCACTTCTAGTTAACTTGTTAAAATTGGGTAAACCCACATAGGGTTTCGGGTCAAACATCATTAGGTCATGAAAATATTTTTCTACTGGGTGCGTCCAAGACAATGAACGCTTATCTCAAGGAATGTAAGGCAGTTGAGGTTCCAACTGATTACATATCAAATATACTAAAAGTTTAGTTTATATGCAAGTTGCCTGTATAATAATTAGTAAGGTATTTAATCAACATTGTTCGGGTGCATTTGAGAACAATATTAAAAACGTTCCAGCATGCACACGAACAATAGTACCTCTTTACTTTACTAGTTGAAAGAATTTACAAGATTGTTCGAGTGCGTCTCAGAACGAAACGAGAATAACTATGAAATTAGTTGTATGGCTCGTGTGTTATTGGTATCTTTGTATCATAAAGTTCAGCACAAGGTCAGGTGCAAACATTATTCTACTGAAGTGATAAGGGCTATGTCGACTAGCTCTTACTTAAAGATTAACAACTCTCTTCTCAGATACTTTACAAGTAAACAAATGTTAATACCAATGATCGTGAATAATACGCAACATGAAATCAAACAACTTACAGTAGCACAGTTCGCTACAGAGGCAGATACACAAGAGGACAAAGACTTACTAAGAGTAATAAGTTCCTTAAAGGACTTAATACCCGACATCATGAATTTTCCTATAGGTCGTCAACAGTTTCTTTTTAAATCAACAGTTTCCCTTTAAAGGTAACATGTTTAAATAACGAATCTTTACATACTATATACACACTTGAAGGCTGCCTCGTGCAGCCTTTCTCGTTTCTACTACTTGTGTAATTCGATGTAATTACACATCTTGCTTCACCTCATTACAATATGGAGCAACATCATTTTAAAAGTCTACTTAGTCAAGTAACTACCTTAAACAATCATTATATAAAAATCAACGAGCTTACAGGAGAGAACTTCAATGTCTTTCGAATCCTTAAGCTTGATTCATCTGAAGTAAGGATGCATTCAGCTTTCATTGCTGAACTATTGAATCCCCAAGGTTCACACGGTCAGCATGATATCTTCTTGCGCCTATTCATTAGAGAGTTTTGCTTTAAAGCAAATGGGTTTGATTCAAGTAATTGTCATTCAGATGTTGAACTGCATACAGCTTTTATAAGTCAAGACGGCTCCGAAGGAGGGCGCATAGATATTATAGTTACAGATTGCAATCACAACAAGATTATTATTGAAAATAAGATTTACGCAGGTGATCTAAAATCAACAGCTTGTAAGATACTATAATCACGACCCTAAAGCAGACTTGTTTTATCTCAATTTATACGGCAACCAGCCTGGGGATGATAGCAAAGGACATCTTAAGGAGCACGATCATTATCGATGTTTATCCTATAAAGATGATATTATAAACTGGTTAGACACTTGCCGGAAAGAGGTTGCTACACTACCTTTTATAAGGGAATCGATAACACAGTACATAAACCTTTTAAAGTACCTAACAAATCAAACCACTAACCGTACTATGCAAAATGAACTAACACAACTTATAAAGTCTAACGTCGAGGCATCATTTCTAATTAAGAACAACCTTACTCGCGCTCTAAACGAACTCGTTGAAGACTATACATCCCAATTAGATAGTATATGTAAGCCAATGGGACTGACCTGTAAAGACAATGTTGATTTTGAGGAACGGTATACGGGTTTTTTCATCTTTAAACCTGAGTGGGAGTATGCCAACATTGGTTTTCAGTTTCAAAACTATAATAGAGAACTCCGATTTGGTATCGTTGCCAAGCGAGACCCAGGTAAGTTTCCAAATGACCTGCGTATAAAACTTCGCGCCCTTCCGAACAACAACAAGAAGGAAAACGATTGGTGGCCTTGGCACAACTTCGCAGAATCACCATTTGCCGATTGGAGTAAAGTGGAAGCATGGAAAGCTATAGAAGATAGGCGCATGTTAAATTTCATGAAGCAGAAAATTGAAATGTTATTAGCAATGATTGGTAACATTAAGCTTTAACAAAGGCTATTATCTATCGTTAAGGTTTAATCCTGTAGTCAGTTATCTCTTCACTCTTCAACAGGAAATTCAAATGCCTTTCTATGTCTTCTAATAATACTGTCATGCGCTTGCCGGCGCATCGTTTCAATTTCTAAATCAGACATATCATACCCGTAATGAGAGAGAGTGGCTCTAACGTCATCATAAAAGCTTTGCTTGAATGCTGGATCACTGTCAAACTGATTCTTTACCATTTTGATGTTCTCCACAAAGGTCGCTTCTGAATCTTTGTAAAAAAAGTTAGATGTAGCATCTAAATCAAAGTATGCTTCTACGAGGTTACCTTTAGCAATAAGCGATTCGAATAACTGACTGAAATCTTGGACAACCTCGTCGAGCAAGACTTCTTTGCTTGCTGAAATATAGCCAGAGTAAGGGGATTTCTGTTCAGGATCTACTCCCTCATAGAGATACCTTCCGTGACAGGTTGCCATTGTGATGTATAATTTGTTTACTGTACTTATATTAATTTCTCTAAAGCATTCAACTAACTCAACCCAAGTAATAAGTTCATAATTCTTTAAAACTAATCCATCTTGGTCATGACTTCCATGCATTTCAAGATGAATCAATACGCCACCAGGAATGTATGGCGATTTAGCATTAATGTATTTCAAATCCTCTATTAGGTGTAGTTTATCACCCACATCCAGATATTCATGAGTCATTCCATTGTTTGATAATTCCACCATTCTGACAATTAAATCATCATACAGATCTTTCCCGGACTGCACTTCTCGTTCCCTCAAGCTTTGTATAATTACAATGTGTTTTATATCTCCAGTCATAAATGAGGTAAGGCCAATTGCACTGAGTACGCTATTACTCAAAACTAATTATTGAAGTCCAAGATTACAAGTTTACTTCTTTTAGGCGCTCACATACGTACAAGCCCTAGACACCAAATTTCCCCCTCCCCTAAATAAATAAAAGCGACTCATATATAGCTTACTCCATTCTAAGAATTTTTCTTTGTCTTGTGCTCGTTTCAAGGGGTATGAGATCAACCCCTCGCCATCTTTCGAGAAAAAGTGAAATATCTGTGTTGCACACGACCACCCACTGTCCCTCGAACCAATAAAAGCCGACCAGACGGTAAAAGTCCAATTCACCTTAAAACCTTCTAGGACTAGTGCCCGAAAAGTCTGCCAAAGTCATCAATCATTCTACTTAACCAACCACTTAACCCAATCAATTACTATGAAAATCGAAATTAATCCCGCTAAGAAGCAAACTCAAGACGATGAGGATGAAGAACCATTAAGACAATTAAGACTCTACCCAAAACGCAAGCTGTGGAAAATAGCTGCGCGACATCACATGGGTAAGAACAAAGTTGGCACCAACCACTGCCTTGAAAGAATCTTTATGAAGGTACGTGATGAAGTAAGACGACTTTATGCACAGCGTTTCGAATACTTTTATGATAGAGACTGGCGTGAGGATACCTCTGAAAATAGCTGTGTCATGCACACCCTGGCTTGCTCCACTTTATACCTGACATTAGAGTGTGACCATGACTACGATTACAAGGTTTACTATCATTTGGAGGATTGCCCTTTTAAAGAACAGATACTAACGTTACTCCAACGTTTAGGCACTCCCAAAGAATTAGAGTCGGACATGCCCACTTACTTTCAATACTTACGTTCCTATTACAAGGATAACCCACTATACTTTAGTCACCTCAAACCGGAGGAATAACAATCTTAATTAACCCATTTCATTCACCCTGATAAGCCCAATGGTATACACTGTTGGGCTTTTCTTTTTTAAAAGTTAAACCATGAAAGCACCACCTACAAACCACGACATCTTAACTTATAATAAGATAGTTAAGCAAACCTATTTCCAATTGCTAAAGGAAACTAAAGCATTGCTAGCATCCATTGAAGCAGAACCACTCCGGTTTACCCTTATAAAGGAAGATAAGCACAGCACTGCTCCGAATACCGTCATCAATGAGCTTGTTTCACCTTTACTTTATATGCGTCTAGCTGTTTATGACGAAGGTAAGTTTGGTATTCATTACGGTTGGGAACTTACACCAACATTTGGTGAGTACTACCACATCATGAACACGTTTGTCAGATTAGTTTACAAGTTGACAATGGCTAATGCTACATCGGTTAACATCGAGGATTGCATCCGGACAGACTATGTGATCAATGAATGTTCAGCAGCCTATGAACATCTTGAAGAACGAGGGTTGAGACATCATACTTTTCACCTAATCCCTTACAAGGCTAAACCTATAAAAAGAAAGTTACGCAAGGTAGCTTAACTTATAAAGGTTACTGATTAACTTTGTGTTTCAACCAACGAAGGAGGAATCACATAGACAGTATATACACAATTACATATTGATAATTAAAGATATAAAGCGTTAAGCTTTGTTTGTTTTGCATCGGGAAACCTAGGAAATTTCACATACAGCAAAAACAAATGAGTTCAACGTCCAGCACGAAAGTGCAGGGCGAAGACTTGTTTGTTGCTGTACGGGCTCTCCTAGGTGCCTCTGATGCGCAGATTAAGTTCAGTCCTGCGCTTTCGTGTTTTATACCCACCGATGAAGGACTGTCGGGATCATACCAAACCAATGTCAGTTCAAATAGTTACTTGCCCCAACTGTGGTGCAACGAAAACCAAACATCACAATCCAGACCTTGTGGTTACTTGTGACAAGTGTCGCGCAGAGTATAAACCTTTTGCTCCCTATGATAGCTCTGCCCGTCGATTTACTTTCAGTTCAAGAAAGCCCACTACTCAATTTACAGACTACATCAAAGGGTTGTTCCTGAATCGTCAAAAGGAAGTAAGCAACGCCGATCTTGTCAAGCATAAGAATCAAACAGTGAAGTTTTATTCAATCTCACAATTCAAGTTCAGAAACATGCGTATGGTAAGTCAAACTGATGCTTTCAACGATATGATTATGATAGAAATCCAACCAAATGGAAAGAAAATGACTATCGGTACTGAAAAGGAAACCTGGGAGTATGTACCCGTTACCGGCATGGATATAGGATACCATGAAGGGAAAGCACTTCTGTACTGGACTGCTGTAGATGTTTTGGGAATTACATACACTATGGTTAAGCTAATGTCGGATGATGGAGTTGTACAAATAAAACTAATAACCCGCAACGGCGAAGAGCAGATAATACATAACGTCTGCGAACTACCTAATAACTTTCAATTATCACAATGGATCAGATAGTATCAGCAATCATATTCATTGCCATCGTAATCGGGGTAATGCTTGCTATTAAAGGTTTGAAGACAGTCAACAAAGAAATCAAGAACAAGTAAACATGGGAACTATCATTTTAGCCATCATAGCCTTTGTGGTTTTAAAGTTTGCCTACAGCGCGATCTTTCAACAGGACAAGTTCGACAAGGATGGCAACTTCCGCAACTAGTAGGCTTAACTACACTCTTTAAAAGTAAATCATCGGAGGTAGCCATTCGGGCTGCCTCTATATTCTAACACAGATAAAAATCAACTAACACAACAAGATGAAACAAACCTTATCAATCCTGCTGCTTGCAGCACTAATGGCAATTTCATGCTCAAAGAGCAGCAACACTACTGAGCCAAAGTCCAATCAGTCAACAATCTTATTGAGCAAGATCATTGACAACACACCTGGTAGTGCTGACTACGGCAAACCCATAATTGAGTTTACCTATAATGGTAAACAACTTACCAAAGCTGTACGCGGGTCTGTTACACACCTATTCTTATATGATGGCAATGGTAAGCTAACAGGAACATCTATTACTCAAACAAGTCAAAACAACAATGGGGTGATTAAGTCGGTTATAACCACATCCGGTAGTGATATCACCAACATAAAGCTTCTAAAGGCAGGCGATGTGTTAAGTGCAGAACACCAGATTACCTATCAGAATGGTAACGTCACGAAATGGTTCAACCCTAATAGCGTAGAAATTCTCTATCAGTATGACGGGAATGGCAACAACACAACGCTTAATATCGCGGAGTACTCAGGAGGTAAGCCCAATGGCTTCACATATCTGACAACCAACAAGAGCTTTGATGATAAGAATAACTTCACTAAGGCTATGCCTTACTGGATTTACTTTAGAACTTATCACCAAAATGAATTCATCGGATTTGTTCCTGGCAATCACAACCCGGTAACTTTCAATGAAGGAGGTTCTGATAAAGTTTACAACTACACCTATAATAGCAATGGTTATCCAGTATCACGTACTTACATTGGTAGTCGTACTACTGAAAGCTATTTTTATGAATACATTGAAGTAAAGTAACATCCAAGGAGACGGACTCATATACAGTAGAACTTAATCTGTCCTGCGTTCTTAAAAGTTAACATACTTAAGCACAGAGCTTAGCTAATTGGGTAGGCTCTTTCGTATTGTGGTACTGGACTTTTATATCTAGGGTACAAATTGTTTTCAATGACCATTGCAAAGTTGTTATATCTGCAGTACAACTTGTTCCTTACTGTGCTGTTAGGATTGTAAGGAGTTTGTCTTGCAGTATGACTTCTCTGCTAAGTTGTGTTAATAGTATGATGCCGTTCCTCCTTTAGTTTTAAAAGTTAAGATGCTTAAGTCAGAGCTTACTTAATCGGTAAGCGCTTTTGATTTCAACTAACATTTAGTGATAAAAACTATATTTGGCACATGCAATCCAACCTTACAACACACTTATAGCATTATGAAAGAGGAAGATGTGTTCGTCCCTTTTAGTATAATGAGCGACTACGTTGTGTCCATAACTCCTTTGGAATTTGAACAACTGGTTGCAAATTACCTTATTGAACTTGGTAAAGACTTACCAGACTTTAAAGTTACGCATAACGAAAAGTTATCAAGTGAAGATGGAACCTATCAAATCGACGTTTATGCTACTTTTAAAGCTATAGGCGTTGAAATAAAAGTAATTATAGAATGCAAACGTTACAAGTCTTCCGTTAAACGAGAAAAAGTTCAAGTACTTCATGATAAGACTCGCGCTTTAGGTGCTCACAAAGCAATTATGTTTTCAACAGCCGACTATCAGGAGGGTGCCATACGATACGCAGTAGCTCACGGTATAGCTCTGGTTAGGCTATTGCCTGGCTCCGTTAAATATGTCACAAACTCTACATATACGCATCAGTTTAGACCGAATCAAATTGATGATAAGGACAAGTTTGTAGGTGAGTGTATTTACGATAATTACTTCGGCTACCTTGTGAATGGTAAGCTAACGGGATTAATCGACTACTTGAATCTCCCAATCCTGATAAAATAGGGTTATTTAATATTATAAGCTGCCGCTTACCCTCCCTCGTTTGGTTGCTTACAAGAGGAATGGTAAGCTCTGCTTATTCCTGTCCCATCGCATAGTCCACCACACAGGAAGATAGGTGTTCCGCATTCCTTACACTCACAATCGTTGCGACCAAGTTTCGTTCATGGTAATAAGCTTATCAGCACATTACCATTCACCGGCTCTGCTGACTTGTCACACCGCTTGTCATGAGTGAGCAGAATGCTTCACACTCACTTTCTCTGTCTTTATCTAACTTTCACTTATGCTGCACATCACTTGGTTTGCAACCAGGTGATGCTTGCAACGCTCAAGATTGATAAATCCAAGCGTTCGTATTGTCTGGCTCGCCTACGCCTAAGCAAGAAGCTGCTCAACTGTCACACAGTTTGAGGTGGCCATATGCTCTACCTATAGTCAAACTGTCCGACCAGTTGTTTGTCGCAGATACTGAACAGTCGCGTTTTACGCTTTCTCTGCTCAGACTTCTTGCTTTGCTCGCAACCACCTTTGTTTCTCTTCGGTGGTTTGGACGGCTCGCATATAATTCGATTGAATCTTTATATATTTGATGAACTGCAATCTAATGAATATCACAAAATACCTCGAACACGTAGACAAGGAAGCAAAAGAGATCTTTTCGAAGACGATACAAGATAGTGCTTCATTTGGCAAAGCGCACTTTTTATCAACGTGTTTATTCGAGTTTTCCCAAAGTATCCAAGACTTAAATGAGCAAGAAATGCTTAGAACTGTTTGTTCTCAACTTGAATCTGGAATGATTAACTTAGCATATGGGTTGTACAGACAAGCGTTTGCCTCATTACGTCTCGCGTTTGAGATGTGCTTAGGGGCGGTGCATTTCTCTATCCATAAGATGGAGCACTTTGAATGGATACATGGGAAAGCTGATATAAAGTGGGCTAAGCTTATAGATAGTGAAAATGGTGTCTTATCTAAGCGTTTTGCTAATGCTTTCTTTCCGGAATTAAGCGAGATAATGCCTTCATATAATGACAGAGCCGGCAAAGCCTATAGAGAACTATCCGAGTTTGTGCATGGCAATAGTCAAACTTGGCTTAAGAGTGGAATAGTACTTAAATATAACGACACGCTTAAAGGTCACTACTTTTCTTTGTTAAAAGAGGTGGGAGAGATCATTCTGATTGTTATCAGTTGTCGCTACCTTAAGTATTTTAAAAAGGAAGCCTTTGAAAGCATGGATTTCCTAGCAACGGAGCTGAATCACATTGACCCGATTAGAGAATTTCTTGGAGGTCCTAAACAAATACGTTAATGCCAGAATTTTATTTACGTACAGAGAGTATAAAATCAGATGACATACTATCGTTATCCGTTATAAACAACTACGATAAAGATATTATAACAGCACTCAAATCGTCTGAACCTTGTTTAATTGAGGGATCAAGGGGAACTGGAAAGTCTTTCCTTATGAGAGTAGCTGAACTTGAGATAGAACGATCAGATGTGTCATCAATTTCAGTTTATGTATCTTTCAATATTAGTTCTTTAGTAGATACAGAAGATCCTCTGCAGTTCTATCATTGGATGCTCGCGAAAAGTTTAAAAGCATTAATCAATAAGCTCAAAAAAAGAGGAATAGTTCTGTCAAGCTATTCGGTAAGTCTTTTGAGCAACGATGAACATAATGAATATGATGGCGTTGACGAAGACTTGAAGTCAATTGTTAGTGCCTTCGAGAACTCTTACAAAGGGAAAATAAATATACCGACTCATTCGCTTCCTGACATTGAAGATGTTAAGGAGGCGATTGAAACTATTTGTATAGAACATAAACTTAAGCGCATATACTTCTTTTTTGACGAGGCTGCCCATGTGTTTAGGCCTGATCAACAACGTCAGTTCTTCAGTTTATTTAAAGATTTAAGATCTCCATATATCACGTGTAACGCCGCCATTTATCCTGGTGTTACCTACTTTGGTAAATCCTTCGAGCCAACGCATGATTGTATTTACAAACGTTTAGATAGAAATATAAAAGACGCGGGATATATCGATTACTTCAAGGACATTGTATTGAAACAATCTGATGACGTCACTAAGAAGGCGATAAAAGAACAAGGTGGTCTGTTTAAAGTATTAGCATTATCATCTGGGGGGAATCCACGAATGTTGTTGCGAACGATTCAAGACTTAGAAAGGTTCAATACTCAGTCTGTAAATCAATTGATTAAACAATTTTATCGTTCACAGATTTGGATAGAGCATACCGAGTTAGGTGACAAATACAAAGGTCATAAGCAACTAATCGATTGGGGGAGGGACTTTCTTGAAAATATAGCAATCTCCGCAATTGAGAAATATAACACCAATAGAAAAGATAAAAACAAAGAGGAATCGACAATATACTTTTGGGTTCATAAAGACTCACCTGCTACCGTTAAAGAAGCTTTGAGACTGCTTACATACACAGGAATAATTAGAAAATTAGATTCAGGCGTGAGAGCGAGTCGAGGAGAATTAGGTACTAGGTATGAAGTGAAGTACGGTTGTTTGATTGCATTACAGAGTAGTCCAAATAATGAATCGGACGACTTCTTTAATACTCTGTCTATCAAGAAATTTCCGGAGTTTGGTAAGAATCATTCTTCATACCTTACAATAAGCAACCTAAAGAATACTATCGAGGATATTAATACTTTTCGCGAATCGTTGTCAAACATGCTGCAAAAGCCAATCTCCGTATTAAAACTTTTAACTTCGTGGCAAAAAAGTAAGCTTAACCACGCGAAAATCTTCAATCTTGAGCAACTGTATTCGTGTACAGAGACCGAATTGATCGCAAAGATTTATAATGTTGGACCGGTGAGAGCGAGACTTATGAAGAACGCAGCTACAGCTGAATTACTTGAATACCTTTCCGGTTAAAAGATAAGCATAGTATGTAGTTTCACAATATATTTGTAACTCTGCAAAGTTGCACTCGATAATATTTTCAACTTATGATAAAACAGCCGCTAGCTGAAGTGTTCGGATTTCCTATTACTGACGAGTCAGATCGCGCGATTCGGTATAAAGAAAACAAGCTTTGCCCGTATAATAATATTGTTTCCAATTGTACAAAGAACAGTATTGAGTTCCCTTTAGGGGTATGTAGTTTATACCACCACGGAGAGCCTGTGATCATTTGCCCAGTTCGCTTTCGTGAAGATTGGACAATAATAAGTGATGCTGCGAAGTTTATATTCGGGGAACACTCTAATTGGACTCATGTGGGAGAGGTCAGGCTAAATGATAAGCATGGCAAGTCTGCAGGTAATATAGATTATGTATTGGTTTCATATGACGACAAGGGAAGAGTTGTTGACTTTGGCTCATTGGAGGTACAAGCTGTTTATATTTCTGGAAATCTAACGGGCCCGTTTACGGCTTACCTCGATAACCCTACTCCCTCGTTTGAATGGAAGAATGCATTGAAGAATCCCAAACCAGACTACTTATCTTCATCGAGAAAGCGATTGATACCTCAGATCATAGCTAAGGGTTCAATACTAAATCAATGGCGAAAGAAGCAAGCAGTAGCCTTGCAGACAACCTTTTATAATACGTTACCACCATTTGAAGAAATTGCGAAAGAGGACTCCGACTTTGCTTTATTCTTATATGACCTAGTATCTAATGGCATAGGTGGATTTAATCTTGTTCTTGGACGTACGATTTATACAAGTTTTAAAATTGCATTAGAGCAAATAGCCAAGTTTGAAGCGGGCTCAATTGAAGTGTTCACGGATATATTACAAAGGAAGTTAGATGCCAAGCGTTCAGGTGGCTCTGCAAGAGATATAGATAATAGTGGTAGTTTGATTATAGAATAGTGTAGATGAGTCAATTGGAGTTGAGTATAGCGCGAGAGTTTGATAAAAAGGATAGAGATGTTGTTAACGTCTCATCGGTTCCTCAAAGAAGTCCATTTAGGTATCCAGGAGGGAAGACGTGGTTAGTTCCAACAGTGAGGAAATGGTTGTCTCAGAGTAAAACTGTTCCGATGTTAATAGAGCCATTTGCTGGAGGCGGTATAGTTAGTCTCACAGCTGCATTTGAAGGCTATACAGATAACATCATAATGTCTGAATTAGATGAAGAGGTAGCTGCTGTATGGCAAACGATACTAACTGAAGATAACAGTTGGTTAGCATCAGCAATACTTGACTTTCAGCTTAATGTGGACAACGTTAATAAAGTTATACAGGCTGAAGGAAAGACGATTAAAGAAACCGCACTAAGCACTATATTAAAGAATAGAACCTACCACGGAGGCATTATAACCAAAGGTTCCGGGTTTCTTAAGCATGGAGAGAACGGCAAAGGAATTCATTCGAGATGGTACCCGGAAACACTATATAAACGAATCAGTGCTATTGATACAATCAAGCATAAGATACAGTTCAAATTTGAAGATGCATTTGATGTGATTGAATCAGAAATCGATAATTGTGATGCATACTTTTTTATAGACCCCCCTTATGTGAAAGCTGCTAAACGATTATACTCATTATATGATGTTGACCATCAAAGGTTATTTGAGCTAACCTCTCGGATACAGGGTCGTTTCTTGTTAACATACGACGATGCACCCGAAGTTCGTGAATATGCAGCAAAGTACAATCTTAAGTACAAGAGCATTCCAATGCGGACAACTCATCATTTAAAAAAGCACGAGCTCTTGATAACCGATAATCTCGATTGGTTAGCTTAATGACCTGTAATACTCTCCTCAAAGCTAGCCTCACATCATCACATAGCCGCTTCGCTTCAAGGTAGTACCTCGTAATTGGGTATCCTTTCAGGAGCCTCCGCAATTACTCAATTTCCACCTTGCCTTAGTGATGCTGTTCAGCAGTTCGTTGCTTCGAGAATTCACTCGAACTAAAACTTACTGCTATGACATATTTCAAAGAACTACTTACAGCATTCGAACGCTATGCTTACGGACAATCCCTTCACACCGCATTCACTGAAATGCTTGAGTGGATGCTGTTACCTTTTAAAAGGTATGACGTTGCTGATGAACAACGCAAAGCACTCGAAAAATATCAATCTCACCCAAAGGTTGAACACCTTGTTAAACTTATAACACTGATAGGTGAGCTGTCGGAAAACTTCCGTGACCCGCTTGGCGAACTATTTATGCAAGCTATTAGCAACGGTCACAACGGGCAGTACTTTACACCGGAACCAATCTGTGATATGATGGCAATGATGCAGATGGGCGATGTTGGTAACAGTAGAAAGGTGAACGACCCTGCTTGCGGAAGTGGTAGGATGTTACTTGCAGCAGCTAAACTTAATCGCAGTAGCTTGTTGTACGGTGCAGACCTTGATATAACTTGCTGTAAGATGGCGTTACTAAACATGCTGCTTAACTCACTTACAGGTGAGGTAGCTCATATGAACACCTTAAGCAATGAGTTTTACAGAGGTTTCAAAGTTGATACTGTACTTGTTGATGGCTTTCACATGCCTTACTATACTGAGTTTACACAACCTGAGTTAAGTTACATTTGGCTGCGTCCTTTAAAAGTTCAAGAGGTCAAATCAAAGTTTGATAACCCTTTTGAACCATTAAGGTCAATGCAACCTGCGAATGGCGTTCAGGGTAGTTTGTTTTAACTACGCAACCAATCCTATATATTTACCTTATGAATCGACTTATCCTTATCGGTAATGGTTTTGACCTAGCACATGGTCTTAGGACTGGGTATAACGATTTTATTCTTTGGTATCTTAATAAGATTCTTATACAATCGGGTGGAGAAAATGGCTACGCCGATGCACTTATTAAAGTACGACTTAACCCCAACGTTAACCTATATCTACTACCACGCTTTTCTATTGAGGACGAATTAAGAGAGCTGTACGAAGATGATTGTCTTTATAAACTGCTTAACAATGAAGCCTTTCGCACTGGGCATAGTGAATTCTCAAACATCTTCAATGTGTACGAAAAGTCACCTCTACTCGTAGCACTACTCCAATCTTGCAGGGTAAACAATTGGGTAGATATTGAGAATGAATACTACAAACAACTAGCATTTATACAAACTAGCGACTCTTCGGAAGGTAAATCATCAAAACTAAAGGCTTTAAACGAGTCTATGAGTTGTTTGATAGCCCGTCTTCAAGAGTACCTTGTAAGCCTACCCCAGCCATCTATCATTGATAGCTATGAATCTATCTTTACTAGTAAAATTTTGACTAGAGATGTTCATATGCCAAGAGAACCGGAGTCTGGACTGTTCAATGACGAGCTACCCACCAGTACCCTAGTGGTAAACTTTAACTACACTCCAACTATAGATTTGTATTCTCATTTGCAAGTTGCTTCGCAGGAGACAAAAATGGAAGTAACCCATATTCATGGTACCATTAAATCTTTAGATTCGATGATCTTTGGATTCGGTGACGAACTTGACGAACGTTATAGCCTGTTTGAAAAAGAGACAGACAACGGTTATTACAAGTTTTTCAAATCGTTTTGGTACCTTAAGACCTCGCAATATCGTGATTTGACAAGATTTGCCGACTATGACCCTTTTCAAATTTATATCATTGGGCATAGTTGCGGATTGTCAGATAGAACAATGTTAAATATGCTATTTGAGCATAAGCATTGTATGTCTGTTAAAATCTTCTACCATAAAAGGGAAGATGGCTCGACAAACTTCACAGAACTTACTTATAACATCGCTCGACACTTTAAAGATAAAGGTCGAATGCGTATGAGAGTTGTAGACTTCGAGTCCAGCGAAGAGATGCCCCAAACCAACCGTCCAGATAAACCCATTAAGGATTAGCTTCTAAATAAGTCATGGATTGCACCTACTACAAGCATCAAAACCTTGTGACATTGCATCGCGCTTGCCAATAGGTATCGAACTTCTTCTCAAATAGCTACAGTATTCACTATGATATTTTGCACCAGTTCTCGTGATATAGACTGTTACTTCTTTCTGTACTTGTTTCTTTGTAGTTTTCTTTGACTTAGTTTGAGCAAAGGAGGGTTGACTGATTGCTACAGTTAGTACAGCCACTAACATTAAAAGATATTTTCTCATTGTGATAACTATTGGTACTACTAATATAACGATACGATATCATTTGCGCTATGCTATTGCTTAAGCGCTGTATAAAGTGTTAACAACTAAAGGTTTTGTGAAAAACTTTATTAACTCCTACACTAATTACGCTGTAACTTTATAATACACTAAAGCACAAGCATATGGCTAAAAGAGAAACATATCACGTTACGAAGACCGACAATGGTTGGAAAGGTGAAAAAGAAGGTGGTAAACGGGCATCCGTAGTGGCAGACACTAAAAAAGAAGCTGTCGCAAAGACAATCGAGATTGCTAAGAACAAACCCGAGAGCTCAGTTAAAATACACAAAACTGATGGAAAAATTCAAGAAGAGAGGACCTATCCCCGCAGTAGTGATCCCAATCCTCCTAAGGGATAATTTTACTAAACGCTAGGCCTAATCAGCCTGGCGTTTACTGTTTCTATATATACGAATGATTTTGTTATTCATCGGGTCATAGTATACATCTACCTCAAAGTCTGTAAGCTTATAACGTTGAATGTAAACATCATCAACAACTCTAGTTCCTATAAACTCACCTTCCCAAACTAAGTTGGCCTGAGAGTTGAGATCTAAAGCTTCAAACTCTTGCGCGGTCATTAGTCTCTTAATCCTGGAAAGTACATGGCATTGAGCGACCTAACTTCAATTTGAGGTTTTCCTTTATACTCGACCACTCTACCTATAAATGAAACAGGTTTCCCTTGTATAGAATTCATATAGGTTCGGGCATCACCTCGCAACACAACAGTAGCAATCTGATTTGGATATTCAGCACCAAGATTCACAAGTACGAAGCTACCCATATCCTTTACGCTATAAACGGTATCTACAACGATTACATCACTACCAATGAACCTACCAACGTCTTTAGTTTTAATATGCTTGATACCGGCTGTTTCAGCATATGTGCCGTCTGCACTTACAACATTTGGAGGATAAGGGTTACTTACAGTTGTAGGTTTGTAATCCTTTAACAGTTCATTTAGTAAACCCGCTAGTCTGATACCTGCCTTCTGAACACGTCCCTGAATAATTCTGATATTGGTTTTGTAATAATCATCACCAAGTTTATCTCCGGTTGATGTAGTCGCATATATCTTTGAGCTTGCCTGATAGCTTTCCCATAACCATTTCATTATAATATCGGATTGCCATTGCTTGATCTGCTCCGTTGTAGCCTTATCGTAATCAATAGACATTTCAACATCGCTTAGTCCTTCATGGTCTATAAGTCTACTGTCCCAAAGCGTGTGGAGATTGGTTCCCTTATTATCAAACCTTACTTGAACTGTGTTACCACCTTTATCAGCAGCTCCCGCTACGTGCATGGGTTGATGAGCATCACCAACTAAATGGATAATGAACTTTAAAGCTTCTCTTCGGGTTTCGATTGGATTAGTATCGTGGCTTAGAACATGAATTGACCTATTTAACGCAACGTATAGGTTATCACCTTTCTGCGATTCTATATTTGTCGTGAATGCTTTATAAGTTAAGCCTGACGGTAGGTTAAGGAAGTGCCAGCTACTTGTATTTCGATACGTAGGGTCACTTCTTAACTCGTCAGCCCAGGTACTTGCATCCTCGATGCTTTCACCGTTCAAAAGGTCAGCTATAGCAGTTTTGGCTTTAGGTGTTAAATGGTTCTGAGCAATCAATGCTATTGCACGATGGCCCTTGTAACCCCATGATAACAGACTTAGGATTGTAAAACTTATAAAGGCAAAGGTGGCATATTTCTTCATGAAGTAAAGATAACTAGTCTATTTCTTAGCAGCACAATGATTAGTCTCCTTAAACACCGTTTTGACCTTTTCCTTTCCCCATATCACCTTACCTGCATGTTTAGGATTCGCGAGGAAGTATTCATTTCGTTCTCTAAAATACATATCGATAGCCGACTGGCAATCTTCTAATGACTGATAATCACTATTATGGATAACAGCCTTGGCCAGACCACTGAAGATGGATTCAATTACGTTTAAGAATTGAGCGCAGGAAGGTAATGGTGCGAGCTTGATCTCAGGGTTGTTATGAATGGTTCTATATTCTATGTCGTTGAGTTGTTCCAACCTTGCTTTTAGCAGTTTCGAGTTGTGCCACGCAGCAGCATCCCAGGATAGATATAAAGTTCTTTGATGTGGGTATTGAATAATCAGCAAGTCTATTAGCTTGATCATTTCCTCCGTATCTTTTTTGCGTGAATAGAAATGAGTAATCTGATTAGTGGACAATTCAATTGCTGCTGTGACAACCATGAAACCTTTACTCTTTTGTAATTGGGGAACTACTTTATTTTCTCCCTTCCTGGAAAGGCTTCTACCACCTTTTAATTTAACAGAGAAGTGACCATATTCATCTATAGAGAAGAACTTTTCATCGTTGCGAAGGTTTCCCAGTATGTTTTTTATAAAATCCATCTTTTGCCTGAATTTGGGATCAGGACTAGTTAAAGTCTGCCTTGACCTTCTAAAGCCGTAACCGGCTCTATGCAGATTGTCTTTGATAGCTGATATACATATATACTCACCGTATAACCGTTGGTAAACGTTTGACAGGTCTCTTAGCCGCCAGCTAGTGCGGTTGAGTTGATAGAGTTTAGGCGACTGATGAACCAACTTAATAAGGTTGTCTTGCCTTACTTTACGGCTTTCAAGGATTGTATGGTTAACTGTCGTTACCTTTCGCTCTAACGCTTCAATTCCGCTTGTTCTATAAATCTCCATCCATTCTAATACAGTTTGAACCTTTGATTCGATCTGTGCCGCCAGGTGCTTTATATGTTTTCCGTTGTACGAACCGAGAATAATGACAGCTTTTCGGAACTTGGAAGCAACAGTGGTTCCTTTTTTCCAATTGGTCAATGTTACAAGGTCGTTAGGATGAATATGTTTGATCCTAAGATGATGGTAATTACAAATATTGTTGTCCTTTCGCCATTGAAACAGATGTTGAACGAACGGTTTGAAGGCATAGCCGTTAGGACATTTTGACTTATAAATAGCATACAAAGGTTTTAAACTAATTCCTTTTTTATAACTGACGCTGTCCATGATTTCAGGAAACAGTGTTACGAGCTGTGCTTCCCTATTTATTTCGTGCCTATTCCTATCGAGACTGTGGGGCATCAGGCAAAAACTATAATCATGGAGTTTATCGGGATACTCACGCTCTATAGTTTTAAAGCAACGCCTATAATTATTGATCGTCGTCCTGTCTAATTCCAGCTTTTTTGCGAGTATTTCGGGGTGAATGCGTGCTCCCAGGTAGTCTGACCTGATCAGGTCCCTTTTATGTTTAGGGATAGCTGCTGTCATTTCTTTAAATTGCTACAAGCTTAATGAATCGTAAGGTAAAAGATTCATGTAAGGAACCAAATGACTATTAGCCCTAAAGCCCTTTATATAAGTAATCTCATTGTTAAGAGCATCATAAACCACTTCTGCATAGAATTCACCGAGGTTGTAAAGCAAGATTCTTTTATCGGTTTCAGTACGAGTAGCTATATATGTCCCTTGCCAAACATAGTTGGCTTTCTCATTGATATCCAAATCAAGAAAGCGGAACAGAGAGACCATATCTTTACGTTACACGAAAGGTACGTAAAATTTCACTCTTTACTGTATTCATATCGTGTTCAAGCATGTTGTAAATGTTCTCATATTGTGCGCAAAGGTCGTATACCTTGAGGAGATATTTACTTATGAGTTCGTATCGCGCTTCACCATTAGTTTCCTTTATCTCGTTTGACAAGTCAAGCAAGCTAAGATACGTCAAATGCGTATTGGTGTTAGCTGTAATTAACTGGTTGTAAGATAGGGATACGTCAAAGTAAAGACTAATTAAGCTATGCTTCCATTTGTCAGCATTCAGCTTTTCAAGATGAGCATCAAGCTTAGTTATTTCTTTGTTGAAGAAGGTAATGCTTGCTTCACTACGTGGCTTGGTACGGTCCTTCCAATGCTCAATACTTTTCTTCAATACTGTCATTGTTTCACCGGTCACATAATAAAAGTTCTCAGCAATCTCTACTTGCTTCTGACTATAAAGTTTATTCAGTTCGAAAATGGCTTTTCGTTTATCACTTAAGTAACTGAACACACCTGTTAAAGCCTGCGTAATTACGGCACCTGCCAATCCAGAGAATGCACTAAGCGCTATTAAAGTTGAATTAGATTCCATATCCAAATTTATTAAAACTGATTTGTAATTGCTAATATTTTTAGCATAGATTTGTTGTCTCAATTGTAAGGGTATGGACAAGTTCAAGGTATATACAAAGAGTGGTGTTCCTGTGGTTGAAGACGTGGTAAACAACTTTAGGTTTCGTGTTGTAGATAGTAAAACAGTTAAGCTCACAGGTGAAACTGCCGTATTGGAGGCAACTTTATATGCTGAGCAAGGTGGTTTTGTACCTGTTCAGAGTTACCTGTTTGAGCTTGTAAATAGTGCTGGTGAGGGTACAGATATGGAGGTTAATATAGATGATTTTAAGACCGCTGTCGACTTCTTTTTCAATTCGGTATTAGGTACGGACTTGTTTGTCAAAAGCATTCCTAAGGCATCTACGCTGTGTCCTGATGAGGTTAAACAATATCAAGTTTGGTAGCGGGTCATGAGTAATGAAGGGCTAAACCGGCTGTATGAAAAGGTGCTACCGGACTTGATTCATTGGGCAAAAACCAATGACAGACTACACGGTCACATCACTGAACATGACCTAAGCTATTTGTTTGAGTTCAATGGTATACGAGGCTTGACAATTGACCTGGGTAGGTTTCATCCTGACTACTACAATACTGTATTCAAAGGTTTAGCTAATAAACGTCACATAGACGCGTTTGTTGGGAAGGTTTGCATTGTAATCAAGCTTTCACTCGCTCGATTAGGTAGGCAAGAACATAACATTACCATTCAGGTTAGACACAAAGTTTCAACAGTTACCTATTGGAAGACCTATTACATCACTCCAAGCTTTGACTACAAGGGTACAAGCGGTATGCAGTTGAAGGAGGAATAATAATTGCGGTGTTTTAACTTAAAGTAACACTATGGAAAGAATTACATTTGATCAATTACCTGAAATTGTAGCACTAATGCTTGAAAAGCTTGAAAGGATTGAAGATGCGTTAGCTATAAAAGGGCACATAGATCAGCGACCTTCTAAAGATATGCTTACAGTTGATGAAGCTTGTAGCTTCATGGGTATGTCCAAGTCAACCTTGTATAAAATGAGTAGTAGTAATGTTATACCATTATATAAACCAACTGGTGGACGTATCTACTTTAAACGCGACGATATTCTTGAATACATGCAGCAGAACAGAGTTAAAAGTCAAAAGGAGATAGAACAGGAAGCATTGAACTATGTAATTAATAATCCTGTAATGCGAAGAGCAGCGAGAGTATCTAAGAAATAAATATCTTAGCGGTATGGAGTTACCATATCAACCTGACCTACCTGTAAATCTGTTAGCTGCTTGTTTTAACAAAACTTCAGCTACCTATAAGTTTTATTGGTTCCTGGCAATACTAAGCAAAGTTGAAAGTGGTGTCGTGACCATAAACAAGAAGGACTTGTTTATTGAAATGATTGCTCACTCCTGGTTCACGGTTAACTACTTTCACGTGTCATTCGGCAAACAAGACAAATTGCAACACGCCATTGAAACGATTAAGGGTATTGAAGGACTAACCATTGACCTCAACCGTGACAAGATCATTACTCAATTGTCGCAAAGCAATAGTAGAGAAACTGGAAGGCAACTCAACTACTTCAATTCGGAAGTACCTCACCGTTTCTTAAGTCCGTGGTTCAAAGCAGAGGATATGAGCTTAGCTTATAAGCAATCTCAATCTTTTACGAACAATTGTCCATATGCTCTTTACAAAGAACACATCGAAATCAATCCATCCTGGGTAAGCTATCTGCAAAGTAATAGTAGAATCCTTAAAGACTTCTGTTACTGGAACCTGTCAACCTATCTCCAAACTAAGAACCCCAATGTTCCGGACATACCAAACAAACTAATAAAGTTACCGGTAAGAAAGGCTCTTAACTCGCAGCGAAAACACTATTGGGACATTGTAATAGGCGAACTTGGAAAAGTTGATTGCATCTACACAAATAAGGCTTTACAGGTTGGCAACTATGCAGTTGAACACTTTGTGCCATACGCGTTTGTATCTCATGATTTGATATGGAACCTCATTCCGGCAGACAGGTCATTCAACAGTACAAAGAGTGATAGGTTACCATTACTTAATACCCACTTTGATAGGTTTTTTACATTACAGCAGACAGCAGTAGAAATCATCCAACACAAGTTGCCGAACAACAAGTTCTTAGAAGAATACTTGAGCATCTTCCCTAATCTGAACCCCATATACTTCAATCGGGATAAATTTTTTGAGCATATACAACCGTTGGTCACGATAGCAAGCAACAATGGATTTCAATACTTACACATCTAACTTTCATGAACGCAATACATCTATCCGACTTTGACCGTTTAAGACAATTACTAAATGATGAAACGTTCGTTGATATGGGACAATGGACGCAAGTGAATAGCTTTAGTGAGTTGCGAACCATAGGACGTTCAAAGTGTGATTTTGCCGGAAAGGGCGGCATATACTCGATTATAGACGCTGATGGACATGTTGCCTATATAGGCAAAGCGAGTTGCCTTTATAACAGGTTATCTTCACACTCTAAAGCGCTTATCGGTAGAGACAAACTTAAAGCTCCGGCATGGGATCAGTTCTTTACATCAATTAGACACGACGGCTTAGTAGCAAGGTACATAGTGATAGAGGGTTTCTCTATCACCACAGAAGAATATGCTAGACAAGTAATTGAACGTGCTTTACAAATTAAGTACAAACCATACTTCGATGATCTGTATAAAAAGAAAGTCGTCATTGATGATTTTGACACAAAGTTAACGACGATTAAAGCATTAATATCAAATAGTTGATAACACCGTTATGGATTTCCTAAACATTACGCAAGAGTCTCAACAAAAGTTTAAAGAGATTGCTGAGACCTTGTTCAATGCGTACGCCATCAAGACTCATGATACATTGTACCGGATTACTGAAGTAGAATTCTACTGGTACTCAGATAGTCACAAAGACCATAGTACATATAAAAGGAAACATGTTTTCCCTAATGCCGGTCAATGGTTCTTTCATTACTCAGGTGTTGACATAGCTTTAAAAAATGATACTGGTGGTTATGGTGGTATATTAATTCGAGGACTACATGACGGAGAGCATTTTGTCAATGGCCCTATGGTATGTGCAATGAAGCTGTTCTCTTGTACAGATGCATTTAGTCCCACAATTCAAACTCACATTGTTCGTCACCACTTTCACAAACTTGATGCTGTGCCGTTGCAAAGGGTTGGCTTAGGTAAGAATGCGGTAGATAGCGGTACAGATCAGTTTCTTTATAGATTTCAAATCAAACCTGTAAATGGTAAACGATACGGAGACTAACTTCCTTTACCTGGCAGATACCTTACCTATAAAGTATCCTTCATTCTTTAAAAGGTTAGAGGCCCTACTTATCCGTTGTGAGGTTAGCTACGGTTTGCTTCCTGGGACTAAAGATATATGGGCTGTAGACTACATGCCAATACAGGTAGGTTTGGAGAAATTTGTTCAATTTTCTTATAACCCCTCATATTTACAAGGCCCAAAGTATGCTGACCTTATAACAGATAGTGATAAAGTTTGTGAGCAGATCGGTATCAATCCGGTTAAGTCCACAATTGTGCTGGATGGCGGTAACGTTATTCGTTGTGATGATAAGGTAATTATGACTGAACGCATCTTCAAGGATAACCCAAATTACGATAAGGATTTATTGATAACACAGCTTCGTGAACTTTTAGAAGTAGAACACATTTACTTGATACCTGAACAACCTTACGACTTTACTGGTCATGCAGATGGTATGGTACGTTTTGTTGATGATAATACCATACTTGTTAATGATTATCAACGCGAAAGTAAACGCTTTCAACAAGCGTTTGATGCCGCGATAAGGAAAACCGGATTGGACACAATCAAAGTACCCTATAACCCTTATGACAACAAAGGGACATACAGCGCGGTTGGTGATTACATAAACTATTTGCAGATGGAAGATATTGCCATCGTTCCAACCTTTGGTATTGCCGAAGACGACGCAGTTGTGAAGCTACTTGAAAGTGTCTTTACAAACAGCAAATTAGTCACGATTGATGCATCAGACATTGCGAAGGATGGAGGTGTACTTAATTGCATTAGTTGGAATATTAGGATTGATGGTAGTTTGAAATTGATTGAATGACGGTTCACAGTTTGACTATTATCTTTACAAGTTAAGCCTCGTAAGTCAAAGTCTAAACATATTTCATCTGCACATTTTCTTAACACATGGTATTATATAAGTACTATTGAAATAAAATGTGCAGACTCAGGCGGCTACTTAGCCTTGTCAACTTTTAAAGAATACAGTTGAAAATTTACTCAAAGGGCAACCTACCTCAATCCAAAACTTTCACTACCGGTATAAAGTAACAATTTCTAATATTCTTGGATTGACTCAATTCAGAATTCTTACGACCTGTATAAAGTAAAGAATGTTGAAAGTTGTGAATTGGGATAGTTGAAGTGAGTAGCTCAATCCAAAGTTTTAACTCCCTCTATAAAGTAATAATTTTCAATAATCTTGGATTGGGAGTGTAGTGAAGTATATAATTATTCAACAAAGTTACGCTCATAGCTGCTGTAGCGTGCAAGAGCTTCCGGCATAAACGCTCAATACAACCGCACTATCCATTTATTCCTTTTCCATCTTGCACTTGATTGCTATAAGCGTGATATGGCATCATAATTCTTTTATTCACTTAAACATTATGGTCATGCACAACACATCTTAAACAAACTTCATTATTACAGCCTAGAGGCGTAGATTCGCATTACAGTTCATTAATTAATTATTTAAACAGTGCTTTGTGTTTGCACATAGCTTGTACATATACAGTTAAAGGTTTAAAATCCTGCACAGCAAGCTTGAATCGCATAAAAGTCACTCACCTGTTAATCAGAGGGTCGCTGGTTCGAGCCCAGCCTCAGGAGCAAGGAGAAAAGCCTTTCAGCATATGCTGAAAGGCTTTTTTGTTTTTGAGGTATCCAAAGACAGCCTGCAAATTGCCTTTTGATAGTATTATTACACTGATAGTACACAGTTTACGCTATACACAGTATCAACCACAATTGCAAGATCCAAAGCCACAAGGAACGCGGTAACCTATACTATTTATATTTTGCAGAAAAAATACCTGAAAATGGGTATTGTGACTGTAAGAAAAATAATCCTCTTTTGTTGATTAGCAGCAATTAATATTAAATTTTATGAAGCATTTTTTCATAAAGACAAATAACAAAATTGTGTCTCAACTTGTCTCAGAAAGCGAGTTAATGATTTGACAACTTGACAAAGATGCTGAAGATAAAAAGGAATGGGTTGAGCTTTATAATAATATTCCTTTGAATGATATTGAAGGATATGAAGTTGGAAACTATTTCTAAGAATGAGCCTTAAAAGGTTCATTTTGACTTCATTATTTTTATTTACCTCTGCTGGCGCAGCGCAGGAATAAGCCCGGTGTTAAATTTACCAAATAATATACTAAATCTGAATACAATATTAGCCATTACTGATATGATAAAAAATCTTATTTTTTTGTTTCTGCTTTTCGTAACTATTTCTGCCAAAGCGCAAGATAAAGCAACTTTAACTAAAGATGAAACCATTTCCTATATAAACAGGAAAGTTAAGGAGATAGATGGACTATCCTATCACTATATTAACACGTTGGGAGAACGTCTTTCGAAAACCTGTAATGCTGCATCATTTGCTTTAAAATATGATACTAATGATAAATTATTGCTTAAGTATAATGAAGCATACCCGAATACAACCTTAGAGCTTCGGTACCTTTATGAATTTAAGGCCACATATATAAAATCAATAGAGTTAATGCCACCGGTTGTAAGTTCAGATCAATTGGGCTTTCTTAAAATTCAGCTTTCAAACGAATCGGCTTTGTACTCGATTAGATATGATGGAGGATCAAGGGGAGAAGGTAATACATCTGTAATTGAATTGCCGTTCTTAATTAGTGATACATCCAACTTCAGTAAACTCAAAAAGGCTTTAGAACATTTGCAGGCTTTGTACAAGTCTGAAGATGATCCTTTCGGTAATTAAGCTTACTCATAACATTAATTCTACATTGAAAATGTCGAAAGTAATTTTTGTTTTTTTAGGAAGTTTAGTGCTGTTTGGTCATCCTGCCTTTTCTCAAACTGCAGGGGCGGGTCACGTGGCATCAATAGAAGCAAAAGTGCAGCGTATCAAGGCTAATCAACTTACCATTAGCCAGTACAAAAATCAGCTAAATGAAATTAGTCAGGCTTGGAGAGCCAAGGAGGCAAAATTAAAAACGGAAATAGACGAGCTTTATAAAGAACGTGATGATATTATTGCAGACATGAAAGTTGGCGCAAAATGTAGTCAATGTGGTAAGTATAAGTCGCAGTTTGAAGCAGAGGGTGCAAGTTTTCAAGAACATCTTGGTAAAGTTAAAGGCTACGCTGTGCCAGCCACAACTTCAGAATTAGAAGCAACAAGAAGAAAGTACACGGAAGCCATCGCTTTAAAAAAAGTTCAATTACAAAATATGGGAAGTGGGGATAAAGCAATGCTAAATAAGCAAAAAGATATTTCCGATCTTGAAAAAAGCAACGAAAAATTGTGTACAGAAATCACAAATCATAGTAACGATTATCAGATGGTTGTATTTGATGAGGCTAAACAAAAGCACCAAATATGGACGGATGATTTAATAGGATATATATCTAATCTGTTAATTGCTCAAGACAAAGTTAGCATATATAAAAACAGGATGAATATCTATAATGCATCCTGGACACAGAAGGTGAAAAATAGTAAAGACGAAGTTATAAGTGAAGCGAAAGCAGAACAGAATGCAATAATTAATAACATTGAACAGAATAAACAAAAAATAAGTGATGAAAAGATAAAGCAAGAGGAATATTTAGCTGAAGCACAAACGAGATTGAACGTTGCAAAAAGCAGGAAAGCGGAGGTGAGCACGGCACTTAATGGTTTATCTTCTGCCGATACTTTAAGGCCTGGTTACATTGCTGTGCAAAGTAAATTAACTTTCGAAATCAACGCCATCGAAAAGGATATGTTGGCTTCTAACCTTACTACAAAATCATTTATAGCAGGTGTTGAAACGAAAAATGCGACCTTGAAAAGCAAGATATTACAAATTAATTCTAACATTACACAAAAGCAAACTATACGAATTTCCGAAGCACGGAAACTAATTGACAAGCTTAAACAAACAGCAGCCACAGCCACAATAACTGCAACAAAAGATGTTTTTAGTGCTCAAAGCGCTTATACTCAACGCGTAGCTTTTTGTAAGGGGTTACAATCTGTTTATTCTGATCTTGTTGTTAAGGAAAGCAATAGAATATTGTCTGCCAGCCAAGCCGTGGGCTGCAGCGTTTATAATGATATAAGAGGCCAGGTAGCATTAAATTGGAATCAAGTATTTTCTTGCGTAAATGCGCTTACTACATTGGCGAAGCCATATAGCACAAATGCTTTCAACTCTTACTGCCCGGGTAAGTCAGCACCAACATATCTTTCGGCTTATAAAAGCTTTTTGTCGGGTTTGAGCCCTGAAGACAAAGACGCAGTAAGATTAACAAGTAACGCTGCGTTCTTTGAGTTAGTAAATAATTGACTATATACCACAAATGCAGCATAAATAGCCGCGTTGGCGAAAGAATGCAGTGTGGACAGGGGATTCTTTTATTCACTATCATTGTATTTTAGGTTCGAGCCCAGCCTCAGGATCAAAATAAAAGCCTTTCAGTGTATGCTGAGAGGCTTTTTTGTTTTATTATCTTTTTAAAAAGCATTGGAAATAGCCGAATGTTTGTACATTGTTAGTACAATTAGTCAGGATTTATAATTTCGAAGCCAATTTTCGGGGATTTTTAATCCCTGTGAACCGCCATGTACATTTTTGGGCACTATTATATAACAATGCCATTTACAGAAATTCGTCCTGTGGTTTACGCGGATTGCAAATCCTCACCTATCTAAGTCCGGGATCGTAAACCTGGACTAACAGGTATAAGCGATGCTCAGCACGCGGTACAAGGGTGGGAATAGTTAAGCGTAAAAAATGGGCAAGGCTATCGTTCATATAGTTGCGCAGCAGTTGTAAAACCAGTAACCTGACCGGCGGTCTTTCCTGGGAATGCTTCAACACGTATTAACCTGGGAGCGATCATTTGCACTAGTAACACTCCCTCAGTATTCCCTGCACCTATATAAACAAACCCCTGATAGGTTTGCATATCCCAGGGGTTACCGTTACCGAGCGAATAAGTAATATTCGCCAATTCGTATTTTACTAAGCCTGAAGACTCCATAACATTTTTCGGGTCGGGTGTGTTTCCTTTTACCGAAAACTGCCACCCTGCTTTAACCTGCTCTTCGGTGGCACCAGGTTTATTCCATCTGCCAATAGATATTTCAACAGCCGAAGGATCAAATGCATGGTAGGCGAAAACCAAATGCCCGCGCCAATAATCATTACCCTGATTAGCCGCACCCTCATATCCGTTTGTACCCTGCAAAAACCAGGTGCCCGCCAGCTTCCCATCCTCATCATAATCAAACCTACCGCCTTTGGGTTCGGTTGTTCTCAATGTTTTGGCAAGTAGCGCGTTTTTTATGCCAGGGGTATAAAACATAAACGGATCTGTAGCATATTTTTTAGATTGCTCCTGGTAATGTGCCGGTACCACCCATTTCTTTTCGGGTGTATTCGTATCAAAAAAAGTGACATCCAGAGATTGTCCGCCAACTCTTGCAATTTGCTGACCCGCAGTTATTTTTATATAAGTGCTTTTACCTGTTCCCCTTTCCAGTTGTCCAATGGCAGCACTCATTTCGGCTGTTATGCCGGTTACAAGTGTGAGCAGCGTATAGGTGTTGCAGGAATGCTGAATTAAGATATCATAATTATCGCGGGGCGCCAGTCCAGCTTCTACCTGAAAATTACCGGTTCTGGATACCCTTATCACATAACCGTCAGCGGGCGCGTATACAGGATATTCCTGAACAGGAACTGCCAGAACATTCAGCGGGTAGTAATATTGATGGTCAATTGGAGTAACATGTCCCTTCCACATATAGCCTAATGGAAAAAGAATAGATATATCTTCCGGTTTCATAATCGGAGCGGTAAGAACAACAGGCGGTTTCCCGGCAAAATCCTGTTCATCGCATAAACAGCCTAAACTTTTGGCTAAAGCATTCTCTTTACCACCAACGGTAACTGTAGCTTCCGCGGTTACATTTTCCACCGTCGCTATTACTTTGGTAGCACCCGATTGTAAAGCAGTAACCAGTCCGGTGGGACTTATTGAAATTAAGCCAAGAGCCGAAAGGCTCCACGTTACGGTTTTGCCGGTTATTATTACCCCTTTAGCATCTTTTACTTCGGCAACTGCTTGTGTTGTTTTACCTATCTGGTCTAACTGTCCGGCCACTTTTACAGTAACCGTAAAAGTTTTATCCGTACTTGTTACAGGCGAAGTCTCAGTTGGTACAGTTGGCGTAGCTGGTGGCACAGCAACTTTTTTACAGGACACCAACACGGTAACTGCACATAAGGTAACAAAGGCAAGTCTACGTAATTTTTTCATGTGTGATAATGAATGTTGCCAAAGTTTAGATTATACATCGATAAAATAAAATACTTATTTTTGATCTAATGATAATTTTATTTGATCGATATGAATATTCAGCAACTCGGTAATTTCCTAATCATTTGCGAATTACTTAATTATCGGAAAGCTGCCGAACAGATCAATATTGTTCAGCCTGCACTCAGCAAGCAAATTCAGTTATTGGAACAGGAAGTTGGAGCGGTACTGTTTGATCGCAGCAGACGAACTGTGAGTTTAACACCCGCCGGACTATTTTTTAAGAAAGAGACCGACCGTATTTTACACGATCTGAAACGAACTATTGTCCGTACTGCTCAAATTCACAACGGAGAGGTTGCTGAAGTTAGGGTAACTCACTCAAGTTCGGCAATGAATACTGTAGTTCCTTCTTTTTTGGCAAGCGTGAAGAAAACGTGGCCTATGATTAAAACTACAACGCAGGAGACGTCGAATTTTCAGCAGCTCGAAATGTTACTGACAAGAAAAACTGATCTTGGAGTTGCTCCCAATATTATCCTGCCTGAAGAAGTAAACAGCAAGATTCTATACCGGGAAGATTTTGTACTGATCCTGCCGGCTAACCATCGTTTAGCCAACAATTCTTTTAATGACCTTACGGCGCTTAAAGACGAAGTTTTTATTCTGCCCCAGGTTGCTACAGGAATTGGCTACGTAGAAGAAATTTTTCAGATGTGCCAGGACGCGGGCTTTACACCAAAAATTGCCCACGAATCAGCAAATGTTACCGGTGTGTTACGGATGGCGGAGGCTGGTCTTGGTATTTCAATTGAGCCGATATCAGGCGTAAAAGGTGTAAATATGGATATTGCATTAATACCTTTAAAAAATATCAGGCAAAAGGTTACCATGACTCTTTTTTGGCTGAAAGAACGGGAGGAAGAACTTGGTCAATTTATTCAACGGTTCTAATTCGACGACGATTCAACTTATCAAATACTAATTGTACAATAATCTTTTATATTTGATATTGTAACCAATTATTGTTTTGTAAGGCCTCTTTTACTGCTTATCCCGCACAGCTGTAATAGTGGTTTATATATGTAAATACCAATTAACCACCTCAAATTACAAAAAAATGAAACGTATTTTATCAACACTTCTACTAGCGGGACTGACGGCTATTTCCTTCGGGCAGGCAATAACGGGCGACTATAATGGCAGGGGCATGTCCCTTATACCAGACTATGTATACAAGGGATCGGCACTTTCGGGCTGGCATACCTTAGGTAGTGCAGATTGGAAAGCCAATAACGGTACGATAACCGCAAAGGCCAACGGCGCGGCAAGTTATTTAATATCCGATCGTGGTTTCCAGGATATTCATTTGCGCACGTTATATAAAGCCAATGCCAATGCCGAGGTTGGATTTGTATTTCGTATGGAAAAAACCAATGATGGATTTAAAGGATTTTTAGCATCAATAAAAGGCACAGAACTCGGTTTTTACAAAGTTACGCTGGATGCACAAGGCAAAGAAACCAAAAGAGAGGATTTGCACCCCGCCGGTGGTATTATACGGCAGGCTCCTGCATTCGACCCGAATGCAAGGACACCAGAACGAGGCTCAGGAAGTTCGCCGCGCGGCGTTACCGGCCCTGCAACAGAGCATTTGCCTTTTACACGCCCTACACCGGCACCAATACCCGGCCAATGGAATCAGTATGATCTCATTGTCGATCTTAATATAGTGCGCGGTTATATAAATGATGGCGCCGAAAATACTTTCAGCACCGAGTCGGATATGGGCTTTGGGCCAATAGCATTAATGGTTAACGGTACAGGCGAAGTTCAGTTCAACGAGTTAAGCTACGTAGATGCGGGTATTAAAAAAATGCCTAAGGAGCAAACAGGTGCAGGGTTTAAGGTGCAACGCATACAGGATATGTACTACTCATGGGCTGCAGGGTCGGGTGATTTTAACCATGATGGCGTTACTGATATTGTTGCCGGTCCGTATATCTATTTCGGCCCTGATTATACCAGCTCCCGCGAAATTGCCTACGCTACATCGGGTGCTCCATCCACAAAATTTACAGAGTTTAATTGCCAGTACGGTTATGATTTTAATGGCGATGGCTGGGACGACGTTTTAAGCGGCGGTTCCTTATTTGTTAATCCTAAAGGAGAATCACGCCGTTGGGATAGATACCAGGTTGTAAGAGGCATACAAACAGAAATTATGACATTTAGAGATGTTGATGGCGATGGCAAACCCGAATTGGTTTACGGATCAGGTGGGCAGGTATCCTATGCGAAACCCGATCCGGCTGACATTACCAAACCATGGATACAGCGCCCCATATCTGAAAAGGGCGCATCAAATGCGCATGGCATTGGTGTAGGCGATATAAATGGCGACGGTTTAATGGACATTTTAAATGTTAACGGTTGGTGGGAGCATCCAAAAAACGATGATGGTAAAATGTTATGGGCCTATCACCCCGTTGCATTTGGGCGCATAGCGCATCGTGGCAATAATTACGGTGGTGCTGTTATGGGTGTTTATGATGTAAACGGCGATAAGTTAAATGACGTAGTAACATCGCTTAACGCGCATGGTTTTGGCCTTGGCTGGTTTGAACAAAAGCGCGATGCAAAGGGAAATATAACTTTTGTGCGCCACATTATAAGTGATGATTACGGCACAATGGATAAAAATGCCGGGGGCGTAGCCTTCTCTGAAGCGCATGCCACAGCTTTTGCCGATATGGATGGCGATGGTATTCCTGATTTTATTACAGGTAAACGGTATTGGTCGCACCTGGATACTTATCTTGATCCGGACGCTTACGGGCCGCCGGTTATTTACTGGTATAAAACAGTACGTAATGCTAAGGTACCGGGTGGTGCCGAGTTTGTGCCGCATTTAATGCATAACCGGTCTGGCGTAGGATCTGATGTGTTAGCTGTTGATTTAAATAAAGACGGAGCGGTAGACATTGTTACCGGCACAGACAGAGGTGTATTTATTTACTGGAATGAAATGAAAGGGAAAGCCAAAGCCAAGGCTGTTGCTAAAAAGAAATAATTGAACACCGGCGCAGAAAAGTAGGTGTGGCTAAATTAAAATAGCATATCGCCTAAACAACTCCACAGCATAAGCAAACCTCGAATAGCTGATATTAGAGGTTTGCTATTTACTTCAGATGCTTATAGAAATGGCCTTTTCCCTCGCTATCCATTCAAGGGCTTCGCTGACCCTTTTGTGCGGTGTTTCCTCCATGTAATAGGTTATTACTCATGTTAATCAATGCAAATATTAGTTAATATTTACATGATTTTTATATTTGAGATATATTTTAATTTTTAATGAATTATGCCTGTAAAAAGATTTTTGGCGCTCGACGGTTTTAGAGGCATATGTGCAATTGTAGTGGTGGTTTATCATACTCATGTACTTGGCACATTTACAGAGTGGATTTTTTTTAGGAACGGTAGTCTTTTTGTTGACTTTTTCTTCATACTCAGCGGCTTTGTGCTTTGCCACAGTTATGGGCAGCGGCTTTTTAATAAAACCGTGTTTAAGCAGTTTCTAATTAGTAGAACATTCAGATTGTTCCCACTACATCTTTTTATGCTTCTTGTGTTCATTTTATTTGAAACCGGGAAGTCTGTTGCGCAATCAAAGGGTTATAATTTCACAACACCATCTTTCTCGGGAGTTAATGATGAGTCAGAAATATTCTTTAATTTATTTTTACTCCAATCATGGCTTTCTAATGCTAGCATCTATTCATTCAACTATCCTTCCTGGAGCATTAGTGTAGAGTATTATACCTATATTATATTGGGACTAATATTGTTTATAGTACCTGCATTTAGAACAACTATATTCTTTATTATAGTAGCTCTCACATTTTTTCTAATGTTTAACGGGTCCCACTTATTAAAAGACGAAGCTGTAGGTGGGCTTTTTTGCTTCTTCTCGGGGTGTTTATGCTATCTCTTGTATTTGCGCATAAAAGATGCATTGTTATCTAAAACCAGCTATAATTTTCTTGAAATCATTTCTTTATCAGCTTTGGTGTTAATTTTTGAGATGAACATTGATCACAAGAATATTGTTGTAAGCTTTCTTTTTATGATTATCATCTTAATTTTCTCCTTTGAAGGAGGGATTATATCAGCAATTCTAAAATCAAAGCCCGTTGGCTATTTAGGTAAATTATCTTATTCTATTTATCTTACTCACGCCAGCATTTTATTCCTTGTTTTAAGCGGAGTAATGATTCTAAGTAAAGTAACCGGCAGAAATCTTACACCCGTAATGGGAATCGGCAATGATGTCTCAATGAGGTATATCACCACCGGAAATGTAATAATTAATAACCTTCTTGTATTTTCAATTGTAGGGGTAGTACTTCTAGTTGCTAAGTTCTCTTATAAGTTAATTGAATTAAACGGTATCTCTTTAGGGAAAAAAGTCTCAAAGTCTTTGATCAAATCCTAGTAGGTCCGGCAGTATTGCCATCCTTTCTGATATAATTTTTCATTCCCCCGGGTGATATTTTGTCCATATCTTACACATAGTAATAAATACCCTCTGATAGCTATGAATAAAAACACATTATCTACAGTTGAAATGCGCGAAATATTCTTTTTAGGCCTTTATAAAAAGGGATTTCCCGCGGTGGCGCGTTATGTAGCCAAAATGGGCGGCGACCTTAACCAAGCCCAGGATATTTTTCAGGATACGCTCATTATATATTACGAGAAGGTGACTTCAGAACAGGTTCATGCCGTTGTAAACGAGAAAGCATATTTGTTGGGCATTGCTAAAAAGCTATGGCTGCAGCATTATAAATTTAATAGCAAAAATCAGCCGCTTGGCGATTGTGACATCCCATTTACAGCTGATGAACAACCTGCAAGCGGTAAACTAATGCATTACCTTGAAACAGCGGGTAAAAAATGTATGCAATTACTGAAAGCCTGTTATTATGATGCTTTGCCATTAAGTGATGTTGTTAACCTTTTTGGCTATTCGGGCACACATTCTGCAACGGTGGCAAAATACAAATGCTTGGAAAAGGTTAGAGAAACAGTTAAACAAAGATCACAGACCTATGCGGACTTCATTGAATAACATTAAAGTAATTGACGATTATCTTTTTGGCGATATGGCAACCAGCGACAGGTTGTTGTTTGAAGCCAACCTATTGTTGAATAGTAGTCTGAGTGACGACGTGCAACACCAAAAGATCACTCACGCAGTTATAAAGCAATACGGCCGTCAATGCATTAAGGCCGAGATCAAGGCTGTACAGCAAACCTTAGCTAATGCACCGCAATACAGCAGCTTTATGCAGCGCATTGTAAACCTGTTTAAAAAGTAAAGCCATGAATATAAATACCGAATTTAGAAAATATGCCATTAAACATCATCGCATAGGCAGTCAGCATGTTGATGGTTACCTGGGCCGGGCGGTTAGTGTACCCACAAGTATGACGCCGTATATTACCGAAGAGCGGCAGATGAATGTGGCGCAAATGGATGTTTTTTCGCGGCTGATGATGGACCGGATCATATTTTTAGGCGAACCAGTTGCGGATAGAATGGCCAATATCATCCAGGCGCAGCTGCTTTTTCTGCAATCTGTTGATGCTAAAAAAGACATTCAGCTCTATGTCAATTCACCGGGTGGCGATGTGTACTCAGGCATGGGCATTTATGATACCATGCAGTTAATAACGCCCGATGTAGGCACCGTTTGCATAGGCATGGCTTGTTCTATGAGCGCCATACTGCTTTGCGCAGGCAAAAAAGGCAAACGCTCAGCACTGCCGCATTCGCGCATAATGATCCATCAGCCATCGGGCGGTGTGCAGGGTGTATCGGCAGATATAGAAATAACCGCGCAGCAAATTATAAAAGTAAGGCATGATCTGTATAAGATAGTTGCCAAACACAGCGGCCAAACTTACGACTGGGTGCACAAGGCATCTGAACGCGATTACTGGATGACAGGCCCCGAAGCTATGCAGCACGGTATAGTTGATGAGGTGTTAGGCGATATTGATTAAGTTAGCTTATAACGGTTGCAAAAATCCTATACATTTTCTTAAAAACTAAATAAGCAAACTTTTAGTTTATTAGTGCTAAATGTAATACTTTAGTCTCCTTAAAAAGAGGGGACTATTTACATAGTATGCGGAGCAGTTTTTTAAAGAATAATCTAATTACGATTGCTTTTCTTGCCTCTGCTTTTTTGCTTTTCAGCACCCCGGCTTTTTGTCAGAGCCTGGGCGACCCTATTGTCAATATAACCTTTGGTACCGGTAGCGGTAAATTTGGCGGCAGGTTGCCCCCTGCATCCGGCACTACTACTTACACTTATTATGATGATGCCAGCTTTCCCGGGCAGGGGTTTCCGCAGGACGGCCAATATACTATAACGAATACTTCTGCCGGGATAAACCAGGTTTGGGTATCAACATCAGATCACACCGGCGACCCCGGAGGATACTATATGCTGGTTAACGCTGCTAACACCCCGGGCATTTTTTACACACGCAATGTTACCGAGCTATGCGCCGGGACTAAATACCAGTTTGGTGCCTTTATAAAAAACATCTTTAGCAACAATGGCGGTAACCCTCCAAATGTCAAGTTTCAGATAGAAACAGATGCAGGCGTTATCCAGTATGATACCGGCAATATACCTGCGGATAATACCTGGCATGCTTATACCATGGAGTTTACCACACCAGCTAATGCAGGAACAATTGTATTAAAAATGATCAATAATGGTCCGGGTGGATATGGTAATGATCTGGCCATAGACGATATTACCTTCCGGCCATACGGAGCACCCGTACAGGTTGCTTTCGATCAATCTTCATCTACCCAGATCTGCGCCGGGGTGCCGCAAACAGTAAAAATAGTTAGTGCAACTGCAGCTTCGCAAGGCTACTCGCAGAAAGTTCAACAAAAAGTTAATGGGGTATGGACAGATATAGTTGCTACTGTTAACGGCACTCAGTATAGCTTTGCTGCGCCGTTGGTGGCAGGCACTTATAACTACAGGCTTATATCAGGCTTATCGGCAAATATCGATAATTCCAATTGTGTTGTGGCTTCAAATGAACTGGTTTTGACTGTGTTGCCGCAACCAATACCGGCTTTTACCGCGCCAGCCGATGCTTGCCCCGGTAACCCGGTGTCATTCCGCGATAACTCAGTATCCAACGGAGCGGCTGTCAGTTCATGGCTCTGGAATTTTGGTGATGGACAAAGCTCCAATCTTCAGCATCCGGTGCATAGTTATAACGCAGCCGGCGACTATACTGTAAGTTTAAGGGTTGCCAATGGAAATGGATGTAGCTCAGTAACTATAACACAACCAATACACATCAATGCTTTGCCTGTGGCGGCGTTCACTATTTCAAACCCGGCGTGTGCCAACAGACCGATAGTAATTACTGACGCTTCTACTGCACCTTCGGGTACTACCGTTCAATCGCGCGTTTGGGAAATTGAAGGCGTAACACTGAACAAGGCTGATGGACAGCCCTTTGTACATACTTTTGCGGCAGCGGGCACTTATGCTGTTAAACTTACAGTTACTTCATCAACAGGTTGCCCATCAACAACAACGCAACAGATAGTAGTAAAACCCCTGCCTGTGATTGATTTTGATACGCCACCCACCTGTATAAGCGATAATACTATTTTTACCAATCGCACAACTATTGCGGATAACAGCGCGCTTACTTACCTATGGAACTTTGGCGACAACACACCCGTTTCAACCGCAAAAGATCCGGTTCATAAGTATCAAAGTACCGGTAATTATACAATAACCTTAACAGTAAGTACTGCTTCAGGTTGTAGTGAAACTAAATCCAAACCTTTTACCGTTAATGGTGCTACTCCAGTTGCAGATTTTGAGGTTTTAAACAAAAACAGTTTGTGCAGCAATAATGAAGTTGTTATTCAAAATAAATCTACTGTGGTTGAGTTTGGCAACGTGACACGGATAGACCTTTATTATGACTACGGTAATACCCCGACATTGGTAGAAACTGACAATAACCCAACACCCGGCAAAATGTATGGGCATACCTACCCCCAAACTCACGCAGGTAACAAAACCTATAAGGTACGGATGCTGGCCTATTCGGGCAGCGTATGTATATCGCAGGAGAAGACTGAAAATATCAATATACTTGCCACACCCCTGGTTGTATTTACGCAACCGGCTGCTATTTGTGCAAATAATGGCCCTATACAGTTAAACGGGCATGATGAAAGTGGAAGTGGCATTCCCGGCTCAGGAATTTACACAGGAACAGGTGTTAGCCAGGCAGGGCTTTTTGATCCCGCCGTATCGGGCCCGGGTAAGTTTGTTATTCAGTATACTTATACCTTTAGCACTACAGGTTGCTCAAATACTATAAGTCGCGAGGTAACTGTTGATCCCGTACCAACCGTAGAAGTGCCTGGCAATATAACCATATTAGAGGGTGGTAGTCGTGTTATTACCGCAAACGCTACGGGTAACGGGCTGAGGTATGCCTGGCTACCGGTTACGGGGCTAAGTGATGCTACCATAGCCAGCCCCACAGTTACCGGCATAGCCGATATAACTTACCGGGTTACCGTTACTAACGATAAGGGCTGCCAGCAATTTGCCGATATGGTGGTAACAGTGCTAAAAACTCCGCTCATGCCCAATGCATTTACACCCAATGGCGATGGCATTAATGATATCTGGGAAATTAAATACCTTGATTCGTATCCCGGTTGTACCGTTAATGTTTTTAACCGGTACGGGCAAAAGGTTTTTTCGTCAATAGGATATTCAACCCCCTGGGATGGGCGCGCAAATAATGGCAATTTAACTCCCGGCGTTTATTATTATATTATCGATCCAAAAAATGGCAGAAAAGCCATGTCGGGGGCCGTAACCATTATCAGGTAGTAATGAAAGTTTAAAATGGACTATCCCCATATTCCATTTAAAAATCACACTTATTATAAAAATCATTTTATTAGGTTTGGTAATACTTAATTGTATGTACAATGTTTTGGTATGAGGATGAGGTAAAACGTTTGGAAAGACAACGTTTACAGGATAAACGCCAACCGGCAACACTTTTTTATGGAAGTTCATCCATCAGGCTATGGGACAACCTAAGTGTAGATTTTAAAGATTTTGATGCTGTTAACCTGGGTTTTGGGGGTTCTACGCTGGCTGCATGTACCTGGTTTTTTAATAGGGTAATGGCTGGGTATAAACCTAAACGACTGGTGCTATACGCCGGAGATAATGATTTGGGCGATGGCAGGCACCCCGAAGAGGTGTTTCTTTATTTTCAGCAATTTGCTGCAAGAGTGATGAAGAAATTTGGCCCCATACCTTGTTACTTCATCTCGCTAAAGCCAAGTATAAACCGCTGGGGCCTTATTAACAGTTTTAAATTCACCAATGATATTTTATTGCAGGAAATAAAGCAAAACCAACCCAACTGGCGCTGGATAGATATTTATAACCCTATGTTAAATGCAGACGGCTATCCGGATGCTCAGTATTTTTTAGAGGATGGCCTTCATTTAAGCCAACGGGGTTATTTGCTTTGGAAGGATATTATACGCGGCGCATTAATTGCATAATTAACTGTTTTTTTACCTGCATTTAATATAGGGTAGAAATATTTGGACAATTTTTGTGCTATGAACAGAGAATACCACAAGTGGTATAGCGACCGCTTGGGGCGGGACATGGAACTACTGGTTTATGGTAACGGCGGCAGGGCAGTGCTTTTCTTTCCAACCCGTATGGGCCGCTTTTATGATTACGAGAATTGGGGCATTATTGAAGCGCTTGCACATAGAATCAATGCAGGAGAATTGCAATTATTTTGTGTGGATAGTATAGATCAGGAAAGCTTGTACAACCCGTGGTCGCATCCGGAGCAAAGAATTAACCGGCATTTGCAATATGAGGAATATATACTTTGTGAGGTATTGCCCTTAATGCGTTTAAAAAAGCCGGATAATGATTTTGAGTCGGCAGGTTGTAGTCTCGGGGCCTACCATGCGGCCAACATAGCTTTAAAACACCCGCATTTATTTAATAAACTTGTTTGCATGAGCGGCAGATTTGATCTGACCCGGCCGGTTCAATATTTTAGAGATCTGTTAGACGGCCATCATAACGATAATGTGTACTTTAACATGCCCAGGCAGTTTTTAGCTAATATGGAAAGTGATAGTTTGCTTAACCAGATCCGCAGCCTTGAAATTGTGGTGGCAATAGGCGACACTGACCCCTTTAAACCGGATAATTACGAATTTAGCGACATACTAAACCGCAAACATATTGGGCACCAGCTTTATACATGGAACGGATATGCGCACGCCCCGCGCAGCTGGAAAAAAATGGCAGACCTGTACCTTTAAAAGCGCCTGTGCTTATAATTAAGCGGCATAAACTGAATTTGGCAAAAAACAAGCATATTTGCAGCTAAACAGAATAAATTTATAGCATGAGCTTATTAGTGATCGGTACCGTTGCGTTTGACGCCCTTGAAACTCCTTTTGGTAAAACTGATAAAATTGTTGGCGGCGCTGCAACCTATGCGGGTTTGGCGGCTTCCTACTTTTATAATAAAGTTAAAATTGTTGCCGTTGTTGGCGATGACTTCCCGAAAGAAACCATTAAGGAGTTTAATGATCACGGCATTGATACCGAAGGCCTGCAGGTAAAAAAAGGCGAGAAATCATTCTTTTGGAGCGGAAAGTACCATAATGATATGAATACCCGCGACACGTTGGCTACCGAGCTTAATGTGTTGGCTGATTTTGACCCCATCATCCCGGAGAGCTACCAGGACTGCGAATACCTGATGTTGGGTAACCTTACCCCGCAAGTACAACAAACGGTTATAAAACGCTTAAAAAACCGCCCTAAACTGATTGTGATGGACACCATGAACTTTTGGATGGACATTGCCATGGACGATTTGCTGGAAACTATTAAAATGGTTGATGTACTGACCATTAATGATGCAGAGGCCCGCCAGCTATCAGGCGAATACTCATTAGTGAAAGCTGCCCGTAAAATATTAACCATGGGCCCAAAATATCTTATCATTAAAAAAGGAGAACACGGTGCTTTACTTTTTGGCGAGGATAAAATATTTGCAGCACCCGCCTTGCCGTTGGCGGAAGTGTTTGATCCAACCGGTGCCGGTGATACCTTTGCAGGTGGCTTTATTGGCTATATGGCCAAAGTGGGCACAGTCAACTTCAATAACATGAAGAACGCCATCATCTTCGGCTCAGCATTGGCATCATTCTGTGTAGAAAAATTTGGTACCGAGCGCACCATTGATCTTTCGCAGGTAGAAATTGCCGCCCGTGTACAGGAATTTGTTAACCTGTCGGCTTTTCAAATCGGAGAGTAGTTGGCAGTTTTAAGTTGGCAGTTTGCTTAAACGTGCTACTGCTAACTGCCAACCGCACACTGCCAACTAAAAGAGGCTACTTCAATTTCCCTATTACATCCAGATTCTGAAAAACCCATTCATCATGAGGCGCGTCGGCCAGTTCAGGGGTTAAGTCCTGCCCGGCCCAATGCTCGTAATGTTTACCGTTCTTCCAAAGGCGGCTGCGGCTAACATCGTAGATAAGGCCTTTATAGGCAATCCATACTTCGGGTTTATCCTGTCCGTTGCGCAGGGCTAATTGAGAGCGGGTATATTCGGGTAAATTTTCCATTCTGACCGAAGGTAGCAATTAGCGATAAAAAAGCAGAGCCGCCTCGGATTTTCCGAGGCGGCTCTGCTTTAATTTTTAAATTTCTGCTTATTTGCCTGCTATTTCAAACACAGCGTTTATCCTGAAAGTCAGTTTGATTTTTTGTACATCAATATCTGATTCAGGTACGCCGGCACCGTCAGCTGCCATCGCCATATTCATGGTTTTAAATCGGGCTTGCGGGTAATCATTACTCATATCCAATTCTGATATCTGAATAACGCCGCCTAATCTTTCATTCAGCGCAACCACTAACGCGTTAGCTTTTTCGCGGGCTACCAGCAAGGCTTGTACCTGTAGTTCCCTTTTTAACTCGGTTATTTTTGAATAGTCATAGCTGGCTACGTTGGTTGATTGGATACCCTTAGGATCAACCTTGCTTATTACCTGGTTAAATTTGTTCAGATCGCGAAAGCGGATGCCATACTGCTTTGAAGCTAAAAAATCAGTTGTTTTCTTTTTAGGGTCGATGTAATTATATGATGACAGGTTATTAATAGTAAAATCTTCCTTAGCAATTCCTGCATCCCGCACAGCCTTTTCCAACTGTTGCTCCAACTGACTGATGGTTATTTTGGTCTTACCATCAAGATACTCTTTTAATGATATAGATACATTGATGATATCCGGAGTAACCTCTTTTTCTACTGTACCACTTACTTCAATTTTCCGGCGCAGGTCAACACTTTGCGCAAAACCTGATGCTACACTTACCGCTACCAGGGCTATTATTATACTTAACTTTTTCATATTCTCTTGTTTTTATTGATAGGATGCAACTTTGCACCGGTTTCCATAAGCCCCAACAAAATATTTTGCTTTTTGTTGAACAAAGCCTTATGCATTTTATATTTGACGAATGATGGAGACCATTACCTGGGGCGATTTTGAAAAAGTGGAGCTACGTGTTGGCACCATACTGCAGGTATTGGATTTTCCCGAAGCGCGAAAACCTGCTTATAAAATTCAGGTTGATTTTGGCGCGTTCGGTATAAAATGGTCTAGCGCTCAAATAACAAAGCATTATACTAAAGAAGAATTGCCCGGGCGACAAGTTGTGGGGGTGATCAACTTCCCTAAAAAGCAAATAGCCAATTTTATGTCGGAGTTTTTGGTTACTGGTTTTGCTGATGAGAACGGGGATATAGTATTGGCTGCCGTGGATAAACCGGTGCCTAACGGAAATAAATTAGTATAGGGTATAGCGATGGGTTCAAACCCATCGCTGTATAAAATGCACAGGATATGACATTAACCAACTGGATATTTGGGCCACAGGCAATAGGGCTGCTATTTTTACTGATAGGCATCATAACCTATTTTTTTCCGGCTAAAACAGTTAATACCTGGTATGGCTTTAAAACGCCTTCGTCAAAGAACAATCAGCAAACCTGGGATGTGGCTAACCGCTTCGCGGCTATTTTCTGTATAAAGGCGGGTTTAACGCTGGTAGTGGGTGGTATACTGATCAATCTTTTGATCAGTAGCATGTTAATGCCTGTCAGAACTCAGCAAATGCTGCACATTATATCATTTATGGGCAGCGGAGTTTTTATTGGGCCGCTGTTGATGGTAGCCACAGAGAAGTATATAGAGAAAACTTTTAAGCAATAGCATGAGATACGTGAGTTTTGGCGATGAGCCTGCCGTTAAGCCCGATGACTTTTTTATGAACGAGGCGCTTAAAGAAGCCCGGGTTGCCTTAGGCGAGGATGAGATACCCATTGGCGCGGTGGTGGTTTGTAAAGGGCAGATAATAGGGCGGGGGCACAACCTAACAGAACGTTTAAACGATGTATCGGCACATGCCGAAATGCAGGCCCTTACCGCGGCCGCTAATTTTATGGGTGGCAAGTATTTAAAAGAATGCACACTATATGTAACGCTGGAGCCCTGTGTAATGTGCGCGGGCGCATCTTACTGGTTCCAGGTGGGCAGAATAGTTTTCGGCGCTTACGACCCACGTATGGGCTTTGGGCGACTTAACCAAAAGATCACTCACCCTAAAACCATTATAGAAGGCGGCATCCGCGAAAATGAATGCGCCGAGTTAGTTAGGGGTTTTTTCAAGAGCAAGAGGTAGGTTATTCTTTTTCATAAGATCATCTTAATCATTTGTGCAAGTGATATACCAATAATGGTTGTCAAAACCATGTATCTGAAAGCCGTTTCTGATGTACGATTTAAAATAAGTTTTCCTATGTAACTCCCTGCAATGCTTATGCCTATTAGGAAGGGGATGAGAATTAAATAGGCGGCTTTGAAATAGCCATTGCTTACATACACCACAGCACGACTGCTGTCAACCCCGAGGTCAATAAGTGCGGAAGTGGCTATAAAAACAGCTTTAGGGAGCTGAAATGCCGCCAGCGTTATACCTCTAACAGCGCCGCCGGTTCCGGTTAGCCCCGCAAGCAAACCTGATGAGGCCCCTCCGGCACATAAATTAAAATTAGTTTGTTTTACAGTTTTGTTAAAGTTAAAAAGTAAATAGCAGGAGAGCACCATTAAGCCTAGGTTCATTAACAGGGTTAATAACTCTGTAGGCAAAAATGTAGTAAGCCATGCACCTGCCAAAACAAATGCAACTGCCGGTACACCTAGTTTTACGGCTATTTGCTTATCTATACCCTCCCTGAAAAGCGTTATTTTAGATAGGTTGCTGAAAATATGAAAAACGGCAGTGATGCCCAACACCGCCTTAAAATCAAAAAATAGGGAGGCAATAGGTACGAATAATATAGATGAACCGAAACCAGATACCGTGCCGATAACTTCAGATACAAAGGCCAGCCCTACAAATAAGTAGTATTTTTCCATCATTTTTTAAAGTATTAAAGGTAATGTGTCTGTTAGGTTGATAAAGTGATGGCCGTCATTTGTTAAGGCGAGAGCGGTCAGATTCCACTTAAGATGGGATACTTTAAATCCTACAATCCTTAAATCCAATAAATCATAGTTCAGACAAACCCCCAAAAAATATATATTTGCCCCTATTATGAGTAACAATACCGACGAACTTTTCAAAAACGTTATAGCACACGCCAAAGAGTATGGCTTTGTTTTCCCCAGCAGTGAGATATATGATGGCCTGAGCGCTGTGTATGATTACGGGCAAAACGGTGCTGAACTAAAAAATAACATCAAAACGTATTGGTGGAAAGCCATGGTGCAGCTGAATGACAATATAGTTGGTATTGACTCTGCTATATTTATGCACCCCAAGATATGGAAAGCCAGCGGCCACGTTGATGGTTTCAGCGATCCGATGATTGATAACAGGGATTCAAAGAAACGTTATCGTGCAGATCAGCTGCTTGAAGACCGTATTGCCAATTACGATGCAGAAGGTAAAACAGACGAAGCTGAAGAGCTGCAAAAGGAAATGGACGAAGCCCTTAGAGCCGAAAACCTGGCCCGACTGCGCGAATTGATAATTGAGCATAAAATTCTTTGCCCTATAAGTAAAACAGGCAACTGGACAGATGTGCGCCAGTTTAACCTGATGTTCAGCACCCAGATGGGCGCTGTAGCTGATGATGCCGATGTGGTTTACCTGCGCCCTGAAACTGCGCAGGGGATATTTGTAAATTACCTTAATGTGCAAAAATCGGGTAGGATGAAAATTCCTTTCGGTATTGCGCAAATAGGCAAAGCTTTCCGTAATGAGGTGATTGCCCGCCAGTTCATTATCCGTATGCGCGAGTTTGAGCAAATGGAAATGCAGTTTTTTGTGCGCCCCGGCACGCAGAAAGACTGGTTTGATAAATGGAAAGCAACCCGCTTAAAATGGCATTTGGCCTTAGGTACAGACGCGGCTAAATACCGTTACCACGAACATACCAAGCTGGCACACTATGCTGATGCCGCTTATGATATTGAGTTTGAATTCCCATTCGGCTTTAAAGAAGTTGAAGGCATCCATAGCCGTACTGATTTTGATTTGAGCCAGCACCAGCAGTTCTCGGGTAAAAAAATGCAATATTTTGATCCGGAGTTAGATGAAAGCGGAAAGCCATACGGTAACTATGTGCCTTATGTTATTGAAACCTCTATTGGTTTGGATAGGATGTTCTTGTTGACGATGATCAACGCTTACGAGGAAGAGGATCTGAGTACGGAAGAAAAACAAGACAGCCGCACTGTGTTGCGCCTGCACCCTTGTTTAGCACCTGTTAAAGCCGCTATTTTCCCGTTAACCAAAAAAGACGGTTTGCCTGAAAAAGCCCGCGAGATAATGGATAAGCTAAAGCTTGACTTTAACCTGCAATACGAAGAAAAGGACGCTATAGGAAAACGCTACCGCCGTCAGGATGCTATTGGTACGCCATTCTGCATCACCGTGGATCACCAGACTTTAGAAGATAATACCGTAACCATTCGCCACCGCGATACCATGGCCCAGGAACGTGTTCCGGCTGATCAACTGGAAAAAATCATCGGCGATCTGGTTAGCTGGAAGAATTTGTTGGGGTAAAGCATTAAATCCACGCATCCGTGCGGCGAACGAGGCGATTTTTTAAATCCACATTTATTTTTTGTTTATTGTAAGCTTAGGTTTATAGTTAAATTGATAAGAAGAAGATGGATCATAAAGAAAGAATGTTAGCGGGTTTGCCCTACAAGGCCTGGCTGGATGGCCTTGCCGAAGAGCAGATGGCCAATAAAAAACGGGTTTATAAATTTAATCATTGCCCGCCCGAAGATCTGGATAAGATTGAAGAGTACACCCGCGATATTTTAGGACAAGCCGGAAAGAATGTAAAAATAATGGCGCCGTTTAGCTGCGATTACGGCAGACACATTGAAGTTGGCGATAACTTTTTTGCCAATTATAACTGCGTTATATTAGATGTGGCCAAAGTTACCATAGGCGATAATGTAATGCTGGCACCCAATGTTACTATTTCAACCGCGGGCCACCCCGTGCACCCCTTGTCGCGCAACTCGGGTTATGAGTATGGCATCCCTATAAAAATTGGCAACAACGTTTGGCTTGGCGCTAATGTAATGGTTAACCCCGGCGTTACAATAGGGGATAATGTGGTAATCGGATCAGGAAGCGTAGTAACCAAAGATATTCCGGACAATGTTATAGCGGTTGGTAACCCCTGCCGTGTGCTACGCGAAATTACCGACGAAGACAGGCATTACTATTATAAAAATAACAGGTTTGATATAGAGGATTATTGACTTTTTGGTGGGAGGCTTACAGGCGCTCACAGGGATTCACGAAAACGCTGAGCCCCCTTATGATCAATCAAATTTGGCAACGATCTGAATTATTCTTCATCAATTATAAAAGCCACCCGCCCCACCTGGCCGTCTTCCAACCTCACCTTTATACCGCGCGAATGAAAGGATGAGCTGGTAAGCAGATCTTTAACAACACCACGCGTTAGTTTACCACTACGCTGGTCTTTTTTTAAGATGATATCAACTTCAAGGCCGGCATATATATCGCTTCTGTTTTGTCCGCTCATATATTTTTTGTCATTGCGAGGTACGAAGCAATCGCGAACTTTGCATGCGCGCTTTCCTCCTTGCGATTGCTTCGTGCCCGCAAGGACAAGCGGCTTATCACTAACATCACTTTACCAATCGTGCTACTGCCCAGCTTACCTTTTCAAAATTAAAGCTGTTTACCAGCGTTTCCATTGCAGCTATTATACGGTCATTTTGCAGGTTGCCGATACTTCCTTCGTGAGTGTGATTAACTTGCTTTGCAGGGTCAAATTCGCCTTTTTCAATAGCCAGGCCAATTTGTTTATAAGCATCGCGGAAAGGCGTACCACTTAAAACCATGCGGTTAACTTCTTCTACACTAAACAGGTAAGCGTATTTTGGATCGTTTAATATTGCGGTGTTAACAGTAATATTTTGCAGCATAAAAGTTGCCATTTGCAGGCAGCTTTTCAGCTCAGTAAAAGCAGGGAAAAGCAGCTCCTTCAGCAATTGCAGTTCACGATGATAGCCAGATGGCAGGTTGGTTGTCATCATTGCTACATCATTAGGCAGGGCTTGTAAGCGGTTGCACTTGCCGCGCATTATTTCCCAAACATCAGGGTTCTTTTTATGCGGCATAATACTGCTGCCGGTGGTTAATGTATCCGGATAACTAACAAAGGCAAAGTTCTGACTTAGGTACAAGGTTTGGTCCATTGCCATTTTTGCCAGCGTAGCTGCTACTGACGATAAAGCCTGTGCTATTACGCGTTCCGTTTTGCCCCTGCCCATTTGCGCGTAAACTACGTTGTAATTAAGGCTTTCAAAACCAAGTAATTCGGTTGTCATGGTTCTGTTTAGCGGGAAAGATGAGCCATAACCAGCCGCAGAACCCAAGGGGTTTTTATTGGTGATCTTATAGGCTGCCAATATCATTTCCAGATCGTCCGTCAAACTCTCTGCATAGGCCCCAAACCACAAGCCAAATGACGATGGCATAGCAACCTGTAAATGGGTATATCCAGGCAGCAAAACATCTTTGTGTGTTTCGCTAAGCGCTATGAGTTCACGGAAAAGTATATCGGTTTCATTTACTACCTGTTGCAATTCATGCCTGAAAAATAATTTCAGATCAACCAGCACCTGGTCGTTACGCGAGCGGCCGCTATGTATTTTTTTACCGGCTTCGCCAATGCGCTGCGTAAGCAGCATTTCTACCTGCGAGTGAACATCTTCAACACCGGCTTCTATCTTAAAATTGCCCTTCTCAATATCCGCATAAATGTTTTTGAGTTCGCGTTGTACCAGTTCCAGGTCTTCGGCGCTCATCAGGCCGATGCTTTGCAGCATTTGAGTATGTGCCAACGACCCCAGCACATCAAAGGCAGCCATCTGCGCATCAAATTCAGTATCCCTACCTACGGTGAAATTCTCTACCAGTTTATTAACGTCGATGTTTTTTTGCCAAAGCTTACTCATGTCGATTTACGATTTTAGAATTACGATTTACGAATGCGTAAGTCGAATATTCAATTGCGGCGTAACGTATTAATTGCCGCGACAATTATAGAAAGAAGTTCATTACCTTCCTTATAAATAGGTGCTATTTTTTCTTTTAATTCGGGATTTAACTCCAGCAATAATTCGTTAAAGAATAATGTTTCGTCCAACTCCTCTTCAACAATCTTTAATTTATTAATAAAATCGGCTTTTGATTTCGCTCTGCACGCCGCTCTGTAATTGGCACCTGTAGAACTGGCACTTCTATTTAACTGGTCGGAGTAGTTGCGATTTACGACGTTATTAGGCAGACTCAAAACCAACCTGGCGTTTGCGATAGCATAATTTTTCGTCCGACTTTTCATTTCTTCTTTTGTCATTTCAAATAAGTTAGGTTCTGAAAAATACAAAAAAATATTGCGCCGATAAATCGTAAATCTAAAATCGTAACTCGTAAATTAATTCAAACTATTTTCTCCAACATAGCCACATACAGCTCAATTCCTTCTCTAATCTCTTCTAAATAAACAAACTCATCCGCCATATGTGATCGCGCTGAATCTCCCGGCCCTATCTTAATTGTTTCTATATCTAGTAATGATTGGTCTGAAGTTGTTGGCGAGCCGTAAGTGGTTCGCCCCAATGACAAACCAGCTTTAACTATGGGGTGCCCTTTATCAATAGATGACGGTTTTAACCGGGTTGACCGCGCCTTTACGTCGCATTTAACATGTTCACGTATTATATCTAAGACTTCTTCGTTCCTATACGCATCGGTTACCCGCACATCAACTACAAAGCTGCAACTTGCAGGCACCACATTATGCTGCGACCCTGCATTAATTACCGTAACGGACATTTTTATCGGCCCAAATGCCTCTGACTCCTTTGGGAACTTAAACCCGCGGAACCATTCAATGTCTTTCATGGCGTTATAAATGGCATTCTCGCCTTCCTCGCGGGCAGCATGCCCAGCTTTACCGTGGGCAACACAATCCAGCACCATTAGGCCACGCTCGGCAACGGCCAGTTGCATCAGGGTAGGTTCGCCTATTATACCAAAGTCAATTTTACCCAGATCAGGAAACACTAATTCAATGCCGTTAAGGCCTGATATTTCTTCTTCGGCTGTAGCAGCCAGGCAGAAGTTATATTTCAGATCAGCACGCTCGTAAAAATAAAGGAACACCGCAATTAGCGATACCAGGCATCCTCCTGCATCATTGCTGCCCAAACCGTAAAGCTTGCCGTCCTCAATTTTGGCATCCAATGGATCGCGTGTATAGCCCGAGTTAGGTTTAACCGTATCATGATGTGAGTTAAGCAGAATAGTGGGCTTTGCCGCGTCAAAATGCTTATTACGCGCCCAAATGTTATTGAGCTTACGGTTAGGCGTTATGCCCTTTTCTTTTAAAAAATTTTCAATAATATTAGCCGTGCCTTCTTCCTGTCTGCTGAATGATTGCGTGGCAATTAATTTTTGAAGTAACTCAACCGCTTGCTGGTAAAGGGTATTGATATCTGGCATATTAACAAATTGTACTAATCAAACAATCCCTTATCCCTATCCATAAACTGCGGACGGGGCAAATCAAGCCCAAGTTTTTTATTCATTTGTTCTGATACATAATCTGCCAGCTCCGGCGAGTAGCGCTCATCGTGCTGGTGCATAAAAAACCAAACAGACTGCAGGCCCATGTCCCGCCACTGCTTAATGCGGTCTACCCAATTATCAACGCGCTTATAATCTGTGCGGTGCAGGCTGTTGCCCACAAAACGGATAAACGCGTGGGGGGTGGGCAAGGTCATATGCACTACGTCGCGCCTGCCTGAAGCATCCGTTATTACGGCGCCAATGCCTAATTCATGCAATAGGTTAAACGCGCTTTCGCGGGCTTCGCTATTGGCGTACCATTCTTTATGCCGCAACTCAACAAATACGGGCACATCTTTAGGTAAATGTTCCAGATATGCTTTTACTTCAGGGAAACTTTTAGGTGTAAAATTATCGCTTAACTGCAAAAATAAAGGGCCCAACTTATCGCCAAAGGCCATAATGCCTTCATAAAATTGGGTGGTTATCTCATCGGCATTTTTTAAGCGGCGTATATGGCTTATGCTTTGCGAAAACTTAGGGCAGAACTTAAAATCGGGGTTACTATCCGCCTTTTCTTTCCATTTAGTAATAGTGGCGGCGGGGTACACATTGTAAAATGTTGCATTAAGCTCAATGCTATCAAAATGCTTTACGTATTCATCTAAAAAATTGGCGTCTTTTGTTTTAGGGGGATAGATCTTGCCCACCCATTCTTTACGGCCCCATTTAGCGCAGCCCACATGCACCGCAAAGGGCGATTTGCCTTTAGCTGCATTAAGCGTTTTAACGGTAAGTTCAGGGTCAGGCGGAAATGAAAAATCAATTCCGTCTAATTCTTCTGATGATACCCGGCCAAATTCCATATTTTGAGCTATTTTACCCGCAAGTTAATACTTTTACGGCACACCACATTTGCTATAATATTATTTTGCCGTAAGCGTTTCTATCTTGCATACCCACAAAAATTTAATACCATGTTTAACAGATACATAATTACTGCAGCGCTGGCTTTTTGTACTGTAGGCGCCAACGCTCAATTACTGATACAACAGCAGATAACCAATATTGCTAAAAATGCTAAAGGCATTGTAGCTGTAACGGCATTAAATATTGAGACCCGCGATTCAATATCCTACAACGGCGACGCGCAAATGGTTATGCAAAGCGTAATGAAATTCCCAATAGCCTTGGCCGTAATGAACCAGGTAGAAAAAGGTAAATTAAAATTAAACCAAACTATAAAAATTCGCGAGCGTGATCTGCACCATGCAAACGGACCGCTTTATGAGAAATATCCGAAGGGTGTTGAGATGACCATAAGCGAGTTGTTAAGCTATATGGTATCATTAAGCGACAATAATGCATGCGATATTTTGCTGGATAAAGTGGGGGGTGTTAAGCCTGTAATGGATTATTTAGGAAGTATTGGCATAAAAGGGATTGTAGTTGACGCGTCAGAAGCTGACATGGCCGCTGCTTGGGAGGTGCAATATACTAACTGGTGCAAACCCGCCGATATGGTGCATTTGCTGGATGTTTTTTATAAAGGCAAAGCGCTTAACAGAGCCGGTACTGATACTTTGATGAAGAAAATGGCGGAAACCACCACCGGCCCAAAACAAATAAAAGGGTTATTGCCTGCGGGTACTATGGTAGCCCATAAAACCGGCCGCTCTGCTACTAACAGCACGGGTTTAACACCCGCAACGAATGATGTGGGGATAGTTTTCTTACCCAATGGTCAGCACCTGGCTATAGCGGTTTTTGTTGGAAATTCAACTGCTGATCTGGATACCCGCGAAGCTGTGATTGCCCAGATTACTGAAGCCATTTGGGATAAAGCGGTTTCGAAAGACAGAGCGCTAAATAGTAAGTTTTAAACCATCATAGGCCAGTTCTATTCCCGCCGGTAATTCGGCCGAAACATCAGCATGTTTACCCAGGCGGTGACTTATATGGGTAAAATAGGTCGTTTCAGCGCCAATTTCCAACGCGAAATCAATAGCCTCCTGAAAAGTAAAATGCGAGATGTGCTCCTGTTTTTGCAGCGCGTTGAGTACCAGTATTTTGGTTCCTTTTAATTTCTCCTTTTCGCTGTCTGCAATGGTCTTGGCATCAGTTATATAAGTAAAATCATTTATCCTAAAGCCTAATACGGGCAGCTTGTAGTGCATCACTTCTATTGGGGTAAAGCCGATATCCCCAACGGTAAAAGGTTCAGTAGTTATGGTGTGCAGATTAACCTGCGGAATGCCGGGATATTTATGCTCATCAAAAACATACGGAAACTCTCGCTTTAATGTATTCTGTACGCGTGCATTGGCATAAATATCCATAGGTGCCTGTTGTTTATAATTAAAGGCCCTTATATCATCCATGCCGGCTACATGGTCTTTATGTTCGTGCGTAAAAACCAGCGCGTCTAATTTTTGAACGTTAGCCCGCAACATCTGGTACCTAAAGTCGGGGCCAGAGTCAATTACAACCGTAGTGGTGTCACTTTCAACCAAAACAGAGCTGCGCAGCCGTTTATCGCGCTTATCCGGCGAGGTGCAAACCTCGCAACCACATGCAATTACAGGCACCCCCTGCGACGTTCCGGTTCCTAAAAAAGTAATTGTCACAGTTGTAGTTTGGTTTGTTTAAGCTGCTGTAAAAAAGCGGTTTGCTTATCATCCAACAGGGCATGATCTATCTCCAGTTCGCGCAGCAGCTCGGCAATGGCCAGCACTTTGCTCTCCAGGTTTGAGAAACGGTTTATAACTATTATTTTGCTGTTTTGCAGCAGGCATGCCCCTGTTTTAAAGTTCCCCTTTTCATAACGCACTTTGTAACCGCCGGTTTTTAGCAGCAGTTCCATTTTTTCCAGTGTATGGGTGGTGAGGGTTAGCATAATTTCAAAAGTAGTGTTTTGTTGGCAAGTGCGGAAGACGGAAAGCAGGAAAGAATATTTACCGGTAAATTTGCGCTTGTTTTTCCATCTGAAAAAAACAAAAATGCAAACCCTGTGTTTTTTACCTACCAATTGGAGTACTACGAAAATGACAAAAAAGATTTTAGTGATTGATGATAATAACGATCTGCTCGACTTGATGAATGAAGCGCTTACCGCCGAAGGCTACGAAGTTGAGTGTGCATCGCATGTTGATAATATATACGAATGTGTACGCAATGCGCGGCCCGGACTGGTTTTAATGGATTATATATTAGAAGGCATTAACGGCGGCGAACTTTGTCATCAATTAAAGATCAATCCGCGTACCAGCCATATCCCCGTGATAATGATAACAGGTTATGGCCGTGTGCTTGAATCCCTGGGTAGCTACGGCGCAGATCATTTGTTAACCAAGCCTTTTGACCTGGATGAGATGCTGACTGTTGTTAACGGGTATTTTTCGGGTAAATTGGCTGTAGCCTGATATTGTTAGCTTGCTTTTGCAAGATTTATAGTAAAGGTAGTGCCTTGTTTTTCAATGCTGTTTACCTTTATATCTCCGCCATGTTTGGTAACTATTTGCCGTACTATGCTAAGGCCTAAACCTATTGACTCTTCGCCGCGAACACCGCGACGGCTGGCTCTTGAGAAACGCTCAAAAATAAAGGGGAGTAACTCTTCGGGAATACCCATGCCAAAATCCTTTACATCAATTAAAACTTCGTTATCTGCCACGCGCAATAATATTTCAATATGGTTGCTCGGCCCCGAAAACTTTATGGCGTTGCTGATAAGGTTATCCATTACCCGTTCCATTTTCTCAGTATTTATCAGGGCAAACACTTGCTTATCAAAGCCATAATATAAAATATTGGTTTGCCCATGTTTACTTTTAACCCACTCATCCACAATTTTTAGCAGAAACTGGTTAAGTTCAATTCTCTCCGTGTCAAAATCGTGGTGCTGCTCATCATGCGCGGTTTCCAGCAGATCGTTAATAATGCCCGCGGCTTTATCGCAAGATGATTGTATCATATCCAGGTTCTCATGGTCCGCATCTTCCATTTTTTCCTCCATCTTCATAATGGCGGCAATGGTTTTTATGGCCGAAAGCGGATTGCGCAGATCATGCGCCACAACACCTAATATTTCGTTCTTGGCTCGTATGGCCTGTTCAATCTCGCGATTTTTTTGTTCAATTGCCTTTAGTTTTAAGTAATTGTCGGCCCGGTAAGAGAAGGTATATCTTGATATGCAAAAAAACACGATCAGCAGTACAAGTGATGCCAGGTTATTCATCACAATCTCGTTAACGCCATTTTGGTAAAAAGGCAAAAGCAGCGAAAAACAAATACCGGTAACCAGCGCCAGGAAAATGGTTTCAAAATGCTCAAAAGTGTAAAATACTGCTATCATAATTAGCCCTATCAGATACATTACGAGTGTATTGCGAGGGTTATGCATGGTGAAAAAAGTGGCCCGCATAAAACTCAGCATAACAAAAAGCGCAAATATCAAAGTAAAAGCGCGCGCCAGCATTCTAATGGTAATGGTTTGTTGATAATGCTTAAGCAAAAAAACAGCCCCAACGTAAAAAAAGGGAGAAACAAGGATGGAGATCCAGTTGGCCTGGCTAAACTCGCTTATATGCTCAACATTCTCTACAGGCAGATCTGTTAATACTACTAAAAGCCTTAAGGATACGCTAACAATAAAGTAAACTAAGCTCAATACTTTTACAGAGCGCAGGTTTTGAAATGTACTATAATGATAGAAGGCAGAGCGATTAAGCGAATTGATCCGTGTGAAAAAATGAACCCTCATCAGATTACAATTAATACGCAGATACGGTTATATGTTAGGGGGCATACAAGCATTCTCATCAATGGATTAAATTGTCATAGGCGGTATAAATCTACTTATTATTTATTATTTACGTTATAACAACCCCAATTAGTTTTAAAAAAATTACAGAACTAAAACCATCTGATTTTGCTATTTTGTGCAGCTGAAAATTAGTAAAACAGATATTTAATTGTAATGACTTATTGCTTAGGGATTAAGGTTAAAGAAGGGTTGCTGGCCATTGCCGATACCCGCATAACATCAGGAACAGATACCACTGTAAAAAAGAAGATATCAATAGAACAAAAAGATAAATTTTCTCTTTTTATTATGACGAGCGGCCTGCGTTCCACCCGTGATAAGGCGATAGTATACTTTAACGAACTGCTGGAAACAACAGAATACAATAAGTTGTATAAGGCGGTAAACGCATTTGGCGAGCAAATAAAAAGGGTAGCTGCAGAAGATAGAGAGTCGCTTGAAAAGGCGGGTTTTAACTTTGATCTGCACTCCATAATAGGCGGGCAGCTTAAGGACGATGATGAGCATAAGCTTTTCCTGCTTTACCCCGAAGGCAACTGGGTTGAGTTGGGGCAGGGGGCGCCATTTATAATTATTGGTAACTCGGGCCACGGCAAACCCATACTTAACCGCACACTTAACGAAAACTCAAGCTTGCGGCTGGCGCTTAAGGCCGGGTTCCTTTCGTTTGATTCTACACGGGTAAGTTCAAACAATGTTGACTTCCCGATTGATGTTGTTTTATATAAAAAAGACAGCTTTGAAATAGTAGAAAAACGATACGAAAAGAAGGACCTTGAGAATATTTCAACACAATGGGCCGAAGAATTAAAAGCTGCGCTTGATAACATTGCAGAAGACTGGATGGACGCGGCGTTTGATAAGTTACCTTAAAAACAGATAAAATGAAATTCAACGTATTCACCGAAATGGAATACCAGGTGGGGGCAAAGAGTACGTTGATATTGAGCATCAACGCGCTGCGCAATCAGCACCAAACCGTACTAAGCGAGGAGTTTACCTTATCGCCTTACATAAAAACCGAAGAATTGCCCGCCGTTAGCGGCGAGAATCGCCTGATACGTTTTGAGGTTGAAGACCCCGTGCTGCTTAAGGTAAGTTATAAAGCCACAGTTGATAATTGCTTTAAACTGGTTGATTTTGCAGATAAGCCGGATATTCCTGTTGCGCAGCTAGACCCCTCTGTAATTCCATACCTTAACCCAAGCCGCTATTGCCAGTCTGATAGATTATTCAGATTAGCTAATAACCTCTTTGGTAATATTGGTAACTCATTTGTTAAGGTATTAACCCTAACACGGTGGATAAACAAGAACATAACTTATTTAAGCGGTTTTAGCAATACGCATACATCTGCATTTGATACCGTTACTGAACAAGCCGGCGTATGCCGTGATTTTGCGCATTTGGGCATTACCCTGTGCCGCGCATTGAATATTCCGGCGCGATACTTTACCGGCTATTCTTACCAACTTAAACCGGCCGACTTTCACGCGTGTTTTGAAGCTTATTTGGGCGGCGAGTGGGTATTGTTTGACGCTACGGGCCTTGCACCCTTAAACGGTATAGTTAAAATCTCAACCGGCAGGGATGCTGCCGATGCTGCTATTGCCAACTTGTTTGGCAATGTGCTGTTTACATCAATGCTTGTTGGCTGCGAATTAGCAGAAGGAGAGGTTTTTGAATCTTTTTACTATAACGGCAATGATACCGTAGGTATTTGCTACCTGTAAAATTACTTTTCACTGCTATAACTCCCTTTAAGTCAGACTTAAATGCAATTAACCTAAGGTTAATTATTGTACAAAACACACACGTGTGTTTAAAATACACTTATAAAATTATTTGGCCTGTACAAGAAAAATTTTTTGCCTTTTTGTAACATTATTGTGGTTAAAATGTTATATCTTTAAATAACCAATCAATTTAAAGGCTAAAATTATGAAAAACGCAATTTTTGTGTGCTTAATGGCTTTCGGTTTACAAGCTACAGCGCAATGCCCTATTAACGAGGTTTTAACTACCCGTAGTCCACAAAACATTACCAATTTGATTGAAAATAATACGGAATGCTTTAAGCAGGCGCTAACACAAAACCCGGAATACGCAGCGTTTAAAACCTACCTTGATTATATTTACAATACAGCAGCCGATTGGATCTACAATTCGTACCCGGAAAAAGACAAACAGTTTAATGAGTTTTATGCAAAGTGGGGCAAGGATTATCCTACCATGACCTCGCCTGCGCCAAATATCCCTGAGTTTTACCGCGAACTTGCCGCTATGGTAGCCGCCGACCCACAGTTTTTTAAGCAGGTAAGGCCTACCAAAATGCCTTTACGCTACATGCAGTGGGTGTTTGTTAAAAATCTGAAGCAAAAATACGGCGAACAGGTAGTTGTTAATTTAGCCAATGCAGCCGGTAAATTAGCCAACTTGCAAAAAGCTCCTGTTTACAGTTATTACGATATGCTGGCAGACAGCGGTTATTAAGATACCCTACTATATAGTTTTAGAGGGCTAAAGGTAAAAGGCCGGTTTTTAGGGACAGAAAACCAATAAGGCTTTTGCTTTTAGCCCTTCTTTTTTTAGCCTAAAATATCAGCAATTTCTGTGAATCCTTTTTCGCGCGCCAGATCAGCGGGTAGTTTGCCGCCTTCCATGCGGATATCAACAAGGGCTCCTTTTTCAAGCAGTAGAATTATCAGTTCCAGATTGCCGTTTTGTGCGGCGGAGTGAAGCGGCGTAACACCCATTTGTTGTTTTACATTTATATCCGCGCCATTTTCTACCAGCATGCGGGCAATATCTGTATAGTTGCCTGCCGCGGCCGAATGCAAAGGAAAAACGTTATAGCCATTTTTTGAAGGCAGGTTCACGTCGCCTCCTTTTAAAACCAAATATCGCGCAGCTTCAAACTGCCCAAAGTAACAGGCCAGGCCTAAAGCCGTAAAGCCGTCATCAGCATATTTGTTAATGGCATCGGGGCTGGTGTAAATAAGATGAGCAAGTGTATCAAATTTTCCCGTTGCCGCTGCTTCAAAAAGGTTCAGTTCGCCGGTGTAATTCAATAACAAGGTTGTAACATCGGGCTTTTTGTAATAGCAGGATAGCATTAAAGGCGATACATGAAAGCTGGTTATTTTGGTGGCCAAAGCCGGGTTTTCATTTAGCAACGCGGTTAAGCCTTCCAGGTTTGCCTCGGTAACATATTGCTCAAGTAGTTCTGTACTCATTGATTTCAATATTACTAAAAAATTTAAAACTTTAGCCGCATAGTTGTTTAATCTGTGTAACTTTATATTTGCATATACTACGCTATAATTTGGATGCCAATTAAAGGAAATCAATTTAAATCAAATAGTTTCAGGGAAGAAAATTCGCCGCGTCAGCCGTCAGACAAAGGCGCAAAGGTGCGTTCATCAAGGCCGGTGAGCGATAGTATGCCGGTTTTTAACCTGCAGGACGGGCGCGTTATTAAAATAGCCGGATTGTTCTTCCTAATACTTTCCATCTTTTTTCTCATCGCTTTTACATCTTACCTGTTTACATGGGAGCAAGATCAGAGTTATGTTTCTGCCAGCAACGGCGGCTGGAGCAATCTTTTTAAAACACAGCAGGAACTGTTGGATAAGGGAATTACTGATGCCGTGGTTGATAACTGGCTGGGCAAATTTGGCGCGCTGTTGTCAAACCAGTTTATATTTGAGTGGTTTGGTGTGGCATCGTTCGTGTTTGTATTTGTGTTTTTTATTATAGGGTACCGCATGCTGTTTAAGGTGCACATATTCTCTTTAGGCAAAACCCTAGGCTATTCTTTTTTTGTGCTGATATTTTTATCAGTCGCTGTGGGGTTTGTGCACGGCTTTATTATTGATTATCCTCACTTTTTAGAAGGGCAGTTTGGCTTTTGGAGCAACCGCCTGCTTGATGCGCAGATAGGCCAGGCCGGAACCGGCGGTGTGTTGGTTTTTGCAGCGCTTACCGTATTAATTATTGCCTACAACATAGATTTTAAATTACCGGAACGCAAGCCGAAACTGGCCATAGCCGAAGATGATGGCATAATTGCCGAACCTGAGGCTATTGAACTTATTGAGGAGATACCATCAAAGCCAGTAGAGTGGCCGCGTGCATCAGCCGCTAACACGGTAAAAACTGAAGCAGTTAAGCCGGTTGAACCCGAGCCGGTATTTCATGAAACAGTTGTATTGAGGCCCGATGATGAGAGTGCCGACCCTGAAATTGGTAACGATATCCCCCTTACTTTAGAGGTAGAACGCCCTACACCAGAGTTAAATGTTGAAAAGGCCGATGATGAAAAGGCCAAATCGCTGGTTGATCAGTTTGGCACGTATGACCATAAGCTGGACCTGGCATCCTACAAAATGCCACCCTTGGATCTGCTGGAAAATTATGGATCAAATAAAATACAGGTTAACTCAGAAGAGTTAGAAGCTAACAAAAACAAGATAGTTGAAACGCTCAATCACTATAATATTGAGATAGATAAAATAAAAGCTACTATAGGGCCAACGGTAACACTTTACGAGATAATACCTGCACCCGGCGTACGTATTTCAAAAATTAAAAACCTGGAAGACGATATAGCCCTTAGCCTTGCCGCTTTGGGTATCCGTATTATAGCGCCAATGCCGGGCAAGGGTACCATTGGTATTGAGGTACCTAATCAGAATCCTGAAATGGTTTCTATGCGATCTATGATGGCATCTGAGAAGTTCCAGACCACCACGATGGAATTACCCATAGCTTTGGGTAAAACTATCTCTAACGAAGTATTTATTGCTGATCTGGCCAAAATGCCACACCTGCTGGTTGCAGGTGCTACAGGGCAGGGTAAATCGGTAGGTATAAACGCTATATTGGTTTCGTTACTGTATAAAAAGCACCCTGCCGAATTAAAATTTGTGTTGGTTGACCCTAAGAAGGTGGAGTTAACCTTGTTCCGCAAAATTGAGCGGCACTTTTTGGCTAAGCTGCCTGATGATGGCGACGCGATCATTACCGATACAAAGAAAGTTGTAAATACACTTAACTCGCTTTGTATTGAAATGGATCAGCGTTATGACCTGTTAAAAGACGCGCAGGTACGTAACCTTAAGGAGTACAACGCCAAATTCATCAACCGTAAAATAAGCAACCCCGAAAAGCACCGTTACCTGCCCTTTATTGTACTGGTGATAGACGAGTTTGCCGATTTGATGATGACGGCCGGTAAAGAGGTGGAAATGCCTATAGCCCGTATTGCGCAGCTGGCCCGAGCGGTGGGGATACATTTGGTTATAGCAACGCAAAGGCCATCGGTAAATATCATTACGGGTACTATTAAAGCTAACTTCCCGTCAAGGTTGGCATTCAGGGTGCTGTCAAAAATTGATTCGCGTACAATATTAGATGCCGGCGGTGCCGATCAACTGATAGGAAGGGGAGATATGCTGTTCTCAACAGGCAGTGATTTGATACGCCTGCAGTGCGCATTTGTTGATACGCCCGAAGTAGAAAAAATATCAGATTTTATTGGCTCGCAACGCGGCTATCCGAGCGCGTATGAACTGCCTGAATACGTAGGCGAAGGAGACAGCAGTGGCCCTAAAGATTTTGACCCCGATGACCGCGACCCGATGTTTGAGGAAGCCGCGCGCCTTATTGTTATGCATCAGCAGGGTTCTACCTCATTAATTCAGCGTAAGCTAAAATTGGGTTATAACCGCGCAGGGCGCATTATAGATCAATTAGAAGCCGCTGGTATTGTTGGGCCGTTTGAAGGCAGTAAAGCACGCGAGGTATTGTATCCTGATGAATACTCTTTGATGCAATATTTTGAAACGTTGGAGAATAAGGATTAAATCTAATTTTTACCGAATGTCTTTTCGAACTGTGCAGAATATCGCTTTGAAAAGATTACCCATTATATTAAAAGGCACCCACTCCAATAAACGTTCCCAACAAAAAACAGTCCTACTTAAAATGAAGAAATTAATAATATACGCTGCTTTACTTTTATCGTCCGCTAATGTTTTCGCTCAAAAAGACGGTGAAGCCAAAAAGATATTAGATGCGGCTGCTGCCAAATACCGCACTTTTACTACTATAAAAACAGATTTTGTTTTTACCATTGATGCCCAGGCTTCGGGTATCAGGCAGTCGCAAAACGGCGTGCTGATAACGCAGCCTAAAGCCAACAAATTTAAGATCACACTTTATAAGCCGGGTTCTGCCGATCTGCAGCAGGAAATAACAAGCAACGGCAAAACTCAATGGACCTATTTGAAAACTGAGAAAGAAGTGACGGTGAATGACGCCGGTAAGGCCGCCGACAGCTTTAACCCTGCTCAGCTTTTTACCTTATATCAAAAAGGCTATAAATACCTGTTTACCGGTACCCAGAAAATAGGAGGTAAGCTATATCAGATAGTAGACCTTACGCCGGAAGACAGCAAGGCCTCCTTTTTCAAGATCAGACTTGCTGTTGATAAAACTTCAAAGCAAATTTACAGCGCAACTATTTTTGATAACACCGGCGGCAAGTACACCTACACTTTACGAGGTGCTGCAACCACTACTGATGCCCCTGAAAGTACTTTTATCTTTGATGCAAAGACCCATCCGGGTGTTGAGGTGGTGGATCTGAGGTGATTTCGGATTGGAAATTCTGCTAAAATACTTTTTGTCATTCTGATCAACAGCGAAGAATCTTATACGCTTTAACAAGCCGGGCGCTTGGTGTAACATTGCTTTATAAGATTCTTCGCTGTCGCTCAAAATGTCAACTAATCATCGTTTCAATCCCAGAACTTAATAACGCCATGTAAAAGGAATGTTATGCAGGCTTCATGTGCTTTACATTCCCTACTTTAGACACTGCAATATTTTTAATTAGAATGAAACCATCACTTTACTTTACTGCTGCTATTTTAACTTTAGCAGGGCTTACCAGTTTGACCATTAACTCCAAAAATATACTGCCGCCGGCTCCCACCATTAAAGTACCTGAAGGCTTTTCTGTAAATATTGTGGCCGATACCTTAGGTCCCGTTAGGCATCTTGCTGTTACGGCTAATGGTAATATCTACGTTAAGCAAAACAATGTACGTAACAGAAAGGGACTGTATTACCTTACCGATAATAACAAAGACGGTTATTTTGAAACCAAAGCCGGGTTTGGTGATTACCCTGGTACGGGCATAAAAGTTATTAACGGCTATTTATATTCTTCATCCAACAGTGCTGTATATCGGTATAAGCTTAACGCTAAAAATGAAGTTATTGATGCGGATAAGCCTGAGCTGATTGTTACTGGCCTGGTGGATAAGCGCGCCGATAATGCCAAGGCTTTTGTTATTGATGATAAGAATGATCTGTATGTAGCGGTAGGTTCTTATTCTGATGCCTGCAGGGCGCAGGGTTCAATTGTGGGGATACCTGGCTGCCCCCTGCGCGATTCGGTAGGTGGGGTATGGAAATTTAAGGCTGATAAAGCGGGCCAAACTTATGCTGATGGCATCAGGTTTGCCACCGGAGTTAAAAACTCGATGGGTATAGATTTTAACCCGGTTACCAAAACTATTTTTGTTACCCAGCATGGCCGCAGTCTGGATAATAAATTCCCACAATATTATACATCACAGCAGGTAGCGCAGTTACCCGCCGAAGCGTTGTACGAATTGAAGCAGGGTGCTGACGCAGGCTGGCCCTTTGCTTACTATGATAATTTTCAGAATAAATATGTACAATCACCGGAATATGGCGGTGATGGTAAAAAATCTCCGGATGTAAAATATCTTGAACCCTTAACTGTTATTCCTGCGCACTTTGCGCCAAACGACCTGCTTTTTTATACAGGTAAAAGTTTTCCTGCAAAATACCGTAACGGTGCCTTTATGGCCTTTCACGCGCAATCGCCTGAGATGCAAAAGGGATACCTTGTAGCTTTTGTGCCTTTTAAAAATGGTAAGCCATCAGGCAATTGGGAAGTATTTGCTGATAATTTTTCGGGCCAGGCAACAGGAAGCACGGGCATTCAATACCGCCCAACCGGTTTGGCACAAGGGCCGGATGGATCACTTTATGTTGCGGATGATTTGAAGGGTACCATTTTTAAGATAAGTTACAGCGGCAAATAAGTAAAGCCCTAAAACAATAAAAGGCGACCAAGGCCGCCTTTTATACACAGGTATTTAAATAATATATATTACGGCTCTACAATAGGAACAGCCACAACTTTATAGGTGTTGGTGCCCGGGATCTCTTGATAATAATATTGATCAGGCGATACTAAAAATGTCTCTCCGTTTAACTTCACCCTTCTTGTATCAGGTGGCAGATCGGTTACAATTTCTCCTACATGTGATTCAGCGATAGTAGGCGCAGGCATATCGGCCATATTGCTGGTATCCAGTTGGCCGTCTTTGCCTACAACTTCGTAAACTACACTGCCGTCATCACGGGTAGTAGCTAAATAGTAAACGCCGTTCAATTCATAGTACTGCTCGCCATTAATTATTATAGATTCTGCACCATCAGGCAAACTACTGATAGCTGCGCCAAGTGGCGGTTCAACCACAGTATACTGATTGTTGTTATACTGATAGTAATAACCACCGCTCAGGTAAAACTGTGAGCCACCCCAGTAAAACGGATAATAGCCGTAAGGTAATACACCTAAACTAAAACCAAGGCGGGGATAATACAGGGTGCTGTATAAGCCGCGGTTAAAGTAATAACCACGAGAGCCTCCCCAACGGCCGTAAGTGTTACCGTAATAACGATTACCATAACCTCTGTTGCCATAGTTTACACCGCCCCCATAATAACGGCCACCTCTGTAAAAACCACCACGACCCACATTGGCGCCCGAACCATACCGGCCGGTTGCAACGTTAGGGCCTACAGTACCACGACGTCCGCCATAAACTCCGTATGCATTGTTATTAGCGCGTGGCGAAACAGCATTAGGCTGGCGGGTTGCCATATCGCGGTTAAAGCCACCACGGCGTGCATCGGCTGAATTGTTTGAGCGTGGAGAAGTAGCATTAGGCTGCTGGGTAGACATGTCGCGGTTGAAGCCACCACGGCGGGCATCGTTACCACCGCTTTGTGGTCTCTGCGAAGGAGAAGAAAAACCACCCCCGCGGTTAAAGCCACCACCACCTTGCGCTCCTCCACCACGAGAAAAGCCACCACCGCCGCCGGCAGCGCCGCCGCCACCACCGCGAGAAAAGCCACCGCCTCCTCCACCGCCACCACCGGTTCCGCGGCGTTGGGCGTCGGCCGGCATGGCTAAACTAACACACAATAAACCACTAAAAGCGGCCACTGCTAAATATTGAGATATCCTTTTCATAATTGATTAAAAAATTTATAATTCATTGCAGAATTATCTGCCATATTGTATAGACTATATTTTTGTTAACGGTTTAATCGATAGTAAATTATTTTAATGAAAAAACAGCGCTGATTGGCGTTTACAAACTGGCTTTGCTATATTTATAAGAACTTAATATGGAGATATATGAAAGTAAAAGCATTTGTTTTTAGCCTGGCTGTACTTTGCTGCTCAGCCATGATAGCGCACGCGCAAACTAAACCCGTGTTTGATGCCGCTTTAGCTAAGAAGCTGGGCGCGGACGATTATGGCATGCGCCACTACGTAATGGCCTTTTTAAAAACAGGCCCCACAAAAATTACAGATAAGGCAGAGCTGGCCAAACTGCAAAACGCGCACCTGCAAAACATACAGCGGTTGGCCGATGAAGGCAAATTAGCTGTTGCAGGCCCTTTTACTGATGGCAAGGAAATAGAGGGAATATTAATTTTTAACGTTAAAACGGTTGAAGAGGCGAAAGCTTTAACAGAGACCGATCCGGGGATAAAGGCCGGCGTTTTCGCGATGGAACTACACCCGTTTTATTGCAGTGCCGCGTTAGTAGAGGTTGCCGCCACGCACGAAAAAATACAAAAGAAGGGCATAACGGATAGATAGCCACCAAGGCAATACAGGCCGCCTGGTGTGTTAATAAAAAGTTACGATAAAATAACCCGTGAACGGCAAATATCACGTTTTGCTAATACGCCATTTCTTTTCAGCTTTGTTTGCAAATTCTTTTTTTGGGTGATGGCTTATAGATATTATTTGTTATTTAACTCATTGTAAATCAGTATTTATAATGAGTTTTTGCTGAGTAGTTTCAATAAAAAACAAGACTTTTTAAGTGTTCAAAAGTTTTAATAAAACCCCACATTTGATAATCTGAACTTAACATTGGCTTAATGGTGCGCCGGTAATTTTGGCGGTATTATTAAGCACTATGTTGAAATCAAAGTTTACCCTCCTCACAGTTTTTATAGTTTTCATAATAAACTTAAATCTTTCGGCCCAGAATGCGGGTAAGATATCAGGCAAAGTAACCGACCAGAAAAGTGGCGAAACACTTATTGGCGCTACCATTGCTATTGATGGCACAACCAAAGCTGTTGCAGCTGACGTTGACGGCAAATACCTGCTTTCAGGCCTTCAGCCGGGCAAGTATGCTTTAACTATCAAATATATTGGCTATCAAAGCAAATCTATATCTGATGTTGAGGTTAAAGCGGGTGATGTTACCAACCTGGATATTATATTATCAGAAGCTGCAACGCAGGCACTGGGCGAAGTTGTTGTAAAAGCAACGTTCCGCCAGGCATCTGCAGCGTCACTTTATGCTCAGCAAAAAAACAGCGTTTCTATTTCAGACGGTGTATCGTCAGAGATCATTAAACGCTCGCCAGACAGAAATACTGCCGACGTATTAAAACGCGTTAGTGGTGCAACTGTACAGGATAATAAGTTTGTAGTGGTACGCGGGTTAAGCGACCGTTACAATAATGCTATGCTGGATGGCTCATGGTTGCCAAGCACCGAGCCAAACAGAAAAGCGTTTTCGTTTGACATTGTTCCGTCAAACCTGGTTGAAGCGCTAACAATTACCAAAACAGCTACACCAGATCAGCCTGCTGATTTTGCCGGTGGTTTGATAAATATCACTACTAAAGATATTGCCGATAAAAATTTTATATCGTTTAGCATTGGTGGTGGCTACAATACGGCATCAACCTTTAAAAATTTTAAAAGCGGTACCCGTAACGGCTCTGACTATTTAGGTTTTGATAATGGCGATAAGCAATTACCTTTAGGGTTTCCATCAATTGCCACGTTAGGTAACGGCCTTAGTTCTGACCAAAATAAAGCTGCCCTGGTAAAATTTTTACCAACACGCAACTTTACTGTGTTTAACAATACAGCGCTGCCTACCCAAAACTACCAGTTTACTGTGGGCAAGGTAAAGGATTTTGAAAACGGTAACCGTTTCGGGGCCATATTTGCTTTAACGTACCGTAACTCGCAAACCATACAGAACAATGTACTGCGTCGTGATTATAACAATGAGTATAATGACAACGTCTACAAATTCTCAACTAACGTTGGCGGTTTATTAAACCTGGGATATTCTTTCGGAAAGAGTAAGATCACGTTTAAAAATATCTACAATAGGATATATGATGACCAATACTTACAAAGAACCGGTACAAACGAGAGCTCAACTGCCGACGTAAGGTATTTTGCGTTTGACCTTCTGCAAAAAGCTTTATTAAAATCAACATTGGAAGGTAACCACCCTGTGGGCGAAAAAGGCGCTAAAATAAACTGGGTATTAGGTTACAATAATGTGCTGAACGACCAGCCTAACCAACGTAAAATAAGCTATAATGGTCCTTACCACGGTAACGGCCCTTTCTATGCCAACGTTACAACTTTAGGTAAAGACAACACAACCTTATTTTCTAAACTTAACGAAAACTCTTTTACAGGTGCAGTAAACTTTACTTTACCGGTTAAAGTATTTAAGCAAAGTGCGTCTTTCAAAACGGGAGTGAGTTCTCTTTACAGAGACAGAACGTTTAACGCGCGTTTCCTGGGTGCGGTGCTTAACACAAGCAATCCTAATATAGAGCCTAATGATGTAAGACAATTGCCATTAAATCAATTATTTTCTAAGGATCTGATTGGTAAAGGGGCTTATACCTTAAGTGAAATTGTATCACCAATAGACTCTTATTCGGCTACTTCGTCTACCAATTCGGCTTATGCCATGTTAGACAATAAGTTGGGCAAAAACCTGCGTGTTGTTTGGGGTGCAAGGGTAGAGCAATTTAATTTAGACCTTTCAACCAAAGACAATGATCCGGCTAACAGGGCAAAACGTAATTATGTAGATATATTGCCATCTGCCAACATAACTTACAGTATTACCGAGAAAACCAACTTTAGGGCTTCTTATTCTCGTACCCTGGCCAGACCGGAGTTTAGAGAGATGGCCCGTGCCCAATACTATGATTACGAAATACTTGCCACTATAGTAGGTGACCCGAATCTTAAAAAATCAACTATAGATAATTTTGACTTGCGCCTGGAGTTTTACCCTTCGGCCGGACAGATCATTTCAGTTTCGGGCTTTTATAAAAAATTCCAGAATGCTATAGAGACTTATAATGACGACGCAGCTTCTTCAACCCGTCAGATCAAGTATTTCAATTCAACCAAGGCTGATGTTTACGGACTGGAATTTGAGTTCCGTAAATCACTTGATTTTATAGCTGACAATGATTTCCTGAAAAATACTACAGCTTACACCAACGTAGCCATTATCAAATCAAATGCCGTTAACCCTAACATCGGTTTAACATTTAAAGAGAAAGAACGCCCTTTGGTTGGCCAGGCTCCTTACGTAATAAACGGTGGTTTAACACACACGTTTCTTGATAATAACTTAACATTTAATGCGCTATACAACAGGGTTGGCCGCAGGCTATCTGTCGCTGCAGGCGCGCAGTACGAAAGTATTTGGGAAGCCCCAAGAAATGTTTTGGATATGCAGTTAGGTATTAAGGTATTAAAAAAGAAAGGCGAGTTAAAGTTAAATGCCGGCGATATACTTAACCAGAAGGCTACTTTTTACTATGACATGAACAAAAATAAAAAGTATGACCCTCAAAACGGCGACTATACCCAAAGTAGCTACAAACCGGGCAGCAACTACTCATTTGCCTTTAGCTACACTTTTTAATGTTAACGCAGGGTTAATAAACCACCGTGTTATTTAATATTTATTTAAACAGCATATAACATTCAGTTCAATCGCCGTAGGTTACTTTGAGCCATAGAAAACATTAAAAAAAGACTAACGTAACATTAAAGCAACAAAAATGAAAAACATTCTATTATTAACGGTTGTGGGTTTAGGCATGCTTGTATCAAGCTGTTCAAAAACAATTGACGACGACATTATAAACCCGCCGGCGGCGGAAAACGTAGTAACTGTATCTGCAGACATAACGACAAATACAACATGGTCTGCAGACAAGATCTACTTTTTAAAGGGTAACGTTTTTGTAACCAGCAATGCTACATTAACTATTGAGGCCGGAACGCTTATTAAAGGCGATAAATCAACAAAAGGTGCTTTGATAATAACCCGCGGCGCTAAAATTAATGCTGTAGGTACAGTTGATAAACCAATTGTATTTACATCAAATGTTGCAGCAGGCGGCCGTTCACAAGGCGATTGGGGTGGTGTTATCCTTTTAGGTAAAGCTCCAAACAACCAAGGCGAAAGCGTTGCAATTGAAGGTATATCTGATGCTACCGATAAAGGTAAATACGGCGGTACTGATGCAAATGACAACTCAGGTACTATGAAATACGTTCGTATTGAGTATGCCGGTATTGCGCTTAGCCCTGATAACGAGATCAACGGTTTAACTTTTGGTAGCGTTGGTGCAGGTACTACAATTGATTACATTGAAGTTTACCGCTCTGGCGATGACGCTTACGAATGGTTTGGTGGTACTGTAAACTGTAAACACTTATTAGCCATTGATACTTTTGATGACGATTTTGATACAGACTTTGGCTTCTCTGGTAAAGTTCAGTTTGGTTTAGCTCAACGTTTAGCTGCCACTGCTGACGCATCAGGTTCTAACGGTTTCGAGTCTGACAACAACGGCGCAGGTGACGCAAAAACTCCTCAAACCAGCGCTGTGTTTTCAAACATGACCATCTTAGGCCCACGTGAAGCTAATCCACAGCCATCAGGTGTAAGCATCAATGCTAACTTCCAGCACGCTGCACAGATTCGTCGTAACTCATCTATAAGCATATTGAACTCTGTATTTGCAGGTTATGTTCAAGGTGTATTTTATGATGACGCTTTGCCAACAACCGGTACTGCAAACTCTTCAAATAACTTGCTTTCAGGTTCATCAGTATTTGCTAACAACATTATTTACGGTACAGGTTCAAATAACATAAAGGCTTCAAATGCTACAGCGCTTGGAAGTATTACTACCTTAATAAACGCTTCAACCAACTTATTGAACGACGCGCTTTACGCAAACGCGGTATATACTGATCCTTACAAATTTTCAGCTGACATAGCTGGTGGAACAAGGGCTGGTACACCTAACTTTACTCAGATTGCAGCATCACCTGCTTTAACAGGCGCGGCATACACTAATGCTAAAGTTACAGATGCTTTCTTTGATAAAACAGGTACTTTCAGAGGTGCATTTGGTACAAGCGACTGGTCTGCTGGTTGGGCTTCATACAACCCACAAGTATTAGCTTATGATAAACCAGGTGCTGTAAAGTAATCGGGAATAATTATTAATATAAAAAAGTCGCCCTCATATAGAGGGCGACTTTTTTTTGTTATATGCCTTTTTAGTGAGATTATTTAAGGGTAAAAATTGTCAGGCCGCGCCCCGGTTGTATTTGTGCTTGTAGTCAATAGGAGAGAGCCCTGTTATCTTTTTAAAAACTGTTCTGAAGGTTTTAATGTCCAGATAGCCAATATCATACATTACTTCGTTCACATTCTTCCGGGTGTTTTCCAGCTCTTTTTTAGCAGCTTCTATTTTTACGCGCTGAATGTACTCGGCCGGGGTGTTGTTAGTTGCTTTTTTAAACCGGCGCGCAAAGTGCCTTGTGCCGATAGCAAAGCGGGACGCCAGCTCATCAACCGATATTTTTTCTGTGATGTTTTGCTCAATAAACTCCTGCGCTTTTTTTATCGGTTCGTCCTCGTGCTTCTTTTGGCCATTAAACATAATAAACGGCGATTGACTTTTACGGTCAATCTCTATGGCGAAGAATTTGCTGGCGCGGATTGACATTTCGCGCCCTGCATATTTTTCAATCAGATGTAGCAGCAGGTTCCAGTAAGATGCCGCGCCGCCGCTTGAGTATAATCCATCCACTTCTGTAATAATACTTCCGTCGGTAAGTGTTACATCCGGATACATCTCTCTAAACTCGTTAGCGAAGAGCCAGTGAGTTGAGCATTCCTTGCCTTTTAAAAGGCCGGTAGCTGCCAGCAGAAAAGCCCCCAGGCATAATGAAACTACTTCTGCGCCATTTTTTTGCTGCTTAACTATCCACGGTATAAAATCTTTATTCATTTCAACAGCGGCCCGCATATTGCCCGACAGGGCCGGGATAATAACAATATCCGTTTTTGAAACATCCTTACAAAGCACATCTGTATTTACAGAAAATACCCCGTCGTTTAACGGTACATGCTTATCAAAGCCAACTAATTGCACACTAAAGGCAGGTTCGCGCCCCATTTCTTTAAGAAAATGGTTAACTGCCGTAAACATATAACGAGGATCAACAATCGCTGCCGGAACAGCCTCATAGGGCACTAAGATAGATACGTGTTTCATACAGGTTTTTTGCTGTTGGTATACCAAATTTAATAAATAAGTTGGCACAATTACAGCACGTTGGGGGCATAAAGTCGTAATCGCATCCTTAATAAGTCGCATTTGCACATTACTGGCCTGCTAATATGCTGGCTACTTTTGTATCGTAACAATTAAAACTTAAAGCGATGAAACCAAAAACCATTAAAATTTTATACTGGGTGTTCACCATCCTGTTTGCATTTGTAATGCTTGGGTCGGCCATTCCTGATATCCTGGTGATGCCACTGGCTGTTAAAGGTATGCATGATGGGCTGGGTTATCCGGTTTACTTTATACCTTTTATAGGAACGGCTAAAGCTATTGGCGTTATAGCCATTTTGGTACCGGGCTTTCCGCGTATAAAAGAGTGGGCGTATGCCGGTTTAATGTTTGACCTGATAGGCGCGACGTATTCAATAGCCATGGCGCCAAATCCCGATGGCCCATGGTATGTAATGCTTGTGCCGTTAACCTTAGGCGCGTTAGCTTATTTCTTTTATCAGAAAAAACTTAGGGCATCTGCCGTATAACAAACGGTAGGTATGCGGAAATTGATAATATCGGTTAATGTAACGCTGGATGGATTTATGGCGGGGCCCGACTGTGAGTTGGACTGGCACTTTACCCGGTGGACCCCCGAAATGGCCGAGGCGCAAACCAGGCAATTAAGCCGTGCCGGCACCATACTATTAGGGCGGGTAACTTATAATGCCATGGCAGCTTATTGGTCGGCAATAAGGTCTGATCTTAGCTTTCCACGCGAGGACCTGGCATTTGCTGATTTGATGAACAGCAGGCAAAAGGTGGTTTTTTCGCGTACGCTAAAAGATCTGACCTGGGAAAATTCACTACAGGTAAGCGGTAATTTGGGTAGCCAGATATATAAGTTAAAAAAGCTGGAGGGTGATGATATTATAATTTATGGCAGCAGTAAGCTAACCGGTGGCCTTATGCGACTGGGCTTAATAGACGAATACATTTTGTGGATACACCCGGTAATACTTGGAACCGGTAAGCCGCTATTTAGAAAAGCTAAGGATATTACCAACATGCGGCTTAGTAATATGCAACAGTTTGATTCGGGCGTAATGTTGTTGCATTATAGCCGGACTTGATAGAGAATAAAGCATCTTTTCTTTGTTATTCATAAAGGTTATTATCTACCTTTATTAGGTAATAGAAAAGAGGTTTCATCAGAAGATGAACCTGCTTCTTATCAATTAAACAGTATATAAACTTTATGAAAAAGTTACTATCAGTAAGCCTTGCATTGCTTTCGTTCATGCTTAATGCAAATGCTCAGCAAAAACCTGTAAAGCAATTTCAAGCTACCGATGAATCGCTTAAGCAATATCAATATCCGGCGTGGTTCAGAGACGCTAAATTTGGTATATGGGCGCATTGGGGGCCGCAGGCGGTTCCGCGCCAGGGCGATTGGTATGCCAAAAACATGTATGTTGAAGGAAGCAGACAAAATACCTACCATGTTGAGCACTATGGTGCGCCATCGAAATTTGGTTATAAAGACATTATACCGTTGTGGACCGCGGAGCGCTGGGATGCAGACAAGCTAATGGCTTTATATAAAAAAGCCGGAGCTAAGTATTTTGTTACTATGGGCTCTCATCATGATAATTTCTTCCTTTGGAACTCAAAAATACACAAGTGGAATTCCGTTAATATGGGGCCGCATAAAGATGTGGTTGGCCTTTGGCAAAAAGCGTCAAAAAAATACGGAATGCGGTTTGGCGTATCCGAGCACCTGGCAGCTAGTTTTAACTGGTTTCAACCAAGTCACGGTGCAGATAAAAAGGGACCCAACGCAGGTGTGCCTTATGACGGGCGCGATCCGAAATATGCTGAGCTTTATCACCAGGCGAATCCTGACTCAACTGATATGAAAAAGTGGATAACCGATAACGCGGGTTGGAAAAAAGAATGGTTAAGTGATGTAAGCGAATTGATAGACAACTATCACCCTGATCTTATTTATTCTGATAGTCCGCTTCCGTTTGGTGATGTGGGCCGGGCTATGGTTGCTCATTTTTATAACGACAATGTAGCAAGGAACGGTAAACTGGAAGCGGTATATACACCCAAGGAACCGTCTGAAGGCAAATGGGCACAGGACGTAGAGCGTGGCGTGCTTGATTCAATTAGTGTGTACCCATGGCAAACAGATACATCAATAGGCGATTGGTATTACCGCACCGGACAGAAATATAAAACTGCTGATGAGATAGCTCAGTTGTTGCTGGATGTTGTTAGTAAAAACGGGAACCTGCTGATCAATGTGGTGCAAACGCCCGAGGGCGATCTGGAACCGGATGTGCTGGCTATACTAGACAAAATAGCAACCTGGACCGCCGCCAACGGCGAGGGCATTTACGCCTCGCGGCCCTGGAAGATCTATGGTGAAGGCCCGTCTACCATTAAAGCCAACCAGCGCAAGGGGCAGTTTGGTGGTTTAAGCGACTCGGGCGGATATGGCTCTGCCGACTTTCGCTTCACTACAAAAAACGGCAACCTTTATGCGTATAACATGAATGTGCCGGATGGAGATATCAAGATCAACTCGCTTGGCAAAAAATCAGCTTTGCTTAATAAAAAGATTGCTGCAGTTGTAATGTTAGGCAGCAAGGAAAAGTTAAAGTGGACACAAACAGATGATGCCCTGATAATTAACAAACCGGCCAATATGCCGCAGGGACTGGTAACAGGCTATAAAATAGAATTCAAGAAATAAAAAACCCGCCTTTGAAAATGGCGGGTCGGTTATGATAAATTATTTCGGGTTACAAATAGCAACCGTAGTTTTAGCTGCAGTACTATTTGTTTCTGCCGCTCTTGACTCATTACCACATTTACCCAGCAGGGTGTAAATTATAATAAATATTACTATAGTTGAGAGGCATCCGCCTCCCAACTTTTTAGCGCCCCAGGCAGCTATAATACCTCTGAAGAAATTATTCATTATGACTGCTTATCGTTAAAGTTTTGCTTTAAATTATCTACGGTTTGCGTAGCAAACTGCTTGGCGTCATTCAACCAATCAGGGCCGTTATCTGTAAGATCGTCTAAAATGCTGGTGCCGTCTTCACGTTTTTTAGTAAGATAGTTAACACCGTATACTACTGCCGCGCCTACTAAGGCTAATTTTATAATGTTCATATCGTTTCTGTTTTTTTAATATGAACATAGGAAGACGTATTAGGTTTGCAGAAATAAAAAAAGCCGCGAAACGCGGCTTTTTTTTAAAGTGCTCCCGACGAGATTCGAACTCATATCGATGGTACCGGAAACCATAATTCTATCCGTTGAACTACGGGAGCAATCAGGGGCAAATATATTAAAATTAGCTGTGTTTTCATTTCTTGATCTACATCAAGTGCGGGCCTTAAAATGCGGGGTACATTTGTAGTGTAATAATTAAATATCACTCACAAATAAAATAAACACACAATGAAAAATACAATAAACGGCATTCACCATATAACAGCAATAGCAGGCAATGCCAAACGCAATTTTGATTTCTACACCAAAGTTTTAGGTTTACGCATGGTTAAAAGAACCGTAAACTTTGACGACCCCGAAACCTACCACTTTTACTATGGCGATGAGTACGGCACCCCCGGCACCATATTAACTTTTTTCCCCTGGGCTAATATAATGCAGGGCAGGCGGGGCGCAAGGCAGGCAACCGAGATTGGTTACGCAGTACCCGCCGGAAGCCTTGATTTCTGGCAGCAGCGCTTTGAAGCCCACAATGTGATCTACAACAAAGTGGCCGAAAAATTTGGTGATAAATACCTTACCTTTTTAGACCCCGATGGTTTAAAATTGGAACTGATAGAAGCCAAAGCTAACGATGATAGGAAAGGTTGGGAAACCGGCGAGATCAAAGCTGAACACGCTTTAAAGGGGTTTTACAACATTACCATCACCACCAACAAAATGCAGCCTACTGCCGACATTTTAACCCAGGTTTTTGGTTACCGTTTGCTTGAACAAAATGTTAACCGCTACCGCTTTATTACAGATGCCACAGACACTGCTAATATTGTGGACCTGGTGGAGGTGGCAGGCGAAGTGGCAGGCCATGTTGCAGGGGGTAGCGTGCACCACGTAGCTTTCAGGGTGGAGAATGAGGAGGTGTTGATGCAGTTTAGAGACAAGATAGTGGCTTTGGGCCTGCACATTACAGAGAAGATAGATCGCAATTACTTTTATTCACTCTACTTTCGCGAACCGGGTGGAGTATTGTTTGAAATTGCTACCGATAACCCGGGCTTTGATGTTGATGAGCCTGTTGCCGAGTTGGGCAGTCATTTAAAGTTGCCTGCTCAGTATGAGAACCGTCGTGATGAGATAGAAGCCGTATTGCCAAAATTAGATTGAGATGTACACACACGATAATAATTACATAAGCGCCGGTACGCCGGTGCAGCAAGCCAAAACCGCCCTTGTTATGCTGCATGGCAGGGGCGGCGGTGCTGCCGATATCATAAGGCTGGCAAAGTTATTTAATTTACAGGATGCCTCCATTTATGCGCCGGAGGCTACCAACAACAGCTGGTACCCATACAGCTTTATGGCGCCCGAAGCGCAGAATCAGCCGGCATTGGATTCGGCAATTGAGGCGGTTGATCATTTGGTTAAGCAAATTGAAGCGGACGGCGTGGCGGCTGACAAAATATACTTCCTTGGCTTTTCGCAGGGGGCCTGTTTAACATTGGAGTATATTGGCAGAAATGCCGGGCGTTATGGCGGCGCGGTTGCCTTTACCGGTGGATTAATAGGGCAGGAGTTAATAACCGAACGTTATAAAGGTGATTTTAACGGTACACCCATATTGATCACTACGGGCGACCATGATCCGCACGTGCCGCTTAAAAGGGTAGAGGAATCGGTTATGATATTGAAAGGTTTGGGCGCTGATGTTACCTTAAAAGTGTATCCCGGTAAGCCGCACAGCATATCGCCGGATGAGATAGCGCTGGCTGACAGCGTGGTGTTTAACAGGTGAACTTGTCTCGCTTGGGTGTGGGACAAGTTGAGACAAGGTGGGACAGTTTTTTGAGTAAACAGTTGGAAGTAAGTGGTTTGGAGTTTTGAGTTGGGACAAAGTGAGACAACTTATAAGTCAGGAAAATTAGCTGTAAAAATTGGTTAAACGACTGATAATTAGAATGATGTAAAAGTGAGAAATTTTGTCCCACTTTTTTGTTTCGTAAGGTGGTTTCATGGTTGGGGAGCCATTTGCGGCCTTAGGTTTTAATTTGTCTGATTAACTATTCTAATCACCACTCACCAAATACAATTTTACTATCTTGGCTTGTCAACCCGGCATTCACAGCATGTTAACCGATATCATTTTAAAAAGCATTGGCAGGCACATCCAGCTTACCGACGATGAAGTAGCTTATTTCGTCAGCTTACTACATCCTAAACAATTAAACCGCAAGCAGTTTTTGTTGCGGGAGGGCGAAGTTTGTAAATATTCCGCTTTTGTTAACAGCGGCTGTTTGCGTGGCTATACCATTGATGAACACGGGCAGGAACACGTTTTAAACTTTGCCCCTGTTGGGTGGTGGATAGCTGATATGTATAGCCTGATAAGTCAGCGCCCCGGCAATTTGTACATTGAAGCATCGGATAGCTGCGAGATTTTACTGCTATCCAAAATAAAGCAGGACCTGCTCTTTCATGAGGTCCCCAAGTTTGAGCGCTTTTTCAGGATAATAACAGAAAATTCATTGGTCGCCTACCAGCAGCGTTTAATGGATAATCTGAGTCTAACGGCCGAGGAGCGCTATAATAACTTTTGTAAACGTTATCCAACACTTATTAATGATCTGCCTAAAAAAGATATAGCATCCTACATAGGTGTTACGCCTGAGTTTTTTAGCAGGATGATGGGAGCGAGGCTTAAGCTAAAAGCTGAAAGTTGAGTACAAAAATGTCATTTCGATGAGCAGTGCAAAGGACAAAGTGATGGGGGCGAAGAGAAATCCTTTTGAAGCGGCGGGGATAACCGGTCAGTTCGAAAAGATTTCTCCGTCGCGCCCGCACACAGCCCCACCCCTGCTCCATCGAAATGACAAAAAATATTATTCAGTTCGAAAAGATTTCTCCATCGCGCCCGCGCACAACCCCACCCTTGCTCCATCGAAATGACAAAAAATATTATTCAGTTCGAAAAGATTTCTCCGTCGCGCCCGCGCACAACCCCACCCTTGCTCTGTCGAAATGACAAAAAATATTTATAAAAACAAAAACAGCGATGGTTAAACCCCATCGCTGTTTTCATAAAACATGTACATGTTTATTAACTCAGCTTCAATGGGATCTTCTTGCCGGTTTTAACTGCTTCGTAAACAGCGTCAATTATTTTGGCATCCTTTACAGCTTCTTCACCGTCAACGGGTACAATCGGGCTTTTTCCTTCTAAAAATATGCCCGCCATTTCATCCATTTGGATGGTTTGCTGCATGGGTGGCGATACTGCTTTCAGATCTCCTTTATTGGTTCGGCCTTTTAATGGTCCGTAACCGTTGGCCGGGTTTAACTCCGCATATCCTCTTTCACCGATCAGTAAAAAGCGGTCAACATTGTTCATGGCATAGGTAGAAAGGCAAGATGCAACGGCACCACTCGGAAAGCCCATCTGGAACATAATAGTTTCATCTACACCTTCTTTAAATTTAACCGGATCGCTCTTTGGCGGCTCTTGCGCGGTAACCCATATAGGGTCTTCGCCTACCATATAACGGGCACCGTTAACAGCGTAAATACCAATATCCATCATAGAGCCACCGCCGGCTTTTTCTCTGTCTAAACGCCATTGGGTTGGGTCGCCAATTCTAAAACCGCCGTTGCCGGTAAAATACTTTATCTTACCAAAATCGCCTGCGTTACGCATGGCAATTATTTCCAGGTTTTTAGGTTCAAAGTGCATGCGGTAGCCTACCAGCAATTTAACACCGGCTTTTTTACAGCCGTCAACTATCTCCTGCGCTTCTTTGGCATTCCTACCCAGCGGTTTTTCGCTTATTATAAACTTGCCTGTTTTTGCGCCTCTTAATACATAAGGTTGATGCAAAAAGTTGGGTACAGTAAAATATATAGCATCAATGTCAGGGTTGTTCTTTATATCTTCAAAGTTGTCGTAGTTGTATACGTTCTTATCGGGTATACCGTATTTTGTTTGCCAGTCTTTAACCTTTGATGGCGTACCACTAACAACACCTACCAGTTTAGCTTTTGTGCTTGCCTGTAAAGCGCGTGCTACTATGTTACCATAGGTGCCTATGCCTACCATTGCTACACGTAAAACAGGTCCGTCATAAGGTTTATCGCTTATTACGGGTTTGTTTTTTGCCCAACCGGTTACGGGGGCCAGATTTATTGCCAGAGCCGACAGGCCAAGCTTCTGTAGAAAGTTTCTGCGAGAGTCCATAAATTATAGGTTAAAATTGGTACTCAATTATACAAATAATGGTTTGATAAACAAAACGCTATCCTTTTTATTAGTTGTGTTAAGTAATTCTGTTTTGGTGTATTGATCAGTACATCAACCTGAAGGAGGCAAGCCAGGTATATTACTGTAATGCCAGAAATAGCTTCATTTCTTCGGGCATTGGATAAGTTTTACATAACCTTCTCATCAAAACTATCTCACCTAAATGGAAAGACAAATGGTTAGACATATCCTGTAATGTTTTTAATTTAAAGCTTATATCGTGCTGATGCGATGATAAGGTGGGTGGTATTGCTTTTATAGTAAGTAACTGAGTGTTGAAAATGGCAACAGCGTTATCTATTTCATTTTGATCTGCCGGTTGCTCTGCTTCAATCCAGGTTTCTGTTTCTGTTATAGATGTTTCCGGTTTATTACCTGTTAGCAGTGATATTTGATTTTTTTGCCAGATAATTAAATGATTTAAAATTTGCCACAGCGTTTTTGGCGTTTCCGGGGTTTTGGCGGCAACAATACTAACTGTTAAATTCTCAAACACCTTAAAGGTATCAAAGGCTTCAGAAAAGAGATATTCAAACTGCATGATTATTAAATAAGATTAACTAAATATAGCTGTATTATTCAGATTAAGCAGCCATGCCGTGGCCCCCAAAAACAAAAACACCGGTATGATTTTACTCACACCGGTGTTTTATATTGTTTAACACTATAAAGTGTTGGTATTATTATTCAAAGAAAGGTACGCCTTGTGTAGCATACTTTTTCAATCCTTCAACGTTAACGTCAACACCAATACCTGGTTTGTCAGATACGGTCATGAAGCCTTTTTCAATGAATGGTTTGTCGTACACAACCATGTCTTTCCACATTTGGTCGGTATCGCTTTTTGTTTGCCACTCTAAAATCTGGAAGTTAGGTACTGCAGCACAAACGTGAGCAGAAGCCATAGCACCAACCATTGTACCCACCATGTGCGGAGAGAATGGAGTGTAGTAAGCATTAGCCAATGCAGCAATACGCTGACCTTCGCCTAAGCCACCGCATTTCTGCAAGTCGGGCATAATGTAATCAACCATGTTTTCAGACAATAAGCGTGTAAACCCATAAGTAAGGTAAACGTTCTCGCCACAGCAAATAGGTGTGCTGGTTTCGGCGCTTATTGATTTGTATATTTCAGGATTATCAGCCGGAATCGGCTCCTCTAACCACATCAGGTTATAAGGCTCTAACGCTTTAGCGGCTTTACGGCCGGTAGGCGCATCGTAACGGCCGTGCATATCGCAGCAAATATCAATTTTGTTGCCTACTTGTTTCCTGGCAGCAGCAATAGAGTTAACCATTCTGTCAATCTCCATTTGGCTGGCGGTCCAGTTAGTACGATCCCATTTGTTAGGGTCATTGGCCTCATCAAGGTCAAATTTAATAGCAGTATAACCACGGTTTACTACGTCTTGTGCTGCTTTAGCAAAAGATTCAGGAGTTTTACCACCTACAGCGTAGAATTCAGTATCGCAGTAAACACGCACTTTATCGCGAAATTTACCACCCAATAACTGCCAGATAGGTAAACCAAGGGCTTTACCGGTTAAATCCCACAAAGCACATTCAAGAGCCGTTAACGTAGCAATAAAAGTACCTCCCTGCGCGCCACCGAACACACCGCCTTTACGAATTTGTTCGAAAATTACATTCGGACGTAATGGGTTTGCAGTTCTGGTTAAGTTACCAGCCATACGTTTAAGCAAATAATAGCTGCCAACGCTGGCATCTACAGATTCGCCCCAGCCTGTAATGCCCTGGTTAGTTTCTAATTTAACAAACATACCACCTGCTCTTGAATAAGCTACTTTAACTGCAGTTATTCTAAGGTCAGACGGTGCTGACATCATTGAGGTTCTTTCTTTTGCATCCTCCAGGCCTGTGCCGAAAGTTTGGATCAAAGGCGTTGAAGCTAAAGCAGCGGCGCCTACGCCGGCTTTAGTTAAGAACGAACGCCTATTTTGTTGTGTTGACATAATAAGTTATTTAAAAAAAAGTTGGTTATAATTTAGTGTACGTTAGCTACTTCGTTAGCTGCAATTATTTCATCAACCTGAGCTTTTGCAACAGGTAGTTTTATTTTTTTGTCTTTAGCGGCTGCCTTTAACCAAGCCAAATAATCAGCTCTGATAGCAGGTGGCCAACCGGCATCCATTTGTCCCGCTGTATATTTGCCTTCAGCGGTGCGGATGTGAGCGAACATGTCTTCAAGGCGTGTTCTTTCAGATGCTTTAACTACTTGTTCTGCCAGATGTGGCGGAATGAAGATAACTACACCTTGTTTGCCTAATACCACATCGCCCGGCATAACAGTAACCTGGCGTATGCGGGTAGGTTTGTTAAAACTCAATATCATGGTGTTTTGGTCGCTGCCCGGGTTGTGGTACGATGGCGTATAGCTATCTATGAATGAGGTAAACCCGCCCATTTCTTTTAACCCTTCAAGGTCTCTAACAGCGCCATTATATACAATACCTGTTCCGGTTCTTTTATAAATATCTGCTGCCACACGGTCGCCAATAGTTGGGCCGTTTTTATGCAAGCCAAACTGATCTGCCACGTAAACGTCGCCTTTTTGCAATTGCTCAACGCCCCAAACGTTTTGCGCACGGCGACCTTCTTTTTTACCTCTATCATCTATTGCTTTCCACATATCAGGCCGATAAGGCACAAATTGGGTTGTGAAAGCGCGGCCACAAAGTACGCTGTCCGGATTTATTTGAATGGGCCAGTCTTCTGCCAATTGATAGTTGAATCTTGAACCGCCCATGGTAGCCCATGCTTCTTCAATACTAACCGATTTCATACGTTGGATGATATCGTCTGCTACTTTAGGGCGTCCGTCCGCAAAACGCTCACCCTTCCACGAAGGGGTAAGGAAGATAAGCTCATCCCTGTCGGCCTGGTTAACCTGGGGGCCAGCAGGAGCCTGCGCAGCAACTTGAGCTGATGCGTTAACAGCAACACCAAGTATTAAAGCAAGGGCAACTATCTTCAGGTTTATCTTCATTATGGTTATATAATAATTGGTTAAATAATTATGGCCCCTAAGCTACATAAATATTTTACACCTATATTTTTAGGTTACGTAAAATTTTTAGGATAAAACTATTTTATTTATTAGGTGTTACAACGTTTTTGCAAAGGATAAAAAACAGTAAAAAACAATCTACCATTTATAAACAGTGTTGAATTTTGTACAAAATTTATACTTTAGCGGCATATATTTGTTACATTATTAGCCGCTTACCCCCTCTCGGCTTATAAACCAATTATTATATAATTTATTTAGATCTGAATGAATCAGTTGTTACTTCAACAAGATACTTCAAAGGAATTGGCAGACTTTGCGCATATAAAGGAGTTTGCCTATAAAAAGAATACCACCATCCAACTCAACTCATTTAATGTAGGGCCGATGGATTGCATAGGTATTTATTATGTATTAGAGGGTAAACACAACTGGGTTATAGGCGCAACAGAGCATACACTTTATCCGGGGGATATAGCGGTTATACTACCCGGCGAAAATTTTGGCGGAAAAAACAACATACTCAACATAGGCTCTTTAATGTGGGTTAAGCTCAATGTTCAAAACCATAGGCAGTTGATAGGAGACTGGAGCCAGTTAAGTAAAAAGGAACGAAACGCGCTTGAACAGATATTATCGGTAAATAAAGATCTACTGGTTCTGAACATTAAAGAGGCTCAGTCTTTGTTTTTCGATCTGAAGTACGAACTTCAGAACGCGGAGGTAGGATTTTGCACGCGCATTACGCAATTATTAGATCATCTGTTTATTATTATATGCCGGCAGCTGATACGCCAAAACCACTCGCGCCGCGATTTTCCCACAACCTTTTTAAGGCTTGAGCAAACCTTGCGTCAAAACCTGGCAAGGCAGTGGACAGTTGAAGAGATGGCAGCTTTCGCCGGGATGGGTACAACCGCTTTTACCGAGAAGGTTAAAAATTACTCGGGCTTTTCGCCATTGAACTATCTTATAAATTTACGTATTACCGAAGCCATTAAATTATTAAAGCGTAACGAGGTAAATGTTACAGACATTGCCCTTGCTATTGGTTTTTACTCATCGCAGCATTTTTCAACCACATTTAAAAAACTTACCGGATATACGCCAAGCGAGTTCAGAAAGAACAATATTCAAACTAACAACCTACAACCATGAACAGTATAATAGCCATTGAATTAGGAACTAACGCGGTGCGGATATTTGCCTTTGACCTTATGGGCAATATCATCGGCTTCGCAAAAGGGCATTATCCTACTTTTCATGAAGGGCCTGACAATAGCGAGCAAGACCCCGAGCAGGTTTTTATAACCATGCTCTACGTTTTAAAGAATTTATTGAACGAGACGCTTTATCCGCAAAAGTATGTTGTGGGTTGTATATGTTTTAGCGCTTCAATGCACAGTTTGCTTACGGTAGATAAAGATGGCGTTCCGTTGGGCAACGTAATGACCTGGGCTGATAACCGCGGAAAGGAAGAGGCTGTAGAACTGAAGGAGTCTGAACTTGGGCGTAAAATATATGAAGCAACCGGCACGCCGATACATCCCATGTCATCAATGGTTAAAATAGCCTGGCTTAGAAGGAATGATCCGGATAAATTTAAACGGGCCAGCAAATTCCTGCCTGTTAAAAGTTACATCATTCAACAGCTTACCGGCGCATGTATAATAGATTATAGCATTGCTTCGGCAATGGGCCTGATGAATATGCATAAACTGGAATGGGATGCTACCGCGCTTGATTTTGCCGGTATAACCGCGCAACGGCTGCCTGAGCTTGTGCCGGTGTTCTACTCAGGGGCCAGGCTTAAAAAAGAGTTTCAGAAAGCGCTGCGCCTGCAGCCCGAAGTAAAGATCATTGTGGGATCAAGCGATGGATGTTTGGCAACGCTTGGCGCCGGCGTATGGGAGGAAGGGAAGGCCACCATTACCATTGAAGACAGCGGTGCATTCAGAATAATTGGCGACACCATCATTAAAGATCATAATAAGCAGATATTTAACTATGTGCTTACCAAAGAGCACATAGTAAGTGGCGGGCCAACTAATAGCGGTGGTGTTATTTTTGAATGGTTTACCAAGCGCTTTGGCGATTTTAAAAAGGCGTTCGATATAGATCACTCCATGGGCAATTTGATAAGGGAGGCTACTGATGTTGCAGTAGGATCAAACGGCTTGTTATTTCTTCCGTATTTGCTGGGAGAAAGAGCCCCGATTTGGAACGCTAATGCCAAGGGTTGTTATTTTGGAATTAACATACGGCACGAACGGAAGCACTTTATAAGGGCTACTATTGAGGGTATACTTTATGAAATGTATAGCATTGGCAAAACCTTTGAAAACCATCGCGCTATAAATAGTTTGTCTATTAACGGCAGTTTTGCCTCCATTCCTTTTTGTACCCAGATAATTGCCGATATTTTTAACAAACCTGTTAGTACAATAACTCATGGAGACACCATAGGCGTGGGGGCATTTTTATTAAGCGGAACCGAAATGGGCATGTACAAAAATCTGCGCGAAGCATCAAATACGATAAAAATGCATCAAATATTTCTGCCTAACGCTAATGACAATGCTACTTACATGCAATATTTTGCAGTATTTGAAAGTCTTATAGAGAAAATAGGTGTAGAGTTTGACAATATATCTAAGTTGCAAAATATAAAATAAGGCAGGTATCTATTGTATTTTGATGCTTAATTGTTGTTTTTGTTGCCAATAATTAATTTTTACATGTCAAAAGGTAAAAATATTATAAAATTGAATTTTCCCACTAGGGTAGGCTAAAAAAGCCATCCCTAGTTTTTTTGTGTAAAAATCACCGCTGGTTTTATTTAGTAGACTTGCTTCTTTATTTTGTCATTCTTTGTAACAATTATAAAACAATTGTAAATTATTACCCCGGTTTAAACTATTAGTTGCCACGCTATTAAACAAATAGCAAATATGTTGCTGTTTAATTAATACGATGTTGTACGACCTTTAAAAGATTATAACCGATACATTTTTTCAAATCAGGGCGTTCAGAAAGCAGTGTATGGTAATTGTATATTTTTTTAATAAACAATTATGCAGTTGGGTGTGCGTTATAACAAAATTAGATGTTGTAACTCAGTTAATAAATTTAAATAACCTAAATATTAGTAACCAAAACCATAAAATATGAAGAAAAAAGTACATTAATCTCCCATTGTTAGCGTTTCCGGCGCAACAAAAAAGCCTCTGCCAAAATGGTCAGATTTTGATAAAGGCATCAATCAAAAAAATATAAGTCATTGATTTTAAACCAAAATTATGAAAAAAAGAAGAGGAACACCTTCGTACAATCGTATTGTTACAAGTGTTTTCGCATTACTTTTGTGTGCATCTGCAGCTCAGGCAGACAGCCCAAAAACGAATAAAAACAGCGGTGCCTCCGCAAACGTTTTAGGTAACGTATTACAGGCAAAAACCGTAACAGGTAAAGTTGTTGACGACAAGGGCGAGATCCTTGTGGGGGTAACCGTAACAGAGCAAGGTACCCAAAAAGCTACTACTACTGATGCTAACGGTAATTACACCTTATCTGTAACCAGCGACAATTCTATATTGGCGTTTAGTTACATAGGTTTTGAAACTCAAACACAAACTGTTGGCGCACGTACAGCAATAAACGTAACATTAGCACCTACCAATGGCGCGCTGCAAGAAGTTGTTGTAACCGCTTTGGGTATTAAACGTGAAGCAAAGAAATTAGGTTATGCCGCAACTACTGTAAAGGTTGACGAAATAACTCAAAACCGTACTACTAACGTTATGTCTTCATTAGAAGGTAAAGTTGCCGGTTTGAATATTTCTCCTCCTGCAGCAGGTCCGGGTTCAAGTACCCGTATCCGTTTGCGTGGTCAGGCTGCTTTTGGTGGTAACAACGTTAACACCAGCAACTCTCCGCTTATTGTTGTGAACGGTTTGCCGATGGATCAAGGTGAGCAAGCCGTTGGCCCTAACAACACTACAGACAGGGGTGATGCGCTACAACAGATCAACCAGGATGATATCGAGTCATTCAACGTGTTGAAAGGTTCTACCGCGGCAGCGTTATATGGTTCAAGAGCAGCAAATGGTGCAATCATCATCACTACCAAAAGCGGATCTAAAAACAGCAAATTTGGCGTTGAGTTTAATTCAAACTTTGCATCAGACCAGGTATTAGATTACAACCGTTACCAAACTCAATATGGTATGGGTTTATGGGATACCGGTTTAGGCGGTGGCAAAATGCCTACAACTGTGGCAGAAGCCATAGCCGGTGGTGGCCAAACCTGGGGTGCTAAACACGATCCATCAAAAAACGCAATGTATTTTGACGGTGTGTTAAGACCATACGTAGCTCATCCAAACCGTATTACTGAATACTACAGAACCGGTACTTCGTTTAACAATACCATAGCTTTATCAGGTGGCAACTCAACTACCAGCTATCGTATGTCTTATTCAAATCAGGATGCTAAAGGTATCTCCCCGGTTAATGATTATCATAAAAAGATAGTTAACCTTGGTTTGAACAGCAAGGTTGGCGAAAAGTTAACCCTTACCTTTAACCTGAACTATGCTAACGAGATAAACAACAATCCACCGCAGGTAGGTTTCCAGGGCGCAGGTGCTCCCAACTTCTTCTATCGTATGAGCCCGTCAATTCCGATTGATGCATTAAGAGATAGCGCGGTTGACCCTGCTACAGGTGCTGAGCGTGTAACATCAGCTTTCCAAACTACTTTGTTAAACCCTTACTTTTCTAACCCACGCCAGTTTAACAAAAGAAATGGCGACCGTTACCTTGCAACAACTACAGCCAGATACGATTTCAATAAATATCTGTATTTACAAGGCAGGGTTGCTATGGATCACCAAACACTGCTTACAGAAGGCAACACGCCACATGGTGTTGGTTCTGCCAACCTTTTGCAAAATGGTAACGGCCCGGCTTACAATGGTAACTACAACGTTAACATGTCAAGACAGCGTAACATGAACTACGACTTCCTGATGGGTACTAACAACCACAAGTTTGGCGATTTTAGCGCTGAGTTAACTGTGGGTGGTAACATTCGTGATGACCGCGGTAGTGGCATAAGAAGCCAAACTGCAAACGGCTTGGTTATCAGAGATGTTTATACCATTGAGAACGGTGTTCAGAAAAATGTTAACTATGATTATAACAATCTTGGTGTTAACTCTTTATATGGCATTGCCGATTTTGGATATAAAAACTTCCTGTATTTAACCGTTACTGATCGTGTAGACTGGTTCTCGGTATTAACTTTCCCAAGCACTCTGGTTCAAACCAAAAATAACGCGTACAATTACCCATCGGTAAGTGGTAGCTTTGTTTGGTCTGAGCTGCTACCTAATGTAAGCTGGTTAAACTATGGTAAATTAAGAGCCAGTTATGCTGCTACCGGTAGCGCATCTGGTATAAACAATTTCTCTGGCGTACTTAATTATAACTTAGCTGCCAACCAGTTTGTGGCAAACGGCATAAGTTACAATACTGCAAGCTATGGCGCACAAAATCCAAATCCTTTGGTTGAGCCTTTCGGTGTAACCGAGAAAGAAGTTGGTTTAGAGATCAAAACACTGGGCAACCGTTTAAATTTTGATATAGCCGCTTACGATAAAACAACCAACAAACAAATCCTGATCGCACCACTTTCAGCTGCTTCTGGTGTTACCTCAACTCCTGTAAACCTTGGTAAATTGCAAAATAAAGGTTTGGAGTTCTTAGTAGAAGGTACGCCAATCAGAACTCAAAACTTCACATGGGTTTCTTCAATGAACGCATCGTACAACGAAAGCCGCGTTTTACAATTAGCTGCCGGTGCAACAGACCAGTTGGTTAACGAGTTTAACGCTAACGGTAACGAGTTTTTGGGTAAACTGATGTATAAAACAGGAATGGCTATGAACCAGTTACAGTCATTCACGTACTTAAGAAACGCTGCCGGACAAATAGTAGTTGGAGCTGACGGTAGATTGTTAAGATCTGCAAGCGAAGTAACTTTTGGCCAGGCTGATCCGAAATGGATAGGTGGTTGGCAAAACACATTCCGTTACAAAAGGTTAAGCTTATTGGTACATGTTGATTATAAATTTGGTGGTAAAACATTCTCTTCAACCGCGCTTAACGGTTTAAGACAAGGTTTAACACAAGCATCATTAGTTGGTCGTGAAGGTGGTGTAAAATTCCCTGCTGTAATTCAGGGCACTGGTGCAAACAATGCCGACAGAGCTGTTGGTGTTATCCCGCAAACCTTCTACACAGACTATCGTAACTTACAGATAGCTGATCCGTTCGTGTTTAACAGCGACTTTATAAAACTAAGGAACATTACTTTAACATATGATTTCTCAGACATGATCAAAAATGTTAAAGGTATAAAAGGATTAACCCTATCTGCATCATGCCGTAACGTTGCAATACTGCACAAAGCTATCCCGGATGTTGATCCGGAATCAATGGCTTCTACCGGCGATACAAGACTGGGATATGAGCAAAGTGCGCTGCCAACAACACGTACTTTTGGTCTTAATTTAAACGTAAAATTCTAAATCGGGCATTATGAAAAGAATAAATAGTATTAAATTTTTATGCGTAGCGGCTACGGTTTTTGGCCTTGCCAGTTGCGATAAAGGTTTTGTAGAAAAAAATCAAAATCCGTACGCGTTTACAACCGTGGAGCCAAGCATATTATTAAGCTCAGCCGAACGCTTTGTTAGTGCCGGATCATGGGAAGTTGAGGGTACCGTAGCGCAACAATTTGTAAATGCTTACAACTCTGGCGCAACCATCGGTTATCAGTTTAATAACCTGAATGGTGCCGAGACCTACAACAACACCAGGTGGAACCAGATGTTTAACCAGCCCAACGGCGCTCTGCGACTTTTAGATCGTGCGCTTGAATTGGCTAAGGGAGACGCTAACAAAGCCAACCTGTTGCAAATGATAAGGATATTAAGAGCCATGAACTATATGATATTAGTTGATAGCTATGGCGATGTGCCATACACAGAAGCTAATAAAGCATATACAGGTACGGCTGTAAGTATTTTAACCCCTAAATACGACAAGGGAGCCGATATTTATACCGACTTGTACAAGGAACTTAAAGAAGCAAGAGCGGCTTTAACCACAACTGCCTCTGCTACAAACACTGGTGTTGCTGTAAATACTGATATACTTTACGGAACCAGTATTACCAGTACCGTTGCAACCGTACAAATACCTAAATGGCAAAGGTTTGCAGGTAGCTTAATGCTGCGTTTGGGTATGCGTTACTCTAAGTTAGATGCTACTAAAGCGCAAGCTATTGTAGCAGACGCGTTAAGTGGCCCGGGAGTTATGGCATCAACAGCAGATGATGCGTTCGTTCCGTTTAACGCTACTGATGGTAACCCGTTAAATGCTGGTCCGAGAGGCACAAACCCTTTCAACTATTATTTGTACGACTCATTTGTTAACCAGTTAAAAAACACCCGCGACCCACGTGGTAAGTATATTGCGGCTTATTATCAAAATCCAAATACAATTGGCGGCGCACCGCAGGATACTGTATTGGCCAACCAATTTGGTTTCCCTCTGGGTTATGATAACTTAACAATAACAGCCAAAGCTGATTATAAAGGTGCTGCTCAGGCAGGTGCAGGTTTTAGATACAGCCAGTTAAACTACAACAGCTTTGGTAGCAATACCGCGCCAATTTTTGTTTGTACTTATGCGCAAACACAGTTGTTGCTGGCAGAAGCGCGTTTAAGAGGCTGGATAGCCACCGGAACTACAGATGGCTACTACGCTACTGCGGTTAGGTCAAATATGGATCGCTTCGCATCATATCCTAACGCTGCTGCTATCCCTGCACTTAACTATGACTCTTACATGCGTCAGGCATCTGTTGCTTTAACAGGCGATTTTAATACTGACCTTGCTAAGATAAATACGCAATATTGGGTAGTATCATTAGGTAACACCGCCGAAGTTTTTGCTAACTTCAGAAGAACCGGTTTACCTGCGTTAACGCCTAACCCTTATGGCACACCGCTGCCTGCATCAACCGGTGGTTTTGCACGTAGAATGCCATACCCAAGCATTGAGCGCTCAGCAAATGCAGCAAGCTATAACGCGGCTGTTGCAAGCATGGGTGGCGATGATGTAACACAACGTGTTTTCTGGGACAAACCATGATAATTTACCAGATGTAATTTCATCTGCTAAAACCCGGGCGAAAGCCCGGGTTTTTTTGTTTAAGCGGGTATACCTGCTTTTGGCCCTGCTTTTTGCAATTTATTTTCAAGTGTATTTATAACAATTAAAAATGGTTTTATACATTAGCGAAAAGAAAACCAAACGTTATAACCTGGTTATTGTGTGTAATTTGCAGCACGTATAAACCATTTAAAAATCGCCATCAGCCCTGATTTTTTACAGATTGTGTTATGAAATGTAATTGGCTGAATAAAAGTGTATTAATACCAAACTTTAATATAATATGAGAAATCTTGTTCTGGCGTGTTGCCTGGTAATTGCCTCAGGGGCAACTAAGGCGCAGCTTGTGTTGCCCAAAAGCAAGCAAACAACTATCATCAATCCGGTAAACCTGAGTTACCGTTTCGCGCTTGACGGAACGTCTCGTCGTGAGGCAGCGGACCCGGCAATGATAAATTTTAGGGGAGAGTATTATCTGTTTGCATCCAAATCAGGCGGTTATTTTCATTCTACTGATCTTGTAAACTGGGACCTGATAAAAACCAACGATCTGCCGCTTGAAGACTATGCGCCAACTGCAATGGTTTACAGAGGCGAAGTATATTTTATGGCATCGGGCAATAACCCACTTAAAATTTACAAAACGGCAGATCCTAAAACAGGAAAATGGACCGTAGTTCAGGACAAGTTCCCCATAACTATGATAGACCCGTTTTTATTTGCCGACGATGATGACCGGGTATATTTTTATTACGGATGTTCAAACGTTAACCCATTGTATGCAGTTGAGCTGGATCCAAAGACCATGCTTCCGTTAGGGCAGCCAACCGTGTTTTTTAACAGCGATAAAGAGAACCATGGCTGGGAGCGCCGCGGCGATTACCAAACTGTTGATGGCCGCCCGTGGATAGAGGGAAGCTGGGTTACTAAACACAACATGAAATATTACTGGCAATATTCTGCACCGGGCACAGAGTTTAAAAGCTATAACGACGGTGTTTATGTGTCTGACAAGCCGATGGGCCCATTTACCTTAATGCCTAATAACCCGGGCTCAATGCGCCCCGAAGGTTTTGTAGCCGGTGCGGGCCATAGCGGTACCTTTAAAGATAACTATGGTAACTACTGGCGCGTATCTACCGATGTTATATCAGTAAAACATATGTTTGAGCGCCGCCTTAGCCTGTTCCCTTTGTTTTTTGATAAAGATGGTATATTCCATACCTATACAGATTTTGGCGATTTCCCGCTTACCTTGCCAAAAAAACAACTTTCAAGCCCTGCTGAGTTAAAGCCTAAATGGATGTTGTTATCCTATAAAAAGCCTGTTGAGGTTTCGTCAGCTCAGGAAAAATATCAAAAAGAGAATGCTTCTGATGAGGATATACGCACTTATTGGAGCGCTGCCACGGGCGATAAAGGGGAATGGATTACCATGGATCTTAAAAAAGTCTCTACTGTAAATGCAGTGCAAATTAATTACGCTGAAAACGAGGCCAGTTCCTTCGGCCGTAGCGATAACGATTATTACCAGTATTTGCTGCAATACTCAACAGATAAGAAAACATGGAAAACCCTTGCCGATAAACGCACTAATAAGATAGATGCCCCGCACGATTACCTGGAACTAAGTGCACCTATAAAGGCGCGTTACATTAGGCTAACCAATTACAAGGTACCATCAGGCAAATTTGCCATTGCAGATCTGCGCGTGTTTGGAAAAGGCACAGATGGCGTAATGACCCAAAAGAACGACATATTTGTGAGCCGTTCAAAATCAGATCCATGCGTGGCAGACATATCATGGATAAAAACGCCAAACGCGGTAGGTTACAATGTGCGTTACGGTACAGCGCCCGATAAGTTGTATCATACCTATCAGGTTTTAGGAACCGAAAAGGTAACCATTAGAAGCCTTAACAAAGCGGAGAGTTACTACTTTACTGTTGACGCGTTTAACGAGAGTGGTATTAAATCAGGTAATCCTGTTATTAAAGTTGACTAATTAAATACTTACACAAATTAATATATGAAAAAAACTTTGTTATCTGTAGGCACGCTGGCGTTATGGGCCCTTGGCGCATCGTCGGTTTTCGCTCAAAGTGCAAAAGCTACAATAGGCAATGATAATGGCATGGTTATAAGCCGCCACATTTACGGGCAGTTTGCCGAGCATTTGGGCCGTGGCATTTATGATGGTTTTTGGGTTGATGCTAAAATGCCTGTTAAAAAGCAGGATAGGGTTAGATTGGATATTGTAGACGCGTTAAAAAAGATAAAAATACCTAACCTGCGCTGGCCCGGCGGTTGCTTTGCCGATGAATACCACTGGCGCGATGGCATTGGGGTACGTACCGGCAGGCCCAAAATGGTTAATACTAACTGGGGCGGGGTAACCGAAGATAACAGCTTTGGCACACACGAGTTTCTGGAACTTTGCAAACTGTTAAACACTGAGCCTTATATAACCGGTAACGTAGGCAGCGGCACCGTTCAGGAAATGTCTAACTGGGTAGAGTATCTTAACTTTGATGGGAAGAGCCCGCTTAGCGATCTTCGCGCTAAAAATGGCCACCCAAAACCATACAACGTAACATTTTGGGGCGTAGGTAACGAAAGCTGGGGTTGCGGAGGCAACATGACGCCGGAGCACTATGCCGACGAGTACAAACGTTACGCCATCTTCGCTAAAGACTACGGCAATAACAAGCTAAAGAAAATTGCTACCGGCCCTGCCGGTGATAATTACAACTGGACCGAAGTTGTAATGAAAAACGTTAAAAAGGATATATGGGGCATTGCCTTGCACTACTACACACTGCCTACCGGCGATTGGAACGATAAAGGCCCGGCTACCGGGTTTACCGAGGCTGCCTATTTTAATACATTAAAAAACGGCCTCAGGATGGAAGAGTTTGTTACCAAACACTCGGCCATTATGGATAAGTATGATCCGGATAAAAAAGTTGCTTTGGTGGTTGACGAGTGGGGCGTTTGGACCAACTCTGAACCAGGCACAAATCCGGGATTTTTGTATCAGCAAAACAGCTTACGCGATGCATTGGTAGCGGCAACTACGCTAAACATTTTTAACAACCATGCCGATAGGGTAAAATTGGCCAACCTGGCGCAAACCATTAACGTTTTGCAGGCATTGATCTTAACACAAAAAGAAAAGATCATTCTTACACCAACCTATCATGTTTTTGATATGTTTAAGGTACATCAGGATGCTAAACTACTGCCAATTAAACTGGATGTTCCGGATTACGAGTTTGACGGAAAGAAACTGCCTGCGGTTAATGTATCAGCATCAAAAGATGCCGCCGGGAAGATCCACCTTACTATAGTGAACATTGACAACAATAAAGCAATTGACTTTAAGGCTGATTTAGGCAATGCCACCTGGAGCACAGTTAGCGGCCAAATACTTACCGGTACAGATGTTACAAATATTAATACTTTTACTAACCCCAATAATATTAAACTTGTAGCGTTTAACGATGCGAAAAAGGACGGTAACAATATATCTGTTAAATTGCCGGCGCATTCAATCGTATCGCTTGAATTAAAGTAAACCAAACCATAAATAAACTGGATAATGAGAACACAATCAAAAATTTTCGTGGCAGCTTTAATAGCGGTTGCAGCTGTAGGTAACTATGCCTGTACGCCACCCACTGAAGAGAAAACAACAACAACAGAGAATACTATGGAGCAAACAAGTGCTGCACTTCCTGACAGCAGTAATTTTACAGGTACAGTAAATGGGAAAGCTACCCATCTTTATACCTTATCTAACAAAAACGGTATGACGGTAGCCATAACTAACTACGGCGGCCGCATTGTAAGTTTAAATGTTAAAGATAAAACCGGCGCGTTTAAAGATGTTGTGTTAGGTTACGATGACGTAAAAACCTACCAAAAACGTGGCGAGCCTTACTTTGGCGCGCTGATAGGCCGCTACGGCAACCGAATTGGAAACGGCAAATTTACTTTAGATGGTAAAGAGTATACCCTTGAGTTAAATGATGGAAAAAATACCCTGCATGGTGGTGCCCATGGCTATTGGATGCAGGTATGGGATGCAAAACAGGTAGGTAACCAAAAATTAGAATTAACTTATCTTTCTAAAGATGGCGAAGCAGGCTACCCGGGAAATTTGAATGTTAAGGTGGTTTATACCTTAACTGATGACAACGCAGTGCAGATTGATTACAGTGCTACAACTGATAAAACTACAGTAGTTAACTTAACCAACCACGCCTACTTTAACCTGAATGGTGCAGGCGATTCAACCATACTTAACAACGAGCTACACATAGCTGCAGATGGCATTACACCGGTTGATAATACATTGATCCCAACCGGAAAGATCACTCCTGTAAAAGGTACCGCGTTTGATTTTACTACATCAAAAGCTATAGGTAAAGATATTGGCGCTGCCGAGGAGCAATTAAAATTTGGTAAAGGTTATGATCATAACTTTGTGCTTAATAAACACACATTAAAAGATGTGGTAGCAACTGTTAAAAGCCCTGTTACCGGTATTGTTATGGATGTTTACACCGAGGAGCCCGGCCTGCAGTTTTACAGTGGCAACTTTTTAGATGGCCGTACTAAAGATGGTAAAGGTAAAGTAGCTTATGGATTGCGTTCAGCTTTATGTTTGGAAACACAACATTTCCCGGATGCACCTAACAAGCCAGAGTTTGCCTCAACCACTTTAACCCCTGGCAAAACTTATAAAACTACAAGCATTTACAAATTTAGCGTAGCTAAATAAGGTATTTTGCATTGATAAATATCAAAGCAGACCGGCTTCCGGTCTGCTTTTTTTGCTTTTAAGCAATTTTATCTGGTTATGCATAATTATATTCGGCCGCAATTTAAATTGATATGAACGCATCTGCCCTTGATAAATTAGAACAACTAACCAACCTCAGTAAAGGCTATAAGGCTTTTCTGTATGATTGCGACGGTACGCTGGCAGATAACATGGCAGCCCATAAAGAGACCTATTTAAAAGTAGCCCTAAGCAAGGGACACGTTATTAACGGCGATATTATTGATGAATTAGCTGGCTGGCCCGTTATAGATGTTATTAACGAAATGAACACACGTTTCGGCACTGATTTCGATGCAGCCGAGTTTAAGGAATTAAAATACAAGCTTTTTTTGAGTGAGTACATACACCTTACTCAGCCTGTAGAATTTGTTGCAGAACATTTAAGGGCCCATGTGGGCAAGGTTATGATAGGAGTGGTGTCGGGCAGTGGCCGCCAGGCTGTTGAAAAGACGCTACAGGTTTTAGGATTGCTTGATCTGGTTAACGTAATAGTATGCGCCGGCGAAACAGAAAGAGGCAAACCTTACCCTGATCCGTTTTTGGCTGCCGCTAACCAGCTTAATATACCTGCTGCCGATTGCCTTGTTTTTGAGGACGGAGCCGCAGGCGAGGATGCCGCCAAAAGTGCCGGTATGCAATGCATAAGAATTGATAAGTTATAAAGTAAAAACTTACAACTTGAACTTTTGTGCTAATTGTAAAACGTTGCAAAACAACTCCCGTGCAACTATTGCGTTTGCGTAAAAATCTTCTCTTTTTAGCTTTCCAACTATTTCGTTTGCGTAAAATTCTATATCGTTTGCGTAAATTTTTAGCCCAATAAAGCACCTCTTTAAACATTTGTGATATAATTTTGGTGATATGTGATAGTGCAAAACAAGCGTCCGCCGCAAATTAGTGGCGGTAATTAAAGGCATTATCACTATAAATTATAGACCAATATATCACCCTGTGATACTTAACCATTTCTAATTGTTTTATCTGCTATGTTGTTTTTACAGTAAACAAGTTTTAACTGTATTCAACCTATTTAAATAGAATAAAATGCTATGTGTGGTATGCCATAAGTTAAATTATTAGTAACCCGATTATAAATTAAACCAGTAACCAGTTAAATGACAAAAAAAGAAGAGACATAATAACCCGCTAATTAATCGCATGTCAAGGACAGGTGGTTATTTTAAATTATAATGAATCTTAAATAGTAAAACTAATTATATGAGCAAACTTCAACTTTTTATTAATGTAAAGTGGTGGAAAACGATATGCCTGATCGCAATGATCAGCCTGGTTTCCGCTGCTGCCTTTGCGCAGGGAATAGCGGTTAGAGGCCGTGTTTTAGACGACAAAGGCGAACCGCTTGTTGGCGCAACCATTAAGGCAACAGGCACACAAAATGCCGTTACTGCCGACGCCAGCGGTAACTTTTCAATCACTGTACCCACAGGTACAGCAAGCATAACCATTACCTTTATTGGGTATGTAGATGTGGTTAAACCTATTGCTACCGGCAATCCCAATCTTGGAACTATCACTATGGCTGCTAATGCACGCGACTTGAACGAAGTTGTAGTGGTTGGTTACGGTGCTTTGAAAAGAACTGATGTAACCGGTACTGTTACTTCAATTGATGCAAAAGTATTACAGGAAATACCTGCAGCTACGGTTACCCAGCAATTAGTTGGCCGTGTTGCCGGTTTAGATATTGTTAACGGTAACATTACCATAAGGGGTGCCCGTACAATTACAGCAGGTTCAAACAACGTAGACAGGCCGTTAATTGTAGTGGATGGGGTGCCTTTTTATAATGACATCAGTAATATTAATCCAACCGACATTAAAAGCGTTGATGTATTAAAGGGCGCATCATCAACTGCTATTTATGGTTCACGCGGTTCGGGTGGTGTTATCCTGATCACAACTAATAGAGGTCGTGTTGGCAGAAGCCAGGTTTCATACGACACGTACATAGGTGTTAACAGGTTACAAGGCAAACTTAAAACTGAAGATGCCGAAGGGTACGCCAGACTTAAGGATGTAACTTTAGAAGGCGCTATCCTTCAAGGAAACGCAGGCGCAACCCCTTATGGCCTAACTCCGGCAGAAACCGCTGCCCGGGCTAAGGGAGTGAACAATGACTGGGTGAACCTGTTAGTTAAAGACGCTATTATATGGGACCAAAACCTACGCGTTTCAAGCGGTACAGAAAAAACACAGTTTAATACTGCCTTGGGTTATCGTACATCATCAAACGACAATCTGCAACCTAATAACAGTACAAAACGTATTACCTTCAATATAAACATTGACCATCAAATTAGTAAAGCCCTTAAAATAGGTGGTTCAATCCGTAATACACTCAGGCTTCAAGATCGTTCTGGCGGCGACCAGTTAGGCACCGCCCAGTGGTACAGCCCCTTGGCAGAAGTATATGATGCAGCTGGTAATATGATTGTAAGGCCGCTTGTAGGTCAGAATGATGAATCTACAGGTAATCCGTTGCTGCGCGCGCAACAACGCGATCAGTATTATGACTATGAGAGAGCTTTAGTTAGCGATAACATAGTTTACGCAGAACTTAAGCCGATTGATCATTTAACTTATAAGTATACTATTAACTATAACTATTCGCAATCAAACCGTGGCCAATACAATGGTATTAACGGCACTAGCATTGCAAATATAGCCGCAACTACGGCGAGTACAACCAACAACTCGTTCTTCAGGGTAGCGCAGGAGCACTTATTAACGTATGACAATACTTTCGGCAAACACCACCTTAACTTAACGGGTGTATTCACTGCTGAGCGTAACCACACTGAAAACTCTAACGTAAACGCGCAGGGCATTCCATCTGATGCTAATAAGAATTCGCGCCTTTCAATGGGTACTGTTACCGGTACAGGTGGGTCATGGAGCGAGTTAGGATTTTTGTCATATGTTGGCCGTGCAAATTACACCTTTAACAATCGGTATAACGTTACAGCAACAATGCGTGCTGACGGTAACTCAACGCTGGCTGATGGAAAGAAATGGACTTCATACCCATCGGTTGGTTTAGGCTGGACCATTACTAACGAGGATTTCATGAAGAAATATGACTTCGTAGATAATTTAAAACTGCGTGCTGGTTATGGTGAAAACTCAACCATAAATAACAGCGCCTATCAAACTTTAGGTCAGTTAGACAACGCAGCATACCAATACGGCGGCTTAACTACAGGTAATTCACAAGGTGTACGTTCTACAAATCTTGTAAATCCTACCCTTACCTGGCAGCGTACGGCTGAAACTAACATCGCATTAGATTTTGCCTTATTCAGAAACCGTATCAGTGGTAGCATCGAGGTTTTCCGCCAAAAAACTACCGGTATCATCCTTCCTAACATCCTGCCGTCTACTTTAGGCGCAGCAAGTCAGAATGCCAATCTAGGTACTACTGAAAACAAGGGTATTGAATTTACGTTAAGCACGGTTAATATTCAAAACTTAGGTGGTTTTAGCTGGTCTTCAGACTTTAATATCGGTTTCATACGCGAAAAGATCCTTGAATTGCCTAACGGTTCAATGCAGAATATAAATTCTGGTCAATTTGTAGGTCAGCCATTATCTGTTATCTATGATGTCAGAAAGATCGGAATTTGGCAGTTGTCTGATGCTACGCAAACTGGTACGTTGACTTATCCGGCTACAACCGGCACCACTTACCCAGTTTATGGCAACGTTAGGGGCCAAACTTCTCCATTGCAGTGGCCAGGTCAGATCAGAGTAGAAGACGTTAATAAAGACGGAAAGATTGATTTTAACGACAACCAGATAATTGGCCACTTTAACCCTAATTACACCTTTGGGTTCACTAACAGGGTATCATACAAAGGTTTTGATGCAAGTTTGGTGATTACCGCTCGTATGGGCTTTACTACGCTGGTTCCTTATGTATCATCATCTAACTCAGGTACAACAGGCTGGCAGTTTTTAAACACGGGCCGTCATAATCAGCCGGTTATTGATTACTGGACCCCGCGTAACCCTACCAACGCGTTCCCTATGCCAAATAACCAGCGCTTTCCTGACTACATGTCAACGTTGCAATATTATGATGGATCATTCATCCGTGCAAAAGCGCTTAATTTAGGTTATAATTTACCGTCTGGTATAGCCAAAACTATAGGCTTATCCTCGTTAAGAGTTTATGCTAACGTAACTAATCCATTTGTTATCTACTCGCCTGTTAGCAATTACAGTTTCTCAGTTGTTGACCCAGAGTCGGTTAATGCCACTCCAGTGGGCAGCAGCACCAATGGAAACATAGCTCAGGGGCCTGGTAATACAGGCAACAGATCTGTAGGGCTTAATGCCGGTACGCAAAGACGTGAGTTTTATTTTGGAATAAACGCTAGATTTTAATTAAAGGAGACATATTTTATGAAAATATTTAAAAAAACAGGAATTATTCTTGCCTCCGCAGCAATAATAGGTACAGTTTCCAGCTGTAAAAAGCTGTTGGTTGAAGAACCAAGGGATCAATTGTATCCCAATTACTTTAGTACCGCAGGTGGTATAGCAGCGGGCGTCACCGGTGTTTATAGTGACCTGAGAGACTATTATCAAGGTGATAGAGCCGATTTTTGGCTAGGTACAGATGAAGCGATATTGGGCGAATTGGGATCTGGCGTTGGTAACAACAACCAAATGGTAGATTGGAACGGTCTTACCAGTTCAAATGGGCCAGGTTTCGGCGGCTTATGGTCTGATATCAATACATTGAATGGAGTTTTGCAATATGCTGAGGCAAGTACTCAATTAACTGCGGTGCAAAAAGCTCAGTATATTAACCAGGCCAGATTTTTACGCGCATTTATATACTTCCGCCTGGTGCAACAGTACGGTGGTAAAACCGCTACACAGCCAGGTGGTATACCTTTACACACCACTTTTATTACTGAAGCTACAACTGCTGATGCCCCTGCTAACGCAGCTGACATTTATAACCAGATAATTAAAGATCTGAATGATGCTATAACCGGTTTACCTGCTAAAGTTGATGCAAGCAGTCCATTTTCTGCTGCGGGTGTTGGTAAAACAGGTACAGTTGGTGTAGCCAAGGCTTTATTAGCAAAGGTTTACTTAACGCGCGGTTATCTATCAGAGATAGCCCAGCCGGGTGATTTCCAGAAAGCGGCTGATCTTTGTGCTGATGTGATAACCAATAAAGTTACTTATGGGTTTGACCTTTGGCAGGACTATGCTGATGAGCACAAGGTTGAAAATGACTACGGTAAAGAAAATATGTTTGCAGTAGACTACGGTCTGGGTGGCGCAGACGCTCAATACACAGCTTATAACCAAGGTCCATCCGGCGGTTATGGTATCAATCTACTGTATGTTATCTGGCGTTGGAACTATATAGGTTCTGCAGGTATTGACAATGTTGGCGGTATAGATAACATACCACAAACAGTTAATACAAGCAAGCAGCCTATGGTTCGCGACAACTATAACGGTCGTCCGTATGCACGTGTTGCTCCAAATGGCCCGTATATTTACAGACTTTGGCCTGCAGGTCAATACCCTGACAGCCGTTTTGATGCAACATTCCAAACATTCTGGATATGCAACAAAACTTTAGCTGCCGGTACAACCAGCACAGGTGGTTCAAAAGGCGTTTTAACTAAAACCAGCAATTTTTCTGAAACATCATACAACATTCCGGTTGATGGTGATACCGCTATCCTTATTGCACCAGGCGATGTAACTATGGCCAGAAGAGACGCTTTCAAAGGATTAATAATTGAACCGTTACAGGTAAACAACATTAGGTGGCCGACGGTAAAGAAGTTTGACGATACGCGTCGTATCAGATTGAACGACTTCTCGGCACGCCCGATAATATTGATGCGTTTTTCAGAAGTTTACCTAATGCAGGCTGAAGCAAACTACATGGCTGGCAACACCGCTGCCGCTATTACTGCACTTAACGTGCTTAGAACACGTGCTGCTTACCGTGTTCCGGCTGATGGCGATCGTATCCCAAAAAGTAATTTTAGGGTTACCAGCGCAAATATGGCTGCAGCTAATGCCGCAAACGCACTCGCTATGCAATTAAGCGCTACTGAGATAGCTCAAATGGGCGTTGCTTATAGCAATACTGTGGGGTCACCATTAAACGGTATGGACATTATATTAGACGAATACAGCAAAGAGCTGTTCGGCGATCAACGTCGTTGGGAAGACCTGTCAAGAACACGTCAGCTTGTTCGTCGTGTTAAAATGTACAGACCAGGTAGCCTTGCAGCCACAAACGTTAAAGATGATTATATGCGCAGAGCTATACCTCAGGATTTGATTAACGCCGTGTTAACAGGCCCTAAATATCCTCAAAACAACGGTTATTAATAAGGTTTAGCTACTTAAGTAGTTTAATTAACCCGCTCTATTATTAGAGCGGGTTTTTTGTTATGTAATATTTACCTAAAAGTTAGTTAATATGGTATGGTGACGGTAGTGGTAATACGCGCGTATTTTTTATATTTGACCTTTAGTCACAAATCAAAAAAATGCAAAAGTACCATAACCAAACTCGTTTATTATTAGCGGTAGATTGCATTGTTTTTGGATTTGACGGCGAATTGTTAAAAATATTATTGATACAGCGCGGTTTTGAACCCGAAAAAGGCAACTGGAGTTTAATGGGCGGCTTTGTGCAGCCAGATGAAAGCCTTGATCAATCGGCCAACCGAATACTTAAACAATTAACCGGATTAGATGGCGTATACCTGGAGCAGTTGCAAACTTTTGGCGATCCGGGCCGTGATCCTAAAGAACGTACTGCATCGGTTGCCTACTTCGCGCTGATAGATACATCAAAATACGAGAAACAGATAAGCCACGACTATCATGCCGAATGGTTCCCGCTAAAAAAAATACCTAAACTAATATTTGACCAGCCCGCTATGGTTGAGATGGCGCGAAAAAAAATACGCTACAAAGCAGCGCTTCACCCTATTTTGTTTGAGCTTTTGCCTGCCAAGTTTACCATACCGCAACTGCAAAATTTATACGAAAGCGTTTATAATACCACAATTGATAAACGGAATTTTAGCAAGCGGGTATTAGCTACAAAATTGCTTATAAAATTGCAGGATAAAGATAAATCGGGATCAAAGCGGGGGGCTTATTACTATCAGCTTAACATGCAGAACTATTACGCTAAGTTTCAGGCTTTTTTAAATTTTATACCTAATCCGGATAATCTTACAACGTAATTTTCTGGCTTTTAAGCCTGCAATGTTTGGAAAAAATATTTCATTTTATAAAAAATTAAGTGTTATTTAGACACGAATTTTAACCATCTATGGAACTTAATAAATATGTAATTGGTGTTGATTATGGCACTGATTCTGTGCGCGCAATTATAGTTGATGCCGCTAACGGAAAAGAATTGGCATCGTCTGTTCACTACTATCAGCGTTGGCAAAAGGCACTTTTTTGTGATGCGCCTAAGAATGTTTTCAGGCAGCATCCGCTTGACTACCTGGAGGGCATTGAAATAACCATTAAGGATGCTATACAAAAAGCAGGCGGTAAGGCCGTTGCCGATAATATACGCGGTATATCTGTTGATACAACAGGCTCAACACCTATAGCGGTTGATAAAACAGGAAAGCCTTTATCGCTAACGCCTGAGTTTGAGAACAATCCTAACGCCATGTTCATTTTATGGAAGGACCATACAGCCATTAAAGAGGCTGCAGAAATAAATGACCATGCTACAAAATTTGATATCAACTATTTAAAATACGTTGGCGGTATTTACTCGTCAGAGTGGTTTTGGGCCAAGCTTTTACACATTATCCGTGTTGACGAGCAGGTGCGCAAGGCAACCTACTCATGGGTAGAGCATTGCGACTGGATACCGTTTGTATTAACCGGTGGAAAGGACGCTTCGCAAATAAAAAGAAGCAGATGTGCTGCAGGGCATAAAGCCTTATGGGCCGAAGAGTTTGGTGGTTTACCGCCGGATGAGTTCTTTTCAACTTTAGATCCTTTACTGGCCGGCTTCGCTTCGCGGTTGTTCAGAGATACTTATACGTCTGATGTATCTGCCGGAAGCATTAGCGCTGAATGGGCAGCTAAACTGGGCCTTCCTGCCGATGTTAAAATTGGTGTTGGCGCTTTCGATGCGCACATGGGCGCCGTTGGCGGGCAAATTGAGCCTTACTTTTTAAGTAAGGTTATGGGTACATCAACCTGCGACATACTGGTTGCCCCTAATGCCGAAATGAAGGATAAACTGGTTGCAGGTATTTGCGGCCAGGTTGATGGTTCGGTTATACCGGGTATGGCGGGTTTAGAAGCAGGTCAGTCTGCTTTTGGCGATACTTATGCATGGTTTAAAAATATTGTATCATGGCCGTTAAATAACCTGTTAAGCAGCTCAAAGGTTATTGATGAGGATACCATTGAAGCCTTGAAGAACGAAATTTTTGAAGAGATAATTCCTGAGTTAAGCCGCCAGGCGGCATTGTTACCTATTGAAGAAACCAACGAACTGGCTATTGATTGGTTTAACGGCCGCCGCACGCCTGATGCTGATCAGTCGCTTAAAGGCGCTGTTATCGGTTTAAATTTGGGTACAGATGCACCACGCTTTTTCAGGGCCATTGCAGAAGCTACCTGTTTTGGCGCCAAAAGCATTGTTGAGCGTATGATAGATGAGGGTGTACCTGTTAAAGGTTTAATAGGTATTGGGGGCGTTGCTAAAAAATCAGCATTCATTATGCAAATGATGGCTGATATAATAGGCATGCCTATTAAGATACATCAGCACGTGCATACCTGCGCGTTAGGCGCTGCCATGTTTGCATCAGTAGTTGCAGAACTGCATCCTAATGTAGAAGCAGCAATGGAGGCAATGGGCGGTGGCTTTGATGTAGTGTATGAGCCAAACGCAGAACTTAGCGACGTATATGCCAAACGCTACAAGCAATATAAAGGCCTTGGCGATTTTATAACTTTCCAAACCAGGCAAATAGAACAATCACTTTCAGCATGAGTACCTATCAGCATATAAAAGAGGAAGCTTACGCGGCTAACATGCAGCTTCCAAAATTGGGCTTGGTGTTGTTTACCTTTGGCAACGTTAGCGCGGTTGACAGAAGCGCCGGTGTATTTGCTATTAAACCAAGCGGTGTGCCTTACGAAGACCTTACACCGGATAGCATGGTAATAGTTGACTTTGACGGTAATACTGTTGAAGGAAAGCTAAGACCATCATCAGATACTAAAACCCACGCTGTGTTGTACAAGCATTGGGATACCATTGGCGGCATTGTGCATACGCATTCCACTTATGGCACTGCATGGGCACAGGCACAAAGAGATATCCCAATTTTCGGCACTACACATGCCGACCATTTAACAACCGATATTCCCTGTGCGCCGCCCATGGATGATGAAATGATAAAGGGCAATTACGAGTATGAAACCGGTTTCCAGATCATCAATCACTTTAACAAATTCAACCTGGATTATAAAGAGGTAGAGATGATACTGGTGGGTAACCATGCACCGTTTACCTGGGGTAAAACAGCTGCTAAAGCCGTTTACAACAGCGCCGTTTTAGAAACCGTGGCCCAGATGGCTTTTTTAACCGAGAGGATCAATCCGCAGGCACCAAAATTAAAAGATACCCTAATAAATAAACATTTTCAGCGTAAGCATGGCCCCGATTCTTACTACGGCCAAAGCTAAGATACGCGACGCACACCCGACCGATAATAAATACTAAATAAAAAATGATTGATTTAAAAAAACTAGAAGTCTGGTTTATAACCGGAAGCCAGGACCTGTATGGCGAAGAAACCCTAAAACAGGTAGCCGTACACTCACAACAAATTGCAGCGGGTTTAAATACCGCCGGCCAAATACCGGTAACTGTTGTCTACAAACCGGTAGTTAAAAGTACAGACGAGATATATAATACCATTGCCGAGGCTAATAACGCGGCAAACTGTATCGGTATCATCACGTGGATGCACACCTTCTCGCCTGCTAAAATGTGGATCCGTGGTTTAAGCATTCTAAAAAAACCGATGCTGCACCTGCATACCCAGTTTAACAGGGATATTCCATGGAACTCAATTGATATGGATTTTATGAACCTTAACCAAAGTGCCCACGGCGACCGCGAGTTTGGTTTCATGGTATCGCGAATGCGTTTGGAGCGTAAGGTAGTTGTTGGCCACTGGCAGGAGGATGAAGTTGCTGAGCAAATTGGCAGCTGGTCTAGAGCAGCCGCGGCCTGGCACGATTGGCAAGGTGCTAAATTTGTTCGTTTTGGCGATAATATGCGCTATGTTGCCGTTACTGATGGTGATAAGGTAGAAGCTGAACTACAGTTTGGTTTCTCTGTAAACACCCACGGTATTGGCGACCTGGTTAAAGTGATTAACGAGGTAAGTGATGCCGCGGTAAACGAATTGATTGCTGAATATGAGGCAACGTATGATATGGATGCTTCATTACGCAAAGGCGGAGCGAAACACCAATCTGTATTTGACGCAGCTAAAATTGAGTTAGGCTTGCGCTTTTTCCTGGAGGAAGGAAACTACAAAGGCTTTAGCGATACGTTTGAAGATCTGCACGGCATGATACAGTTACCGGGAATTGCTGCACAGCGTTTAATGGAAAGTGGTTACGGCTTTGCCGGTGAAGGCGATTGGAAAACAGCTGCTTTGGTACGTGCCTGTAAAGTTATGGGCAGCGGCTTAGCTGGCGGAAACGCTTTTATGGAAGATTACACTTACCATTTTGATCCTAATAACTCATTGGTGCTGGGTTCGCACATGCTGGAGGTAGATTCATCTTTGGCTAGTGGTAAAGCAACTTTAGAGGTGCATCCTTTAGGCATTGGCGGTAAAGCTGATCCTGCGCGTTTGGTATTTAATGTTGCCGGCGGCCCTGCGCTTAACGCATCATTAATTGATATGGGCAACCGTTTCCGTTTATTGATAAACGAAGTGGAAGCTGTTGAGCCAACCAACGAGTTACCTAACTTACCTGTAGCACGTGTGCTTTGGAAACCGTTACCTGATATGAAGACGGCCTGCGCGGCGTGGATCTATGCAGGTGGTGCCCACCATACAGCTTACAGCCAAAATTTAACGGCAGAGCATCTGTATGATTTCGCATCAATTGCGGGTGTTGAGTTTATACGCATTGGTAAGGATACCCGTATTGACCAATTACGCAATGAATTAAAATGGAACGACAGGTTCTACAAATAAAAATTATGCAACTTGATTTTAAAAGCCGTCCCAGCAATACTGCGGGGACGGCTTTTTATTTAGTATTTTTCCTGAGACGCTTTCAGATAGTACCTCAGGCTCAATGTTATTAAGTTGAGGTGAAATGCATCGTAGATGCAAAAGGTCGGTAAAAACAATAAAAGACAATTACAGGCATGCCAACTGAGTTGCGTACCTACGGCACGGAAGCCTTGTTTTCTCTTTTCTACCGACCTTTAACTCCTACGGAGTTCTTTTTAAGATAGATGATATTGGGCTCACAGGGCTCACGGTAGCTCACAGGGCTCACGGTGGCTCACCCAGCTCAGAGCCACCCCATTGTTATTTATTTTCCCCGCTTATCATTCAAATACCCCGACGGCAGCATCCCGAATTTTCCCTTAAACATCCGCGAAAAATAGCTTGGCGTTCCAAAGCCGGTCATGTAAGCTATTTGTGCTACGTTGTAGTCGCTTGTTTGCAGCAATGCAGCGGCTTTTTCAAGTTTAACAGATCGCATGTATTCAATAGGCGTGAGGCCGGTTAACTCAATTAGTTTGTAGTATAAAGAGCCCCGGCTCATACCCGCATGTTTGCTTAACTCCTCAACAGACAAATTGGGATCGCTAAGGCGCGCATCCATAAATGATATCAATGAATTGAGAAGTTTTACGTCTGCCGACTCTGTTTCGGGCAGTTGCTCTGCCACCATATGGATCTGTTTGGAGTAAGTATCTTTAAGGCTCTTATTTAACTCGAGCAGGTTGCTTATACGCGCGTGCAAGATCTGGAAGTTAAAAGGTTTGGTCAGATAATCATTTGCGCCGGCGTTAAGGCCTTTAAGCTGTTCGTCTTCACCATTTGCAGCGGTTAGCAGTATTACGGGGATATGGCGTGTGCGTTTGTCGGCTTTTAGTTTTTTACTTAACTCCACACCATTCATTTGCGGCATGCTCACATCACTTACCACTAATTGCGGATGTGCCGACAGCGTTTTTTGCCAGCCCTCTTTACCGTTTACCGCTTCAATTATTTGATAATATTTTTCCAGGTGTTCGGCCAGGTACTGCCTAAATTCATCATTATCTTCTACCAGCAATATGCGGGGGATCTGTTCCAAAGTAATTGCCCGGTCTGTTTGGTCATCATCAGTTTGCTCTTCCGTTGCAACGAGTACTCTATCTTGTTGCGGTGCGCTAACCGGTTTTGGCGCCACAGCAGCGGGTTTTAGCGGTAGTTCAACGATAAAGCGCATGCCGCGTTCGGGTAAAAGTTGGGCAACGATACTGCCATTGTGCAACTCAACAAATTCTTTTATAATGGATAAGCCAATGCCAGTGCCCTGGTTAAGAATATACGATGGCTGTCGCGATTGATAGAAACGGTTAAAAATATTCGCGAGGTCCTCTTCAGGCACGCCAACCCCGGTGTCTGATACAATAATTGTAATGTATGGAGTAACGGCATTTTCATTCACTTCTGTCTCCAGGGTGATCAACCCTCCGGCAGGGGTAAACTTAAAGGCGTTTGATAGCAGATTGAAAATTATACGCTCCAGCTTGTCATGATCAAACCAGGCTTGCCAATTAGGGCGCGCGTTTTTTATTTCGAGCGATATTTGCTTCTTTGTGGCTATGTCCGTGAATGAATCTGCTGTTTCCGTTATAAACTTTATCGCATCAGCAGCAGTTAGATCAAGTTTTAGCTGATGCTCCTCCATTTTACGGAAATCCAACAATTGATTTACTAAATTGAGCAAGCGCCGTATGTTTCTGTTTATTACATTCAGCTCTTTATTGGCCTCGTCTCCTAATTTTTTACCTATTAATTTTTCAACCGGAGCAGCGATAAGGGAAATAGGAGTTCTAAACTCATGACTAAGATTGGTTAAAAACTGAATTTTTTCCTTGTCCAACTCATGCAATTGCGCTGCTTCCCTTCTTTCTGTTTCAATCATTTGTTCAACCCTAAGGTCTTCCTGTTCACGGGCAAACTGTCTTTTTAGATTGTTAATACCTCGTTGTCTTATCCAAAGAATAAGCACGCAAATAGCCACGGCATAAATAAAATAGGCATAAATGCTTCGCCAAAAAGGCGGCGAAACAATAATTGTAACAGATGTTATAACGTTATTAGAAAACTTGTCGTTGTTGTCTGCCTTAACCTTAAATACATATTCGCCCGGGGCTATATTGGTATAATTAGCTACCCTTGTTTTGCGCACATTATTCCACTCCTTATCAAACCCCTCTAATATATAGGCATAGTTGTTTTGCATTGGCGACGTATAATCCAACGCAACGTAGCCTATTGAAAAGTTTTGCCCGTATTTTAACTGTATTTCTTTGCTGATAGCTATCTGCTGTTGTATGGGCGCGTCCTCGCCGGGTATAATCGGTACATTGTTAACTTTCAGATCAGTTAATATTACCCGTGCCGGCGCAGTAGCCTCAGGCAACGCAGCAGGATTAAAGAAATTAAATCCTTCTTCGCCACCAAAATAGATGTCGCCGCTCAATGTTTTTACAACGGAGGTTCTGTTAAAAGAGCCTTGTTGTACACCATTCTCATTGGTAAAATTGCGGAACGTTTTTTGCCTCCTGTCAAACAAACTGATCCCCATATCCGTGCTTAACCAAAGACCACCGCGCTCATCCTCGGCAATTGCTTTTATGCTTGCATTGGCAAGTCCGTTTTTTTCGGTATAGGTTGCAAATTTTTTTGTATTGGCATTAAAGTAGCTCAGTCCCTGGTTGGTGCCTGCCCACACTGTGCGGTCTTTTGATACATAAATGGTTTGAACTATATCGTCAGAAAGGTTATTGTTTAATTTGTCATACCTTGATACGGCACCGTTTGATATATGATAAACAGCAATGCCGGTGCCGTTTGATGCTATCCACACATCGCCGTTGGGCCCCCGGGTTATAGCATTGATGAAATCGTTTAGCGGAGATTTTTGCGCAAAGGCAGAAGCTGATTTATTGTTGAACTGATTAAATTTGCCTGTAGCAGGGTCGTAAATACTAACACCGCGTCCTATGGTACCAATCCATATTTTTCCGTTCCCATCTTCCATCAAAGCCGACACATCGTTACCGGCTATGGTGTTAGCTGTTCCATCCGCGGTAAACTGCCGGTAGGTGCCGCTTGCCGGATCAACACAAAAAAGCCCGTTGTTGTAAGTGCCTGCCCACAGATTTCCCAGGTGGTCCATATGTAAGCTTAATATAACACCCGCCTGTTTGCCGGTTACTTTGCTTTGCAGCGGGTAACGTTTAAGTAAACGCGTATTTTTATCAAACAGCGACAGGCCCCCACCGTCTGTGCCCAGAAATACTTTTTCGTTTTTATATTCTGCAAAGCAATTAACCAGCGGCGAACTGAGCCCCTGCTGGTCAAACGAATTACTTAGCTTTAAGTCAAAAAGGGGTAAAGCTTTGTCATACTTAGCTACACCGCCCCTAAATGTGCCCACCCAGTAAATACCAGCCGGGTCAATGTAAATACTGCGTATAGAATTGTTTCGGATACTAAATATATCGCGGGGGTTATTTACGTGGTGATAAAAGGAATCAGTAGCCGGGTCATAAATGTCAAGGCCGTTTTCTGTGCCCACCCAAAGCTTGCCGTACGCATCCGGATAAATGGCAAAGATCACATCGTTCCTGATACTACGCTCGTCCGGCCCGGCATGATATACCTTAAAGCGGCCATCGCCTATCCATTTACTTAGCCCATTCTGCGTTCCGAACCAAATATTTCCATTGGTATCTTCGGTTATTGTTTTTACAGCGTCATCACTAATGCTATTGGCATCTGTGTTTACATGTGTAAACCCCTTAAAGTCGTCTGTTTTGCGGTTGTATAAAAACAAGCCCTTGTTGGTGCCCAACCAAAGGCGATGGCGGCTGTCTTCAAATATGGATAATACAACAAACGAACCGGGCTCGTCCACCTTTTTATTCCTGACCGGCTTACTTGTAACCTTTGAAGTTTTAAGATCAATTATAATCAGATTTCCATAAGTGCCTATCCATAAATTTCCCTTATGGTCCTGGTAAAATGCCCTTGCAGAAGTATTTTTTATTTGCGGCGATGGGCCTTTAGCTTCAAACGCGATAAAACTGTCCGAATTGCGATCATAGTAATACACTCCTCCATTGCTTGAACCTACCCACAAGCGGCCGCTCTTCTCCTCGTAAAGCGATACGATGTCGTTAGTAGGCAGGCTATGCGGGTTCCCAACCTCGTGCCGGTAAACCGTAAAGTTGCTGCCATCAAACCGGCTTAAACCGTTGCTGGTGCCAAACCACATTAAGCCGTATTTATCTTTAATAACGGCATTAACAGTGTTTGATGGAAGCCCTTCTTTTGCCGTAATGGCCGTGAAATTGATATCGCTCTGCGCCTTTACGGCTTTAACCCCAACCAGCAAAATAAACCATACAATAAAATGGCTTACCCTTATTTTAAACATATAAACAAATTAAATGGCTGCAACTTAGATTGTAACGCGTTGAATAATTTAACAGTATTAGCGAGGCTATAATAACAAATATATAAAAATTACGAAAGGGGACTCACCCCGACGTTGCTTCGCTCGTCGACCCCTGCCCTTCGTAGAACGAGGGGCAGGGGTGAGTAAAACACCCAACCGTATCAAAAAAGTTACCCCCATAATTACTCAATTTGGCTATAAAATTTTACTTTAGATGCTCTATTCAACAAAAACCAAAAGGGCATAAAACATCTTTGCCCGCAATTTTACATTAATCGCTTATCGGCAAAAAAAAATATAACGTACTCTAACGATGTAGTTACGTTTATATGTCCGGATCCGGGCTGCCTGTCCGGGTAAAATTTAAAACAGGCTTTAAAGAAATTTCGCTGGTTGTTTAATCAATTAACAATTAAAATACGCGTGTGGCGTCGTGTAAACCAAAATATGAACATGAAGATAAAATATATAAAATCAAATTTGCTTATCGCCTTAAGCCTTATCGCGGGTTCGGCATTAGCACAAGGCCCGGGCCACGCAAGCTATGTAGCCGAAAAGGCCGGAGCCGGCTATTTCCAATTAGTTGCCAACGGCAGCGCATCGCCCATATTGGTGAGTGATGGTGAATGGCCCGGCGTAAAAAGAGCTGTTAATAGTTTTATTACTGATGTAAAGGCCGTGACGGGGTCTACAGCGGCACTGGCAACTACGCCTAAGGGTAAACAAATAGTAATTGTTGGTACGCTTGGTAAAAACCAATGGATAGACCAACTGGTAAAACAAAAAAAATTAAACGTAGCAGATATTGCCGGCAAATGGGAAACCTACCTGGTGCAGCCTGTAGCTAACCCATTCCCGGGTGTTAGCAGCGCGCTTGTAATTGCCGGCAGCGATAAACGCGGAACCATTTACGGTGTGTATGATATGTCATCGCAAATAGGGGTATCGCCATGGTATTGGTATGCTGATGTTGCGCCTAAAACAAAAAAGGCTATTTATGTAGCACCGGGCAGACATACAGATGGTAGCCCGGCAGTTAAATACCGCGGCATATTTATAAATGATGAAGCGCCTGCTTTTTCAGGATGGGCCAAAGAGAAATTTGGAGGTGTTAATCATCAGTTGTATGAGCACATGTTTGAGCTTATTTTGCGTATGAAGGGTAACTTTTTGTGGCCGGCCATGTGGGCTAATGCTTTTAATGATGATGACAAGCTAAACCCAGTTTTGGCCGACGAGTATGGCATTGTTATGAGCACATCGCATCACGAACCAATGGACCGTGCACAGCAAGAATGGAAACGTTATGGTAAAGGCGAGTGGAACTACGATAAAAATAAAGAAGGTTTAAAAGAGTTTTGGCGTAAGGGTATAGAAAATATGGGCAACAAAGAAACTGTAGTTACCCTGGCTATGCGCGGTGACGGCGATATGCCAATGAGCCAGGGCGCTAACATTACCCTGCTTGAAAACATAGTGAAGGATCAACGCGATATAATTGCCGATGTTACTAAAAAAGACCCATCGGCAACACCACAGGTTTGGGCCTTGTACAAAGAGGTGCAGGACTATTACGATAAAGGCATGCGTGTTCCGGATGATGTTACCTTGTTGTTGTGCGACGATAATTGGGGTAACATACGTAAACTGCCTGCTATAACAGATAAGCCGCGTAAGGGTGGTTATGGTATATATTATCACTTTGATTATGTGGGTGGGCCGCGTAATTACAAATGGTTAAATACCAGCACCATATCAAAAACGTGGCAGCAAATGAACCTGGCCTATGAGTATAACGCCAGACAGATATGGGTAGTAAATGTAGGCGACCTGAAGCCGATGGAATATCCTATCAGCTTTTTCCTTGATTTTGCCTGGAACCCTAAACGCTGGCCGGCTAACAAACTGCCACAATATGCGGTGGAGTGGGCAAAACAGCAATTTGGCGCTGAACATGCTACCCAAATAGCAAGCATGCTTACTAAATATACCCGTTATAACGAGAGGCGTAAACCTGAGTCGTTAGACCAGAACACGTACAGCCTTGCAAATTACAACGAGTTTGCGCGTGTGGTAGCAGATTATAATAAGTTAAGGGATGAGGCTGAAAAGCTGGCAACCATTATGCATAAGGAGCACAAGGACTCGTTTTACGAGTTGGTACTTTACCCAATCCAGGCCTGCGCTACTTTAAACGAAATGTATTACGAAGTAGCCAAGAACAGGTACTATGCTCAGCAAAAAAATGCCGTGGAAGCCAATAAAGCTGCCGAAAGAGTAAAGGAGCTGTATGCTAAGGATGCGGAGATAAGTAAATATTATAACACTGTACTGGCCGATGGAAAATGGAACCATATGGCCGATCAGCAGCATATAGGTTATAACAACTGGCAGCAGCCTGTTGCTAATAAAATGCCCGCGCTTACTATTTTAAACCCGGATAGCGCTAAAAACACCGCGTTATTGCCGGTTGAGCAGGATGGCAGCACACCAAAGGTAAATGGTTTATTCAGCGACAAAAATGGCCATCTAGCTATTGAGGCTGAACATTATACCAAGGCAGTTGCAGGTAACAATATCAACTGGACGATCATTCCTGATTATGGTTTAACATTATCGGGTGTAATGCCTTTGCCGGTTACTGCTCCTCGTATCGCTGCACCGGGTGGCTCAAGTCCGCATTTGGAGTATGATGTTAATCTTAAACAGGCGGGCGATGTTTCTGTTACCGCTTTTATTGGTAATACCCTTGATTTTAAAAATGGGGGCGATGGCTTATTCTACGCCATATCAATTGATGACGAGGCACCCCAACGCGTTGATGTTGCATCAAGAGTTGATGGCCGCGACTGGACCCAAATGGTTTTAGGTAACGCCCGTAAAGTAACAACAAAACATAAAATTGCAGCGGCCGGAAAGCATACCATTAAATACTGGTTTGTTGATCCTTCGGTAGTATTGCAACGTGTGGTAGTTGATACCGGCAGCCTAAAAACAAGTTACCTGGGGCCGAAAGAATAAGTATTCGTGTTATAATAAATTAAACATCCCGCTCGGCATTGCTGGGCGGGATGTTTTGTTTTTGGGGAGAGGCCACTCAACCCTTTTTCAACGGCAGTCTTTTGCCATAACTTAATTGCCGCCATACCCACTCAATGGGGCCGTAGTTAAAATAACTTAGCCACCATTTACTAATAAATATCTGTAAGGTAAAAACAACCACTGCCGTAGTAAAGTAAAACCAATAAGGCATGGTATTAAATATACCTAAGCCCACATTCATAAATATAAATATGGCAATTACATTTTGCACCATGTAGTTGGTAAGCGTCATTCGCCCCATGTTTTGTAGTGCTGCAAAAAAACCTTTTAATTTTTTATTAAGATATAACAGACATATGCCGGTAAGTATGGTCGTCATGGTGGCAAAAACCAACCAATAGCGGGGCTTAAAATAGTTAAATACAGGCGCGTTGCCTGCCATACCCATCAATGTAGCAACAACAGCCATGGTTATCCAGGCCACGTAAAAAGTGGTGTTTATTTTCTTTTTAAAAACATCCATATGGTTAAAAAAGTCAACGCGTTGTGCTGCAAGGCCAAGCAACATGCAGGCAAACATCATAACATGCACTGATATGGCATACTGCGGAAAAATTATCTGCAAGTAGTAAGTGCCTTTTAAATGAGATATAAAAACGTCTATCAAACTACTGCTGTATAGCGTTGGCACCACGTGTTTATTAACCGCGCCCATGTAATCATAAGGCAGGGCAAAAGCTACCCCCGCCTGTATAAACGGTAGCAGCAACAGCATTACCGCTGCCGTAATAAAGGCTTTTTTTGCCGATATATTTCTAAATAGTATCAGCAAAAGGCCCATTAAGGCGTAGTCCTTCAAAATATCGCCAAACCAAAAACACGAGTTGATGAAGGCAATAATCAGCAGCCAGAACATGCGTTTGCCAAAAAACACCAGCGGGTCTTTGTCCTGCTGTTTCATTTTAGCTATTACCACGGCAAAGCCGTAGCCGAATAGCAAACTTAACATGGTCCATGATTTTGCTGCAAATACAACCTGGTTTACACCCTGAAGAATATTAGAAACTAAGTCGGGTTTAACGGTTATAGGCTTCCCTATAAATGTATAATCAGAATAGTTGCCTATAACAACGCCAAGTATGGCCCAGCCACGCAAAATATCAACTATAGCAGTACGATTAATGGCCTGAATGGGCTGGACAGTTTCGGTTGACATGACAGATCGGTTAACTCATTAAATATAAATAATTTATTGTTTCGTTGGGTTCTTCGCCAAACACGCGTTCAATCAGCACATAGGGTATTCTCATTAGTTGTATACGCTTTGTAGCTAAATTGGCCTTTTTTCAGCAAAATTTATATCGATTTTGCAAAACTTAAAATTTCAATTAATTGATTATCAATTACTTGATTTTAAACTGTATACAGTCAAATGGAACTGAGTGTATACACCTGTATACGGCTACAGAGCTTAATTATTAGCAAAAATTGCTGTTTCATTACGCTAAATGTGTTAATTTGGTACACCAATTTGATCTTACCAACTCGTGTTATGAAATTTTTAAAAGCTTTTTTACTGGCAGCTCTCTTAAGCCCGGCTGCTGTGCATGCGCAGGATACTTTGAAGTTATATTCAGGAGCCATTCCTAATTCAAAACCAACAACACTAACCAATTTTGGTGGCGGGCAGGTTAGGCGTGTTACTACCCCGGTACTTGAAATTTACCTGCCCGAAGCCGGCAAAGGCAACGGAACAGCAGTAATTGTCATTCCCGGTGGTAGCTACGTAGGGTTAAGTTACCAGGGTGAAGGCATACGGACAGCAAAGGAGTTTGCTAAGAACGGCGTTGCTGCTTTTGTGTTGAAATACCGCCTGCCTAACGATGCTTTTATGATTGATAAAACTATCGGTCCGCTGCAGGATGCTCAGCAAGCCATAAAAGTGGTTAGAGAAAATGCGGCTAAATGGCAGATAGACGCAAGCAAGGTTGGAATAGCAGGCTTCTCGGCCGGAGGCCATTTGGCGACCACAGTAGCCACACACTTTCAAAAGGCTTATATAGATAATTCTAATAACACCAATCTCCGTCCTGATTTTTGTATTGTAGTTTACCCGGTTGTAAGTATGCAGGATGGTGTCACTCATATGCAGTCACGCAACAACTTATTGGGCAAAGATGCCGGTAAAGCCTTGATAGACGAGTATTCAAACGAGCTAAAAGTAACCGCCAACACCCCACCAACCTACATTACCCACACCGGCGACGATAAATTGGTTGACGTTGATAACAGCATTTTTTATTACGAAGCTTTGCGGAAAAATAACGTCCCTGCGGAAATGCACCTTTACCCAAAAGGCGGGCACGGCTTCTTAATTGGATGGGCCCCTGATAGATGGATGCCTAATATGCTCACCTGGTTAAAGAGCATCAATATGGTTAAGTAAAAACGTTAAAAATTGTTAATGAACAGCAGTATTTGAAAAATCTGATTTACATTGGTAGCGTAAATGAGGTTTTTAATACTGCTGTTATTGTTTTCCGGATTTTGTGCCGCGGCTTTTGCGCAGGGCAGGGTACGTGGTAAAGTGCTAGAGGTTAAGACATATAAACCCGTTGAGGCGGTAACTGTCGAAAATCTTACTAATCGCGCGGCAACAAGTAGCGATGCCGCAGGTTCTTTCTCGGTAGTAGCAAAAAAAGGCGATCTGCTTAGATTTTCAAGCATGGGCTATAGGGCAGATACCGTTTATTTAAAAGACCTTGATATTTTAACGGTATATCTTATACCCCAGGAAAATATGTTGGGTGAGGTAAAGGTGAAAGAACTGGAGTTCCCGCCCGGCGCGTTTGCCATGCCTGCGTTAATGGGCCCTTTGGGCAGCAAGGTAGTACGCTATCAAACAGACAAAGCCGGCAATCCCATAGGCGGGCTTAAAATGAGCCTCGGCGACCTGTTCGGCGGCGGCAAAAAGACAACGGAAAAAAAATTAGAGATCTATAAAAAACAGGAGCAGATAGCCAGGGTTTTTAACGCTACCACGCTTGGCAAGTATTTACCCTTTCAGGGGCAGGAACTTAAAAACTTTGTAATATTATATATGCCTGATGTAAATACCTTTTACGACAAGAATTTTAACATTACCGAGTATATCAGCGTCAGCTACCGCAAATTTATGGAGATACCGGAGGAGAAACGCAGATCAAAAGAGTTGGTGGAGCTTAAGTAACTTGCCTTACACCATCTTGTCATTTCGACGAACAGCGAGGGGTTGAGTGGTGGAGTAAGGAGAAATCTTTTCGAATAGCTACATGCTTTATCGCTTCGAAAAGATTTCTCAGTCGCCCTGCCGCGCTTTCATTCCCGCTGCTCTTTCGAAATGACAACGAGTTTTTAGAAAAATAACCACAAACCCTGAAATCCGAATAAATTCGAAATCGAACATCCGAAATCCGAAATCCGAATAAATCCGAAATCGAACATCCGACATCCGAAATCAAAAACTACACGTTAAACCTAAAGTGCATAATGTCGCCATCCTGCACAATGTAGGTTTTACCCTCAATGTTTAATTTGCCTGCCTCTTTTATCGCGCTCTCTACCCCGTTATGTTTTACAAACTCGTCGTATTTAATAACCTCGGCGCGTATAAAGCCTTTCTCAAAATCTGTATGGATAACACCTGCGGCCTGTGGCGCGGTAAAGCCTTCTGTAATGGTCCACGCGCGTACTTCCTGCACACCCGCGGTAAAATAGGTGGCCAGGTTAAGCAGTTTGTAAGCCGCCTTTATCAGTTTATTAACGCCCGATTCTTCCAATCCCAGATCATCCAAAAACATCTGGCGCTCTTCAAACGATTCCAACTCTGCAATTTCAGCTTCAATTTGAGCCGATATTACCAATACGCCTGCGTTCTCGTTTTTAACAGCCTCTTTAACGCGGTCAACATAAGCATTGCCGGTTTTAACAGCAGCCTCATCAACATTACATACATAAAGTACCGGTTTGGCGGTTAATAACCACAGGTCGGCAATGTATTCTTTATCTTCGTCGGCAACGGGCGCGGTACGGGCAGATTTGCCGCTTAACAAATGCTCCCGGTAAACGGTTAGCACCTCAAAGGTTTTTTTAGCCTCTTTGTCGCCACCGGTTTTAGCCATCTTCTCCACTTTTTGGATCTTTTTCTCTATAGAATCCAGGTCCTTCAGTTGCAGCTCGGTATCAATAATTTCTTTATCGCGTATGGGGTCAACGCTACCGTCAACGTGTATTACATTGTCGTTATCAAAGCAGCGCAGTACATGCAAAATGGCGTTGGTAGCGCGTATATTGCCTAAAAACTGGTTGCCTAAACCTTCGCCTTTGCTGGCACCTTTAACAAGGCCCGCAATGTCAACAATCTCAATAACGTTAGGCACTATGCTTTTGGGGTTAACAATTTCGGTTAGCTTAACCAGCCGCTCATCGGGCACGGTAATTACGCCCACGTTAGGCTCTATAGTACAAAACGGAAAGTTAGCCGCCTGTGCCTTTGCATTTGATAAACAGTTAAAAAGTGTTGATTTACCCACATTTGGCAAACCCACTATACCACATTGTAATCCCATTTGTTTTTTATTAGAGTCAAGAAGCAAGAGTCAAGAAACAAGAAAGGTCTTGACTCCTGCTTCTTGATTCTTGTATCTCTTAAAAGGCGCAAAGATAACAGAAAATACCACCTTGTTTTTTGAAAAAATAAACGACTTTTGTGGCAGATTTTTTAATGCAGTAAAACCGATGTAAAAACAGGTGTATTATGGAAGAAATGGTTGAGCAAATTGAATTATTGCTGGAGGAAAATAACGACGAAAAACTGCGCGATTACCTTAACAACCTCAATATATCTGACGTTGAAGAACTAATAGATGAGCTTCCGGAACATGGCCCTAAATTTATTGAAACGCTTACCCTCAACAGGGCAGTAAATGTTTTCAGGATACTGGATTTCCCTACGCAGGAGCGGATCTTTAAAAAACTTTCCGGCGATAGGATAGCCGAAATAGTAACAGATCTGCCCCCCGATGACCGTACCGCGTTTTTCTCTGAACTGCATGGCGATGCCGTTAAAAAGCTGATACTGCACCTTTCTGCTGCCGACCGTAAGGAGGCGCTATCCCTTTTAGGCTACGACGAATATAGCGTTGGCCGCTTGATGACGCCTGACTATATCACCGTTAAAAAAAGCTGGACGGTTAGTCGTGTGTTGGAGCACATTCGCCAATACGGTAAATTATCTGAGACGATTGATGTGATCTATGTGATTGGTGATAAAGGTGTTTTATTGGATGATATAAGGATCCGTGAGATATTATTGGCCGATCCATCAACCAAAGTAAGCCAGCTAATGGATGGGCGATTGATAGCGCTGCATGCTTCTGATCCGCAGGAAGAAGCCATAAATGTTTTCAGGATGAATAACCGCGTGGCACTACCTGTTACTGATGATGATGACGTGCTGCTGGGTATTGTTACAGTTGATGATATTTTATGGATAGCCAACGAAGAATATACCGAAGACATTCAAAAAATTGGTGGTACCGAAGCGCTGGATGAGCCTTACTTGGATATATCATTATTAAAGCTGGTTAAAAAACGTGTAGGCTGGCTTATCATATTGTTTTTAGGCGAGATGCTTACGGCTACGGCGATGGGTTTCTTTCAAAAAGAAATTGAAAAGGCGGTAGTACTGGCGTTGTTTATCCCTTTAATTATCTCCAGCGGTGGTAACAGCGGGTCGCAGGCATCAACGCTTATTATACAGGCCATGGCATTAGGAGAGGTTACTATAGCCGATTGGTGGCGCGTAATGCGACGCGAAATTCTATCCGGCCTTATGTTAGGTATAACGCTGGGAATAATTGGTTTTTTACAGGTGATCATCCGAAGTGAGTTGAGCGATATTTACGGGCCACACTCCACATTGATAGCCATAACGATAGGATTTTCTTTGGTAGGGGTAGTTTTATGGGGATCGTTAATGGGTTCAATGCTGCCACTTTTATTGAAAAAACTGGGTGCCGACCCTGCCACATCATCTGCCCCCTTCGTAGCCACCCTGGTTGACGTAACAGGGCTGGTTATTTACTTTAGCATAGCGGTGCTAACCATGCATAATTTGTTGGTGAAATAGCTGGTAAAACAAAAAAACCTGTCCGTTTACCGGGCAGGTTCTCCATTAGATTATAATTGGTTTAGCGTGATTGGTCTTTATAAATTATCAAAAGAGAAATCTTCGTCTGCAGACGCTTTCGCGGTCTCCGGAGCGTCGCTAAATTCATAGCGTTTCTCAACAACTTCCTGGTGGTCTTTTATGTAGTCAATGGTTCCGTTCAGGCCTTCAATAAACTTTTCAAAATCTTCTTTGTACAAAAATATTTTATGTTTAATAAATACTCCGTCTTCCAATCGTTTTTTGCTTTCAGTAATGGTTATGTAATAATCATTTGACCGTGTTGCCTTTACATCAAAAAAATAAGTCCTTTTCCCCGCTCTTACCTTCTTTGAAAAAACCTCTTCGCGCTCTCTGTTGTCGAAATCTCCCATGTTAAAAATGTGTTGTAATTTAGTTTGATTGGCATAAATATAAATAAATTTTCAATCTGCAAGTATTAATTCAAATAATATTGAAAATTTATAAAACAATTAAGCAAAACTGTGTAAAAAACTACTAATTAAGGCTTTCCGGCTCTTCTTCTTCAAGCAATTGTTTTTCGTACAGCTCAAAATACGTTCCCTGCAGGCTTAAAAGGTGTTCGTGGGTGCCCTGTTCTATTATTTGGCCATTATCCATAACCAGTATTTTATCAGCATTTTTAATGGTTGATATACGGTGCGCTATAATAATATTGGTTTTTCCCTGCATAATGCGCCCCAGGTTATTAAGTATCTCCTCCTCGGTACGGGTATCCACTGCCGACAGGCAATCATCAAATATTAGCACCTGCGGATACTTAGCTATTGCCCGCGCTATTGACACACGCTGTTTTTGCCCGCCCGAAAGCGTAACGCCACGTTCGCCAATAAGTGTTTCAAAGCCATGCTCCAAACCAATAATGTTATTAAAAACTGCGGCGTCTTTCGCAGCCTGTTCAATGGCAGGCATATCAGGGGTATCGGCGCTAAAGGCAATGTTATTGGCAATGGTATCAGAAAACAAAAACACCTCTTGCGGAACGTAGCCCACCTGGTGGCGATAATCAGTTAAATTAAGCTGTCTGACAGATTTTCCATCTATCAGGATCTCGCCCTGCGTACTATCATACATGCGCAACATTAAATTGGCTATGGTTGATTTGCCCGATCCCGTGCGGCCAATAATAGCCACCATTTCTCCGGGCAGCGCGGTGAAAGATACATTTTTAAGCGCCTGTATGCCGGTATCCGGGTAGGTGAACGTCACATCTTTAAACTCAATAGCACCTTCCAGTTTATGCGGCGTAGTAATAACCGACACTATCTCGGGCTTTTCACTTAAAAATTCGTTAATGCGTTTTTGCGAAGCAGCGGCACGCTGTATTAATGAAGTTACCCAGCCCAACGCCATTACCGGGAAGGTAAGCTGACTAAGATAAACTATAAACTCGGCAATATTACCGGGGGTGATGTTCCCCTTCATTACCTCTACGCCGCCTATGTATATAATAATAACGTTGCTCAAACCCACCAGCAGCAGCATAATGGGGTAAAACATGGCTTGTACCCTAACCAACGACATGGAATGGGTTTTATAGTGATCGCTCTCGGTAGCGAACTTTTCGCGTACAGAAGCTTCGCGCACATATGATTTCATGATACGGATGCCCGAAAAATTTTCCTGCACAAAGCTGGATAGTGACGACAAGCGCTCCTGTATTTTTTCGCTGCGGAAATTGATAATATTATTTACATAATATATTATAACTGCCAGTATGGGTAGGGGCAAAACAGAAAATATAGCCAGACGCACGTTTACGCTTAACATGGCATATATCACCAAAACAAACAACACCACCGTGTTAATGGTGTACATAATGCCCGGGCCCAGGTACATACGCACCCTGCTAACATCTTCGGTAGCACGGTTCATCAGGTCGCCGGTGTTATGCCTGCGGTAAAATGCGAGAGACAGCGCCTGGTAGTGATCGTATATCTCATTCTTCAGATCGTACTCTATATGCCGCGACATGAGTATGATGGTTTGCCGCATAAAGAAAAGAAACAAACCCCTTATTATAGCTAAAACAAGCACCAACGCACCAAACAGCAACAGACTTGCGCCAAAAATATCGTAAATAATATTTTGCCTGTTAAAGCCCGAGAATAATTGATAGGTGCTTATGTTTTCGTTAACCAGATCAAATGCCACGCGAACAACCTGCGCGGGCAGTACGCCAAAAATATTAGAGATAATAACAAATAATACGCCCGGAATAAGCCTCCAGCGGTATTTGTAAAAGAATTTATTTAAGTAGGAAAGATCTCTCATAAAGTCGGAAGGTCCGCGCGCCGGCGGATGTCCGTTAGTCAAAAGTAGATTAATACAATTGATTTTTCAAGCTAAGCGTTTGTTTCCCTTACTAAGGTTACAATAACGCGGCGATTTTAATACTGCTGAAACGCGACCAACGATGATCAGAACGCCTTATCCCCTTAATTTATCAAGCAGATCGCTCAATACACCCGCTTCTTCAGACGTAAGGTTGTCTTTCAGAAAGTCTTTGGTTTTAAATTCCGCATCCATCTTAGCCAGGGTCTCTAATCCCTTTTCGCTTATGCGGATATCAACAGCACGGCGGTCTTTATTGTTGGTGCAGCGGGTTATCAGCTCTTTTTGTATCAGCCTGTCAACAATGCGCGATGCATCACTCATCTTATCCAGCATACGTTCCTTAAGCAAATTTACAGTTGCCGGTTTGGGGTATTGACCGCGTAGTATGCGCAGAATATTAAATTGCTGGTTGGTTAAATTGTATTTTTCAAAGTGGCAACGCAGGGTATTATTAAGCCATCCTTCGGTATAGGCTATGTTAACAACTACTTTATGGTAGTTGTCTTCAAAGTTTGAACTCTTAATTTCGTCGTCTATCCGCATAGGCTTATTAACTTGGGCAATACAAATATGTTTATGTTTTCTATCACTTTATCAGGTAGTTGCGTATTAAAATACAACAAGTACTTGCCAAAACTAAAAGCAGCTACCAGATCAGTTGAGCAATTTAACAAAAATATTGTCACCAAAATAAGTTTGCAAGTGTTTTCCGTTGCCGTGCAGCGTCCATATTTGTTTGGGGTTAACCTGCTTTACCGCCGTTAGTATATCGTTCCAGTCAACATGATCTGATATAAACAGCGAGTCCTCCCGGTTAACCTGCAGATTGTCCCAACCCGACGCGAACAGTCGCTTTACATCAGTTGCACGTATATAGCTGTTAAAAGTAAAAGGGGGTACAATGTAAACAAAGTTATCCTGCGCTTTCATCAATTTACGCCCATACAGTTGGTAATTGCCCAACGCTATGCCGGCGGCTTCGTATATTTTATTTATAGGCAGTATGCGATGGTGCACCAGGATCTTTTTTTGTGGCGCGTGGTCGGTTATCATCCTTATCAGCCGTTGACTTTTGCCTGTAGCATAAGCACCCAATAGAATATTGCTTTGTATGCTATTTAGCTTTTGTATTTCGGCAACAGGGTCGGGGTGAATAACTTTCGGATCGGCAAAAGTGCTTTCTGTTATTAGTACGTCAGCTGCTCCCAGCTCAATTGGTTCGCACGTTGCGTCGGGTTGCAGTTTATAGTCGCCGGTATAAAGGTATTTAGCGCCGTTGTATTCCATCAACACCATAGCAGAGCCCAGCATGTGCCCTGCGGATATAAATGTGAGCTGCACGCCGTTTACATTGAATGATGTATGGTAAGGCACTATGTTAAAAATCTTAGCGGCATAGCGGCTGTAGCGCAGCTCCATAAAGGCGCGGGTAGGGGCAGTGCAATAAACTTCTGTATTTCCGCTTATGGCGTGGTCGGCATGAGCGTGGGATATCACCGCGTTTTTTACGGGCAGCGAAGGATCAAGGTAAAAATCGCCATATTTACAATACAGGCCGTTTGCATTAATAAAAACAAAGTCGTCTGCTATCATCTATACCAACTGTAAAAACTGACGATGCAGCTCCAATATTTGCGGAATTAACAATTGGGTGTCGTCATTATAGAGGAGATAATCGGCCAGTTCTTTTTTTCTTTCTTCGGTAAACTGCCTGGCTTCGCGTGCTTCTACCTCCGCGCGACTTATGTGGTCGCGATCCATCACTCTTTTTAGTCTCATTTCTATGGGTGCGGCAACCAAAACAGTTTTATCGCAAAATTTGTAGGAGCCGCTTTCAAACAACACCGCGGCTTCTTTTATAACGTAAGGCTCATTGGCAAAGGCCGTTGACCATTCATTAAAAGCCCGGAACACGGCAGGGTGAACAAGCGCGTTAAGGTTTTTCAGCTCCACTTCGCTATTAAACACTATATCTGCAATATATTTTCTGTTGAGGGTTCCGTCCGGAAGATAAGCATTATCGCCAAAGGCTTTTTTTATCCCGTCTATAAGTAACTCGTCATAGGTCATTACCTTTTTTGCTTCTGCATCAGCATAAAAAACAGGAATGCCTAAAATTTCAAACACACGCGCCACGGTGCTTTTGCCACTGCCTATATTGCCTGTTATGCCAATTTTTAACATTATTTCTTTACAATAAAGTCTATGTTGCGCGGTTCAATGCGCACTATTTTGCAAAAATCGGGCACCCTGATAATTTTAACCGGGAGTGTGCTGTAGCCATATTTTTTCCAATAATCCAAATCTGCCTGCGCCTCAAACAGGTCCGGATCTATATCTGCATACCTGTCAAGCGATGTGGTAAAGGTAACCTTAATGCGTTGCGGCACCACTTTGATGTTATAATAATAAGTGTTGTTGATGATCTTTACCGGGATCTGTATCGTTTTCTCTGTAAACTCATTTACAGGCACTTTTATCTGCACAATTTTTGGATAGACAGTGATATTGCCCTCGGCAGGCGGCTTAAGGTTAATTGCCGCATTTATAGTTTCATCAACATCTTTAGCTTTTAACGAATCAGTAGGCCATGCCCTCATAGCATCTATTTCGCCACTGGGGCCGCTCACTGTAACGTATGATGGCTGGATGATGATATTGTCTGACTGCGAAAATTGCTTCTGATAGTTTATATCGCTTAACAGCTTAACGGGTATGCGGCGTATGCTGCGGTTAGAGAAGTCGAAATACAGCGTATCCGGATTAAAAGATTTGATAGGATTGTTACGCGGCATTTCGGCGTTGATGCTCTGTAGCTGGCTGCTTAATGTTACATAAGGCCGCTGGTCAAGCGATTGCAGATCAACCGTGATAGGGGCACTTTTTTCTTTAACCCTTGCGAAAAGCATCTGCCAGCCGGTACCTGTTACAACTGCTTCAATTGTATCTGACTGCAGCGAATGAAAGGAGCGCTTAAGAGGAACATTTTTATACCGGATGATCTTTTTTGTGGTGTAAGAATAGGTGCTTGAAAAAGCTACCACCAGCCAGGCACAAACAGCCAGCACAAGGCAGGTTAAAAAAACGGAGATGCGCCTGCGCTCTGTTGCCGATAGTTTTATTATTGCCATTTTTTAAGGTAAAAAAGGTAAAAGGCGAAAGGTAAAAGGTTTTGCCTTTTCGCCTTTCGCCCTATCTTATAATACTTTATTTTCTAATGATAAAAAGCAACTTTTACTCTTGTATTCAGGTCTTAATTAATTTAAGCCTTTTACCTTTCACCTTAAGCCTTTTACCTCTATTTAGCCGGTGTATTTAACGGTTTTGATGCATCAAGCGATATTGCAGATTTATCAAAACGTAGTTTGCTGCCCAGCTCAGTATCAATTACTATGGTTGTGTCGTTTACTTCGGCAATGCGGCCGTGTAAACCAGCAGTAGTTATAACTTTATCGCCTTTTTTTAACTCGTCAGCAAATTTTTTCTGATCCTTTTGCTTCTTCATTTGCGGGCGTATCATAAAAAAATACATCACCAGGATAATTAATCCTAACGGTAATAATTGCTGTAAGCCAAACCCACCCGCTTGTAATAAAATAGTTGTTGTCATTGTTTAAAATTTATTTTTTTGGCAACACTTCGCCTATTAAATGCACTACACTTTGCGCAGGGTCGGTATTAGCTGTTACTGTAATTTGTTTGTCTTGTAAGCCTTGTTTGCCTGCGCTGTTAAATGTAACCGAAATTACACCCTCCTTACCGGGCAATACCGGTGTTTTTGGCCAGTTAGGCGTAGTGCAACCGCATGATGCCACCGCATTAGTTATAATTAATGGCTGCATGCTGCCGTTATAAAATTTAAAGCTGTAGGTTACCTTTTCACCTTCGGTTATTTTGCCAAAGTCGTGGCTCTCCTCGTTAAATTTAATAATTGCCGGGTCAGCTTTAGCTGTAGCGGCAGCGTTTGTGTCAGCTGTCGCACCTTCAGCGCTTTTCCCTGAATTGTTGCAAGCCGATAAAGTGCCTGCAGCAAGTAATATTAAAAAAAGCTTTTTCATATTATTCAATAAGCCCTCTGCCTGTTTTACGTATTTTTTTATCTTCTTTTAATTCAATTAAAATTTTGTCTAAAATACCATTTATAAATGAATTACTTTTTGGTGTGCTAAACTCCTTCGAAATTTCAAGGTACTCGTTAATAGTAACTTTAACAGGTATAGAGTTAAAGTTCAGAAATTCAGAAATGGCCATCTTCATCAATAAAGTGTCCATCATGGCAATACGTTCAGGCTCCCAGTTTTGCGTTTTAACGCCTATCATTTCCTGGTAGTCTTTATCATGTTTAATAGTAGCCTGCAACAGGTTTACAATAAACTCCCGGTCCTCGTCCCAATTGCCTGTTGTTTCTGCTAATTTATTTTTAGCAGGTTCGTCAAAAGAAAAGTTTTTAAAGGTTTTGGCAATCAGCGCCTGTAAAACTTCCTTATCAACCGGCCAAAAAATAAACTTTTCTTCAAAAACCTGTTCAGCTAATGTTGATTTAAGTATTACCTTTTTAAAGATGAATTTGATAATGTCCTTATCGGTTTGAATGGTATCGCCGCTTTTTTGCAGATATTCTTCATACTCGGGCGCCGCTTTCAAAGCCTTAAAAAGGCCTTTAACCAACTCGGGATCAAAATTCCATTCTACTTTGTATTTTTTAATACCAGCCAGGTATTCTTTATTCTGTATAAGCGAGGTGTAAAAGCGATTGCTCAGGATTTTTAAATTGGCATTCAAATCATCGGCGGTGGGTAAATGTTTGTGCGCGCGCTCTTCGGCATCCCTTGTAGCATATTCAATAACTTCTGTTATTAGCGATAGCATCCAGATATACATTTCGTATACCTTGTCAACATTTTGGAGTAGATTTTTTTCATGCTGACTTACACTATTTGCTCCCGTTTGATGGTACGCGTATAATGCCTGTAATACTTTTACCCGTAGGTGTCTTCTGTTTAACATACTGTAAGAACGATTTTAGGACGAATCCTGTTTATTATTTATTTTAATAGGATGATTTTACTTTATTTATATCGGCTAAGCGCTTACTTACTATTTTATTGGCTGCCTGTATAGTTGGTATATTCTCTGCTTTTGAAAGTTTTAATACGTTGCGCGTGGCTTCGTAAATGTTTTCGGTAAGCTGTAATGAATGTTTTTTACTAAAGCCCATCAACTCTGAGTAGCAATTAATAACGCCGCCGGCACTAATAACGTAATCAGGGGCAAATAGTATACCTTTCTCCAATAACATTTGCCCGTGCACGGCTTCATCTTCCAGCTGGTTATTAGCCGAGCCGGCAATTATGGCACATTTTAACTTTTTAATGGTTTGCGAGTTTACGGTAGCACCTAACGCACAGGGCGAATAGATGTCTGCATCTATATCAAATATACTGTTGTTTGAAACCGCCTGCGCGCCATATTTTTTTGATACAAAGCCGGTGCGCTCGTCATTAATATCACTCACATACACCTTAACGTTTTCGTCGCGAAGTAGTTTTACCAGGTTTTCGCCAACGTGGCCTATGCCTTGAACTATTACCGATTTTCCGGTAAGGTTATCGGTGCCAAAAAGTTCCTTAACCGATGCCTTGATACCCATATACACACCCATTGCCGCTATAGGGGTAGGGTCGCCGCTGCCGCCCATTGTTTCGGGCAGGCCGGTTACATGCTGGGTTTCCATGCGGATATATGCCATATCGCGCGGGTTGGTGCCCACATCTTCTGCTGTTATGAATTCGCCATTCAAATTTTTTATGAAACGGCCAAACTTGCGTAGCAAAGCCTCGGTTTTATCGCGGCGCGAATCGCCTATTATCACCGCACTGCCACCACCCAGGTTGAGGCCTGATATGGCAGCTTTGTAAGTTATGTTTTTAGACAGCCTTAGTACATCATCCAGCGCGTCATCCTCCGTTTTATAGGCCCACATACGTGTGCCGCCTAAAGCGGGGCCCAATGTAGTGTCATGAACGGCTATGATGGCTTTCAAACCGGTATCCGGGTCGCTGCAAAACACAATTTTCTTGTGTCCGTAAGTTTCAATTTTATTGAACAGGGATTCGGTGGCTTCCTTTGCTGGCATTTGCTGTTTTTAGGCTCAACAAAAGTAGAGGTTTTTTTGAATGCGGCAAAGGTTTTTTAAAGGAGACACCGAAAAGGAAATAGTAGCTATTTAAACTTTTGATAACAAGTAGTTTATATTGTTATTGATAAGCGTTTTATCTGCATCTGTTTTGGCAATTTTTAAAGCCTGCTGGTAGCTAAACAGCGCCTGTTTGGTATCTATATCTGTGTATAAATAGGCCATTAACATTTGGTAGAACAGGTTGTTTTGCATGTTTAATTTTTCAGCTTCTGCAATGGCGTGTGCCTTACCGGCGGTTTTTGAAAGTACGTAGGCGCGGTTCAAGGCCGCCACCGGCGAATAGGCCACCATCAGCAGTTTATTATAAAGCCCAAGCACGGCCTCCCATTTTTCTATAGTGTCTGTTTTTTGCGTGCGCCACCAGGCAATCATAGCTTCCAGGTGATATTTTGATAAATTGTTGCCATTTGCAGCGCGATGCAGATACATAGCGCCGGTGCTTATCATTTCACTGTCCCATAAATCGGTATCCTGTTCATCATACAAAATATGGGCTCCTTGCCGGTTAACGCGGGCATCAAGTCGCGAAGCATGAAAGTACATTAAAGCAAGCAGTGCATTAACAACAGGCTTGTTAGTATTGGGGCTTTCAGCTAACATTGAGCACAAGCGGATAGCTTCAAAGCAAATATCTTTGTTTACAACTGCGTTGTTATTTAACGAGTAATAACCTTCGTTAAATAACAGGTAAATAGTTAAAAGCACATTTTCAAGCCGGGCATCTATTTGCGTTGCCGACGGTATTTCAATCTTAATGTTTTCTGCTCTTAGTTTTTCTTTGGCCCTATACAGGCGCTTGCCTATAGTTTCTTTGTTTGATAAAAAAGCGTCGGCAATTTCATCAATGCCAAAGCCGCAAAGAATACGTAAAGCCAGGCCAACCTGTGCCTCGGCAGGAATAGCCGGGTGACAGATGGCGAATATCATCTGCAACTGACTGTCGTTAATATTTTGCGGTGACAGGTCTATTTCGTCCTCAAAAATCTGGCTTTCTCTTTGCAGGTGCGGCGATATTTTGCTATCAAATAAATTACTGCGCTGCAATGCCGTTTTTGCCTTGTTTTTGGCTACAGCGTATAGCCAGGCAACGGGGTTGGGTGGAATGCCGTTAACGGGCCAGTTTTGGGTGGCGGTTGCAAAGGTGTCGCTGGCAATGTCTTCAGCAGTTTCCATTTGTTCAAAACCGAAACGCCTGTATAATACAGATACTATTTTGCGGTACTCGGTCCTGAACAAATGGGGGATGATCTCCTGCTGTTGCATTTTTTATGAAGCCCGGGTATCACGCGGGCCTTTGTTTTTAGGAATGTACGCCATCGCCCTTCGCCAAACGACGCACCTCTACCGTATTACCCTCGCCTTGTAAAACCGGGCAGCCTTTTGCGCATTCGGCAGCCTCTTGTGCAGAGTTTGCCTTTACTACCACATAACCGCCCAGTGTTTCTTTTATTTCGCCAAAAGGGCCGTTGGTTACTGTTTTGTCGTGATGAACAACAAGCGCGTCGTCAAAAATAAGGCCGTCGCCCTTGCCTTCAAAGTTACCTGTTGCTTTAAGGCCGTTAAGCCAGTCCATAGTTTGCTGCATCCAAATCTGCATTTGTTCCGGCGACGCGATTTTGCCTCCGTCCTGGTGTCTGAAAATAAGCATGTACTCTTTCATTGTTCTGTTTTTAAATGTTAGTGTATAATTCGATTATACTCACTTATCAAACGGGCTATGTTAAACCGGACAATAAAATTAAAATAAATATCAATCCTGCAACCGTACCATGCACTGAACGTCTTTATCGGTCAAATACCATTCCACGCAGTAACCTTGTGGGTCAATATCAGGACGGGCTATCATTTGTTGAAATGTTGCTCCGATGGCTGAAGGATCATCCATGAAATTATGTAGCGTTACGCTAACATAATTGCCCTTTTTTATGTCGATGGTTTCCAGGTTTAATTTTTCGGCTTCTCCGGGCTCAAGTTGTTCAGCTGCGGCTTTGTAAATAATTTCACCGTTACCGCTTTCAGGGCGCGAAAGGCCAAAATATTTCCGTTCAGTTGAATGTGGTGTAAGCGAGTGCATCTTTTGATGCGCGGCCATTATCCCGGCAGGAAAAGATGTGGCGGTAACGCACATTACTTTGATGTCCTTTTCTAATTGGATTGTTTCCATAGTTAAGCATTTTTATATATAACAAATTTATGCTGCTATGTTTCAATCCTTAATGGGGGATAAGGACAATTTTAGGGGTGGGATGAGACGTAGCGGTGGCAGTACTTTTTATATATCCACCCAAACAACCACCCTACCAGGCTGCCATAAATGGCACCCACGGTAACATCAATAGGATAATGCACACCAACATACACCTGCGCAAAGCTGATAGATGCCGCCCATAATAAACTTGCGGGTAATACCCATTTATACCTCTTGTAAAAAATAATGCTTAGCAATACGGCTACTGCAAAATGGTCGGCAGCATGGCTGGACGGGAAGCTGTATCCGGGTCCGCAGTCTACACGCTCAATTATGGTAGCATCTAAAGCAGGAGTATTACAGGGGCGTACCCGTTTAAATAAAGACTTAATAATGGTTGCGCTGCCAAAATCGGCCAATCCGGCCGCTAAGGCCAGCAGCACTATAATAATAAGGCCCCGCTTTTTATATCGCCAAAGGCAAAAAACAAAAATGAAAATGTAAAGGGGTATCCACACACGCCTATCGCGCAAAACGGGCATCAATAAATCAAAAAACCAATTACCCATATCGTGGTTAATGAAATGGAATAATTGCTGATCAAGATGTAGCAGGTAATCTGGCATCTACGGCAAATATAAACTAAGATTTATAGGATAGGAGGATTTTAGGATTTTATAAGCTGCCTTATAGGATCCCTTTAACCGATGCAGACTATAAATCTTAGTTCAGACAATAAAAAATCCTATTTTTGCACCACTTTATTTTTTGAACTTTGACACTTATAAAATCAATTTCGGGTATACGGGGTACCATAGGCGGCGCGGCCGGTGATGGTTTAACACCTCTTGATATAGTAAAATTTACATCGGCGTATGGTGCTTGGATAATAAAAAACGGAGGCGCAAAAAAAATAGTTGTCGGCCGCGATGCACGCATATCCGGCAGTATGGTGAATAACCTGGTAACAGGCACCTTAATGGGCTTAGGTATTGATGTGGTTGATATTGGCCTTTCTACAACGCCAACCGTAGAGGTTGCAGTACCTTTAGAGCAGGCAGGTGGCGGCATTATATTAACTGCCAGCCATAACCCTAAACAGTGGAACGCTTTAAAGCTTTTAAATGCCAAAGGCGAGTTTATAAGTGATACTGATGGTAAAGAACTTCTTGACATAGCCGAAAGCAGCGATTTTGACTATGCCGAGGTAAACGCTTTAGGTAAGGTAACTTACGATGACAGCTATCTGCAAAAACATATTGACCAGATACTGGCCCTGCCATTGGTTGATGTTGGCGCTATTGCCGGTGCCAACTTTAAGGTGGTGATAGATTGCGTAAATTCTACCGGCGGTATTTTTGTTCCGGCGTTATTGCAGGCGCTTGGTGTTAAAACCGTGCATAAATTGTTTTGCGAGCCTGATGGCGAGTTTCCGCATAACCCTGAGCCGCTGCCCGAGAATCTTACTGCCTTATCTAAAGAAGTGTTAGCAAAAAATGCTGATCTGGGTATAGCGGTTGATCCGGATGTTGACCGCCTTTGTTTTGTTTGCGAAGACGGCAATATGTTTGGCGAAGAGTATACGCTGGTAGCGGTTGCCGATTATGTTTTAAAGAATACAAAAGGCAATACGGTATCTAACCTTTCATCAACCCGCGCTTTACGCGATGTTACTGAACAGGCAGGCGGCGAGTACCACGCGGCGGCTGTAGGAGAGGTGAACGTTGTAAATAAAATGAAGGAAGTGAACGCGGTGATAGGCGGCGAAGGTAACGGCGGGGTGATCTATCCCGAATTGCATTATGGCCGCGATGCTCTAGCCGGGATTGCCTTATTTTTAACCCATTTGGCAAAATTTGGCAAGCAGGTTTCGTTGTTGCGCAAATCATACCCCAATTATTTTATCTCAAAAAATAAAATAACACTTACACCCGAAATGGATATTGATGCCTTGTTATTAAAGGTAGAAGAACGTTATAAAAATCAACCCTACAGCACCATTGACGGACTGAAAATAGAGTTTGATAAGCAATGGGTACACCTGCGCCGTTCAAACACCGAGCCTATTATCCGTATCTACTCAGAAAGCGAATCTGAAACGGCAGCTAATGGTTTGGCGAATAAGATAATTGCGGATATAAAGGAGATACTACAACTTAGTTAATGAGTGATTGAGTGAATTAGTGATTGAGTGAGTTAGTTAATGAATGAGTTAGTGAATTAGTGATTGATAATTATAATTGCCTGAATTTTGATAAATTGAGGTATGGAAAAGATTAGTAAAAATGAGTTTGCGGAAAAGTTTCGTGAGCGTACTAAAAAATTTGTTGTTGATAATATTCACTTATATCAATCATTGCCTAAAACCGAGGAAGCTAAGATAGTTGGCAGACAATTACTGCGATCATCATCTTCTGTAGGATCAAATTACCGCGCTGCTTGCCGTTCGAGATCACAGGCTGAATTTCATTCAAAAATTTCTATCGTTGTTGAAGAGGCAGATGAGAGCGTTTTTTGGATGGAAGTAATGATTGAAGCGAACATAATAGCTTCTGAAAAAATAGAAAGATTAATGGGTGAAGGAAACGAAATATTAAAAGTTGCCGCTTCAGCCCGAAAAACAGTAAGCGAAAATAAAAAATAAGATACCATCAGATCATTAATTAACCAACACGCAAATCAAATTAATCGCTAATTCACTCAATCACTAATTCACTCATTAAAAAATGCGCGTATACTTAGACAATGCTGCTACTACTCCGCTTGATCCTGAGGTTATCAAGGTGATGTGCGGTGTAATGGAAAGTCATTTTGGTAATCCATCGTCTATACATGCGCATGGGCGCGAGGGGCGTACGCTGGTGGAAAAAGCGCGTAAAACAGTTGCTGCTTTACTACATACATCACCTGCCGAGATATTTTTTACCGGCAGCGGAACGGAAGCTGATAACATGGCCATCCGCTGTGGTATTATTGACAATAACATTAAGCATGCAATTACCACGCAGGCAGAGCATCACGCTGTTGTGCATACGCTGGAGGCCATGGAAAAAACCGGTGTTATTAAACTGAGCTTTGTTGATATTGACGAAAAAGGTAACATCAGCTATGAACATTTGGAGGAACTGCTTAAAAATAATGACCGCAGTTTTGTGTCGTTAATGCAAGCTAATAACGAGATAGGGACACTTACTGATATTGAACGGGTAGGTAATCTGTGCGAGCAGTATAGTGCTGTTTTTCATTGCGATACGGTACAAACCATGGCGCATTATCCGCATGTGCTAAACCAGTTAAAAGTGCATTTTTTAACCTGCGCGGCACATAAGTTTCATGGCCCTAAAGGTGTTGGCTTCTTATACATTAACCATAAAATAAAAATAAGCCCGCTTATATACGGCGGCGCGCAGGAGCGAAATATGCGTGGCGGTACCGAAAATGTTTACGGCATAGCGGGTTTAGCAAAAGCGCTTGAGCTGGCCTATGCTGACATGGATAAACACCGCGACCATATTCAGGGCTTGAAAACCTATATGATAGCGCAACTGCAAGCCAACGTTCCGGATATCCAATTTAATGGCGAGATAGCTGCGGATAAAAGCCTGTATACTGTGCTAAACGTATCGTTCCCAGAAACAGACATTGCAGATATGCTGCTGTTTAAGCTGGACATAGCCGGTATTTCTGTATCAGGCGGTAGTGCCTGCAGCTCGGGCACAGATATAGGCTCTCACGTGCTTACAGCTATCGGCGCAAGCGACTCAAGGCCGTCTGTAAGGTTCTCTTTCTCAAAGTATAACACTAAGCAAGAGGTTGATTTTGTAGTGCAAAAACTTCGCGAACTCTTCGCCTAATAATCCTCCGGTTTCCTTTATTTATCTACAACCCGTTAGCATATTGGCATGGTTATGGTTTATTAATTTGTAATTAAAATAATAAACCTATGAATATCGAAAATCAAAATTCCGGAAACGGTAACCGCCCAGATGAAACTCCTGAAAGAAAACAATCAGAACAGGAAGGTTCAGGATATAGCCCTCAAAGAGAGCAACAGCAACAAGATTCAGGTAGCAATACATCTTTTAGTGAACAAAACGATGTAACACCACCTAATGAACACGAATTTCCGGCTGAAGGACCTGCAAGGGCCGACTTTCAGCCCCAGCACCATAACCGCAGCACCGGCAGAATGGTGGGCCATGAGCCCGGTACAGAAAGTTTGTAAACAGTAGCACTTACCATAAAAACATACACCTATGATTTTGGAAGAAAACAAATTCGGGTACGACCCGGATAATTATGATGATGAACCATCAGACTATGTAAACAGTGATAACGCCTACGATGCCGACGATCTTTCAAGAGATAACGCAGAGGAGTCTGATGACGACGATAACGAACTTATGGATGCCGACGAGGACGACTTTGAAGATGATGAAGATCCGGAAGTTGACTATGACGAGGATGATAGCGATGTAACGGAAGATGATCCGATTAATGATGATGTAACAGATTATCCATCGCAACCAGCAGCATTACATAATGAAGGTAAAAAGCCGGTTTATATTAAGGACATGCCGTATATAGACCACGCTACGCCAGGCGTAACATCTAACTAACATCAATAAAAATAAGTATAAAAGCAAAGGGCTTACCAAACGGTAAGCCCTTTGCTTTTTATATTTTAACGAAGTTTAGTTCCGCATCATTTTTAAAAACGCGCCTAACTCTTCCTTCATTTCGCGGCGGTCTACAATAAAATCTAAAAAGCCGTGTTCCTGCACAAATTCGGCAGTTTGGAAACCTTTAGGCAGATCTTTCTTAATAGTTTCTTTAATAACACGTGGTCCGGCAAAGCCAATTAAAGCGCCCGGCTCGGCAATATTAATATCGCCCAGCATTGCGTATGATGCTGTAACACCACCCGTGGTCGGATCTGTCAATAATGATATGAACGGTATTTTAGCCTGGCCCAATAACGCAAGTTTTGCTGATGTTTTAGCCATCTGCATTAGCGAGAAAGCTGCCTCCATCATACGCGCACCGCCAGATTTGGAGATCATCAGAAAAGGAATTTTGTTGGCAATACAATGATCAATAGAGCGGGCAATCTTTTCGCCTACTACAGAACCCATTGAGCCGCCTATAAAATTGAAGTCCATACAAGCAATAACCAGTTCCTGTCCGTTTATTTTGCCAACGCCTGCGCGTATAGCATCTTTCAATCCGGTTTTAAACTGGGTTTCGCTTAGCCTGTCAGTGTATTTTTTTGAATCAGTGAACTGTAGCGGATCGCCGGAAGTCATGTCAGCAAAGAGCTCAGTAAACTCGTTATTATCAAACAGAACCGAAAAATATTCCTTTGAACCAATACGCAGATGGTATCCGCAGTAATGGCAAACGTATTGATTTTCAACCTGCTCAGAATAGTGAAGGGGTTTTTTACATTGAGGGCACTTGTTCCATATTCCGTCAGGTGCCTCTTTTTTTTGATCAGTAGTAGTAATTATCCCTTTTGATTCTCGTTTAAACCAACTCATATCTGTTTCTAACTCTTTCAAATTGATGCAAAGAAACGAAAAATTTTAGACTTGCACTGTTATAAACCAACAAGCTTCGTTTTTTGGTATGTAACATGTTAAAGCGTTAAAATGTTGCACTTAAACCTTATTTTTCGCCTCAAAATGCTAACTTCGGGCTTTAATTAGATATAATGAGCTTAAAAGATTATAAAGGCGTACTGCACGGCGATCAGGTGCAGGAGCTGTTTGAAGCGGCAAAGAAACATCAGTTTGCTTTACCTGCTGTAAATGTTACCGGCACTAACACCATTAACGCGGTAATGGAAACTGCTAAGGCGGTTAATTCACCTGTTATTATACAGTTATCAAATGGTGGCGCGCAGTTTTACGCCGGTAAATCATTAGATAACTCAAAATTGCAGGCCTGCATTTTGGGCGGTGTATCTGCTGCAAAACACGTGCATTTATTAGCAGAGCATTATGGTATTGCTGTTATTTTGCATACAGACCACGCTGCTAAAAAATTGCTACCGTGGATAGACGGCCTGTTAGAGCACGGGGAGAAATTTTTTGCAGAAACCGGAAAGCCTTTGTTCTCATCGCATATGCTTGATCTTTCTGAAGAGCCTATTGAAGAAAACATTGAGATCTCTGCCAAATATTTAGAGCGCATGGCCAAAATGGGCATGACGTTGGAGATTGAATTAGGTGTTACCGGCGGCGAGGAAGACGGCGTTGATAACTCTGACGTTGATAGCTCACGTTTATATACACAGCCTGAAGAAGTTTCCTATTCATATGAGCATCTTTTAAAGGTTAGTCCGCGTTTTACCGTTGCGGCAGCTTTTGGTAACGTACACGGTGTGTACAAACCGGGTAATGTAAAATTGCAGCCGGTTATATTGCATAACTCGCAGGAGTACGTGAAGAAGAAATTTGGTTTAACGGAAGAAAAACCTATCAACTTTGTATTCCACGGTGGCTCAGGCTCAAGTCAGGAAGAAATTCGCGAGGCGATAAGCTATGGCGCAATTAAAATGAATATTGATACCGATTTGCAGTGGGCATTTTGGGAAGGCATTAAAGATTACTATAAATCAAAAGAAGGTTACCTGCAAGGCCAGATTGGTAACCCTGAAGGCGAAGATTCACCAAACAAAAAATATTATGATCCGCGTGTTTGGTTGCGTAAGGCAGAGGAAACCTTTGTTAAAAGGTTAACCGCCGCTTTTGAGGATCTGAATTGCATTAACGCTACAGATAAACTGTAGTAGCAGCCACAAAGTATATAAAAGCGCCGGTGTAAAACATCGGCGCTTTTTTTTAGTTTTAACCATAGCAATCAGCAATATATGGCTAAAAAGAAAAAGAATTTATTTGAAAGGTTTGCCAATTGGGCCACCAATGCAACCGGTAGCTCAACAGCTTTTATAATGGCTATAGGCATAATTATAGTTTGGCTGGTTACAGGCCCTGTTTTTAATTATTCTGATACCTGGCAGCTAATAATAAATACGGGAACAACCATTGTTACTTTTTTAATGGTGTTTTTGATCCAGAAAACGCAGAATAAAGATTCAAAGGCGATACATTTAAAGTTGAATGAACTGTTGGCATCGCACGCGGGAGCCAGCAACCGGATGGTGGATATTGAAGATTTGACAGAGGAAGAACTTGATCGTTTACATAAGTTTTATGAGCAGTTGTCTGATCTGGCGGAGGAAGAGGACGATATTTTGTGCACCCACTCAATAGACGCGGCAGAAGAAAACCATAACCTGAAACTAACCGGACACATGACCAAGAAACATTACGTTGATGCCAAAGCCGTTAGAAATAAAAGTAAGCAAGGTAAATAATCCGCAGACGCTTGAAACCGTGTTTGCGATACGCCGCGAGGTATTTGTAGTTGAACAACACTGCCCGCCTGAGTTGGAATGGGAGCATGAAGAAGAGTCGCACCATTTTTTAGCAACGGTAGACGGAGAGCCTGCCGGTGCCTGCCGCTGGCGTAAAACAGAACAAGGTTATAAACTGGAGCGCTTTGCGGTGCTGAAGCAATACCGGGGGCAAGGTGTGGCGCATGTGATGGTGACCACAGCACTGAATGATCTGCCGGCAGATGCAGACTATATTTACCTCAATGCGCAAATAGATGCTATGCCCTTATACGCAAAATCGGGCTTTGAAAAAACAGGGCCGCAATTTGAAGAGGCAGGTATACAGCATTTTAAAATGGTGAAGAAGTAACTTTTTGATTTCGGATTTCGGATGTTCGATTTCGGATTTGTTTTTTGATTTAGAATTTGGTTGTCATTCTGAGCGATAGCGAAGAATCTTATACGCTTGGCTAGCCGGGCGCTCGGCCTGTAGGTTGTACAAGACTTCGCTATCGCTCAGAATGACAATGGGGTAATTTATTCATCCGCCCAAACCTTATTCTCCACACTTATCCTTACATACAGCATTGCCGCGTTGAGTATTGAGAATATTATAGCAGTGTAATACAGGTTAAATACCAGCGGAATTATGGCTATCTCTAAAACCACTTCCATATAGTTAGGATGCTTAAATATTTTATAGGGCCCTTTTTTTACCGGGTAAACGCCCGGCACACGGTAGATCCTGGTGTTCCAATACTTTCCTAATGAGGATAGCGCCCAAAACTTAAAGGAAAGTACCGCAATGAAGGCCAGCAGGAAATAATAACTGAAGGGGGTGTTATCCCTAACATTGTATTCAACTATTAACGATACGATGAACAACGTATGCATACCCACCATAAAAGGGTAGTGGCTTTGGCCGTATTGCACGGCGCCTTGCTGCAACAGCCATTTCTCGTTTTGGCGGGCTATGTACAACTCAGACAGGCGTTGGGTGATAAGGAAGGCAAGGAAGATCCAGAAATACATTGATTAGTTGTTAGAAAGCTTTAAAAGTACCATCTCGCTCGAAAAGCCCGGCCCCATGGCCATCATTAAACCGTAGCCATCTTCAAAGCCCTCGGTAATAAATTTATCCAGCACATATAATACTGTGGCGCTGGACATATTGCCGTTATCATTCATTACCTCGCGGGTTTTTTGTAAAAAGTCGCCTTCTACCTGCAAGGCATCGGCATAAGCATCTAAAACCTTTTTACCACCCGGGTGAAAAATAAAATTCTTGATATCGCTTAGTTGCAGATCATGTTTTTGCAGAAATTCTCTTATATCCTGCTTAACGTTCTCGTGTATAAATGTAGGGATATCCTTAGAGAATAATACTTTAAAACCGGTATCCTTAAATTCCCAGCCCATCACATCTAACGAATCATAATATAATTTGCTGCTTGCTCCCATGTAAGCTACTTTGTGTGCAGATGTTGTATAGTTGTCGCCCTTGACAATGCAAGCCGCCACGCCGTCTGAAAACAGGCTTGAGCCTATAAAATTGCTTTTACTGTAGTCGCTTTTAATTAAGGTAAGCGAGCACAGCTCCACAGCCACCAGCAGCACTACAGCATTTGGATTGGCTATAGCGATGGTATTAGCCTTAGCCATACCTGATACCCCGCCACCGCAACCCAGGCCCCAAATGGGCGTACGGTTAATGTGCGGATTCAATCGCATGGCATTTACTATTAAAGCATCCATGCTTGGTGTAGCCAATCCTGTTGTAGTAACAAACAGAATATCCGTAATGTCTTCTTTGGCTAATGCCGCTTTGGCAATACAATCCTCAATAGCTTTGATAGCATATTCCAGCGTTATTTGCTGATAGTCATTATTTCTCTCCTCAAAAGTGGTGGGCATGGCGTACCAATCCAGCGGTTTGCAAAAATTGCGGGTAACTATCTCCGTATTATCAAAAGCGAAGATGAGCCTGTCGGTTTGCGGAAAGTTGGCCGAGAATAGCGCATGAGCCTGCGCTTTTACGGCCTGCTGCTCTATTTTATAGGGGAAATTGATGGTAGATGTTGCTGCTATATGGGGCATATTTACAATACGTGAGCTAATTGCTTTACGCTGCCTTAATAAGGCTTTAATCTGTTAATTGTTTTGCCGGGGTAGATCTATAACGCAAAAAAGCGTCCCGTTTTAGCGGGACGCTTTTATATAAACATTGAATTATCAGCAATTAATAGAATACAGTGTAAAGCGCAGTTAATATACCTATGATGATAAGCGCACCCACAGCAAAACTGTTGGTTGTTTTAAACATAGATGCATCAACTTCCAATCCGTTTGTTTTCTTACCGCGTGCTGCATCAATTAAGCTGATGACGATCATCGAGATCATACAGATTACAAATACAAAACCCATACGGTCTAAGAAAGGAATTTCCCATAAGCCGCTTTGCGTGTTGAAGAAAGAAAAACCTGTACCTTTTAACGGCTCAAGATTTGCAAATTTTGGCAGGAACTTGAAGAAAACAGAGAAACCAAAACCACCAATTGTTGCGAATAGCGCCGCGTTTGAAGATGCTTTTTTCCAGAAGAAACCTAAAATAAACATGGCGAAGATACCCGGAGATACAAAGCCGGTATACTCCTGTATAAATTGGAACCCGCCTTTTTTATCAATACCCAGGAACGGAGAGATTACCACACCCAAAACCATAGCCACAACAACACTTATCTTACCTACGTTAACCAGGTTTTTCTCGCTGGCTTCAGGGTTAATTTTTTTCTTGTAGATATCCAGCGTAAAAATGGTAGCAATACTGTTTGCCTTACCCGCTAATGATGCTACTACAGCAGCAGTTAACGCGGCAAAGGCCAAGCCCTTAACGCCTGTAGGCAACAGGTTTAACAATACCGGGTAGGCATTGTCATGGTTCTCATTAATGCTGCCTGCGCTGCCTGCATCAAATACCTGCTCCTTAAATAAAACATACGCAGCTATACCGGGCAATACCACTATAACCGGCATTAAAAGTTTTAAGAAAGCCGCAAATAATATACCGCCACGGGCAGTTTTTAAATCTGCACCTAAAGCACGTTGGGTAATGTATTGGTTACAACCCCAGTAGTTTAAGTTTACTATCCACATACCGCCTAACAGCATGGTTAATCCCGGCACGTCGCCGTAGCTGGCGTTATCCTTTTTAAGGATCATGTGGAAGTGATCATTGTAGTTGGTATACATGGCAGAAAGGCCGGCAGATATACCGGTTACGCCGTAGTGGTCTGCTACTTTTGTTATAGCGATATAGGTAGTTACCAAACCACCCAATATCAAAAAGAACACTTGTATAACATCTGTAAAACCAATAACCTTCATACCGCCCAGGGTAATAATTATTGAAAATACCGCTAACAAGCCTATACATAATTCGAAATTAATACCTGATATACCGTGGATGGCAATAGCGCCCAGGTAAAGTATTGATGTAAGGTTTACAATAACGTATAAAAGCAACCAGAATATAGCCATGATCATTGCAACCGTGCTGTTGTAGCGCTGATGCAGGAACTGCGGCATGGTGAATATCTTATTTCTAAGATACACCGGAATGAAGAACACCGCAACAATCACCAATGTAAGCGCGGCCATCCACTCGTAAGTTGATATGGCCAAACCCATAGTAAAGCCGTTACCACTCATGGCCACAAATTGCTCTGCAGAAATGTTAGATGCAATTAGCGATGCGCCGATGGCCCACCACGTTAAAGAACCCTCTGCCAGGAAATAATCCTTTGATGAAGATACGCCAACGATTTTTTTACGGTTATAAACCCACAAACCGTAAGCAGCGACAATGATGAAGTATACAAGGAATACTCCCCAATCGCCAAAAGATAATTCTTTCATATATTTTAAATTGGTTTTTGCCAACAATTATAACCTTTATGTTACGGATTAGCAACAGCGCCGAACAAATATTATCGATAAAGGTTTGTGTTTTTTACACAGACTGCTTTCCGGTGTTTTTTTCGGGCTGTTTATAGCGGAAAAGGGGGTTATCAGATGCTCAGGTTGCAAGCCTAATTGATGCTATTGTTTTAAAGCGGTATGATAATCATCAAGCGCTTTGTCAAACGGTTGCCCCTTAAGGTGAATACACTCGCAAAACACATTACATGCGCCGGGATTTTTAGCATCATCACATTGGGTTTTGCAATCAGTTACTGTATTGCGCGGCATCAGATCAAACACATGCGTTATCGTAAACACAAATAAAACCAGGAACGCGAATACGCCTGAAAAAAATTTAAATGGAAATTTGTTATCGGTGATTTTGGGTTGAGTAACCACAACCGTCCCCGAAAATAAAATGGCCTTTAGTTTATGGTAATCCCAGCAAAGCAGGTAAATACAGGATATTACCATTAACGGCGCGGTTAAAAGCGATCCTTCAAAACGCACCGCAAGCGAAAGGATGCAAATGTTTAGTATGATAGGAAAATAAATGAGTACGCCTAATAGCGCGGTACGCGGAATTAGCAACAGCATAGCTGCTACAACCTGTAAAATACCTATTGTGGTGTAGTAATAACCCGTATGATACAGTGCCTCCAGATAATGCCCCATTGGCTGATTGTTATGCAGATCAGTAAAGCGTTCGCCCATGATCTTAACACCACCTGCAGGTAAAAAACCAGCCGCTAACGCCACACGGTTAAATACGGTAAAGTAATTGAACCATTTATTTTGCCTTACTTTTAAATGCAAGGCATCCAATTTTGAAAAACTATTCATAAATTAAAAGTACTTTGTTTGGCAAAGTTAGCTAACGGATGACAAATCGCAAATTATTTTTTTGTTTGCTTTAAAGTTTTTGAAAATATAGAGAAACAAAAAAGCGATGGACTTTTTAACCCATCGCTTTTAAAAAAATATTAAGCTAAAAGCTATTAGATGTAACGGTTGATCAGGTTTTCAATGTATTCCTGTTTGCCGCTGATAACAGCAGGCTCGCCGTTTTGGATAGCATACTCGCGCAGGTCTTCTAAAGACAATTTGCCTTCTTCAAATTCTTTACCTTTACCGCTATCGTAAGATGCGTAACGTTCTGTGCGGATCTTTTCGTAATCTGATTTTTGCAGGATGTTATCAGCAGTTACCAACGCACGTGCAAAAATGTCCATACCACCAACGTGAGCGTAGAACAAGTCAGCCGGATCAGTTGAGTTTCTGCGGATCTTAGCGTCAAAGTTAACACCGCCACCTTGCAAACCACCTGCTTTCAGGATGATCAGCATAGCTTCAGTGATCTCGTTGATGTCATTCGGGAACTGGTCAGTATCCCATCCGTTTTGAACATCACCACGGTTAGCATCGATAGAACCTAAAAGGCCAGCATCAGCAGCAACCTGTAATTCGTGTTGGAAAGTATGACCGGCTAATGTAGCGTGGTTAACTTCAATGTTGATCTTAAAGTCTTTCAACAGATCGTATTTCTGTAAGAAACCAAATACAGTAGCGCTATCATAATCGTACTGGTGTTTAGTAGGCTCGCAAGGTTTTGGCTCAATAAAGAAGTTTCCTTTAAAGCCTTGTTTGCGTGCGTAATCTTTTGATGCATGCAAGAATTTAGCTAAGTGCTCCTGCTCGCGTTTCATATCGGTGTTCAAAAGGGTCATATAACCTTCGCGGCCACCCCAGAATACGTAGTTTTCGCCACCTAAAGCAATAGTAGCATCTAAAGCAGCTTTAACCTGAGCAGCACCATGTGTTAACACGTGGAAATCAGGGTTGGTAGAAGCGCCGTTCATGTAACGTGCGTGCGAGAACAGGTTAGCAGTACCCCAAAGCAATTTTACACCACTTTCAGCTTGTTTTTGCTTAGCGTACTCAACCAAAGCCTGTAAACGGCGATCGTTCTCTTTAATATCATTGGTATAATCAACCACGTCCACATCATGGAAGCAGTAGTACGGCAGGTTAAGTTTAGTAAGGAACTCAAAAGCAGCGTCCATTTTGTCCTTTGCGCGTTCAACCGCATCAGCTTTTTTGTCCCATTCAAACTCATGAGTAGGGCCACCAAAAGGATCGCCACCATTACCCACAAATGAATGCCAGTAAGCACCTGCAAATTTGAAGTGCTCTTTCATGGTTTTACCGGCTACAACTCTGTTTTCATCATACCAGCGAAACGCTAACGGATTGTCTGATTCCAAACCTTCAAATTTGATCTGGCCGATCCCTTTGAAGAACTCTTTTTCGCCTGTTACTATTTTTCCCATTTTTTATTTGTTAATTACTTATTACTTAATATAGCGGATTATTAATTTACTGTGTGTGGGTGTTTGTTTTGCAGTATATTTAGCTGTTGAGCAAGTAAGCCTTTCCACTCCTGGTAAACCGGCTCAAACATTTTTGATGTAGGCTCTATCAACTGCACCGGATGCATATTACTGAAGGCTTCGGCCGGATTGTTAAATATACCCGCGCCAATGCCTGCACCCAAAGCCGCGCCTACACTGCCATCATTTTTGTACAACTCAACAGGTATACCTGTAGCGTTCACAAAGGTTTGTGCAAAAAGGTCGCTTAAAAATAAGTTAGCCTTACCTGCACGTATAACGGTTGGGCTCATGCCATTTTCGCGCATAATATCTACACCATAGCGGAACGCGCAGGCTATGCCTTCCTGTACCGCACGGAAAATGTGTGCCTGGGTGTGCAGGTTCAGATCAATATGATGGAAATGTACGCCAACCAGTTCATTATTCAGCATACGCTCCGCGCCGTTACCAAATGGTAAAATGCGCAAACCATCGCAGCCAATAGGCGCGTGGTTGGCTATCTCATTCATTTGCTGGTAGCTTACTGCAGAACCAAACAGGTTTTTGGTCCAGCGGTACATGCTGCCTGTGCCGTTAATGCAAAGCAATACGCCGGTTCTTTTTTCCTCTTCAGAATAGTTAACGTGCGCAAAGGTGTTTACACGCGATTGCGGATCATAAGTCAAGTCATCGCTAACACCGTATATAACGCCTGATGTACCTGCAGTTGCAGCTACCTCACCGGCATTTAATACGTTTAATGAAAGCGCGTTATTAGGCTGATCGCCTGCTTTGTAGGCTACCGGTATACCTGCTTTAAGGCCCAGTTTAGCAGCAATGGCAGCACTTACCTGGCCATGATCAGAAAAAACAGGTTTTACAACCGGGAAGAAACTTTCTTCAAAGCCGTAATAGTTTATGATCTCTTTTGAAATGCTGTTGTTCTTAAAATCAAAGAAAACACCTTCAGACAAGGCTGATATAGAAGTAGTGATATCGCCCGTCAATTTCATGGCGATGTAATCGCCGGGTAGCATTATTTTATCTATCTGGGCGTAGATCTCCGGCTCATTCTTTTTTACCCACGCCAGTTTTGATGCGGTAAAATTGCCCGGAGAGTTTAGCAAATGCGATAAGCAAACATCATGACCAATGGCATCAAATGCTTTGTCGCCCAGCTCAACCGCGCGGCTATCGCACCAGATAATGCTGTCACGCAGTAATTTTTGTTCTTTATCAACCAAAACCAAACCGTGCATCTGGTAGGCTATACCAATGGCCGATATATCTTTCGGATCGTACTTTTGAGTGCTGTTACACAAGCCTATTGCCTGCTGCGCCTGTTGCCACCACATTTCCGGCGATTGCTCGGCCCAGCCCAGTTGCAAAGATGTTATTGGCGATTCGGTATCCGGATATGCGGCTGACGCGATGGTTTTTTGTGTTGCAGCATCAACAACTGATACTTTAACTGATGAGGTGCCGATATCTATTCCGAGAAGTAACATGTTTTATATTAATGAGTTATATGCAATTTTCGCTTTACGAATTGGTTGTTTGTGTTGGGAACGAAATTAAATCTTTTTTTTAATATGCAATCGATTGCAGGAAATTATTTTTATCATATTTGCAATAATTTCAATGAAACCTAAAAAGCGCGTTACCATTTACGATATAGCCGAAAGGTTGAATATTACGGCATCGTCTGTATCGCGGGCGTTGAACAACAGCAATCACGTAAACGAGGAAACTAAAAAGCTGGTGCTTAAAACCGCCGCCGAGCTTAATTACAAACGTAACGTATTGGCATCAAACCTGCGTATGGGAAAAAGCCATACCATAGGGGTTGTGGTACCGCGCATTAATCAGAACATATTTTCTAACGTTATAGCCGGATTGGAAGAAGTTACCAACCAGCAAAATTATAACATGATCATCTGCCAGTCTAACGAGTCGGTAGCTAAAGAGATAAAATGCGTTAACGCTTTGGTTAACCAACATGTTGATTGTATAGTGATATCCATGTCGGTTGAAACTGAGGATATAAGCCATTTGCGGAATGTGATAGACCATGGCATACAGTTAATTCAGTTTGACCGCGTAGCTACAGAATTAGAGACACTGAAAGTTATTAATGATAACGAGCAGGCGTCCATGGAGGCCGTAGAACACCTGATAAAGCAAGGTTACAAACGCATAGCTTTGTTGGAAGGCCCCCAGAACCTGAACATTTTTAAGCAACGCCGCGATGGTTATTTAAAAGCGCTTAAAAAGCACAACATTGCCGTTGCTGATGAGTTGATAATGAAAAACGCGTGGACAAAAGAGTTGGGTGCCACGGCCACCCGCCAGCTACTAAGCCTGCCCCAGCCACCTGATGCCATATTTGCTTCCACATCTGACTTCTCCGCTTTAGGTGTATTAGATGTTGCGCATGATATGAATATCCAGGTACCCTCGCAACTAGGGATATGCGGCTACGCCAACGAGGCGTTTACGGAGTTAACCAATCCATCCATTACCACTATAGATCAGTTTAGTATGCATATGGGGCGCACCATTGCTAACTTGTATTTTGATGAGCTGAACAACAGTGAAGTTGCTGTTACACCTAAGGTGATAAGCTTGAAGCCTGAGTTGATCATTAGGTCTTCGACCTTGAGGAAGGGGTAAGATTTATGTGGTTACGCCGACTATTCAAGCCCCAATCTAATCTCAATATTCTTCGTACTAAAAAAGAAGAATTCATAGCCATATTATCTACTATTTCAAATGTTTTAATTGATAACAACCATAGTGCGCAGGCACGCGTTGTAGATAACTTAAGTTCGTTAATAGGCAGAGATGAATTTGATTCTTTTATAAAAGCCATAAATAGCGTTGATATGTGGGGAGGATCGGGAGCTGTTTGGGAAGTTTATATAGAGAACCTAGACATGGCTAGAGAGTTTGAAATAAAGATGTTAGAACTTATTTGTTTGATGGAAGAAACTGAGATTATCGGCCCTGGTATTAAATCATTAAAGCAACTTTTCCAACGTAATTTGCGAAATTGAACACTCCGTTATAGAGCAAGTCTATTCACCCCGTCATGGCGAGCGATAGCGTGGCCATCTCTTTAAGCTGAGCCGCTTTGTATGTCCGCAGTGAATTTCCGCAGGAGATGGCCACGCTACACTCGCCATGACGCGTGCGGGAAATTCACTATAAAAGGGCTGTAATATTTAGCGAAGTCATAAATCATCAATAAAACACTCGAAGAAGGGCATCTCACGGTGAACTACCGCTTCAGCGTAGTTTTCCGGTCTTGTCATTTGAGTCTCTCTGTGAGAAACCAACTCTCCCGACTTTAAAACATAACTATGATTAATTATTTCTGTTATATCATCAACTGAGTACTCATCAGGCATCTGAAAAAATTCCCAACGGAAATTAGTTCCAAATCCCAAATACTTTCCGTCTTTCATTTTTGCAGAAAATCCCGTCCATCCCATCGTGGTCTCGCCCTTTATTTGCATTTGAAAGTCTATAGGAAAGGCATGTCTGCTTTTTTCAACTCTCTGAATATCATACTCATTGACGCAGTTTCCGGTTGCTACAAAGCCTTTAACAAGATTGTAATAGTTTGATTTAGGTTTTCGTGAGAAAATGCTACCACCCACCATTTCTTCTTTAAATCGCTTTATCGCCAAATTTACAATAGCTCTCGGATTGCGAAAGATAACACATGGCAAGTATGTACCATCAAGCAAGTAAGCAGATGCCCTGTAGCCAGCACCTAATGTCACATCATTTAATGGAGCTACATTTTCCTTTAAAAATGCTATTATATCCTTTTTTTCTTGTTTCATGGTAATCTTGATAGACTTATCAAGTTTACGAAAATTCATCAATATATTTCGTCCCGCTACACGCCGCTTAGCGCTATGGGAGCGTGCAAAGGCCTGGCTTGTGCTTTATTGGCCTGATCCGGCTTGCTAACACCTTGCCCTTATGATGCGGCAGCACAAGTCAGGCCGCAACTGCATGCGGCCTGCTAAGACTTGCGCTATGATGCAACTAAACCTTTTTCCTCCGGCTTGAATTGTTAAAAACTGTTAAGCACATCATAATCACACACAAAATCACTAACTATGTGTATGATGAAACCTTTGCTCTCATTCATATCCATTTTGTTAGCAGCTAACAGCTACGCGCAGATCTATCTGAACCCAGGCGTTGATACATCGCTTACCGAAGTAAAGCAGGCGCTGCGGTTTTACAATAAATATGTTGCTGATTTTAACGGAAAAGCTATCCCTGACATGGCCAAATACTGGCCGCAAAGCGAACTTAAACTGCGAAAGGTACCCGACCAGATGATCTATGCTATTAATGATTATCCGTTGTACTCCATGGGCTGCCGGCTTACCATTTTATACATACGGCCCACGGCTAATTATGTACATATTAAAACCCAATTTTCGGTTCCCGATTCGCAGAAGAATGTAATGACGATGGCTATAACTAACTACTATGTAGCCTTTGATAAAATCCACGAGCCGTACTTTAAAAACCCGATGACCGAAGCATTGGCCAAATGGCGCACCAAAACCGTCAGGAATATTATTTACCATTATCCGCCCTATCATATTTTTAATGCAAAGCGTGCCGATACTTTAGTAAGAAATATAGCCGGCCTTGAAAAGGAGTGGGGATTAAAGCCGATTAACATAAACTACTACCTGGCTAATAATAAGGATGAGCTTTATCAGGTACAGGGCTTTGATTATACGGTGATGATGGGTAATAAGGCGGCTCCATCCGGAAAATCTGACGATAAGGATAACCAGGTTTTTTGTGGTGGTTTAGGCGAAAATTACTTTCACGAAGTGGTACACCTGTATCTTAATCACCTTTATCCAAAATCGCCATTGCAGGAGGGATTAGCAGTTTTTTACGCCGGTAGCATGGGCCACTCCGTAAAATGGCATTTGAAAAGGGTAACCCAATACTTAAACAAACACCCCGAAGCAGACCTTACCGATGTTGACAATTTTTGGTATACCGACCCTTTTACCAACCCCAGCAGCGCTATTCAGGGAATGATATGCAGCATGGTTTTTAAAAAAGAAGGCGTACCGGGTTTAAAGAGATTGATGCAATACAATAGTTATAAGGATATTTTTAAGAAAGAATTTAACATAGACAAAGAGCAAATAAATGCATTTTTAAGGAAAAGCATTGCCGATGAAAGTGTTAAGTAAAAGCAAACGTCATGAGGCCCTTAGCCCGTAAGTTCATCCGAACAACATGTATACACTGCAATATCATGTCGCATTAATCAGCGCTGTAGTCGCAGTTTTATAACTGCTTGTATACTTTACTTTTAAGGATATTTTATACTACCTATACTTGTATGTGGTTTTAAATTGTATCCATATAAGTTAACAAATAATGACAGTAAAATCCGTATGTACTAAAATGACGTTCTGCTATCAATTATTTGTCGCGGTACTGCTTATGTTTCCGGTACTGCTAAACGCCCAGGCCATAAGGGGAACGGTTACTGACGAAATAACCGGCAAGCCTTTAGCGGGCGTCAGCATTTATTTTGACGGTACATTCAAAGGAACATCAACAGATAGTGCCGGCAATTTCGCTATAAGCAATACTTTAAAAACAAGCTCACCGCTGGTAGTTAGCTATATGGGTTACCAATCGCAAAAGATAGCCAACTATACTGATGCTAACTTAACTATCGCCCTAAAAAGTAAAGCAATTGTATTAAGCGAAGTTGTTATTGGGGGCGACGAGATAAGCAGGGACAAAGCCATGAAGATATTTTTGAAGGAATTTATTGGCGAGGATTCGAAAGATTGTGTGATTGAAAATCCGGAGGAAATATATTTCCGCTATTTCAAAAAGAAGGACCTGCTAACAGCTGATGCCGATAAGCCTTTGATCATCAGCAATAAGATATTAGGTTATAAAATAACTTATTTTTTAACCTCGTTTAGTCACAGTCCATTGCAAACCAAATATAAGGGAAACTATTTTTTTACTGAAGATATAGACGGTCTTAAACCCGCTAAAGTAAAGGAAATCCTTAAGGAGCGCGACGAAGCCTATTTTGGTTCAAGAATGCATTTTATACGCTCTTTGTGGGCTAATGAACTGTCGCAAAATAACTTTTTGGTTTACAGAACGCCAAAAGGTATTACCGATGCCAGCAGTTTTAAGCTGGATGCCGCTAACGTGCTGTCGTCTGATGATATTATTCAGAATGCTGATAGCGAAAAATTTATGATGCTTGCAAAAGAGGCAGACGCAAACAGTGATAAATTTAACAACAACGAGATATTTATTACTTACAAACACGGCAACGACTCTTTTATCCAACAAGAAGATAGCTACGCGGGCGTTATTATTGACAAGAACGGCTTTTATGACGAAGGTTTGGAGTGGAAAGGAAATATCGGTGTTTATCGTGTTAGCAGGTTGCTGCCTTTTGAGTTTGTGCCTTCAAAGTAAAATCCAAACAGTTAAGATCCAAAAGTGTCCGTCAAGGCTTTGTAGTAAGCCTGGGTGTTGCAAGCAATGCGAAAAAAACAGCCAATATTTATGTGTTTACAATTGTTTGATATACAATATATTATATATTTTTATAGCTAATATTCCAGACGAATATGTCTGTTGCAAAGTGTTGCATGTTTAAACATATAAAAGTTGTAAATATTTAATTATCAAACAATTGCAAAAAATGCTGTTGCAAGTGTTGCAAACTGTTGCATATTTTCTGCAACAGCTCCGTGGTTGGTTGCAAAACTTCGGGCACAAAAAATGCCCCGGGCCTTGCGCCCGGAGCATCCAAATCAAAAACTAAAGTTCTTGATGCCAGTTACGGCATATTCTTTTTGTCAACTTTCCAGTTCTTATCGGCAGCAAGGCCCGGTGGGTTACCCGTAAACCATTTGGCCGCTTCCTTGTCGCCTTTTAATTGCCATTTATACCAGGCAGTGGCAACCTTGGCAAACTCGCCGCCATGTGGCTGTCCGTAAGTGCCGCCGTGGCCAACATCCATATTGGCAACAAAAACAGGCACATGGTTAATGTTTTTAAAATCGTCCATGCCGTTAGCGTAAGCAATATCCTTTTCGCCACCCAGCACATACAAAGTAGGTGTGTGGAGTTTTTTCAAGTGTTCTTTCGGCAGATCAGGCATGCCGCCTACACCACTGCCACGTACTACAAACAAGCCGCTGTTGTAAATAACAGCCGTTGTTACACGTTTGTCCGGTGCCATTTCTAATGTTTGTAAGCCACCGCATGACATACCGCTTACCGCAATTTTAGTAATATCTATTTTGTTATACAGCGGACTTTTTTTGTCGCCGTTTTGCGCAATGGCCCAATCAATAGCATCAGTTAATTGCGTTGATTGTGATCTGCCGCTGCCTTTTTCGCCCGCTAAGGGGAGCGGACCTATCGCTACCACCAGAAATCCGTTAGATGCAACTTCCGACAAAAAGTTAACGTGTTCCCACGGCGAGTTAGCACACGCGCCATTACCCCAGGCTATAATAGGCAGCTTTTTATTTGGCCCAAAGCTGCTCAGATCCTGCGGACGAAAAACGGTATGCGTGGCAAGCGAGCTTTCCTGCAATGCTATTGCTTTGTAAGGGCCCGTGCCGCCGTCTTCAATAACCCGTGATGTAGCCCTTGTGGCCGGTGCCGCGGCCGGTGCTGTTTGTGCTGAGGCTGAGTTAACCAAACTCAAGCCTAATAGCGCTGCACCTAATAAAAATGAAAGATTTTTTTTCATGACATTATCTGTAATAAATGATGATTTCTATTTAAATAACTTTGGTAATGTAGTAGCCAGGTAAAGCTTGCAGTTCATCCAGGTATGCCCACCCGGAACGATCAACGATTCAAACTTTACACCTTTCTCTTTAAACATTTCCATATTCTTTTTGGTGCTTTCGTACAAAAAGTCTTCGGTGCCAACGCTGAAGCTGAACAATTTATATTGCTTGTTCAATTTGGCTGCATCCGGTTTCCAGTCAGCAAAAATTTCTCTGAATTCTGCTGTTTCCGGATATGGCGCATAAGCACTTACATAAGCAAATTTGTCGGGATTGCTTATTCCTACTTCCATTGTCTGGCCGCCACCAACAGAAAAGCCCGCAATAGCGCGGTGCGGCTGATCTGTCAACACCGGATAATTTGCCTGGATGAAAGGAATAATATCGTTAACTACCTCATCATTAAATTTAGCCATAGGCGCTGGGCGTGTATTGGCATAAGGCATAACAATTATCATAGGTACGGCCTTTTTCTCAGCTATCAGGTTGTCTGCAATTAAATTGGCCTGACCAACCTTGGTCCAGGTCTCCTGCGTGTCTGATCCGCCGTGGATAAGGTAAAGCACCGGATATTTTTTGGCCGCATTAGCATCAAAGCCCGGTGGGGTATAAACCAATAACTGGCGGGTGGTATTTAACGAAGCTGATTTATATAAACGGTAAGTAACTTTGCCATGCGGTACATTTTTTACCGCGTGCACCAATGGTGTGCTACCCTTAACGTCAACCAGGCTAAATTTAAAGCGCTCGTTAGCAAATATGCGGGTGTTGTTAGGGTCTGCTACCTGTATGCCATCCACTACAAATGCGTATGGGTAAATATCAGGTTTAATGTTAGGTACGGTGATGGTCCATATACCGGCAGCGTCTTTCGCCATAGCTTGTTTCTCTTTCAAAAACTCGCCGGTAAGGAATACTTCTTTAGCGTTTGGTGCCACAAATCTGAAGATCGCGCTGTTATCCGCGTTTACCTGTGGCGAAACAGGAGGGACCGCACGGGGAGCCTGCGGCATTGCCGACAAGCTGGCAAGTACTAATAAAATAAGGTTTAATATCTTTTTCATGTTGATTTTCTGTCTGTGATTATTTAAAAAGCAAAGGCGCTGTAGCGGCTACATATTGTTTAACATTCATCCAGGTATGGCCACCGCCGGTAATAAGGCTTTTGTAATTTACATTATGGGCCTTCAGGTAATCCAGAAACTCAACGGTTGATTTATATAGAAAATCTTCACTGCCCACACTTACCCAAAACAGTTTAAATTTTTGATTAGTTACCGCTGGTTTGCCGGCCACGTCTTTGTATTCGGTTTCCATTTCTTTAGGCGACAGGTAGGCGCTATAAGTACACACATAAGCAAATTTGTCCATGTTGCCTAAAGCGGTACGCAACGTTTCGCCCCCACCGCGAGAGAAACCACCAATGGCACGATTAGCCGCACCAGGTAAAGTACGATAGTTTTTTTCTACGTAAGGGATAACTTTAGTAACAAGATCATTTGCGAAGTTCTTCGCGCGTGTTATAGCTTCTTCGCTTTCTCTACCTGCGGGATCGGCTGGTTTTAGGCCACCTTTTTGGTCGGCAACCCGCGCTTCAATATTGCCGTTTGGCATTACTATAATCATGGGTTTAGCTTTGCCTTCGGCGATTAAATTATCCAGTATGAGGTTAACTCTGCCTACTTTAAAAAAATCTTCTTCTGTATCGGTAGTACCGCTTATTAAATAAAAAACAGGATATTTTTTGTTTTGGCTTTTGTCGTATCCGGGTGGCGTATATACTACTAAGGATCCGGTTGTGTTTTCAACACCTGGATAGTATTCATAAGAGACAGAACCGTGTGGAACGTCTTTCAGGGCGTGTATCAATGGCTCGTCGCCCTTAACATCTAAAAGGCTGCCTTTAAAACGCTCATTAGGGAAGAAATCTACGTTTGCAGGATCCATAACAGATACGCCATCTACAACAAAATTGTAAGGGTAAATATCCGGTTTTACAGGGCCAACAGTTACGCTCCACATGCCTTGTTCATTTTTGGTCATAGCTGCCGCGCCGGTTAAAAACTGGCCGCTCAACTTTACATCTTTAGCATTTGGAGCAATGTAGTTGAATGTTACCGTCTTATCGGCGTTAACCCTTGGCGACATTGCTAAAGGCCCGCGCGGTGGTTGCCCTTTTACCAATACAGGTAAGCATAGCAGGCAGATTAAAAGCGCTTTTAGAGCTTTGTTTTTTTTCATAATTGGTTAGTTTATAAGCCATTGCTTGGCAGTAATAGCTTTGGTTTTTCGGTTTAAGTGTCAAAAATACAATACGAAATCGAAATAGTAACAAAAAAGTTAAAATTCTTTGTATCTGCATGTTACGTTTACTATTGTTCAACTATGTTGACAAAAATGAGCGGAATTGGCACGTTATAAATAGTTGTGATTTTACTTAACGCCACAAAAAAAAGCACCTTCCGGAGAAACCCGCAAGGTGCTTTATAACCACATTGTTTGATATTAAAATTTCTTCGACCCTGCGGGAGGTGTTGCCTTGGCCTTGATTTATATCAATCACTCTTTATGGGAATATAATTTTCGCGTGGCATTAAACTTGTTTACAATAGGTTAAATATAAACATATACCTATGAAAACTAAAATTCTATCAATAGCCGCTGCGGGGCTGTTATTATTAGCTGCCTGTACAGGTAAAACTATGGAGGATACTGCGGACAGTTCTGCAGCAGCAGATTCTGTTAATAAAGACACATCCGCTAAAACCATCAAACCCAGCGAACCTGCACCTGCATGGGCACCTTCAATAAAACCCGAAATGCAGGCGGTAATTGAAAAACTGGCCAGTTATGGAGATAAACCTATTCCCGAGCTATCTGCAAAGGATGCCAGAAAGAACCACACACCTACCGACGCTGTGATGGATCTGATGGCAGAACACAACATCCCTAAACCTGTTTTTAATGTAGACACCATGGGGAAGGACGTTTTGGTTGAAGGCGGCAGTGTGCACGTACGGATTTATACGCCTAAAACAGATAAAACCGCTTACCCGGTAATAGTATATTATCATGGTGGTGGTTTTGTGATCGCTAATTTGGATGTGTATGATGCATCGGCCAATGTTCTGGCAGATAAAACTGAAGCAATAGTAGTTTCTGTAGCATATCGTTTAACTCCTGAACATAAATTCCCGATAGCACACAATGATGCTTATGCCGCTTACGAGTGGGTATTGAAAAACGCCGCTTCATTTAAAGGCGATGCCAAAAAAGTAGCAGTAGCCGGCGAAAGTGCAGGGGGTAACCTGGCTATAAATACTGCCATAAAAGCACGCGATAATAAGGTGATGATACCTACAGCTATTTTAGCGGTGTACCCTGTTGCAGGTTCTGATATGAACACCCCATCATACAAAAAGAATGAAATGGCAAAACCGTTGGATAAGCCAATGATGATGTGGTTTGTGAAGAACTATTTAAAAAGCACGGATCAGGCAACAGATCCGCGCATAAACTTAGTTGCTGCTAACTTAAAAGGCTTGCCGCCAACTACAATTATTACCGCAGAAATAGATCCGCTGCAATCAGAAGGTATGTTGTTGGGTGACAAACTGAAAGCCGCAGGTGTAGCTGTTGATAGTAAAAACTATGATGGCGTTACGCATGAGTTTTTTGGAATGGGTGCTATTGTACCGCAAGCTATGGATGCAGAAATGTATGCTGTAGAACAGTTGAAGAAAGCCTTTGGAATGTAGGTTGTAAAATATATTTAAATAGAAGCGCCTCCTATTTCGAGAGGTGCTTCTGTTTAAATTAAAATTTCTTTGACCCTGCAGGAGGTGTTGCCTTTGCACTGCCCAATTTTTTAGGCACGTTTATAACCGCGTTAAACGCCGGCTTTTGTTTCCATTGCCTGTCCCAAAGCAAGGGGTAGTTCATCCGGTTGGCTATCGGCGATCCGTTTTTCCAGCTTTGCCCGTCCTGTATTCCCCAGAAGGTTACGCGTGCTATCTGGTCGCGGTGGCGGTAAAATATCTCAAAAATCTCCTCGTATCGTTTAGTAAGTTGTTTTTGCACCTCATCCGGCAGGCCATCTCTGTAAGGATCAAGGTAGCTTTTAAATTCAGGCAACTGCAACTGTCTGTCGGGGTTTAAGGTCCAACCGGTTAGCTGGCCTTCACGGCTAAGCGGCAGCAAATCAATATCAAGCTCGGTTATCATCACCTTAATTCCTAAAGCAGAATAAGCATTTATAGCGTCTTCAATATATTGGTTTTTAGGGTAATTAAGCCCCCAGTGGCTTTGCATGCCTACACCATCAATGCGGATTCCTTCTTTTTGCAGCATTTTTACCATGCGTATTATACCATCGCGTTTTTCGGGGCGCCAGGCGTTGTATTCGTTGTAATATAATTCAGTATTAGGTGCGTATTGCGCGGCATACTTAAAAGCGTGCTTTATCAGCGTATCGCCGCTGCCTACAGACTTTATCCAATTGCTGTTAGTGCGATAATTTCCATCTTCGCCCATTTGCTCGTTCACAACATCCCAGGCGTTAATGCGGCCTTTGTAACGCCCTGCTACAGCTTCAATATGGCTTCTTAACCTTTCTAACTGCTCTTCCTTTGTATTTGGCTTGCCCTCCTTATTGGTGAAAAACCAATCGGGTGTTTGTTGGTGCCACACCAGGGTATGCCCCATAATCCACATCTTATTCTTTTCACCAAACTCCACATATTGGTCTGCCGGTGCCCAGTTATATTCACCGGGGCGGGGGTTTACCACCCCTGCTTTCAAATTGTTTTCAATGGTAATGGTGTTAAAATGTTTTAGCACGGTATCCATCAAAGTTTTACTGCGCTCAGACGTAATGTTAGGCGATATGGCGGTTCCCATTAAAAAGGCATCTTTATAAACATCCTTTAACGCCTGTGCCTTAGCAGTATGCGGCAATATCAAACAATTTATAAACAGGGTTGGTACAGCAATTAGGAAATACTTTAAACGTGTCATTATTTTTTACTGAGGTTAATTGGTTGCGCAAAAGTAAAGAAACATAAATTACCCGCCTTACCCAAGTCGACTATGTAATAACTTAGTTAGTATAAACAAAAAAGCCCCACCCAATATTGGGCAGGGCTAGTGAATTTATTTAATCGATATTAATATAAAGCAGGAATTGGGTTCAGCTTGGTGTTTTGGCGCTGGTGCCAGTAAGGATAAATTGGCTCGCGGTTGCTTGCGGCATCCAGTTTTTTAAGTTGATCTACAGTAAGGTTCCAGCCCACAGCGCCCAGGTTTTGCTTTAGTTGCTCCTCGTTACGGGCGCCTACTATCAGGTTGACAACTGTTGGGCGCTGCAGCAGCCAGTTTAGGGCCACTTGCGGTACCGTTTTTCCGGTTTCTTCCGCTACTTCATCCAGCGCATCAATAATAGGGTACAGGCGTTCAAAATCAACCTTAGGGCCGTGGCCGCCGCCCTGGCTTATGCGGTTGTCAGCAGGCATGCCGGTACCACGCCTAAACTTGCCGCTTAACTGGCCCGACGACAACGGACTCCAAACAATAGTGCTCACCTTTTGGTCTACCCCTAGCGGCATCAGTTCCCACTCAAACTCACGGTCAAGCAGGGAGTAGTAGGCCTGGTGGGCCACATATCGCGCCCAGCCATACCGCTCAGACACCGACAGCGATTTCATCAGATGCCAGCCCGAGAAGTTGGAGCAGGCTATATAGCGGATCTTGCCCGCGGTTATCAGGTCTTGCAGGGCGTGCAGGGTTTCTTCAACGGGGGTGTTGCCGTCAAAGCCGTGCATGTGGTAAATGTCAATATGGTCTACACCCAGGCGTTTAAGACTGGCGTCGCATTCTTTGATCAGATTATAGCGGGATGAGCCCACATCATTCGGGTCATCACTCATGGGGAAGGTGGCTTTGGTAGAGATCAGCACCTTATCCTGCAATCCTTTAATGGCTTGCCCCAGGATCTCTTCAGACATGCCGCGCGAGTACACATTGGCCGTATCAAACAGCGTTACACCGGCATCAAGGCACAGGTTTACCATGCGTTTGGCCTCGGCAACGTCTGTGCTGCCCCAGGCTTTAAAAAACTCGTTACCGCCGCCAAAGGTTGCCGTACCCATGCTCAAAACCGGTACGTAAAAGCCCGATGCGCCTAATTGTCTGTATTCCATAGTATGCTGTTCTTTTGTTGTGATGCGGTAAAGTTAGCAGATACAGCTATTGGGTGTTTTCATGGTTTTGTCATTTGTTGATAAAAGTGCGGCGTTTTTGTCCCACGTGTGTGCGGGACAAAGTGAGACAAGGTGGGACAGGATTTTAAGTAAGCAGTTGACAGTTAATAGTTTGCAGTTTTTGTGTGGGACAAAGTGAGACTACTTATAAGTCAGGAAAATTAGCTGTAAAATGAGGATAATTGGCTGATTATCAGCTATGCTGTAAAATGGGCGATTTCTGTCCCACTTATGAGTAAAAATTTAAAGGGTATGGCGGAGATCAGCGGAGCGATTAATGGCGTGATTTGACGTTATATTTTGGGCGTAGCCTAAAGGCCGGGCTATCCGCTTATACGCCTGCCGGCCTTAGCCGTTATGGCCGGTATCAACTTTGATACATTTCAGCAGAAAGGAGATAGACTTAGTTTCAACTAAGATTTATATCTTAGATTATTATAATCCTATTATAAAATATAATTTATGAACAAGAAAAAAAACTTTAAACCCATTGCCTTAGCGATAGGACTTTTTTTTAACAGTGCAGTTCTAATGGCGCAGACACCCCAGCCGGCCCCGACTTCGGCCCCGGCCCAGTCTTCAACCCCGGCCCAGACTTATCCCGAGCCGTTTGACCGTGAAGGCGCAACCAAAGTGTTTGAGAACGATCGCGTTAAAGTTTACGAAGTTTCCTGGCTGCCACGCGCCTATCCAACACACAAACATCTATACGACTATGCCGGCGTTTATTACACCAGCGGCGACCGGGTAATTGTGTCTCCGCAAGGCCAGCGTTCGCCAACCCACACCAACGCCTGGGATACTTTCTTCTTCCGCAGGGACGTAACGCATAGTGAAGAAGGGGTAGGTACGGATGTGCTGCGTGCCGTGTTCCTTGAGCTTAAAGAACCAGCAGCGGTGGGCGGCGCAACTACCGCTTCCACAGGGCTGGGCAAAGAGATGGGTCGCCCAAACAACCGCCTGTTCACTTGGGCGGACGTTGCCGAACCGGGTACTCAGTTACAGGCACAGCCGCGCAAGTATGAAAATGATGCTGTGGTTGTCGCTTTCAAAGGCCAGAAACCAACCATCACGTTCGTTAAGCGCGGCACCGAAAGCAAAGGTAAGGAAGCCGCAGGCATGGACCGGGTGTATACTTTCGAGTTGAAGTAAAGACCTCAAATCCGTAGAGTTCCGCAGGGCTCTACGGATTTTTTTTGCCGGTCCAAGTAGGCAGCGTTGTACTGGCCGGTTTTAGTACTTGCGGCCGGATATTAAAAAGACCCGGATAGTTTAAAAAACCCAGGTTGTTTAATAAGGTACAAAAACTCCTTTCCTTTGCTGTATTCTTGCGCCAGCTTGGGTCATCGCGAGTCCCGTACTTGCGGGATTGCAGTCCTAGTATTTAACAAAATTTGACTTTCCGCGTTATTGGTCTATGATAGAGATAGACCAGGCTAAAATCGATTTTTTTCAAAATGAAATATTAAATTGGTATTCCAAATTCGGACGAGATTTTTATTGGCGTAAGCATAACCTGACAGACTTTGAATATATAATTGCAGAGGTTCTTTTACAACGGACAAAAGCGGAAACTGTGGCAAAGTTTTATCCATCGTTTATATCAAGGTTTCCCGATTGGCAATATATAGCTAACGCCTCGGATAACGAAATTGAAGATTTTTTGAGACCCGTTGGGTTGTATACACAACGAGCTAAGCGACTTAAATCTTTGGCTAAGGAAATGGTAAAAAGAGATGGCAAGCTTCCGAGAGACAGGCAAGTATTAGAATCAATTCCATTTATGGGGCAATATATTGCAAATGCAGTGGAATTGGTGATATTTAAACAACCGAGCCCTTTAATGGATGTAAATATGTCTCGAGTATTGGAACGTTTTTTTGGTGAACGAAAATTAGCTGATATTAGGTATGATCCTTACTTGCAGGAATTAGCCTACAAAGTTGTTGCACACCCAAATTCAAAAAAAGTAAATTGGGCAATACTTGATTTCGCTGCTTCGGTTTGTCAGGCGAGGAAACCTAAATGTAATTCGTGTATATTTAAGGCGAGATGTTCATATTATTTAAACAATGAATCAATTTTTCCAACCGAGTCCTGAAGAAGCAAGGCTTATTGAAGAAATCAATAAGTATAATAATTACGAATTTTCATTGATAAGGATGACGCCTACAATGCTTGATAAATCAACTATTGATGCGTCAGCACAAATTCGAGACGTTCTTGTTGGGGATAATTTTATTGACTACGAATTAGTGGAGCAAGGCGGAGAAAAAATATATGTTAACTCACTTGTTTTAAGTAAAGATATATATGAAAGAAAAACCAGCTTCTACAGACCTCAAACGAAAAAGGGAGATCCTCGCTTTTGGATTTACGGGTTTAAAGATTTTGTGCAACCTGGTGTATTGATTTACTTCACGGTAGCAAATAAAACCCTCGTTGCAATCCCGTTAACCAACATACAGGATTTTGGCAGTCTCTTATCGCAAGTTTTTCGCGATCCGGAGGCAGAACGCGCGTTGGAAAAACTGAAAGAAAAACTGATTTTAGTTAAAACTGCAGGTTGGATAAAAAGTGTATCCCCGTTCAGCAACGCACCCAAAGACGCTGGTGAGACCTTAGAGAAATTTATGGGAATTGCAATTAACAATTTAAAGACCCCTGATTTTCTTGGAAAAATAGAATTAAAATCTAAACGCGATAAAGCGGGCACAATGGATACCTTATTTGGTCGTGTGCCAGATTGGGATATCAGTAAATATAAAACCGTTTATGATATTGTCGACAAGTTTGGCTACGTTAGCGAAGGTGGGCATGCAAAGCGCCTCTATAATGACATAAAATCAATACCTAACGCTCAAGGCTTATACCTTGTGCCTGATGACTTAAAATCGATCCTATACCAAAATTATAGTAAGAATGGTGCATGCGATGATGTATGTGCCTGGCGATATAATACTGTAAAAGATCAACTTCATGCTAAACATCCATCAACGCTTTGGGTAGGTGCCGAAGAGCGGATTACTATTGAAGGCGAGTACGAATTTAAATTTAATAAATTTGAACTGACGAGCCGCCCATTGTTTGCGGAATTCATTACGTTGATTAAAACAGATAAAATTATTTATGACTGGAAGGCTAAAATCAAAGACACAGGAAAAGGGGTGCGGAATCACGGCCCTGGTTTTCGGGTAAAACCATCACATAAAGGTCAACTATTTAAAGAATTGATTGACTTAAGTTAGATACTACTTTGTGTAAGATTGTATCACCAATTCTTTGATTAGTGGTTCAGCAAACTCCACTATAAATTCCTCATCTGCGGCAGTCATTAGATATTCTCCTAATTTATTATGAGCAATGCTTGAGCGAATTCTGTATATCCAGTAAGCAGCAATTTGAGGTATCTTATTTTGATAAGTACTGTTACCAAGTATCTTATTAATGTTTGGTTCAGAAAATCCACCGAGGGCTATTAATTCATCAAAATTCTTTTTCGTTTTAATAGGATTACTTTCTTTACCATATTCATAAAACATGGAAGTAGCAATAGGTAGGTAGTTTTTTATCTCGTTAAGATAAGGAACTAATAAATCGGGGTTAGTCTTATTAAGGAAAAGGGATTTAATGCGCTCAATATCTTCCCTGTTGTAATCTTTCAATGTTTTACTAATCTCTTTTTCCTTATTGCCACTTTCGATCATTTGTTTTAGTTTTTCTGCTGTATGCATATCGAAATGCACTTCCAGCAAGTGGTAATATTTAAGAAAACGATTAAAGGGATTTGATTCTGCTAGAGCCACTGCAAGATTTTCTTTGTAAAAATCCCTCTCGATGAAAAGATCTTTTCGTAAGGTTAAATTATTAACCTGTTTCAACCTACTGAAGTTTATTGCCGGAAGATCTTCAATGTGAAAAAAACTGCCCCATAGCGCAGATGTTTCTTTGTAGTCGGCTAAATAAGTAGCCAAGATAGATTTATCAACTAAAAAATAATCTTGTTGGAAAATATAGTCTGAAGTAGGTAGCGTTGAAAAGGAGTACTCTTCTAAAAAGGCAATATATTGGTCTTGGGGTATTTGGACAATATCCACCGTGTTTTTCTTCAAAAAATACAATGTCCCAATTGTAACGCCAAGATCATCCAGTACAGTGATTGGGCTGGAGCGATCAAAAGCCTGTGATAGTTTTACTGGGAATGCCACACGGCCATTTACTACAGTTTTTCCTTCTGCGATTTCGACGGTAACGGCTACGCCGTCAAATCGATTTTTAAACAGGCTTTCAATAACAGTTAAGTCTGTCATAACTCGGCGGAACTCATTAACCAGCAATCACCCAGTGAGTCATCCCCTTCTGACCTGAAAAACTCTATGAAACCATTAGTTAGGATTTTTCTTGTAGCAAAGCCAACATTGTATTTTTTTGGATCAGCTTTCGCAGCGCGGATCTCCGTAAATTTCTCTAGTTCCAATGGATCTTCACCATTTGCCGCTACTTTTACTTTACTCAACAAAGACTCCAACGCGGTTTTAACGATAGTTTCCCTTTTCGCGTCAACCCCGTATTTAGCAATTGCGGCGAACACAGATATAATAACATTTCCGTCTGCGAGCCAATTACGATACTTATTCAACGGGGTACTGACATAAATTCTAAAAACCTCCTGATCAAGTTGTGTATATACCGAAAGATATTCTTTGTACTTAATGAAAGATTCTGAAAGGAATTTTTCCTCAGACTCCAAAATATCGTTTTCGATCATACGTTCGGCGACGATGTTATCTTTATCGATTTCTGGGGATTTTGTTAGGAAGCTTTTGTAAGCAGTGACCAATCTTTCGAAAGGAAACTCTTTAGCTTTTTTGCGTCGCTCTTCGTCCTTTTCTTCCAACACAGCTAATCCATCTATATCCCTAACCAATGTTTGACGCATTGTGATGAATAATAATTCAATTTGGTGCCTCATCGACATTGGCTTTTGACCAGAGTTTAAAACAATTAACCGGTAGATAAGATGATTAATAACTGGTTCAAACCATATTTCTAAAAGTAATTTTTGTTCGGTATTGAAAATATGCTCATTTTCTTTGATATCGTTAATAATGTAAGTCCTTTGAAGGCCGTCGAGAATGTATATTTTTCCGGGGTCTTTGTAAAGTTTTGTAACAATATCTTCAAAATTACCATCTTTAAGTAATTGGGAATATTCGCTGACCACTGACGGTTCAACTGCCAAAGTTATTGTTGGTATAAGTGCTCCGTTCTCAATATCGCTTTTAAGCCTGTTATAACCTTTATGCTTTTCACGCTTTCTTTGTATTTCAAAGCGATCAAAATCTTTGCCCACTAGAGATAGATAATCTTCTATTTTAATTTGAGCGTAAAGTACGTCAGTTTTTGTGCGATAGTCTTTAGTTTGGCCAATTACCTTGAGTGAATCCATATGCTAATTAACGAATATTCTTCAATATTTCCATAGCAGCTGCCCTAGCCATCAGGGGTGGAACTGCATTCCCAACCAATGTAAATTGGGGTACCTCGTACTTCCGCTTATTGCCCCCGGTAGAACGCTTACCTTGAAAGACAAACGAGTCATCAAATGATTGAAGCCTGGCCATTTCTCTTACAGTTAGTGACCGTGGATTAGCATAATGTATGTAATCATCAGATATGGTCATAACCGTTGGACTTTGACCGTCAACTTTCAAAACATTGTAGTTTCTCTTGGCAGATTCTAACCCGTGTGCTTTCAATTTTTCTTTCGATAGGCTATAGTCTCCTTCAGTACGTATAAGATCTAATCGTTTTATCACATCATCATTTTGCTTACTAGTTTTATGATTATGTAAAGGTGCCACTAAATGAGATAGTGTTAAATCAAGCTCTTCGTGACTACGTACGTAAAAGGGGTTCTTTGCATTGGCAAAACGACTGTTTAAACGCCCTTTTTTTGACCACTCGGCATAAGTTAACCCATTTTTATAATTGCCACCGTCAATCGTTCTCTTTCTTAAAAGTTTTGCTAACTTTTCAGAGGACCCATTAAATTTTGCTTTTAAATCTATTTCCTCGTAGTTAAATTTTTCATCGTCATTACCAATAAAATCTAAGTCATATAAGGCCTCAAATACGGTTACCTTATCCTTTTCTTCAACCGTGGCAGGTATGTCTTTAATTAATTTTTGGTCCTTTCTGCATCCGATAAATAAAACCCGTTCCCTGTTTTGCGGCACTCCGTAATTAGATGCTAATGCAATAAATGGTTCATCTATTTTATACAATCGAATTTGAGAAAGTATGAAATCGAATTCAATATCTTTTTGGACTAACTTTGAAAATTCTCTTAACTCATTAACACATTCGTCAAAAGAAAAATCAAAAATTTCTAATGCTTTAACAATTTCGCTAACCTCTTTCCTATATTTTTCCGCCGGTTTTAAATTATTAAAAGCCCGATTGATTTTTTCGACAATTGCATCTGGCTCGATTGAAGTTAGGAACAAATCGAAATTATCAGCAAAAAAATCATTATCAACATCACAGAAAGCCTTTTCGTGAATTACCTTTTTTCTTATATAAGCCAATTCTGTCGCTCTTTTTAAAAGATTAAACCCGTGCCGTATGGTGCTTATGTTTATATCAGTTTTGCTTGTTTTATAATCAAATATCTTAGGAGTAAGTTGCCTAAATTTGTTTTCGATGTTAGATATATATTTTTCTTTTAAATTTTCCTCCTCTTTATCAGTAACTTTTTCAAACTGTAGTCTTAATAGGTAACAATCTAAAATGAAAGCATTCTCGCCCAGTTGTTTTTTTAGATTAGTCACAAAAGATAAGAGATGATGAAATTCTTGTAAATCAACTATTGAGCGAATTTCCTGCAAAATCATGTCTTTTATTTTACCGCCTTCTTTCGTTAAAATTCCCTTCACGTTTTCCATTACGAAATATTTAGGCCGCAACTGCCTAATTACTTTTAAATAATGGGCAAATAGGTCATCTTTTTTGTCAAATTTTTTGCGCTTTCCAGCTAAACTAAAACTCTGGCAAGGGGGACCCCCACATACAACATCAACCGTCTTATTATTTAATTTTTTTAGCATGTTATCTAAAAAATTCGGTTCAGTGATATCCTGTTTTAAAAATTCCATGTCTAACCCTAACTGGTAATTGTATCTTGCTAAATGGGTTAGTTCGCAATTTTCGTTGATGTCGCTGGCCAAAAGGAATTCATAATATTTTTTATCGAATTCCGCTTGTAAGAAACCTTCACTAAAACCACCTGCACCGGCAAAGAGGTCTATAAACCTTACTTTTTCTCTACCTTCGTAATAGACCTCATTTTCGGAAACGATATTGACAGCACTATTTTCTTTACGACTATTTACTAAAGACAGGATCTGTTCTTTAACTTTCACGTCGGTGTGTTGTGAATGGGGCGTAGTTTCTAAATATTTAACCACCTCCTCTTTTAAAAAACCAAGATATTTATTGATGTATTTTTGGTTGTAACACGAATCTAAGACGCGTTGATTCTTGTTATCCCAATCTTTCTTCTTGATTTTTTCGCAAACTGAAACCTTAATTTGGGTTTCTTTGCTGCGAATAACTAAGTGAATAGGGAATAGCCTGTTTTTATCGGCCTTGTCTAAATAAAATTTTATGTTAATCATATGCGGACGAATTTGCGGACACGGACGAATTTACGGACATGAATGGAAATTCCAAAAATATTAGCAAAGATTTAGCTTTTAGTTTTCAACATTTCTAAGCAGATGGAATTACGCGTTAGCGATAGCAACGGATACGGGCCTCGCGCCTAAGGCCTGCAGGCGTATGAGTGGATAGCGCGGCCCGCAGGGAACGCCCTTATTGTGAATAGTTGATTAGTTAATAACCCTGCACTTCCTATCGCTTTGGGATTGCTTCGTTCCTCGCAAATGTAAAGGTCAGATAATTCGGTAACAGATTAGCTTTACAAACCAAAGCTAAGAGTTATGCGCATTAACACGAATGATCTAACG
>NZ_JBHTHU010000020.1:0-185229 GCF_042676765.1 Mucilaginibacter calamicampi
CGTGTTAATGCGCATAACTCTTAGCTTTGGTTTGTAAAGCTAATCTGTTACCGAATTATCTGACCTTTACAGCAATGACAAAAGTATAATTATAACACCGCCAACACCTCCCTTATCCCCTCCACATTTTTAAACCGCTCATTATCTATACTTCCCTCAATCTGTTCATGCGCCCAGGTTATATGGAAAGGCACATGTATAGCATGACCGCCAATATTCAGCACCGGCAGCACGTCGCTTTTAAGGGAATTGCCTATCATTAAAAATTCTTCGGGCTGTATATCCAGGTGTTTAAGCAGTTTGCGGTAGTTGGGTTCGTCTTTTTCAGACATCACCTCTACATGGTGAAAATAATCTGTCAATCCTGATTTTTTGAGTTTACGCTCCTGGTCCAGCAGGTCGCCTTTGGTGGCTACTACCAGGCGATATTTACCTTTCAGAGCTGCAAGCACTTCTTCCACCCCATCCAAAAGTTCAATAGGCTGGTTCAGCATTTGCCTGCCAAGCGCTAATATCTGTGCAATGCCTTGCGCATTGATAGTGCCGCCACTTATAGTTAAAGCCGCTTCCATCATAGAAAGAATAAAACCTTTTATGCCATATCCGTACAAACCCAGGTTGGCAATCTCTATCTTCAACAATTCACGCTCAAGGTCGCGCTCAGAAGCGTATTCCGACATTAGGGCACAAAATTCCTCTTCGGATGCACGGAAATAAGGTTCGTTTACCCATAAGGTATCATCTGCATCGAAAGCGATTACTTTGATATTCATGGATGTAAAAATAAAGATTAGTTAACTAAAGATTGAAGATTGGTATAACCTGTTCATATTTAAAATCTCAATACACCATCAACAACGTTCAATCATAAGTACCAAACAACTAATCTTTAATCTTCAATATCTAATCTTCAATCACTAATCAACTAAAAACCCTATTTTTGCACCCTTAATAAAACATAGTTACAAAACATGAGTATTGCATTATCCGAACAGGAAATTATTCGCCGCGAATCATTACAACAGCTTCGCGCTTTAGGTATCAACCCCTATCCTGCCGAAGAGTATAAGGTTACCGCCTTCGCGCAGGACATTGCCGATAATTTTAACACTGCTCCGGATAAGTATAAACAGGTTACCATAGCCGGCCGTATCATGACGCGCCGTATTATGGGCAGCGCTTCATTCTTTGAGATACAGGATAGCACCGGCCGCATGCAGGTGTATATAAAACGTGATGACATTTGCCCCGATGAGGACAAAACTTTATACAATACCGTATTTAAAAAACTACTGGATATTGGCGATTACGTTGGCGTTAAGGGCTTTGTATTTACCACCCAAACAGGCGAGATCTCTGTACATACTGAGGAGCTGACTATCCTGGCTAAATCATTAAAACCGCTTCCCGTTGTAAAACGCGACGAGGAAGGCAACATTCACGATGGTTTTACTGACCCGGAATTGCGTTACCGCCAGCGTTATGTTGACTTAACTGTCAACCCAGATTTTAAACAGATCTTCATCAAACGCTCAAAAGTTATCAGCGCCATGCGCGATTTCTTTAATAAGCAGGGATGGATGGAAGTGGAAACGCCTATACTGCAAGCCATACATGGTGGTGCAGCGGCGCGCCCGTTCAATACCCACCACAATACGCTGGACATGCCGCTGTTTTTGCGTATTGCTAACGAGCTTTACCTAAAACGCCTTATTGTAGCAGGCTTTGATGGTGTTTATGAGTTTGGCAAGATGTTCCGTAACGAGGGTATGGACCGCACCCACAACCCTGAGTTTACCGCCATGGAGATCTATATAGCCTACAAGGATTATATATGGATGATGGATATGGTTGAAACTTGCCTGGAGCAGGTTACCCGCGCCGTACACGGCATTGCAGCCGTACAGGTGGGTGGCAACGAGATAAACTTTGCAGGGCCATACACGCGCTTGTCTATGTATGATTCTATCCTGAAATATACAGGCATTGATGTATCTGCTATGGACGAGGGCGGTTTACGCGAAACTTGCGCTGAACTGGGTATAGAGGTAGACGCTACCATGGGCAAAGGCAAATTGATTGACGAGATATTTAGCGCTAAAGTTGAGGCCAGCTTGATACAGCCAACCTTTATAACCGACTATCCAATTGAAATGACCCCGCTGGCTAAAAAGCACCGCAGCAAGGATGGTTTGGTAGAGCGTTTTGAATTGTTTGTTAACGGTAAAGAGATAGCCAACGCATACTCGGAGTTAAACGACCCGATAGATCAGCGTGAGCGCCTGGAAGAACAGTTGATATTGGCCGGTCGCGGCGATGATGAAGCCATGGCAATGGACGACGACTTTTTACGCGCGCTGGAATACGGTATGCCACCGACATCAGGTTTAGGTATTGGTATTGACCGTTTGGTGATGTTGCTGACCAACCAAAGCACTATACAGGAAGTGTTGTTCTTCCCGCAGATGCGTCCTGAAAAGAAAGCGAAAGTGGCTACTGCCGAAGATTTTATTAAAATTGGCGTACCAGCAGTATGGGTACCGGTATTAAACCAAATGGGCTTTAACACAGTTGAGGAACTAAAAGCTGCCAATCCTAATAAGGTTTATAATGATCTGGGCGGGATGCGCAAAAAACTTAAACTGGATATTGCCATGCCTACTAAGGACGAGGTGATGGCCTGGTTTGCGTAAATCACCCAAAGTCATGCTGAACTTGTTTCAGCATCTCATTGACAGGTAATGAAGCGATAAAACCGTATACTTAGCATTTGGGGTGCCGAAACAAGTTCGGCATGACTACTACCTTAAGCAAGTTACCTAACTAATAATTAACACAAGTTGTTAACAATTCTTTAATATAATAATAAAATAATCAAAACTTTGGCATTGAATGTGTTGCTTAATTTTACAAAACACATTAATTAGAAAAGTTATGACTAACTCTATATTGGAGATCACGGAAAACGAATACCTGATTAAACTGAACAGACAAAATTTTAACCTGTCATTTATCAGAAGTTTGTTAAAAATTGTTGAAGTTGCAGATCCGGCTGCCGAGGCTGAAGTAACAGAGCGTTACACGTCAAGAGCTGATTTTAGCAGATCAGAACCTGCCTACTTCGGTTCAATTGAAGAAAAATAGGCTTTAAAACCGTTGGTTTTAAAGCCTATTTTATTTTTTACCCTAACCTATTCCTCAATACTGCGGGCGAAAGCCTTTTACCACTTGTTGCTTATCCATTTGAGCTAACTGGCCTTTCATCATTTTTATCTGATCTGCCAGCAGTTTATTTTTATCATCCTTAGTAGCTTCTGATAAGTACATCTGCGCTTCGCGCTTGTTGCGCTTTGCCATTGATATGCCCGCCAGGCTTATCTTAGCTAACGCGATATTGTGCGACATGGTCATACCCAGCGATAATGCCTTTTTGAAATATTTTTCAGACTTCATTGGCTGCTTACGCGATTCGATTAAACCCATAAGCAAATTGTAATAACCATGCTGGCTTTTATATAACTGCTTTTCGTAATCGGTAATTTTCAACAACCACTCTTCAGCTTTATCAGTATTCTCTTTACGCAGAAAATATTGTGCTACCAGCATTTTCTCATTAAAGAAGAAGGTAAGCAGTATAATTGCTCCTATCAGGAGCACCGGTATGCCCCATCCCCAAAAACCAAAAACGCAAAGTGCTATTGATCCGCCTAAAACTGTGCAGGCTATTACAAGCCTTATAATATTTGACATAATTTTCTTTTATTCCTGTTAAAAATCAGAGTGCAAATATCCGTTTATTTGCACTGTAAATCAACAGTTGTATAAACATTTATGGCGGTAGAATTAGAGCAATCGTGGTTAACGGTTTTAGGTGATGAATTTGAAAAAGATTACATGCTAAAACTTAAACAGTTTTTAAGGGAAGAGAAACATGCCGGAAAAATAATTTACCCAAAAGGTGCCGATATTTTTAACGCGTTCTGGAAGACACTTTTTGATGATGTTAAAGTTGTAATCATAGGGCAAGATCCTTATCACGGTGCTAACCAGGCACACGGCTTGTCGTTTTCTGTGCAACAAGGGGTTGCTACGCCGCCATCATTACAAAACATCTATAAAGAACTGGCTACGGATATCCCCGGCTTCGTTATCCCCCGCAGCGGGGATCTTACACATTGGGCAGAGCAAGGCGTTTTATTGTTGAATGCCACGTTAACTGTTCGCGCCGGCGAAGCAGCATCTCACCAAAAAAAGGGATGGGAACAGTTTACCGATACCGTAATTAAAACCGTATCTGATAAAAAAACCGGCGTGGTATTTATCCTATGGGGTGCCTACGCGCAATCAAAAGCCGTATTGATAGATGAAAGCAAACACCTGGTTATTAAATCAAGTCACCCATCGCCCATGGCAGTAATAAAAGGAAATTTCTTTGGCTCAAAACCTTTCTCAAAAACGAACGCTTATTTGGAGAAGGCGGGGAAGAGGCCGATCAACTGGTAGCCCCCTCCGCCCCCTAAAGGGGGAACTTTGAAAACTACTAACAAAAGCGGCCTATCAATATTCATCGATAGGCCGCTTTTGTTTGGTGTTCCCCCTTCAGGGGGTTAGGGGGCTAATATTCCAAAGGAACTATCGGTTCTTTCTTACTCGTGCTCATTATCATCATGGTTTGGAAAGTTTTAACCACGCTGATGCGGCTTATTTTTTCCATAATGAGTTGTTCGTATGATTTAATATCGCGCACATATACTTTCAACACAAAATCGCACAGTCCGGTTACGTGATGACATTCTGTAACCTCTTTAATTTGTTTTATCTCGTCAATAAAAATTTGGATGGTATTTTTCTGATGAAAGTCAAGCGAGATTTGGATGAATGTTTTTATACCAAGGCCAAGCTTCTCCTCGTCAACCAAAGCATGGTAGCTTTTAATGTAGCCCGCGTTTTCCAGTTTGCGCACACGCTCTAAAGTTGGCGCGGGTGAAAGGCCGATCTCGGTTGATAATTGGAGATTGGTTATCCTTCCGTTTTCCTGTAATATTTTAAGTATCTGCAGATCAATCTTATCTAATTCGGCGGCCATAGTGACAAATTTTGTACAATCTACAAAATTAAATTTTTTTAAATATCCAATAAAAGAATAAAATTCTTTGTGTATTTTTAGACAAGTCTAAATTTTTAATTAGATTTGTTTAAATGAATACGTTAGCCGAAGAGAATTATTTAAAAGCCATATACCATTTGTCGTTAAACAACGTCAGTGTAAGTACCAATCAAATTGCTGCTTCGCTCAACACCAAGGCGGCATCGGTTACAGATATGCTAAAGAAACTCGCTGAAAAGGTTTTAATAAACTACGCTAAATACCAGGGCGTTAGCCTTACCCCGGCAGGCGAAAAAATTGCCGTGTGCATTATCAGAAAACACCGCCTTTGGGAGTATTTTTTGGTAGAGAAATTAAATTTTAAGTGGGACGAGGTACATGATATGGCCGAAGAAATGGAGCATATATCATCATTAGAATTGATAGACCGGCTGGATAAATTTATGGGATACCCCAGGCACGATCCGCATGGCGACCCCATACCCGACCGTGACGGTAACATTAAATTGAACCAGTTGGTAAGCGTGGCCGAACTCCCCGTAAATGCTTGCGGAATTGTTTCAGGCGTGCGCGATCATTCACCTTCCTTTTTGCAATATCTTGAAAAACTGCAACTGATCATCGGTAAAAAAATATCAGTTACTGAAGTAGTTGATTATGACCGGTCTGTAGTATTAAACAGCGAAGGCATCAACATTAACATAAGCCGCGAGGTGGCAAGTAATTTACTAATAGCTGTATGAGTACCGGAAAAGAATCGCTATCAAACGTGCACAGCTCGGTGCAAACTGCCAATAAAACCGGCTGGCGAAAGATATTGGCCTTTATTGGTCCGGCCTATTTGGTAAGCGTTGGCTATATGGACCCGGGCAACTGGGCTACAGATATTGCGGGCGGCAGCGCTTTTGGCTATAGCTTGATATGGGTACTGCTGGCTTCTAACCTGATAGCTTTACTGCTGCAATCATTAAGCGCACGGTTGGGTATTGTGCGGGGGCTTGACCTGGCGCAGGCATCAAAAAACACCTACCCACGCGTAGTTAATTTCTTCCTTTACCTACTTGCGCAACTGGCCATTATCGCCTGCGACCTTGCCGAAATAATAGGCATGGCCATAGGTTTACAGCTATTGTTTGATCTGCCTTTAATATGGGGCGTATCCCTTACCATTACAGACACCTTGTTAATGCTGTTTTTAATGAACAAAGGCATGCGAAAGCTGGAATTGTTCATTGTATCTATGATATTCATCGTCGGCCTGTCCTTTTTGGTAGAGATGTTTATAGTGCAACCTGATGTAATAGAAGTTGCCAAGGGCTTTGTACCGGGCAACTTATCTGGCAACGCGCTGTACATTGCTATTGGTATTATAGGGGCAACAGTAATGCCGCATAACCTGTACCTCCACTCATCACTGGTACAAACGCGGCAGATAGTACGTACCCACGAAGGCATTAAAACAGCCATAAAATTTAACTTTTTTGATACCGTAATTGCGCTGAACCTGGCATTTTTAGTAAATGCCGCTATTTTAATATTAGCAGCAAGCGCGTTTTATAAGAACGGTTATTTTGAAATTGCCGAGATACAGGATGCCTACAAACTACTTGAACATATCTTCGGCAGAACGGCGCCGGTTTTATTTGCAGTGGCGTTGATAGCCGCGGGCCAAAGCTCTACCATAACCGGCACCCTGGCGGGACAAATAATTATGGAGGGCCACATTAACCTGCGTGTTGAGCCCTGGTTGCGCCGCTTGTTAACACGGGTACTGGCTATTGTTCCGGCTGTATTTACGATATTATATTATGGCGAAGACGGCCTGGGCAAGTTGATTATCTTGAGCCAGGTGGTGTTGAGTTTGCAGTTGGGTTTTGCCGTTATCCCGCTTATCCATTTTACCAGCGACAAGAAAAAGATGGGTAAGTTTGCTATTGGCAAATGGGCCAAATTGGGTGCATGGGCCAGCGCGGTAGTAATTGTTGGTCTTAACGGCAAGTTGGTTTACGAGCAGATCTTCAGCTGGATCAGCGAATCATCGGGCGGCACTTTGATCTGGATATATGCATTGGTTATCCCGGTGGTATTAGGCATAGTGAGTTTGCTTTTATACGTTTTTTTAAGGCCGCTGCTATTTAAACATAAAGATAACCCCATTTTCATTCCGCATGGTATTGCTACCGTTATAAACAATCTGGATGCCATACAGTATAATCACATAGGTATAGCCATTGATTTTTCAAAAAACGACAGTAATACTATTCGCCATGGTATTATGCAGGGTGGCGACAAGGCGCTATACACACTGATACATGTAGTAGAAACTGCCGGCGCGCAATACAACGGCGTAGAGGTAATGGACCACGAAACCCAAAGCGACGTGGATAATATTAATCAGTACGTAATAGCTATGCAAAAAATGGGTTATAACGCAAATGCCAAAGTAGGTTTTGGCATGGCGGCAAAATCTATTAGTAAAATAGTAATTGAGGAGAAGATAGAATTTGTGGTAATGGGCTCGCACGGGCATAAGGCTTTAAAAGATCTTATCTTCGGTACCACCGTTAATAAGGTTAGGCATATGATTGATGTACCGGTATTAGTTGTGAAGCCATTGCGTTAGTTGATTAGTGATTGGTTGACTAGTGACTAGGAGGATATTGCAACTAATCTCTGATCGATCAATCACTAATCTTGATCAACTAGTCAAACGGTATCTAATTAACTAGTCAACTAATCTCTGATCAACCGGTCAACTAATCTCCAAAAACATTAAGTTTGCAGCTGCAATGAGTCAGGATAAAGTCTACATAAAGAATAAGAAAGCCTATTTTGAATACCATATACTGGATAAGTACACAGCGGGGATAAAACTGCTGGGTACCGAGATCAAGTCTATCCGTGATGGTAAAGCCAACATTAATGATGCCTTCTGTACCTTTATAGGTGGCGAACTCTATGTACGCAACCTGCATATTTCTGAGTATTCCTTCGGCTCATTCTATAACCACGAAGCCAAACGCGACCGGGTTCTCCTTCTCAATAAAAAAGAATTAAAAAAGCTCCTCACCCGCGGCGAAGAAAAAGGATTAACCATTGTACCCCTGGCGCTGTTCATCAGCGAACGCGGCTTTGCCAAACTGGAGATAGCCCTGGCCCAGGGCAAGAAAACTTTTGATAAACGCGAAACCATGAAAGAGCGCGATACGAAGGTTGAGATGGATAGGGCGATGAAAAGGTAGCCTAGCCCCCCAGCCCCCTAAAGGGGGGAGCACTAAAAGCATAGAGCCGGGCCGCTTTTCAAAAATTCCCCCTTTAGGGGGTTAGGGGGCTTACCACGCTCTCTCACCTACCAGCGGTACAAACCTGAAGGTATCCAGCACATGTTTCTCGTAATCGTGCTCTGCGGTTTTTAGGATGGTTACCATTTTTTGCGATTCGGCATCGCCTACGGGTATAACCAGTATGCCTCCTATTTTAAGCTGACCCAGCAGTACATCGGGCACAGTCGGAGCTCCCGCTGTTACTATTATCTTGTCGTACGGGGCATGTAAGGCAATGCCTTTTGAACCATCGCCGCAAAAGAAACGGGCGCGGTAGCCTATGTGGGGCAATACCTGTTTGGTGCGTTCGTAAAGTTTTTCCTGGCGTTCTATGGTGTAAACTTTAGCGCCTACCTCAATCAGTACGCAGGTTTGGTAGCCCGAACCGGTGCCAATTTCCAGCACCTTGTCGCCTTTTTTTATGTGGAGCAGTTCTGTTTGATAAGCGACGGTGTATGGCTGCGAAATAGTTTGACCCTCGCCTATGGGGAAGGCGATATCTTTATAGGCCTGTGTCCAGAAAGTTTCGTCAAAGAAATAATGGCGGGGTACTTTACCTATTGCTTCTAACACCTGCCGATCTTCTATACCCTTCTTTTTCAGCTCATCAACCAGCTTTTTGCGCGCGCCCTGCTCCCGGTAATTATCAACGTATTTATATGCCATTATACAGCAAAGTTAATACGATTTGCCGCATTTTAACCCTGCACTAAAACGCTTTTAATTATGTGACTGATTGTCTGTATCATTAATTAATCACAACACGGGTGTTGCAGAAATATATGCAACAGTTTGCAACACTTGCAACAGCAGTTTTTCCATACAATTGATTATGACCAATTTACAATAATTATACGTTTAAACATGCAACACTTTGCAACAGACATATTCGTCAGTAAAATTACAGCTAAAGATTGATTAACTAATTTATTATCAATTAATTGAGAACAGCATTAAAACGACCCTTTTTAGCCGCTATCTGCAACAGGCCCTTAATCTACCTTAAACTCCCTGCCATCCACAAAACCGGAAAAATCCGGCGTCATCTTTCTTGATAACACATCCAGATGCTTGCCTTGCCGCCTTATCTCCAGGTAATGAAAAACGGGTTTATAATCGGCGGCAACATCGTTCATAACGTCATTGTTGGGTCGCACATCCTGATGCAAGCCACCACCACCGCCAATAACAACAAAGTCTTTTCCTTTTACTTTAAATTGCTCGTAATTATGCGAATGGCCCGAAATAAATAAAGCGCATTTAGCAGATGCTAAAAACGGTTCCACAAAATATTGCTGTACCTGCACGGATGGTTTAACAATTTTACTATTGGTATAAGGCGAATGATGGCACCCTACCATGATCAGTTTTATAGCCGGGTCGGCATCAAGCTCTTTCAATTTCTGTTTGTACCAGGTGTTTTGTTTGGTAACGTCTTCTGCGCTGAGCGCCCCAAAGTTAGAGTTAAGTAAAACAACCGCTACCGAATCAACAACTACCGTATAACCCGTTGGCTCATACGTTGGAAACCGCTGCTTAAAATTTTTCATGCCTTTTTTGGCATTAAACATTACATCGTGGTTGCCCAAAGTGGCGTATACGGGCACAGAGTCTTTCACGGCCTGACCCATGTACAGGTCTATATTTTTCCAGGCGCGCGGTTTTTTTCCGGATGATACCACATCGCCCAAAATAAAAAACGCCTTGGGCCGCCTTGAACCTACTTCCTTAAATATCATTTGCGTGGCTTCCAGGTTATGGTCGGCCTTCAGGAAGATCTTTTCTACCCACATAGGTTCCTGCGTATCGCTGGCAAAGGCCATTAAGGGTGGCTTTTGTTGGGCGATGGCTGCATTAACACAGATTAAGGATGCGGATAATAGTATATAAGCAAAGCGGCGCATTAATTAAAAACGGATGGTGAAAGAAATAATTGCTTTTAAACTCATTATGGTTGTAGCAAACCTATGCTAAGTTACGTTTCATCAACAAAAAACAAGCCATGAAAACCATCTTAAACTTTAAACTATTACTAACTGCTTTGCTGCTTACGGCAAGCATTTCGGCCTGCAAAAAAAACGACCAACCATTTACTGAAGCAAAAGTTATAAACGCCGGAGCAGTTGCGGCCGACGGCTGCGGATGGGTGATAAGAATTGGCGATACCAATTACAGCCCTACTAACCTTGCCGATCAGTTTAAAGAAACTGAACTTAAAGTGAGCATTCGCTACCAAACACTGTCATCAAAATTCCAATGCGGCTGGGGGCAGCAGATAACGGAGATAAAATTGGTGGATATAAAGAAGAGGTAGAGTAATCCGTGTCCTTACGCTAGCGATGGGTTTGAAACCCATCGCCAGTGTAAATCTCAATCTCCGGGCATTGAAACCTTTTTACTATGTCATGCTGAACTTGTTTCAGCACCCCACCAGACGGGCACGCGCGCTTAGCGAATGAGGTGCCGAAATAAATTCGGCATGACCTGGTACTGCTTTATCATTATGCGTAAAAAAGTTAACCCTACAATTACGCGCTTCGTTTTTGTTATTGCGAGGTACGAAGCAATCGCACGGAGAAAAGCCGAATGGAAGTTCGCGATTGCTTCGTTCCTCGCAATGACACGTTGTACACTTTTTATTATATCAATACGGATCCACATCCGGCTGCACAATGCTGCCTTTGCTGAGCTTGGTAGTTTGAAACTGCGTAATTACATCGCGAATGGTGGCTTTAACCTTGTTAACCGATACACCATCCTTTTCAAATTTTAGCAGGATAGACTTGATATAGTAATTGCGTATGCGACTGATCAGTGGTGTCTCCGGACCAATCACCCTGTCGCCAAAATTTTTACGTAATTCTGTTGCCAGGTAAGCCGCCTGGTTGTACAATACTTCCGGGTCCTTATGTTTTATGTCCAGGTTAATAACGCGGTAAAACGGAGGGTAGTTAAAGCTTTTGCGTTCTTCCATTTCGGTAAAATACAGGTCGCGGTAATCGTTTTCAATAACCTGTTTTATTACCCGGTGCTTAACATCATAGGTTTGTATAACCACCTTGCCCTGTTTGCCCCTGCGCCCTGCCCTGCCACTAACCTGCGCCAGCATTTGGTAGCTGCGCTCGTTAGCCCTATAGTCAGGGAACTTAAGCATACTATCGGCATTAATAATGCCGATAACGGTAACGTCGGCAAAATCAAGTCCTTTGGCCACCATTTGAGTACCCACCAATATGTCTATCTTTTTCTCTTCCAGGTCATTTAAAATATTCTGCAATGAATTGCGCGAGCGGGTGGTATCCAGGTCCATCCGGGCAATACGTGCATCAGGCAGCAGCATAGCCAGTTCATCTTCAATTTTTTCGGTGCCAAAGCCCTTATATTCTAAATGTGTTGAGCCACATGCCGGGCAAACAGATGGTGTATCTTCCTTATAGCCGCAGTAGTGGCAATGCAGCTTGCCGCTGTGTTTATGGTAGGTAAGGCTCACATCGCAATTAATGCATTTGGGCGTGTAGGCGCAAACCTTGCATAATAGTACAGGCGCGTAGCCTCTGCGGTTTTGAAACAGTATCACCTGTTCTTTATTATCCAGCGCCTGGTTTATATCCAACATCAGCGCGCTGGTAAAGTGCGATTGTATAGTTTTCTTTTTGGTTTCTTCTGCAATGCTTACTACCTCAATAACCGGCAGCTCGGTGCCGCCAAAGCGCTCTGTTAATTCGGCTAAACCGTATTTATGCGTACGTGCATTAAAATAACTCTCAAATGATGGTGTGGCCGATCCCAGCAGCACTTTACCCCCGTGCATATTAGCCAGGAAAATAGCCGCGTCGCGGGCGTTGTAGCGGGGGGCGGGGTCAAACTGCTTGTACGATACTTCGTGCTCCTCGTCAACTATAATCAGCCCTAGATCCTGAAAAGGTAAAAAAACTGCCGACCGTGCGCCCAGTATTACTTTATAATCATTGCTCAGCACCTTTTGCCAAACCTCTACCCGCTCGTTATCATTAAAACGCGAGTGGTAAACGCCTATGTTAGCGCCAAAATATTGGCGCAACCGTTCAATAATATGCGTGGTGAGGGCAATCTCAGGCAGCAGATACAACACCTGCCTGCCGGCTGCTATGGCATCTTCAATCAACCGGATATAGACCTGTGTTTTGCCGGATGAAGTAATGCCATGCAGCAGCACTACGTCCTTTTGCTCAAACTGCTGTTTAACATTGGTTAGCGCTTCCTGCTGGTGTGGGCTAAGATCAAAAACGTCAAAAATGCCTTCATCCTCCATATGCAGGCGGCTCACATTTTTCTCCTGCGCTATTAAAATTTCTTTCTCAATGAGCGAGTTGATACTTGATGCACCGGCACCACTTTCCTCAATTAATTCAGTTTTTGAGATGGCCTTTTGCTGCCGCGATAGTTTGATATAGGCCAGCACAGCGTCTGCCTGTTTAGGTGCGCGCTTTTCAAGGATGCCAAACAATTCGCGCAGTTGTTCCTGATCGTGATAAACAGGGTTGAGGGTTAAAAACGTACGCATGCGGGGTTTGTAACGCTCGTCTACCTCTTCGGATATATTGATGATGTTTTTTTCAAACAGCAGCTTCAATATGGGCATTACTGTTTTTTGGCCCAATAGTTTGGTAATGTCGCTTATGGTCAGTTCGGGCTGCAGGTCAAGCGCCTCCACTATCATAAACTCGCGGTCGTTCAGTTCCGTCTTATCACCTAAAAACTCCCGGTTTAAAGTTATTTTAGTTTCGCTGGCCAATTTTAATGCTGATGGCAGTGCGGCATTCATTACTTCGCCATCGTTACACATATAATACTCGGCCATCCATTTCCAAAAGCTGATTTGCGTTTCGGTAACAATGGGCCGGTCGTCTAAAATATCCAGTATATATTTGGCTTCGTACTTTTCAGGCGGCTGCTCCGTTATTTTATCAATAATAGCCGTATACATTCTGCTTTTGCCAAACTGCACCACCACGCGCTTACCTACCCGTATAGCGTTGTTCATTTCAAACGGCACGCGATAAGTGTAATTTTTGGCGATAGCCAAAGGCAATATCACCTCAACAAAATAGGTTTTACGCGATTGATAGTTAGCGTCGGCAAACTCCAGCATCTTACTTTTGCTTTAAGGCAGATAGCAACAGCATTAACCAGCCGCCAATAAACAGCAAGCCGCCTATAGGAGTTATTGGTCCAAAAAACTTTAGCCAGTCCCAGCCCAGCGCGTAGCGGCATGACAGCAGGTACAACGAACCCGAAAAAAATATAATACCGAAAGTAAACAGGTAAAAAGCCGCGTTGGTATAGCTGCTGTTTTGCTGCGCAAAAAACGCCAGAAACAGCAGCGCGAAAACATGGTAAAACTGGTACTGTACCGCGGTTTGCCACGTTTGTAATTGCTCTGCAGCCAACACTGCCTTTAAAGCGTGCGCCCCAAATGCTCCAGCTGCAACTGCCAGCATCCCGAAAACCGATGCTGTAATAATTATTTGCTTATCCATGCTTTTAATAAAAAGCTAAATTAACCAATTTGAAAGTATTAACGACCGCTATCGGCTAAAAATCCTAACTTGCACGTACTAACTAAACATGAGGCGACCCATAATTTTATCGGTAATACTGTTTATAGCTATTGTGTTTTTAGCGGTGCTGTATTTCAGGAACTTGAGCACACCGGGATCTCGCACTACTGCGGTGTTAAGTTCTATCCCCAACAATGCCGCCTTTATTTTTGAGTTTAATAACGAAGACAGTTTTTACGAGATGTACAACGGTAACAAACTGTTTGCCGCCGTTACCGGCAAGCAGCAGTTAGACGACCTGGATACATTGCGTAAGCAATTATTAGCCAGTAATTTATTAGGACAGTTTTTTAACGGGCAGGATGTTTTTATATCCTTTCATCCGCAAAAGGATAATAGCGTAGGTTTATTGATGACAACATCGGCAGACAGAAAGTTTGACCCCGAAATGCTTGATAAAACAATGCAGAACAAACAGGCCGGGCTAAAAATAAGTAAGATAAATTTAGGTTATGATGTTTATTCGGATGTTTTGAAAAGGCATTTTTACCTGGTAAGCAAACAAAAGGGTGTTTACGCCGCAAGTTTTTCAAAGGAACTAATCGATGCCTTTGTCGCTTATCAGCCCAAAAAGAACCAAAAGAACTTTATTTTGCTGCCACAACAGCAAACAGCAAATTCTTTAGCCAACCTGTATATAAACTACGCGCAGCTAAACCCACTGTTTGATAAGTTATTTAAGAACAAAAACAGTGATATTTTTAAAAGTCAGCGGTTATTACCTGCCTTAGGGGTGCTTGGCCTCAATTTTAAAAGTGACGCGCTTATGTTCAGCGGTTTTACCGAAACCGACCCTGCCAGAGGATCCAGTTACATCAGCTTATTTTTAGCGCAGCAGCCAATTGTTAGCGAGTTAAAAAATATATTTCCATCGACAACGGCCTATAGCGTAAACTTCGCGGTATCTGATGCTAAAAAATTTAAAATCGACCTTTCGCGATGGCAGGCAAAGGCAGGCCTACAGCACGAAAAGGATTCATTGTTCAATAAAATTAAAACCGAGACGGGTATTGAGCTGGTGGCAGAGTTTAATAAAGTTTTAGGTAATGAATTTGCAGCTGTGACCACGCGTTTTATAGAAAAACTGGCCATCGTAAAATTAACAGATGGTTCTGCACTCAGGCCGGTTATGAATAACATCAGCACCATGGAGGGCGATGAGATAGGCCGTTTCAATTATAATAAACTTCCTTTTTTTTTGCTGGGCGATGCGTTTAGTATGTTTAATCACCCCTGGTTTATGATAGTGGATAATTATCTGGTATTGGCTAACAGCAAAAACGAATTGGTGAGCTATCGCGACAGCTATTTTAACAGCAAGTTTCAAAGTAAGCAACAGGCTTATAATGAGTTTGACAAGTTACAGACCGGGCGAAGCAACGTTAACTGGTTTATCAATTTTAAAAACAGTCAGGCTATTTTTAAACGCGATATGAACGATAATTTTTATAAAGCATTTAGCGACAACGAACCCGGGTGGAAAAACTTTTATGGAGCATCGTACCAGCTATCCGCATCTGATAAAAATTTTTACACTGTTTTTTGTATGAATTTTAATCAGCCCGACACGGCTTCTGCAAACAAATAACTTTATTTTATATTTAACAAAAAAGGCATCGTACAACCCGGATGAAAAAAATAATTATTGTTAGTTGTCTCTTACTATCAACTGTTAAACTGTTCGGGCAGCAGTACACGCAATACAATACAGGAACTTTGTATGATTCCTTTGAAAATCCATCGCAGCGCTCCTTCATACCAGACTCAAGCCGGTCTGCAGCATCCAATTTTTTTCTGCCCAACTTTAATGCAAATTTTATTGTAACAGGCAACGCCCAGGATGCCGTACTCGATCGCTTTTTTAACGGTTACTATAATACGGCAGCGTTGCAGGTAGGTAAAGGCAAATACAGCAATATCCGCAGCAGCACCAACAATTATTGGTTAATGCTAAAGCTTTTTACCAGCCTTGACGGAAACCAGGAGATAGGGATGTCATTAAGCACCCGGACCGAGGCGAGGGGTTACGTTACGGATGAGTCTATAGCCTTGTTTAACGGATATAGCAACTTTGACAAATTGGCCTATTCAAACGTTTTTAATGATAACTATTTATACCAGGCCTATCATCAACTATCTTTCAGCTATCGCGAGCAGGTAAACAAACGACTTGCCCTGGGCTTAAAGCTGAGCTTTTTAACCGGGTTGACTTACGGCAAAGTAAATATCAACAAATCTGGCGTTGTGTTTGACCCGCCTAACGATGCAGCTACCCTCTCTATGAGCGGCACGGTGCGCATGGCAGATTCTCTTAAACTGTTTAACTTTCGCAATCCGGGTGTTGCCATTTCAATTGGTGCGGGCCATACCAACAGGGCGGGTTATCACTTTCAGTATAATTTAAAAGACCTCGGAGTAATACGTTGGGCAGATAACGCCAAAACCGCCGATTTTGAAAATAATGGCAGGCTTATACAAGATATCTCATCGGCACAACGGGAGGATAATATCATTAACGCCATACAAGGCATTACATCAGGTACTTTATCGGATCAGAAATATTTTTATACCAAAACAAATGCCCTTGCCGAAGTGAGCGTAAATAAAAACTATTGGCTGGATTACGCTAAAAAGTTTAAGCTTTCGCCAACGCTTTTGGCATCAAAAGCGTTGTTTTATGAGGATGCCACACTGGCGGCAATTGTGCCTGTTAGTTATTCAAATTACTCATTAACCGGCACAGCAGCATACAATACCCTTGGCCTGTTTAATTTTGGTGCGCAGTTGATGTATAAAACACCAAATGCAGAGATTTACTTGGGTACCGAACGCCTGTTGCAAAGTGTGCGGGGCGTTTTAGTAGCCACAGGCAATAATACAGAACACGAGCAAGTACAGCGTAGTCACTACAGCCACAGCGGCGCAGATATATATTTAGGCGTATCTTTTAAATTTGGTAACGTAATTGAGCACCCCATGAATGCCAGCTTTATACCCGATGGCGAGAAAGGCTTTTTGGGGAAGATGTGGGATAAGATATTTAAAGGCAAAGACAAAAACTATTAAGCCTTTTTAGCAGTCACCAAAAAATCTTTAAGATAATAGGGTTCAAAATAAGCCACGTCTTCAAACTGCGCGGCTTTAAATTTCTGGTAAGTCGCACTGGTTAAATGCGCGGCAGAATTGGCAAAATCATCTATAAACAACGCGTTAGGGTTACCGCTAAGGGTTTCGCGGCATTTAGGCGCGCCATCGCCAAAAAACAAGATCTTACTTTGTTCTAATTGTGCGGCAAAGCTGTTGGCGTCAATAATTTCGGCAGTGGTAGGCTGCAAGCGGTTGCCTGCGGCATCAAACAAGGCGGTATAAACCTCCATGCGGCGGGCATCTATCATGGGGCATAGGAGCACATCGCTATCAACGCCACTTACTATTAAGCCCCCGGCCATGGCTTCTAAAGTTTCTACAGCTATTAAGGGCTTATCCAAAGCATAACACAAACCCTTTGCCGTTGAAACGCCTATACGCAAACCGGTGTACGAGCCGGGGCCGCTGCTTACAGCTACAGCATCCAGTTCACTGTACTTTATACCTGCCTTATTCAATATTTCATCAATAAAAACAGTTATCGCTTCGGCATGTATATTGCGCTGGTTAGCTTCCTTAATGGCAATAACCCGGCCCTGGTTAGCTAATGCTACCGAACATACGGTTGTGGCTGTTTCTATTTGTAGTATCATTTTAATTGGTTGTAAGTTGCGTGTTGTGAGTTGTGAGTTAACCTGTAACTCAAAACCTACAACCTACAACTGCCTACGGCACCGGATCATGCCCATGGCCTCCCCAGGGGTGGCACCGGCCTATCCGTTTCAAAGTTAACCATCCGCCTTTAAATGGCCCATATTTTTTAATTGCCTCGGCACCATAATGCGAACAGGTAGGTGTAAATCTGCACGATGCCCCTGTTAAAGGTGAAATAAAGTATTGGTAAAACTTTATCAGCAACAGAAAAACCGCGCCTAAACCGGTTTTTATTATGTTGCCTATGGTGTTCATTTGGTAATCCCCTCGCAAAGCTGGCTCAGCAGCTTTAACATTTTCTTTTCAATCAGCTTATACTCGTTTATCTCTTTACCAATATAACTTACAGAAAGTGTGATGCTTTTACCGGCCTGTAATAAAAAATTATACAGATGCTCCTGCTTATGCAAGCGGTAAGCTTCGCGCATGCGGCGTTTTAGTAGGTTACGGTCTACCGCCCGTTTGTACCGCTTTTTGGCTACAGCAAATAGCACCTGTACCGGCGTATCCTGAGCACCATCCACAACTAACCAAGAAACTTTAAAGGGATAACATAAAAAGGAAGAACCGTTATGAAAAAGCTCATCAATAAGCCTTTTATTACATAACCGTTCTTCCTTTTTAAAGGTTTGCATTTGCTTGTACTGAACCGTAATTGTTTAAAATAACCGGTTCAGGCCTCTATATGCTGATAAGAAGCAACCGGAGGGTTTATGCTTTATGACGACGCTCGTCAGATACTGTTAATCTTTTTCTGCCTTTTGCTCTTCTGGCCGCTAAAATTCTTCTACCGTTAGCAGTTGACATGCGCTCACGGAAACCGTGTTTATTTCTTCTTTTCCTTTGAGAAGGCTGGAACGTTCTTTTCATGACTTCGTTATTCTATTTTGTTTTTAAAAACAAGAGCGCAAATGTAGTGGTAATTTTGCATTTTTCAAATACATTTATCCACATATTTTATACAGTATATTTACTTTGCTATTTACTTTTTATCGTTTTTAAATGATGGGGCTTCGTTTCTGGTTGTTTTTATTGGTAGAATATTGTCATTGCGAGGTACGAAGCAATCGCAAAATTTGCATGACCGCTTTTCTGCGTGCGATTGCTTCGTACCTCGCAATGACATAAATAACCCTTTACCCCTTCTTCGCCAGCAAATCCCGTATCTCAGTAAGCAAAACCTGCTCTTTGGTTGGCGCAGGTGGTGCCGATGGAGCTACCTCTTCTTTCTTTTTAAAGGTGTTGATGGCCTTGATAACAATAAATAAAGCGATGGCCACAATGATGAACGAAATTATCTGCGACAAGAAATTGCCGTATTTAATTGCCGTACCGGGTATCACCAGTTCAGACAGGTTGGTTAAGTGCGCCGCTTTAAGTGCAGGTGTTAAAATGGCCGGCGTAATAATATCATCAACCAACGAGCTTACTATTTTACCAAAAGCACCGCCAATAACAACGGCAACAGCCAGATCAACCACGTTGCCACGCATGGCAAACTCTTTAAATTCTTTTACAATAGCCATAGCATATAAAATTTGAGGTTTATAAACAGGTCGGTAAATTATTTATCAACCAAAACAAATCAATGGTTTTAGTATTTATAGGATAAATGTAACCATAGTAACTAAGTTTTCAAATTTAATGGTAATTGATGTAGATTTGCCCCTAATCTAAATATGCTTAAACAGAACCTTCAACAGAAACTTTTACAGAAACTTTCGCCGCAGCAAATTCAATTTATAAAATTGCTGCAGGTGCCTACTGTATCATTAGATACCCGTATAAAAGAGGAACTGGAAGAAAACCCGGCGTTGGAGGATCTGAGCCTTACCAACTTAAATGAACCTGAAGAACAATACCCTGACCGCGACCCTGATGAAGACAACTTTAACAGCGACGAGGAACATGGCGAAATGGACGAGTTTAATATTGACGATTACCTGCAGGAAGACAACGTAAACGAGTACGGATCGCGGTATGACCAGAATGGTGACGACGAAGAGGAGCGTAAGGAAATGCCCCTGGCTGTTCAAAATTCGTTTTTTGAAAGCCTGCAGGCGCAGTTGGATATGCTTCCTTTATCAGACAAAGACTTTGTTATTGGCAAGCAAATTATAGGCAGTTTAGATGATGATGGTTACCTGCGCCGCCCAATAACTTCGCTCACTGATGATCTGGCCTTTTCGCAAAATGTAATGGCCGAGGATGAAGAAGTGGAGGATATGCTAAAAGTGATACAGGGTTTTGACCCTGCAGGCGTGGGCGCGCGGAGTTTGCAAGAATGCCTATTGATACAATTGCGTAAAAAAGACCCGAACGACCAGATCATAAAAAAGGCCATTATGGTGGTTGAAGACTACCTTGATGAGTTTACCCGCAAACATTACGATAAACTGGAGCGCTCACTCAATATGAACTCGCAGGAACTGCGGGCAGTGGTAAGCGAGATATTGAAGCTTAACCCTAAGCCAGGCGACTCTAACGAGGTGAATACGAAGCAAATGCAGGTTATTCCTGATTTTCATATCAAAAACAGCGATGGGGTACTGATCCTTACGCTTAACTCAAAAAATGCCCCTGAACTGCGTGTAAGCCGCTCTTACCAGGAAATGTTTCAACATTATGATAAGGCATCGCAAAAGGATAAGAAACTAAAGGAAGCCGTGCAATTTGTAAAGCAAAAGCTGGACTCGGCCAAATGGTTTATTGATGCCATTAAACAGCGCCAGCAAACGCTGCTAAAGACCATGAATGCTATAATGCAATATCAGTACGAGTTTTTTCTTAGCGGCGACGATAAGAACCTGAAACCTATGATATTGAAGGACATAGCCGACCGCATTGGTATGGATATTTCCACCGTATCGCGGGTTGCCAATTCAAAATACGTACAAACAGAACACGGTACTTTTTTGCTAAAATCGTTCTTCTCTGAAGCCATACAAACCGAAAGCGGCGAAGAGGTATCTAACAAAGAGGTAAAAAAGATACTGGAAGAACACATTGGCAAAGAAGACAAACGCCACCCCCTTGCCGACGAAAAACTGACCGACATACTGAAAGATGCAGGCTACAACATTGCCCGCCGCACCGTTGCCAAATACCGCGAACAGATGAATATACCTGTTGCAAGGTTAAGGCGAGAGGTGTAATAAAATACCCCAACATTCAATTGTCATGCTGAACGCGGTGAAGCATCTTTATATAAGATACTTCGCCGGCGCTCAGAATCCTATCCCGACAAAAAACCAACTGCGCCGTCAGCAATATAGATCGCTTTGAAACCCATGGCTATTTTTTTCATGCTCCATTATATTGTTACAAACACCAATAAAAATAATAACTAATTTTATAGTCGATCAGCGTTATCTGCATAAACCTAAGCACTGAAACCGACTTTATGAAACGTTATAAATTACCATTTAAGCTTGGCTTTTATTTGATAATTATCTTTTTAGCGCTCAATGCCAGCGCGCAGGGTTTAAAGATATCAGGCCGTATTATAGATTCTGCAAATCACGAAGCCGTGCCAAATGTTACCGTATACATAGGCAATTCATCCATATCTACCGCGGCAAACAAAGACGGACGTTATACGCTGAATAACTTAATGCCCGGCTCCTACACGCTTGTTACCTCGTGCATAGGATATGCCCCAGAACAGGTGCAGGTTAGCTTAACAAAAGATGAAGTGGTTAACATTAATCTCAACATTCAGGCAACAGAACTCGCTGAGGTAAATATAAAATCTAACAATTATTGGGGAAGAAACCTGGGACTGTTTACTACTTATTTTATAGGCAACTCAGAATACTCGTCGTTATGCAAAATTATTAATGAAAAGGCTTTACGTTTAAATTTTGAAAACAGGATACTGAGTGCGAGTACTACTGATTTTTTGATAATAGAAAATAAAGCGCTGGGCTACAGAATAAAATTTTTAATAAATAACTATACTGTAGACATTGCTAAACGCGTGTTCCACTACAATGGCATAGCCATTTTTGAGGACCTGCAAGGGTCTGAAAAACAAAAGAAAAATTGGGCAAAACTACGGCAAAACGTATTTAAAGCTTCATTTAATGGCTTTTTGCACTCACTTGCTCGTAGCAAGGTTACGCAGGACGGTTTTATAGTGAGGCGTTTTTTAAGATACGATAACCCGGACAGGCCGGCAGATAGTGTTTTGCAAAAAAGCATTGAGCGCCTGATGACCATGAAACCAAGCAAAGCGGTAACAGACTCGTTGGCCAACCTTAGCTATACGCGTGCTTTACCTAAAAAAATTGAACAGGTTATAGGCAAAGTTTTAACCGCCGCAGACCTAACCAAACCATCAAAAGAGGCAGGACTTACCGACCTGGTTTTTGAGGATTATATTTATGTGATCTATAAAAAGAAAAGAATAAATTTCCGGGACAACCTGTATCGCACCAGGGAAGCTTCAGATAATCAACTTTCAATTATTGAGAACAAAAACATAGCCGACCCGGTACAGTTCAATGCAGATGGTTTAAAAATTACTAAAGGCGCGCTATTTTTTGACGGCGCCTGGGGCGACCCCAGCGTAAGTTATATGCTGCCTAACAATTATCTGCCTGATAACTAAATTAAGGTTTCCCGGCAACCGGGAAACCTTATCTCATTCAGTTGGATCAGAACTTCTCTACGCCCTTAACATTCATTTTTACAGAGGTCAGCTTATCAGATGGCCCTGTTATAAATAATATGTTATTGTCCTTGCCGCCAAAAACGTTATTGGTAGCGCCACCTTTAATTGGAATGCTCAACACTTTAGCGCCTGTTGGGTCAAAAGCAGTTATGCCCAGGCCGTTGCTGATATAAATATTCCCCTTTTCGTCCATTGACATACCGTCGCCGCCCATAGCATTAAATTTTTTCATGTTCGTAAGCGTACCATCGGCATTAATATCAAACACCCAGGTGCCGCCCATATTGTCGCCGGCCCATTTATTTACGTACAGCTTTTTACCATCCGGTGTGCCTACCACACCATTTGGCCATGAGTCGGCATCCCAGCCGGCCGCTTCGGATGTTACCCTAACCAAAGTTTTTGCACCCGGCGCAAGGTAATACACGTGCCCGCCTTTGCCGGTTGCTGCCTGTTCTGATCGTTTTGGTTCCCATGCCTGTTGGCGCGGATCGCCCACGGCCCAGTAATTACGCGGAAAAATAGGGTCGGTTATATATATACCACCGGTTACCCGGTTTACCCAAACATCGTTAGGTCCATTCAGCAATTTGCCGTTATAATTTTTAATCAGCACCGTTTTGTTTCCGTTTGGCGCTATTTTCCATAGTTCGCCATACATATCGGCACAGGCAATAAGGTAACCGTCTTTATCAAAGGTCATCCCGTTTGAGCGCCCGGTGCCTGTTAAAAAGGTAGATATTGAGTTACTGGCTATATCCCACCTAAAAATTTTATCATTAGGTTGGTCAGTAAAATATATGTTCCCCTGCTTATCAACCGCCGGTCCTTCAGAGAAACCGAAATCGCGGGCCACAGTGTCTAATTTTCCTTTAGCCGCAGCGGCAACCAGCCTGCCGGGGTCAACAATATCCGATGCAACATATTCATCATCATCGTTGCTACTGTCCTTTTTGCATGATGCCCAGGCCATTAAACATGCCATTCCAATAAAGAGTATTGATTTCTTTTTCATAATAAATAAATAAAAGGTTAAAAAATAGGTTATAGCTCCGCAAACGATACAGGAGCATTGTTGGTTAAATAAGGTTTCCTTTTAAATAAATAGTTTCTTAGGGGTAGGTGTATTTTAATAGGAGGTTAACTAAGGTAACAGTAGTTTTAATTAAAAAAGTATAATAATTACCAATGCAGAATATTATACAAGTTTTGGTGTAAGCGGCTATATCAATTTTCCGGCTTTCTCAAATTTTCCAAATCAATTTCAATTACTTGTTGTTACCTATAAAACTTACGCAGTTTATTATATATGAAGTTAGCTATTGAACGTATACCTGTAAGGGTTAACCCCGACCCAAAACGTGTTATTGCCAGATTTTTTTTTAATGGTAACGACCGCGCCAAAGAAGTAATTGAGCGGGTGATTGGTGTTACCGAAGAAACAGCATTCAGTATTATTTCGCCGCTATTGCAGGAATACTCCAGACGGCACAGAAACATAACCAGGGTACTTAACCGGCACGCCAGTAAGCTAAAACCTTTGTTTGAAGAGTTAGGAATTGATTTTGACGGGCTTACCGTTTATCGCAAACTGCTTATAGGATCGTACTTTACGCACGAGTATTCAATTGAGTCGGCCGCGTTTTTCAACCCATCAATAATTGACGATCCGGATCAATCAGAACTAACCGAAGGCGAGCGCCGGGTAATAATGAGCTTCCGTGCCGTCGGTGAAGGGCACATATCATCTATAACTTTCCGTCGCGCGCTGATTGATAAGGATAATAACATTACCGTACTGCCCGCCGGTAACTATATTGACGAGGCCGAAATTGTGCGTAACGCGGTTTATAATAAAAAACTGTTTTTTGATAAGGCTGCCATCACCCAGATAAGTATTGATGTGCTGCATGAACTGGAAGGAAAGCTTGATCATCACTTTGAATACGCCAACCTGCGCCGCATCATCCTTGATTCGCAGAAACTGCAGGAAAGCGACATGAAAAAGCTGGAATATGACAAGGTATTATGGCTTGCCGACTCCTACTACGAAATTGTTTTCTCGCTGGATACGGATATCTCTGACAGGGTGATCTTCCCGATATCTGAATATGAACGTAAGGGTATAGAGGATGCCCGCTTTGTTGAGTTTAAAAATGAGGACGGCAGTTCTGTTTACTATGCTACTTATACGGCTTATGATGGTTCGCTGATAATGCCGAAGCTTTTACAGACCAACGATTTCTACAACTTTAAAATAATGCCTTTGTATGGCGCAGGGGCGCAAAACAAGAACCTGGCGCTTTTTCCCCGTAAAATAAATGGCAAATACGCCATGATATCGCGTATTGACGGCTGCAACAACTACATCATGTATTCCGACAAGATCAACATATGGGAGAGCCCGATGTTGCTGCAAAAGCCAAAATTCCCCTGGGAGTTTGTACAGATAGGTAACTGCGGTTCGCCGATAGAAACTAAAGATGGCTGGATAGTGATAACGCACGGCGTAGGCCCAATGCGCCGCTATGTGCTTGGCGCGAGTTTGCTTAAGCTGGATGATCCACAGGTAGAAATTGGACGCCTGAGAGAGCCTTTATTGATCCCTAACAGCGATGAGCGCGAAGGTTACGTGCCCAACGTTATTTACTCATGCGGATCTATTATACATAAAAACAAATTGATAATCCCTTATGGCTTGTCTGATTATTCTACCTCATTTGCCGAAGTAGATCTGGACGATCTGATGGCTAAATTTAAGGAAGACGGGCTGGATTAAATGAATAAACCGGATTGTCATGCTGAACTTGTTTCAGCAACCCATTGACAGGTAAAAACCTATATAGGTTACCTGTCACAGAGCTAAGCAAGTGGGATGCCGAAACAAGTTCGGCATGACGTTTATTTATTATTTAATATCTTTTCATACAACGCAAAATAATCTTCAGCCATTTTTTTGCTGGAGAATCTGCTTTCGGCCCACTCACGGCAATAAGTGCGTTTAATGTTTTTAATATTCTTTACGGCATCAGCCGCTTCATCAACGTTTTTAACCAAATATCCGGTTTCGCCTTCCTTTATCAGCTCGGGCATTGATCCGCGGTTAAAGGCAATTACGGGTGTTCCGCAAAGCATGGCTTCGGCAACGCTCAAACCAAAAGGTTCATTAAAATTAATGGGGTGCAACAGCGCGGTGGCATCGCCTAAAAGGCAATTCCGCTTTTCTGGTCCGGCGGAGCCAATGTACTGGATCTGTTCATCTAACAGGGGCTCTACCTTTTCTTTAAAATAGCGCTCATCCTGTATTATACCTGCAATAAGCAACTTGCAGTTGCTCTTTTTAGCAATCGCTATAGCTTCTGCAATGCCTTTATCGGGGTGTATGCGACTGAAAGACAATAAATACTCCTGCGGGTATTCATTAAAAATGAATTTAGTAGCATCAAGCCCATTATAAACGGTGGCCAGGTATTCCAATTCAGGACTTCTGTCTGAGTTGCTTATTGAAACGTAATGCCCCCTGCTATTATATTTTTTATAAACCGGAATTATTCTGGGCGATGAAAAGCCGTGTATAGTAGTTATAAACGGCGTGTTTACCAATTGCGAGTACGTTAGCGGCAAAAAGTCGAAGTTGTTGTGGATGATATCAAACTCATCAGCACGCTCCATCAGGTTGCTAATGTGCAAACACTCCAGCACTTTTGCATCCTGCGACCGGTCTTCCTCATAGCCGGTTTGGCAAATTGAGTCTAACTTACCAGCGGTAACAGAGTCGCCGGTGGCAAAGAGTGTTACCTCTGCCCCCAGCTTTATAATTCCTTCTGCAATGTTTGATGCTACCTGTTCCCATGGTCCGTAATGCCTGGGCGGTGTGCGCCAGGCAACGGGCGATAATACGGCTACCTTCATTTAGCGCCTACCATTTTTTGGTGCGATAATTTATTGTACTCGTATTCCAGCTCAAAGGCTTGTAAAACAGTAAGGTGCGATATCAGGTAAGCCAATGTACTTTCGGCACCCTGATTACGGTTAATGCCGGTTGGCAGTAAGCCATCGCAGCAACCTTTTGTCTCATGGTCATATAACGGCGCGCGTAAAGTATTCTCGCCCAGGAACCATTTATAGCTCAGGAACATTTTCTCAATATGCTCGGGCTTTCTGAAGATCTGGTAAGCCTGAAAATGCATCAGCACCATAGCCATGGTTTCAATAGCTTGCTGGTCGTAAGTAGGGAATGTACCCCCGCGGTAGTACCAGCCATCGTTACCAACAGGGCTTAGATAACCGTTAGATAGGGTAAGCTTATCTAAAAACGCCATGGTTATTAACGCTATCTCTTTAACGCGCTCATTGCCGGTTATCTCGCACGAGTGAAGCAGCGCAAGCGGTAAAATAGCATTGTCATAGGTCATACCTTCTTCAAACCACTCCCAATCATCTGCACGGGTATTTTCATAAGCTTCAACCAAAGGTGTGGTAAGGCGTATCATCTCGTGCACCATGCCGTCATCAGTAGGGTGAACTCTAAGATAATGGGCAATGCCTATAATGGTATTAGCCATTCCCCTGAGGTGTTTAAGCGCTCTGAAATGCGGAAAAGATTTCTGGAAGATCTCTGTAGCGAACTCGCGGTACGAATTGCTTGATGCGCCGTCTATCAGGTATCCCAACGCCCATATTGTACGACCAAACGAGTCTTCTGAACCCACTTCGTCCAAATACATGCGGTTAAAACTTAAAAAGTTACGGAAGTTACCATCATCTGTCTGCATGTAGTGAATGTAGCTAAGATAGATAGGCAACAAATCAAAAGCTTCTTTGCTGTTATTACGCTTGTGCGCCATCAGCGCCATTATTAATGCCCGCGAGTTATCATCTAAACAATACCCCTCCTTTAAGTTAGGGATGCCATATTTTGCATGCTGTACAATACCTGTATCATCTGTAAGACGGATAACGTGCCCTAAACTAAATTTTGGCATTACTTCAGGGTCAACTATACTGTTTTTAAGTATTTTGTCCCTAAAATCATGGTGGTAGCATGCTTCCTGCGCCACTCTGATAAACGCTGCGCCAACTACCGGCCAGCGTAAATGCAGGCCATATTCGTAAGCGTTCGTTTTAAGTTCGTTTAATACGCGGTCCTGGTCAAGCAGTTCAATTACGTTATCGGCCAGCGCTTCAGCATTCTTAAAATCAAACAATCTGCCGCGGTTGTGTGCCAACAATTCAGTAGCGTGCCAATAAGGTGTTGACACAACCGCGGCCCCCGCTCCTACTGCATATGATAATGTTCCGCTTGTTATTTGCGCTTCATTAAGATAAGGCGTAACATAAATTTCAGCTGCCGTTAAGTACTGTATCAGTTCCTCTTCGGCAACAAATTTATTAATGAAGTACAGATTTTGAGATACGCCGAGCTGGCTGGCCAATGTTTTTAAATGATCGCGATATTCCTCTCCCGAATTTTTTATAACACCCGGATGCGTGTTACCCAACACCACATAACTAACATCAGGATGCTTTTGCACTATTTTAGGCAGCGCGCGCACAACGGTTTCTAAACCTTTGTTACGGCTTATTAAACCAAAAGTTAGCAGCGCTCTGTGGTTTTTAAATGGCGTAAGATTTTTTATCGGGTTATCCGTCGGTGCCTCCAGGTCAGGCACACCGTGTTCTATTATCTGGATCTTATCAGCAGGAATATCGTAAATAGTAGTTAAAAACTCTACCGCCCGCTGGCTCATTACAATAATTTTTGCAGACTGCTCCGCCATCTCGCGTATAATAATGCGCTGTACATAGCTCGGATCTTTTAGCACGGTATGCAAAATAGAGATCAGCGGCTTTTCCAGGCGATTGATCAGCGGCAGTATATAAATACCGCTTTCGCCACCATAAATGCCAAACTCATGTTCAATAATACAAACATCAGCTGTGCTGGTATTAACGTAATTAGCTGCGCGGATATAGTCTTTCTGGTGATTTTGCCTTACTATATACTTCACCTCGTCAGGGTATTCGTATTCATTCAGGTTTTCCGAATCAGTAAGCGCGACAACAAAATCGTTTCCAAGCAAATTTTTCCTTTCGGGGAAATTCGCGCCAATGGCACGCATTAAGTTCTGATTGAATGTGGCAATTCCACACTCGCGGGGCGGATAGGTTGATATATAGGCTATTTTCATATTTCTTGATAGATGGCTGACTTGGGTCATAACTATTTTTATTGTGTACACTAATTGACTATAAAAGCAATCAGTACCGGCTAAAAAATATGCACTTTATGCCCTTTTGGGCAAGTTTTGCAGTTATGTGCTTATAAATACACAAACTGTACCAACAATACGCTAAGAAGATGAATGAAGAGCATGGACAGGGAACTCCGTGGTATTCAACAATGCGTAATAATCTGAAATTGTTTGCCTTGCAATTAAATACAGACTTATGCGTCAGGAATAGAAATTTATAGCTTCAATGATAATTTTACAAGCCTCTGTTATTTGAGTGGAGGTTATAATGAGCGGTGGCGCTATACGCATGGCGTTGCTGCAATGCAGAAACCAATCGGTAATTACGCCATTGGCAATACAGCGGTCAATTATTTTTTTGTTAAGATCAAAGTTTTCCAGTTCAACAGCAAGCATAAGGCCCTTGCCGCGTATTTGTTTTATAGCCGGGTGCACCAGCAATTGGCGTATCAAAGCTTCCTTTTCGGCTACGCCTGATACCAGATCATCCTCCAACAAAACCTCCAAGGCTGCAAGCCCCGCTGCGCAACACACCGGGTGACCGCCAAAAGTGGTTATATGGCCAAGTATAGGATTCTCTTTTAGCGCGCCCATTATTTGGTTAGATGTAATAAATGCACCAATAGGCATACCACCACCCAAGGCTTTTGCCAACAACAAAACATCGGGTACTATATCAAAATGCTCAAAAGCAAACAGCTTGCCTGTACGGCCGAAGGCAGCCTGTATCTCATCAAGTATCAATAAGGTGCCTGTTTGGGTACAGCGCTTACGTAAGGCTTGCATGTAGGCAATATCAGGCACCCTTACGCCTGCTTCACCTTGTATGGTTTCAATAATTACGCAAGCAGTTTCAGTGGTAATCTGGGCCAGATCGTCGGCATTATTAAAGTTTATAAAACCAACGCCGGGCAAAAGTGGCCGGTAAGCTTGCTTGTACTCCTCATTCCCCATAACGCTTAAAGCACCGTTTGTGCTGCCATGGTATGAACCGTGGCACGCAACAATTTGCTGCCTGCCGGTAAAACGCTTAGCTAATTTAATTGCACCCTCTACGGCCTCGGCACCGGAGTTTACGAAATAGACAGATTGCAAATTTTCAGGCAGTACGGATACCAGCTTTTCGGCAAAGCGCACCTGCGGAGTTTGCACATACTCGCCGTAAACCATCAGGTGCATGTATTTATCAACCTGCTGCTTTACCGCTTCAATAACCTTTGGGTTGCCGTGGCCCAGGCTGCTTACGCCTATGCCCGATATCAGATCGATATAGGCTTTGTCTTCGCTGTTGTACAGGTAGATCCCTTCGGCACGCTCAAATTCCAGCAATAGCGGGAAATCAGTTGTTTGTGCATTGTTGGCTAAAAATAACTGGCGAAGCGTTGGCATGGGGTAAAAATACAAAAGGCCCGCCATTTATGTGGCAGGCCCTTCGGTTTTAATATTTTGTTATTGCTCGTTTATCTTTCTTATCAGCTCATCGTTAAACTCGCGCTCACTTTTATAAAGCTGACTTAGTTTTTCGGGTGGCAGTATCTTCAAAAATTCCTGGTTGTAACGTGTTTTTATTTCCACTAAACGGCCGTCGTATTCCAGATCTTTCTTTACCTGTTCGCGACCGTTGGCCTGCGCGTCAGAATTGTTTAGCCGCTTTAACCTGCGTACCTCTATCACTTCATCCTGGTATTTTCTGTACAAGGGCCAAAAACGACCCGCTTCATCACTGGTAAGCTGCAGCTTCTGATCCAGAAAATTCTCTTTTACCGCCTGGATCTTCTGCATGCCCGATGGGTTTGGCATTTGGTTAAAACGCTGATTACCCCTTGGATTAGCGGGACGGAAACTATTACGCGGAATACCCTGCGCTGAAACGCCATACGCCGTTGCAAACAGTAATAAAATAACAAGAATGTGTTGGTTAAACTTTTTCATTATTATTAATTTATTGCTCAATGTAATCTTGTAACTCAGGATTGAAAGCAGCATCCTTAACCGGAAGCTCTTCAACAACTACCGTATGCTGAACATCACTGCCATCCATACTTACTTCAATATAGCCCTGTAGTTCGTCCTTAGGGATATTAGATAGTTCTTTATGTAAATACGATGCATCGTGCGCCTCAATACTTGTTGCCGATGGCCATAACATAAAACTTGCACCGGCTACAAGTAAAAAACAAGCAGCAGTTGCATATTTAAACGCGGTTGAACGCATCAATCTAACAACACCAACCTTGCGCTGAACAACCTCCTGCGTAACGGTTTTATTTAAAATTTTGGCGTTAAGCTGCTCAAAATATCCATCGGGCACTGTAAATGTCTCATCCGCAGACAACGTCTCTTCAACAAAAACCCGGCTTTGTATCTGGCTGCTTAAATTTTCAAAGTAACCCGCAGGCACTTCAAAACCCTCGCCGGCTTCCATCGCCTCTTCAACCGCTATGCGGCTCTGTATATTGTCACTTAAGTTCTCAAAATAACCTGCAGGTACGGCAAAACCGGCATCCCGGCCGTTAACCATTTCCTCTACAGTTATCCTGGCCTGAATATTTCCGGCCAGTTGCTCAAAATAATCCCCAGGCATTGTAAAACCCGCATCAGGCATATTACTTTTCAGTTCATCCATTTTTACGGCAGCCATTATCCGCTCATCTAATCCCTCAAAATAACCATCGGGCACCGCAAACGGGTTGGCTTTACCAACCAATTCAGGCAGTTTACCGTCTTCCGGCCATTCTTTATTTTCTATATCAATTGTCATGATACCCCTATAGATGAAATTTAGATGAAAAGGTTTAACAGCAAATTTAATTTATTCTTCGGCTAATAAAATAGCTTCTATTTTTTTTACTGCTAAATGGTACGATGCTTTTAAAGCGCCAACGCTGGTACCCAGCACTTCAGACATTTCTTCGTACTTCATATCCTCGTAATACTTCATATTAAATACCAGGCGTTGTTTTTCGGGCAGGGTAATTATGGCTTCCTGGAGTTTTTTTTGTGCTTTGTCGCCATTAAAATAGCTTCCTTCAACCAGCGTATCAGCCAATGAGTAGTCTACATCATCTAATGATACATTATTCTTTTGCTTCTTTTTATTGAGAAAGGTAATGCACTCGTTACTGGCTATACGGTACATCCAGGTATACAATTGCGAGTCGCTTCTGAAAGTGCCCAGGTTTTTCCAAACTTTTATAAATACGTCCTGCACCAGGTCGTCGGCGTCGTCATGGTCAATCACCATGCGGCGAATGTGCCAGTAAATTTTTTGCTGATATTTTTTAAGCAGCAGGTTAAACGCCTCATTGCGGGTGCGCTCATCCTGAAATTTGCTTAATATCTCTGCGTCTTCTACCTGTGTTGACATATTTTTTATTTTAACTACGTATTAAATAGTTTTAAAGGTTTTTTGTTTGCCGTTCAGCACTCCGGCCCCCTCTAAGGCTCTCCATACCGGGCAAGATTCAGTGGGGCTACCCAACCAGATCAAGCACCTGCTGTGATGCCGTTGCAGACGTAACTTTATCTATTACGTGCGCTATCTTGCCTTCGGCATCTATAATAAAAGTGGTGCGTAATATACCCTGGTACTCGCGCCCAAAAAGCACTTTATCGCCCCAAACGCCGTAAGCATTTACAATTTTCATATCCGTATCGGCAATCAGCGGAAAAGGCAGATTAAATTTTTTCTCAAATTTTTTATGCGATTTTTCATCATCGGCACTTACGCCAATAACCTGGTAGCCCTTGCCTAAAAGCGATTGGTAATTGTCTCTAAAATCGCAGGCCTCAACTGTGCACGTTGGGGTATTATCCTTTGGGTAGAAATAAAGAATAACGGTTTTCCCTTTAAAATCAGCCAAAGAAACCGGTTTCCCGTTCTGGTCGTTCGCGGTAAATTCAGGGGCTTTGTCGCCCGCTTTTAATTGTGACATTATCTGTAAAATTCGGCTTTAAACTGTTTAGTATTGTTTTTGTAATCGCTCACGTTCAGTTCAAACTGATGCTTGCCCGCGGCAACACTATCATCAAAGGTATAACTTAACACGCGTGTTTTATAATCCCACTCCATTAAAACCCATTTGCCATCAATATAACCTTTATAACTTTTTATGCCCGATAAATTATCGCTTATGCGGAAAGATACCCGCTTTACCGCAGCCAGATTACTACCCTCTTTTATATTTATGGGAGTAATATTGGGGGCCACGGTATCTACCCTGATATAATAATCGCCGAAGGCGCGGGGTGTAGCTTTCAGGAATGCCCCGTCTGTTGTGGTGCTGTCGCAATAACCCGCGGTGTTTACAATTACGGCTTTACCAAGCAGCGCGCCCATATCAACATCAGGCTTTATCCATAGTTCAAAATCTTCGTGAATTGGCGTAAACTTATTATGTATGCGATGCGTAGCAGAATAAGCTCCCTCCCGTTTAGGCAGTAGCGAATAGATAAAGTCAACATCATCATACAAATTGCCGGGGGCTATGCTCACCTTAACCTTGTCTGTAGTAAAATTGTTCTTTTTATCATATTTGAACAGCGTCCCCTTTAAAGGCACGTCGGCAACAGAGGGTTTGATTACCGAGCGCACCTTTACTTTAAGTGTTGATGTATTACCGGCTATATCTTTTACCACATATTCCACATCATGTGTGGCTATATCATTAAAAGTAACAATGCCCCGGTTTTCTGATTGAGGGTATAATGTAATTGTACTGCCCGGCATAATAAAACACTTTTGTATCTGCCTGCCTTCTCTTAAATAAGTTGGATAATCAACATAAGCGTTAATTGCGTGCGTTTGATCAAAGGCAAAACGCTCTACAGCAAAGGTGTATACTGTGCGGCCATCCACTTTTAATTCTATTGAGTATGCACCATTCTTATTGGCCGAGGTGCTGTTAACATCAACAGTGCTTATACCAAACCCTGTATTGCCGCTAACTTCTATTACCTGCGGCTTGGTTAGTCGGTAATTGCCAGCACTGCCGGCAACCGCGAAAAGTTTATGCGGTGTGTTTTCGCTAAAAGGCTTATCGCCTAATTGATAAACCACAGCTGCTGTAATCGTAGGCGGAACTTTGTCTGGTATGGTTAATCCAAATAGCTGCGGATTTATGGTTTGCTCTGTAGCGGCGTCGCGCAGCTCGAAATGCAGGTGCGGACCAGCCGAAGCGCCTGTATTGCCTGACATGGCTATAACCTGACCCTGGTTTACCGGCATAAGCAGCGGGCCAACCGGAAAATCTACGTCGTATTTTTGCTGGTCATATTGTGCTTGCCGCACAGCCCGTGCAATTTCAGGGCTAAAACTTTGCAGGTGCCCGTAAACACTTGTAAAGCCATTGGGGTGGGTTATATAAACCGCGTTTCCAAACCCACCAAACTGCACGCGCAGCCTTGAAATATAACCCACAGCTACCGCATGCACGGGGTATCCGGTACGCTGGTTGGTTTTAAAATCAAGCCCGGAGTGAAAATGATTTGGCCTTAACTCGCCGAATGAGCCTGCGGTGCTGGGCGGAAGATCAAGCGGATACTTAAAAAAATCGTTTGGGTACTGCCTGCTTTGTATAGTTTGCGCATGGGCAGAAAAAGTAATGCTTAAAAAAAGCAGGGTTAGTAATTTATTCATTTGGCAGAAGATGGACAAAGCAGTGTGCTGCTTTAATTATTCAGTTAACCTGTTATTAAAATAACATAAGCCCAAATTCGAAATTTTGTTTAACTACTTTATGTAAAAATCCAGTAACTTTTGTCCTTCAAGGTAACCCTCCAGCCTGTCGCCAATATTTACTTTAGCAACGCCCTGGGGCGTGCCGGTAAATATCAGGTCGCCTTTTTTCAGGGTGATGTATCGCGATACAAACGCTATAATAAACTCAAAAGAGAAGATAAGATCCTTTGTATTACCAACCTGCCTGCTCTCGCCATTTACATCCAGGTTAAAATTCAGGGTATACAGATCAGCAAATTGGTCCTTGGGTAAAAAATTACTAACCGGCGCCGAGTTATCAAATGCTTTGGCCAGTTCCCAGGGCAGGCCTTTTTCTTTTTGGCGCTGCTGAATATCGCGCGCGGTAAAGTCTATGCCCAAAGCAATTTCATCAAAATAACCGGCGGCAAACTTTTCGCTTATGTGCTTCCCTTCCTTGCTTATTTTTAACACAACCTCTATCTCATGATGCACATCCTCAGAAAAATCCGGATGATAAAAAGGTTTGTTATCTTTTACCAACGCGGTATCAGGCTTCATAAATATAACCGGCGATGTTGGCACAGGGTTATTTAGTTCCTTAGCATGTTCGGCATAGTTGCGGCCAATGGCGATGATCTTCATGTTTTTACTGAGTGATTGAGCGAATTAGTGATTTATTGCGTTAAGCCCGCAGGCAAATTAATAATTAAAAGAATAATCAACGATGAAGTACCTGAATAATTACAACTATTCACTCAATCACTAATTCGCTAATTCACTCAATAATTATAAAATAGATATCCGTTTGATCACAGATTCTGTACCTGCTACAACCCGTATAAAATAGAAGCCTTTGTTTAGCGTATTACCTATGGGGAAAGAACCATTTTGTTCGCCGGGGTCAACCCTTCTTGAAAACAGGGTGCGTACATCGTTACCCAATACATCAACAATTTTTATGGTTACGTTGGTGTTTTTTGATGTATAATACCGCAGATTTATCTGGTCTGTTATGGGGTTAGGGTAAACCTCCACGCTGTTTAGCAGTTTATCGTCAGGCCTTGGTACGTTTAATTTGATATTTGATATTGTGCCGGCTTTCATCGGCGGCAACGTAAAGGTAAGCGTACTGCTTTTTTTGGTTTTCTTCTTCGGGAAAAAGTTATAAGTAGTATCGCGTTGCTGAGGAGGAGCAGCAAATGAGCGGGCAATATTTGCCGGCACCGCTATCGCGATAACACTTAGGCAAAAATAAGTATACGTAAAAAGTCTCCTCATACTAAATCCCACGCAAAAGTATAAATAAACCCCTCATTCCTTTTAAAACCGATAATTTTGTTACCCATTTTAACACTTTTTAACAATCAAGGTTTAATTGAGTAACTGATTTATACGATTTTAATAAAAATTAGTTGTAACCATATAATTATCAGTTGTAATCATATTTTTTATAATTTTGGGCTTTTTATAACAAAAAAATAGTGTCTCAACATAAAGATCTATCAAAACTGTCAGCCGCCGGGCTCCTGATCAGTTTGGGAATAATTTACGGTGATATAGGTACATCGCCGCTCTATGTATTCAAAGCCATTATTGGTTCGCAAAAAATTACCGGTTCTGACCAGCTTCCGCGCATTTCTGAATTACTGGTATTAGGCGGGGTTTCGTGCATTTTTTGGACGCTTACTTTACAAACAACCCTTAAATATGTTATTATAACCCTTAGGGCAGATAATAAGGGCGAAGGTGGTATTTTCTCACTTTTTTCGCTAGTGAGGCGTAAGGCTAAGTGGCTAATTGTACCGGCTGTAGTGGGTGGATGCGCCTTGCTTGCCGATGGCATTATTACTCCGCCCATAACCATCTCTTCGGCTATTGAAGGATTGCATAGCTACTACCCCAAGTTGTATACCGAGGCGGTAGTTATTGCAATTATCACAGCTTTATTTATTATACAGCAGTTTGGCACATCGTTGGTAGGCAAGGCTTTTGGCCCTATCATGTTTATCTGGTTTAGTATGATGGGGGTACTGGGGATACATTTTATACTTCAGAATCCAACTATTTTAAAGGCGCTCAGTCCACATTACGCTTTTCAGGTATTAACAAGTAACCCTAAAGCATTCGCTATTTTAGGAGCAGTTTTTTTATGCACAACGGGGGCCGAGGCACTTTATTCAGATTTGGGGCATTGCGGCCGTAAAAATATTCAGATGAGCTGGATATATGTTAAAACATGTCTTGTTTTAAATTATCTTGGGCAAGCGGTTTGGCTTTTACAACACAATGGTCAAGCTATTGACCTGGATAAGCTCAATCCCTTCTACCAGATCATGCCGCAGGAGTTTTTGATCGTCGGAATAGCAATAGCCACCGCCGCTGCAGTTATTGCCAGCCAGGCACTTATATCAGGTTCCTTTACGTTAATAGCCGAAGCCGTGCGCTTAAACTTGTGGCCTAAGGTTAAAATAAGATATCCGAGCGAGCAGAAAGGCCAGCTTTACGTACCCAGTATAAACTGGATACTTTGCCTTGGATGTATAGGCGTAGTGCTACTATTTAAAGAATCTTCAAAAATGGAAGCGGCTTATGGGTTGAGTATAACCCTGGCCATGTTGATGACCACTATTTTAGTATCAAAGTTTTTACAGCGCAAAAAGGTTCCCAACTATTTAGTTGGCCTTTTTCTGGTGATGTATTTGCTTATTGAAGGCACATTTTTAGTAGGTAACCTTGGGAAATTTACTGAAGGGGGCTGGTTTACGCTCTCGATGGGTTTTGTACTCTTCACCGTAATGTGGACGTGGCATCATGCACGGCAAATTCGCAACCGGTATGTTAAATTCATTGAGATTGAAGATTATTACGGTATTTTAAAAGAGATGAGCGAGGATGAATCTGTACCTAAATATGCTTCGCAACTGGTGTACTTAACCAGCGCCAATTTCAATTCAGAGATTGAATCTAAGATCATCTACTCCATCCTTCAAAAACAACCTAAACGTGCTGATGTATACTGGCTGGTGCATGTGGATGTGGTTGATGAGCCTTATAAACGCGAATACGAGGTTGACTTTTTGGTACCCAACAAACTCATCAGGATAGACTTTAAATTAGGCTTCCGTGTGGAGCAGCAGATCAATTTGCTATTCCGCCGGGTTGTTGAAGACCTGGTGAAGAACGGCGAGGTAGACATTACAAGTACCTACAAATCATTAAACAAACATAAAATTGTAGGCGATTTCCGTTTTGTGGTGATAGAAAAGGTATTGTCGCGCTCGCATAACTTATCGCTTTACGAGAAGATAACAATGTTGTTGTATGGCTATTTGAAAAATCTCAGCTTGTCAGAAGAGCGGGGGTTTGGGCTCGACCTAAGCTTTGTTACTATTGAAAAAGTACCATTGATGCTCACCACGCCTGATGCCGTTGAGATAGAACGGGTATACCCGCAAAGCGTTCACTAAAGCTGAGCTAAAAAACTAATTTGATATTAACCCGCACGTTTGTGCGGGTTTTTTTATTTTAAAAGGGGCTTTAAAAGGGCTTCCCATTTATCATATCCCTTGCTGTTAAAGTGAACCATGTCCTGAACAAATAAGGCAGAATCGGGCAGCGTGGTGCCGGCCTTTAAAATAGGCGTGGCCGTATCAACAAAATAAGTTTTTGTTTTGGTGGTTGTAATTGCTTTTATAATTTGATTAGCCATGTCTACTTTATCATAAGCTTGCCACCTGGCGGGGCTTTTTTTGATAGCCATAAAATAGATCGCGGCATCTGGTAGCTTTTCCCTTATCATTTGCCAAAGCAGGCTAAACTGATCTGCTACATATTGTGCGGTTTTCCCTTTTGCCAGGTCATTGTCGCCTACGTATATAAATATTTTAGCAGGTTTATAGGGCGTAACTACATAAGGCACGTAATAACTTACCCATTGGCCAATCTCTGTGCCGCCAAGCCCGCGATTGATAAGAGGCGCACCGGGGAAACGTTGTTCCATATCCGTCCAGCGCCTTATTGATGAAGAGCCTATAAAAAGCGTACCACCGGGTTTAGGGAAGTTCAGACTATCCTGATGTTGAAATTGCTTAACCTCATTAGCAAAAGGAAAAGTCTGCTGCGCGTAAACTCCGCAGCAGGCAAGGCTGATCAGCAGCGCGAGCAAAAAATGTTTCTTCATAAATTAACCGTTTAAGCGTTCCTCAAAAAACAAAAATGGCAAAAATGTTTCAATGCCGTTAATTACCCAGGTTGGCCCTTCAAGGCAGTACAATATGGTTTTTACAGGCGTACCCTGCTTCTTTTCGTACTCGGCCAGTACCTGCAGGCACGATCCGCACGAGGCTACGGGTTTAAGCAGCGCAAACTCTTCTGTATAGGCCGTAACTGCCATGGCTTCTATAGGATCATTGGGATGGTTGGCGCCCCAATGGAATAATGCAACACGTTCCGCGCATAAGCCCGAGGGGTAGGCCGCGTTCTCCTGGTTACTGCCCAATATTATTTTGCCGCTTTGCAAACGCAGCGCGGCCCCTACCCTGAACTTTGAATAAGGCGAGTGCGAGTTTTCCATTGCATTTACCGCGTGCTGGCACAGGTTCTGGTCTGCCGCATCAAGCTCCTTTACCGACCCGTATTCCTGAAAGGATATTTTTATTTCGTGTTCTATCATTATTATGTAGTACCCGCTGTGGTTATCAAAACGGGGAAAACAAGATAGGGATTAATACTTGTATTGAAAAGTAGCGATTGTGTCAATGGGCGGGAAAGCAATATATTTGCAAATGCTCGTTACTGAAACCTCTTTACGCAAATTTACTACCGGCATATTTTTAGCCATGGGCTGCAGCACAGAACATGCTGAGCTTGCAACCAATGTTTTGCTACTTGCCGATCTGCGTGGTATTGATTCGCATGGGGTGGCACGGTTAACGGGTTATGTAAGGCTGTGGGAGAAGCAAAGGATCAATGCCCGGCCCAACATACAGATAGTACATCAAACGCCAACAACAGCTACGGTTGATGGCGATGCCGGACTTGGATTGGTAGTGGCACCATTTGCTATGGAACTAGCTATTGAAAAGGCCAGGCAATACGGCTCCGGCTGGGTGGCTATACGCAACTCTAATCACTTCGGTATAGCGGGCTATCATGCGCTGATGGCCGTTGAACAGGATATGATAGGCTATGCCCTAACCAATGCCAGTCCGCTGGTGGTGCCTACGTTTTCTAATGAGCGGATGCTGGGTACCAATCCCATTTGTTATGGTTTTCCGGCAGGTAAGTATCCCCCTGTAATTATTGATATGGCTACATCGGCAGCGGCTAACGGCAAGTTGGAGATAGCCCAGCGCTCCGGCAAAACGGTACCCGAGGGCTGGATCCAGGCAAAAGATGGCGGTTATACCACTGATCCTTTCGCGTTAAAAAGCGGCGGGGGTTTGTTACCGCTGGGCAGCGACCGCGAACACGGCAGCCATAAAGGTTTTGGCCTGGCGGCAGCTGTTGATATTCTTTCGGGGGTGCTTTCCGGCGCTAATTACGGGCCTTGGGTGCCTCCCTTTGTGGCGTTTTTAGAACCGCCGACTGACCCTGTAGGCGCAGGCATTGGTCACTTTGTTGGTGCTATGCGGATAGATGGTTTTCGCCCTGCCGGGGAATTTAAGGACCATATGGATAACTGGATAAGCCGCTTTAAATCCGCTTCGCGGGTTAACGAGGAACAAGGCGTTATCATCCCCGGCGAACCGGAGTTTGAAGCTGAGGCCGACCGCCGTGCCAACGGTATACCATTGGTTGATGCTGTGGTGGATGACTTGAATGAGGTGGCGAGGAAGCTTAAGGTTAGCCCGTTAGCCCCCTAACCCCCTGAAGGGGGAACGATGGCAGATGGTGTTGATAGTTATTAATATGGTGTGCACTTACGTGCTGCGCGGCCCTAACCCCTAAATACACCCGCTTTACCAAATGATATCCAGCCAGGCCAAAAAACAGTATAGCCACCGCGGTATTAATTAGGCGTGTACTTAGCGCAAACTTGTTTTGAATATACCGCGCAAACTCGGCGTATAAAAACAGGCACAGAAAGGAACCTCCTGCTGAGCCGAGGCTGAAAATTATCAGGGCCAATCTGCCATCCAATATCCATTCGTGTGTTATAAGGTAAGTGCCGCATATCATCCAGAAGGGCACTTGCATGGGGTTAATAATGCCTAACAACAAACCGTATTTTATGCTGGCATGCTCAGAGTATTTTGTTTTAGGCGGCTTGTTGCGGCCCAACCAGGTAACCGTACCCAATGTTAAAAATAAAGCGAACATCACCCAGTCTATCACCACATCAAGATGCACTTGTGCAGATAGCCATTTGGCGGCGTTCATTATAAAAAATGTAAAGAAAAACTCAACAATTGAGAAAGCTGTGATGAAACGGATAGCCTCTTTAAAGCCCCGGTTTATGGTGATGCGTACCAGCGTAAGGTTAACGTTTCCGGGTGGAACATAGCCAATAAAATTGGCTATCAAACCCAGAAAAAAGGTAAGTACCATCATGCAAAAAAGAAATTAGATCTTGGTTTAAAGCCTGGCATTTAATGCACAAATGTGCACAACGTGTTTTAAAGTTAAAATTATCAATGCATAAATTTTATAATTATCCGCACCTTTGCCTACGTAAAAGCCGTTTTATACTACATGCTTAACCTGACAGAATACCAACGCGAGCGATTAGAACTGATTGAACATAAATTAAAGTTTGTAACAGACAGACCACTGGTAGCCTGTATTACTCCCGCGGGCAACCTTAAACCTGCAGAGGGTTATGTTAACGAACTGATTGGATTGGCAGGCGGAAAAGCATTGCTTTTTTCTGACGGGCAGGAAGGCTATGATGCATTTATTGAACAAAACCCTGATGTGGTGATTATTTTGCCCGAAAGCGGATCAGCAATAAGTGCTATGAGTGTTGTACCTGGTTTGTTGGACGAAGCAGGTTTCGGCAATATCAAAGCTGTTAAAAACAACAGATTGTATATTTTAGATAATGATGTATTTACCGGCGAATCGCTTAACGAGGTTGACAAAACCGAACTACTGGCCGAGATAATTTACCCTAAACAATTCATTTTCGGGTACGAAGGGCAAGGCTGGATAAAGTTTGGATTGTAAAATTTTTTCTAACCTGTTGTCATTTTGATAGAGCAGCGGGATGGCATGGTGCTAAAGGGCGACTGAGAAATCTTTTCGAAGCGACAATGCCGCTTAATATTCGAAAAGATCTCTCACTCCACCCTGCGCCGTTCGTCTAAAAGACAACCGGAGTTTAGTTTAAAATATCACATTCATACCGCCGTAATAGTTACGCGGCGGCGATTGGTTGAAATATCTGTTACCAACCGGGTTAATGTCGTTACCCAATCCGTAAGCTTTGTTCAAAAGGTTGTCTGCTCCGGCAAAAACTTCCAATCTGGCTTTTCCAGATAGTTTGTATTGCCAGCCTACTCTTGCCTGTAACAAATCGTATGGGGCAGAGTAAACGGTATTGGCATCATTTAAAGGTATGTAGCTGGTGCGGTTATATTGTATAAACGCGTATAACGATGCCGGGAACTTAATTTGAGCGCTTGGCACCAAAACATGCTGCGGTACGCCTGTTAGCCAGTTGCCGGTAAAATTAGCCGCGCCGGTATTGTAGTTGCCAAATTTAAAGCGACTGCGGGTGTACGACAGGTTTAACTGCAACCCACGGATAAAATCATGGTCATTCTGTTTAATGGCCCACCAGGTAGCATAAGCCTCAAAACCCAGTTGCTTGGTTTCGCCCGCGTTTAAAAATGTCGCGGTTTCGCCTGGGTTATTACGTATAACTATAGCATTTTTAAGGTGGTAATAATAGATGGATGCATCTATCAGCAAACTCTCATCTTTAGTACGGAAACGGAAACCCGACTCGTAGTTCCAGCCTTGCTGCGGCTGTAGGGCCGTGTTAACCACGTTATCTGTCGATCGGATCTCGGCAGTAGTTGGGGTAGAATACCCCTTGCTCACAGAGGCGCGCCAAACAAAATCATGCGTAATGTTGTACGATAAGGCTACGCGCGGCATAAACTGCTCGTCAAACGTGCGTTTAGTAAACGCGGTTTGGTTAGCCGGGAATAAGTTTTTAAAGTTATAGCTATAATAGTTTAAACTGGCGGCAGCCTCTGCATGCAATCTCCCAAAGAAAGTTGCTTCGTATCGCGCAAAGAAAAAGTGCTGGTCTGTATTCACTTTATCCAAAGCCTGTGGATTGCCCCTTACGGCTTTGTTGTTATCGTAGTTATTGATATCAGAACTGGTTTTTTGCCACTCTAAACCTAAGTTAGCTTTCCAGTCAAAGTTCGGTTTTTGCTCACCCTTAAGCTCAAAGTAAGAACGCATTCCAACAGTACCCTCGTAACGCTGCTCCCAATTGGTAATAAACGGATTGGTAAAATTAACATAGCTGCCGTATACCGCTAACACATTGCGCAGGTTGTTGGTTATCTGCACGTCGTTAACAGCGCCACCTAATAACATTTTGGTGCTTACCTTAATATCCTGCGTAATAGCGCTTGGCAGGGTTGGCGTGGCCGGCCGCGAAGCACGCGGATTAGCTGCTAATTGCGCGGCTGTTAAGCCACCTGGTGTTTGATAACCCAGGTCTGAGTAAAAGCCTAATATTTTAAGGCTGTTGTTGCGGCCATAGCCAATCTTGTCGCTGGCTTGCACAAATATGCGTTGCATGTAGCTATGATCTCGATAGCCACCATAAGTTTGGTAAGCCTGGCTTAAATTAAATTGATTTCTGCCTTTGGTTTGCTGTGTAGAAAAGTTCTGCTGAAATAATCCATACGAACCAAAATTAACACCCGCCTTAACAAAATTTTGCGTCGCGTTACGGTTTACCGGGCTCAATAAAACAACACCGCCAGAGTTGGCGCCAAATAAGCTGCCATCAGGACCTTTTAATATTTCAACTCCCAGAACCGCGTTAAAGTCGAGCGCGTTTAAGTAAGAGTTGCCACCTGCATCAGTAAGCGGGATCTCATCATAATAGATCTTTACATCGCGCACACCAAAAGGCGAGCGGAGTAAGCTGCCACGTACAGATAAACGATAACTGCCGGGTGAGCGTTCTTCCATACGTACACCCGGTACGGTATTCATAGCAGGCACCAAGGTTGCAGGCGCCTGCAACTGGAGTTGAGATGGCGTAATAACACCAACAGAAGCCGGTGTGGTTAACATGGGCCGTTCTGACAGATAACCCCTGATGGTTAACTCTTTTATTGTGTCAGATTTGGCAATATCGGCATTGGTTTGAGCTTTGGCGGTAGTGATGCCAAAAGCAAACCCTGAAAGCATAAAAATGTAAAGTTTTCTCACTATAATAGATTCTATTGGGTGCGCAAAAATATGCCTTTTTGCGACCAATAGAACCTAAAATTGATGTAAGATGTTAGATACATTATAATTTAACAGTGTAAAGACACTAATTAATCAGGAAGTACGCGCCATAAGCAGTTACCTACGTCGTCGGCAACCAGCAGCGTACCATCTTTAGCCACTGCTACACCTACCGGGCGACCGTGTACTTCCTTTTGGCCAGACTTGACTATGAAGCCGGTAAGGAAATCTTCGGGTATACCTGGTTTGCCATTGGTAAACGGTACAAATACCACCTTATAGCCTGATAATTGCGAGCGGTTCCATGAACCGTGCTGACCTATAAACGCGCCGCCGTTATACCTGGCGGGAAACTTTTTGCCGTTGTAAAACGCCAACCCCAACGAAGCGGTATGGGCACCCAGCGCAACATCGGGCACAATGGTGCGGGCAATCAACGCTTTATCAACCGGTCCTTTATAAGATGGATCTGCATTAGGGCCAAAGTAGGCAAGCGGCCATCCATAAAAGCCACCAGGTTTAACGCTGGTCAAATAATCGGGCACCAGCTCATCCCCTAGTTTGTCGCGCTCATTTACCGCAGCCCAAAGCGTGGCCGTACCCGGCTGAAGGGCAATCCCAACAGGATTACGTAAACCACCTGCATAAACATGCTTGCCCGTACCATCCGGATTTATCTCTAATATAGCGGCGCGGTTAACCTCGTTAGCCAAACCATGCTCTGCTATATTACTGCCTGATCCAACCGAGATATAAATTTTTGATCCATCAGCATTAGCTAAAAGGTTTCGCGTCCAGTGGTTGTTATACCCACCGGCAGGTAATTGTGTTATCATTTTGCCGGGGGCGGTAATTTTGGTATCGCCGGTTTTGTAAGGGTAGCGCCATAAGCCATCGGTATTTGCAACATAAAACCAATCTTTTAAAATCAGCATACCAAAAGGCTGATTAAGGCCGGTTAAAAATACTGTTCTGGTATCGGCATTGCCGTCGCCGTTCACATCCCTGAATAGTATTACTTTATTACCGCTTTCTGATAATTTTTGCGATCCGGCAGCGCCATTAAGCGCGGCACCCACCTTCTTAATCCCGCTAACTTCTGTATTAGCTTCGGCGACCAACACATCGCCGTTTGGCGCTACGTAAATATTACGCGGATTGTTTAAGGCCCCTGCAAATCTTTCAACCTTAAACCCGGCCGGTGCTACAGGTGTTTGGTTTTTGGCCCAGCCTACAACTTTACTATATAAGGTAGTTGATTTAGTTTGATAGGGCGCAGGCAAATTTACCTTTTGTCCGCTGCGCGTGGTAACGGTTAAGGCTTTGTTAGCATCGGGTTTTTTACTTTGGCAGCTTGCTGCCGATGCTGCAAAAACCGCGCATAATATAAGTATGTTGCTTTTCATGGTGAGCTATGTTTATAGCAAAACCTGTATAAAGCAACATTTGTTTTAGTAAGATAATAACCAACACCAGGCTGCTAAGCACCTACCAATTGTTTTGATTATTTAAGAAAATAATTAAAACCAAGTTGATAAGAGCGCCTAATGACATCTACGCCCACAAAATCAGACAGTGGTTGGGTATAGGCGGCATAAATTTCAAAGGTTTTAAAGCTCACACCCGCCTTGCCTATTGTTGAAATATAGGTGCTGGAAGGCGACGCCATACCGTATTCTGTATTGCCCACATAATATTTTACGTTTGAGTAGACACTGTAGTTGGCGGCCATACCCAGTCCCAAAAACCCTTTCACCGCATCAGTATTGTAAACGTTATAAATAATTTGTGGTACCAGGCTTACTGTAAACTGATTAAAGGTTAGCCGCTCTGTATATATATTGCTGCCGGATAAGACGGTTTGTTGGGTGGCGTCTGCCTTATTCCCCGTTAAATTCAACTCGGTGCGGAACAGCAATTTGCGAACATTCTTATTGAAAAAATAATTAAAGCCTGCGTTTAATTGAGGGAGTACAGATGTATTAGATTTTACACCGGCTATTCTGTAGCCAATGTGCGTTGCGTTGGCGGCTATGCCTGCAAAAAAAACGGTGGCCCCGCGTTTTGCGGCCATGTCTTTTTGCGTTTGTTCAAGCCCGTTAATGGCAAACGCAATTTTTGCAAGGTCGTCCATTTCGTATTCTGCGCGTTGCACCTGCTCAACCAGCGCCCGGTTACCGGGCTGGTAGATAGCTACTAATCTTTGTAATTGCTGCCCAAAGGTGTTGGTAGTGACTACTTGGTTAGCGCGTTTTACGTCTAAATATCTGTAATACTTTAACTCTGCCGGTTCGCCGCTGCCTTCGGAAACATAAAAGTGCTGTTTTAAATTATCGGTATACTGAAAGAGCGTTACATTTTTACCTGCTGCAACTGTTCTTAAAAAAACACGGTCCGTTACAGAAGCCGTATCCTTAAATGAATCCAGGGTACCGGTTGCCACATTGTTTTTACTAATTGATACACGGTAAGCCGTATAAATTTCCTGGTTGTTAATACCAAAAGCTTTTATATCTGCTACCGTATGAATGCTTGCATTACCTGCTTGTCCGTTGGTGCTAAAGGTTATACTGCGGGGGTTTTCATCCCATTCTTTATAATCAACAAAACCTTTAGTGGTATCGCCTTTTAAAGCAATTATATAGCCGGGTTTAAAGTTGCGCTGGGCATTTGCGTAAAATGGAGTTAAAACACAAAGCAATAAAAGGATATACAAATGTTTCATTATAGTTTTAAATTGTAGTTGCATATTTATTAAAGCGCTTATTTTTTGCTGATAAGGTAATTTATTCCCAACCGATAAACAGACATGTCAATACCGTAGTTTGGATAATCGGTTATTGTAACCGGAGCGCAGTATCCTAAATAAATGTCAAACTTGTTTGCAAGTGTTACACCGGTTTTAGCGGTTACATTTGTTGTCATTGTTCTATAAAAAACCGGGTAGTCCGTTTTGCTTTCTGGTTTTCCATTCAAAAAGTTTTGTCCATAATAATGCGTGTTGTTAAATAACGAGAAAGTAAGCTGTAAACCACCGGCAACGAAGAATTTAAAACTATTTGCATTATATAGGTTATACACAAACTGAGGGTTAAAGGCAACAGCCGTTTGATTGAACGTTAACTCTTCTTCTCTGTCTACTTTATTTATATAATCCATATACGAGCTTTTGTAGGTAGCGTGCCCCTTATACATTGTTAAATTAAGTTCCGCTCTAAAAAATAGCTTTTTAACATTTTTGTTAATATAGAAGTCCATTCCGCCTGCTATTATCGGCACTACTGATTGAAGACGGGTTTTTGCGGTAAATATATTTTCTAAGTAATTAGTCTTTTCAACACCAAAAAAAGAAGCATTTGCAAGGCTTGCACCAATTCCAATAAAAAACTGCGAGTTGCCGCCCCCGTCCTCATTTTTAAACTTATAATTATTAGTATTACCGTTTAGTTGTAAAATAACAGCTTCAAGATACTGAGCCCTGTATGATGCCGAATTAATACTTGCTGTAAGCACTGCATTATTGGGTGCATATTTTATAGCAAGGGCCAATAACTGCTGCGTATAAAAATTAAACTCGCGTATCTTGTTAGCTTGTGTGTTGTCAAGGTAAACGTATCGCCTTAATTCTGCCGGTGGTAACTTACCATCAGCAATAAAAAACCGGGTTTTTATTTTATCGCGATAGCTGTAGAGCGTTACGTTTTTACCACCACTAACTACACGCAAAAAAACGGTGTCTGTAACGTACGATGAATCTATGCCGCTACTCAGGTCGGCCAGATCAACAGCGCCTTTGGTTATCGGGCCATTGTATCGTTGGTAGCTATCTAATTGGTAAACACCAAAGGCTTTTATCTTATTTGGCGAATATTGTTGTGATGCAGCCTGTTCTGTTGTTTTAAAGGTTATATCCCGTGGATTTTGATTCCACTCTTTATAGTCAATAAAGCCTTTAGTAGTATCACCTTCTAAGGTTACAATATAGCCTGGTTTAAAATTACGTTGCGCATTTGATTGAAAGGGAGTAATTGCCGCAAGCAGCAAAAAAAAGAATAAGTACTTCATGATGTTAGGGTAGGCCAGGTTGATTATTTATGTAAGTATTTTTAGTTATTATTATTTACCAAATCTGTAGTTAACTCCAACACGATAGGAATCTATATTGAAAGATTGACCATTCTCGTTGTAATTGCTTAAATAGGCGCGCGTACTATAGCCCGCATATAGCTCAACCACATTGTTTAACACACAACCGGCTTTAAATATGGCGCCGGGATATATTGTAGTTAAATTGGGGTCGGTGCGGTGATTATCATTAATTATTGAATTGTTCAGGGATTCTTTCAAATGGCTATCGAAATTGTTATAACTGGTTAAGTTAATTTGAACCCCACCAGACAGGTACGCTTTAATGTTAGTTTTATTAAAAACATTATAAACTAACTGTGGCGTTAAAGTTACTGTAAACTGGTTAAATGATAGGTTATACTCTTTTACATAGCCTGTATTGTTAGCTACCGGGCTGGTTGCATTTGCTAAATGAACATTGTTAGCAGATAAACTAACTTCAGTTCTGTATATCAATTTACCTTCACTTTTATTAAAATACATATCCATTCCCAAATTCACGCCCGGAAGTATTGATTGGGAAGGTCCGCTGTCAGCTAAAAAATCATCACCGCCCACCCCTGTTGTTTTAAAATAGTTTGCACTTAGCCCGGCAAACAGTGTTACTCCGCCACGAGAACTGGTTGGTTTTTTGTGTTGACCACTTGCGCCATCTATTGCCCATACCACACTTTCAACTTCCGGAGCACGGTATATCACTTTTTGTATCAGATCCGCAAGTTTACTGTTGTCTGGCTGGTATTTTACTGCCAACTCAAGCAGTTGCTGCCTAAATACATTGTCTTCTGTAACTTTGCCAGACCGCTTTTTGTCCAAATAAACATATCTTTTTAATTCAACCGGAAGGCCATTTTTTTCTGAGATAAAAAACCTGGTTTTTATTTTATCTGTATAAGAATACAGCGCAATATTTTTGCCTTTGAAAATGCGCTTTAAAAATACCGTTTCGGTGGTAAATGATGAATCTATGCCGCTACTAAGGGCTCCCAGATTTACTGCCGCTTTGCTTATAGGGCCATTGTATAGTTGGTAATATTCCAATTGATCAATACCAAAGCCTTTTATATTAAGATAGGAATATTGCTTGGTAATACCTGCCAGTTCAAAGGCTATTTCCTGTGGATTTTGGTTCCACTTACGATAATCAACAAGGCCCTTCGTGGTATCGCCGCTTAAAGATACAATATAGCCCGGCTTAAAGTTACGCTGCGCCTGTACACTAAAACAAATTGTAGTGATGAAGAATAGCGCGTATAAATATCTCATAAGGTTAACTTTATAGCATTGCTATCATTTTAAACTTTATTTTGTACCAAAGTGATAGTTTAAACCTAATTTAAATGTTGACAAACTTGCTGAAAGGGATGTATTATTTAAAATTTCTGCAGGTGCATTATAACCCACATATATCTCTGCAATATTTGGCAACACAAGCCCCGCTTTAAACGTAGGGGTTAAATATAGCCCCCTGAATTGTAATTGCACTTCATTTCTTTTGTTCAAAGCATTGTTTTCGTAAAAATCTAAATAATAATAACTATTGCTGTAAGATAGTTTGTTGAATTGCGCACCACCGGCTAAATAAAACTTAAGCTTATTATTATTAACTAAGTTATAAATAACCTGTGGGTTTAAAGATATATTTAATTGGTTTGCATTAAATGTTTCCTTAACGTTAAAAACCCGTATGGCATCAACAAAAGGGTGCTCATTAAAACCGGTTATTTTATTAATGCCAACAGCCAATTCAAACCGGAAAATTAATTTCCCCGAATTTCGGTTGAAATAATAATCCAGCCCACCTGTAAAAGATGGCCCGACTGATTGTGTTTTCACGCCTGCAGAAAACATATCGGCGTTTGAGTTTCTACTAGTGCTGCTAAAAGTTGTCTGGTTAAAATTGGCGGCAGCACCAACAAAAAATTTTATCTCTTCGCGTTTTGCTATCGCTATTTTGGGCACCTCATTTAAACCGTTAATGGCAGCGATGATTTTCTGCATTTCGTTTGTTTGGTAGCTCGCCCGCTGAATTCTATTGGCCAGCGTTGCATTACCAGGTTGATATTTATCAGCAATAATTTTCAATTGTTCCTGATAAACTTTTCTTTCTACTATGCTGCTGCTATTTGAATTATCGCGGTACACATACCACTCCAATTCGGTTGGATTGGCGTTTGCTTCAGCAATAAAAAAACGATTCTTAATAACATCATTGTAACCATACAGCGTTACTTTTGATCCGGCTATTATTGTTCTTAAAAAAATGGTATCCGTAATCTTTGTTGTATTAACGCCATTGCTAAGGTTGGCCAAATCTACGGCTCCCTGGGTAATGGGGCCAACGTATCTTTTATAATGATCAATCAGATCAACACCAAAAGCTGTTAGTTTAGCTGTTGAATATTGCCGCGCTACAGGCTGTTCTGTTGTTTTAAACGATATCTCGCGTGGGTTTTGGTTCCATTCCCGGTAGTCAACAAAACCTTTTGCGGTATCGCCATTTAATGTTACAATATAGCCGGGCTTAAAATTACTTTGCGCAAATAGTTGTGCCGAAACGAACGTAAACAATAAAAGTGTTAGCAGAGATTTAACTTGTGTACATGGATTCATAAAAAACACTTTTATTATTTATTGCTAAAAAAATAATTTACACCCAGGCTGTAAGTGGTTGATTGTAAACTGTATTTTGCCGGGCCAAGTAGTCTACCTGGTAAAGAATAGCCTCCGAAAAATTGAAATTTAACGGTGGTTACACCTATTCTGGTCGCAATTGGCATTCCACCATTTTTTAGTCCCACACCGATTGGTCCTTGCGAAGTACTGGTAATTTTGTTGTTTTCAATACCTCTGAGTACACTAACCTTGTTTGAGTAAAAGGAATAAAACCAGCTTGGACCTGCAGCTAAAAAGAACTTGAGCTTCTCACCTCTATACACATTGTACACCAATAGAGGCGTTAAATTTAAATTAAATGCTGAATATGAAAATTCCTGTTCGTAGTTAGTGGGGGCAACAAAAGAGTAGAAGATATACTTGGCGCGCGATGTCCAGGCGTTCAGCTCCAGCCTTAAAAATAATTTGGGTACCTGCTTATTAGATAAAATGTCCATTCCCAAATTTAGCTGAGGCGAATAAGACCACTGCTTACCCATGGGTTGGTACAAAGATCCTACAAAATGTACTTCATTGGCACTTAAGCCTAAGCCCGCAAAATAGCGAATAGACGACCGTTTAGGTTCAATATACTTGACAGCCGCGGTGCCATTAATTTTTGCAATGATAGTTTTAAAATCCTGCTCACCGTAAAAAACCTCCTGTATTTGTCTGCTTAAATTAGCGTTACCTGTTTGATAAATGGCTGCCAGCCGCTGTAATTGCTGCCTGAAGGTTTCTACCTCAATAATTTTGCTATTACCTGTAGGGCCCATATATTTATATCGCAAAAGTTCTACCGGAGCAGCAGTTCCTTCGGCTATGTAACAACGGTTTTTAAAGAAGTCTTCATAAACAAATAAGCTTACCTTTTCTCCGGTAACTATCGTTCTTAAAAACACCTTTTGTATAATTACAGATGAATCAATATTATTAGTCAGATCGCTTACAGCGAGCGTATTCTGACTTAACGATACAGTTAAAGCCCGGTAATTTTCGTAACTGTCAATACCAAATGCGTTAATATCATTAACCCCATAACTTTTTTCATCACCGCCCGGGGCTTTAAAAGTAACATGAGTAGGATTACGGTGTCCCCACTGTTTGTAATCTATAAAACCTTTGGTGGTATCGCCATTAAGTGTAACAACATATCCGGGTTTAAAATTGGTTTGCGCCCGCAGATTAAAACAAATTGCGGTGATAAGGAATAAAGAGAAAAAGTACTTCATAATTGCGATTAGGGTGACGCAAATATAAAATAATAACTAAGTTTTAAGTAAATGGAGCAGCCTTAAAATCTAATAAACTTGTCTATCTGCTCATTAGTAAACTTCAATGTATCTTCTTTAAACAGATCGCCGTTTTCGTTAAACTCGGGTCTTATATTGGGGATATGCAGTTTTAACGGCATAACGTTTAAATGCATATAATGGCAAACACCGGTAAAATGGTCAATGCCACGTATATTACCATACTTGCCTGATGACAGGCCCACCAGCGCCGCTTTTTTCTCATAAAAACTCTGCGGGAACGCGCAAACATCAATAAAAAACTTAAGTATACCGGGGAAGCTGCCATTATACTCAGGTATTATAAAAATGAATTTTTGGGTAGCAGCAACCCGCTCTTGTATCTGTTCAAATGCAGGGTTTGCTTTACCGTACATAACGGTTTCAATCAGGTTTCCCGGCAGTTCAGTCATTGAAAGTATATCCGCCTCCACGCCTTTTTCAAGCAATTGCCTTTGATAGTATAAAGCCAGCTTTTGTGTTGAGCTGCCCGGGCGGTTAGTGGATGATATGATGGTGATCATTGTTTTAATGAGTGAACGTCTTTTTAATGAGTGAATGAGTGAGTTAGTGGATGAGTGAATTGGCGGGTTAGCGATTTCATGGTTACAGCCTCCTAAACATCTGTACTAAAACCAAAAGAAAAAATCACTCATTCACTCATTCAGTCATTCACTCATTACATTCAAATATGTTTGTAAATTGCCAAAACCTGTGGATTTTGCGTTGGTATAAATCCGTATCTTAGCGCCTGCTTAAAAAAAGTTTTTCCGAAGGTAGAAATTTATATTGCTACTTTTCGTTGTTATAACCACAGTTTACACAAATTTGAACATCTGTAATGAGTAAAATTATTGCTTTAGCCAACCAGAAAGGCGGGGTGGGTAAAACCACATCATCTATTAATCTGGCGGCAAGCCTGGCTGTATTAGAGTATAAAACATTGCTGGTTGATGCTGATCCGCAGGCCAACTCAACATCAGGAATAGGGTTTGACCCGCGCAATGTAAAAAACAGCATTTACGAGTGCATAATCAATCAGGTTGAGGCGCGTAAGGCCATCATTAAAACCGAAACACCCAACCTTGATCTGTTGCCCGCGCACATAGATCTGGTTGGTGCCGAAATTGAAATGATAAACCTGGAAAACCGCGAGTTTAAAATGCGTGAGGTTTTTGCACAGATAAGGGATGATTATGATTTTATAATTATTGATTGTTCGCCATCATTAGGCCTTATTACGGTTAACGCGTTAACAGCCGCAGATTCTGTTATTATCCCGGTACAATGCGAGTATTTTGCGTTAGAAGGTTTGGGTAAATTATTAAACACCGTAAAAATTGTACAAAACCGCTTAAACACCGCTTTAGAAATTGAAGGCATACTATTAACCATGTATGATGTAAGGCTGCGCCTATCCAACCAAGTGGTTGAAGAGGTGCGCTCGCATTTTGAAGACATGGTGTTTGAAACTATAATACAACGCAACACCCGCTTAAGCGAAGCACCAAGCTTTGGCCTGTCGGTTATTATGCACGATGCAAACTCAAAAGGAGCTATTAACTACCTTAACCTGGCCCGCGAAATATTGCGCAAAAACGGCCTTGTAAAAGATGCAGTACAGCACACAACCGAAACCGTATAACAATGAGTGCAGAAAAAAGAAGAGCATTAGGTAAAGGCTTAAGCGCGTTGTTAAATGATAGCGAAGATGTGCTGCCTTATAAAAGAAATAATAACCCTACTAACGCGGAGCCGGAAGTAAGCAGCCCGGGGTCAGTAAATGAGATAAAGCTGGATGAAATTGAGGTTAACCCGTTTCAGCCACGTACCGATTTTGATGAGATAGCCTTAGGCGAACTGGCAGACTCAATAAAACTGCAGGGACTTATACAGCCCATAACCGTTAGGCGTGTTAACGCGCACAGCTACCAGCTAATATCAGGCGAGCGCAGGTTGCGGGCATCAAAAATTGCCGGGCTTAAAAGTATACCTGCCTACGTACGTACCGCCAACGACCAGCAAATGCTGGAGATGGCACTGATAGAAAATATTCAACGCGAAAACCTAAACGCTATTGAGGTTGCGTTAAGCTTTCAGCGCATGTTAGATGAGTGCAGTCTTAAACAGGAAGAACTCGGCGATCGCGTTAGCAAAAACAGATCAACCGTAAATAACTACCTGCGTTTGTTAAAACTGCCGCCGGCTATTCAGGCTGCTATACGCGATGGTGGCATAAGCATGGGCCATGCCCGCGCTTTGATAACTATTGACGACCCGGCACAGCAACTTTATATATTTAAACAAATACTACAACAGGGCTTATCTGTTAGAAAGGTAGAAGAAATTGTACGCGATCTGCAAAGATCAAAAGTGAAGAAGGAAGGCAAGCAGCCCGAGCCGATGTCATTTCAGGTACAAAAGATACAGGACGACCTTGCATCAAAATTTAGCTCTAAAGTAAGGTTAAAAATAAATTCGCAGGGCAATGGAAGTATAGAAATACCGTTCTTGTCAGAAGAAGATCTTAACCGCATTCTTGAAATGCTTGACTGGTAAAATGCAGAAAACGGTTTTAACGTTTTTAATATTATTTTGTGTAATGGGTGCGGCATGGGCTCAGAGGCCGGATTTTAGCGCGCCTAAAACCAGGGCCGACAGCGTTAAGGCCCGGCAGGATTCTATCAAATCAAAAATTTTTGCGCCAAGCATTGTTGATGAGAAAGTATATCACCCCGATAGCACACACAGCCCCAAAAAAGCTGTTTTGCACTCATTAATGGTGCCCGGCTGGGGCCAGGCTTATAACCGCAAATGGTGGAAAGTTCCTATTGCTTACGGCGGTTTGGGCCTTATAGGCTGGATGTATGCGTTCAATCAGGAAAACTATTCTCAAAACCTTACTATAGCGCAATACCGCAAGCGCGGCTACGTGCCCAATCCTAACGACGCCGAATATCAGCTATATCAGCAATATGCGCAATATGGTTATTCTGATGCCACTATTAACGAAGCTGTAAGAGGCTACCGCCGTTACAGGGATTTGAGTGTATTGCTTTTTGTGGGCATGTGGGGCATACAGGTTATTGATGCCTACATTGATGCCAAGTTTATCCATTCGTATTCTATGGATAACAACCTGTCATTCAAGGTATCGCCGCAACTGCTCACACAACCAATGTATGCTTATGGTTTTGCCAGTGCTTATGTTCCGGGTTTAAAAGTTACCTTTACCCTCAAATAAAAATAAACCTTCTTTCTTTTTACATATAAAAAGATCAACACAAAATGAAAATTGCATTATTAGGCTACGGTAAAATGGGTAAGATCATAGAAAAGATCGCTATGGACCGTAAGCACGAAATTGTTTTAAAAATAGACCAGGATAATATAAGCGACTTAACCGCAGACAACCTGCAAAAGGCTGATGTTGCCATAGAGTTTAGTACCCCGCATACCGCTTTAACCAATATAACGGAATGCCTTAATGCAGGTGTTCCGGTTGTGGTAGGCACAACGGGCTGGCATGATAGTTTGCCGGCCATAAAACAGCGTTGCGAAAATGAGGGCCTTGCATTTATATATGGCACTAACTTTAGCGTTGGCGTTAACATATTCTTCCATGTAAATAAAATGCTGGCCAAAATAATGAACGGTTACAGCTATTATGATGTACAGGTAGAAGAGATCCATCATACCCAAAAACTGGACTCGCCGAGTGGTACCGCTATTACCATTGCCGAGGGTATTATTGATAATCTTGACGCTAAAAAACAATGGATAAACGTGTTAACTGCCGAGGGCTTAGAAGGAACAGACAATGCAACTGCCGATGAACTACTGATAGAATCATACCGTATTGATAGTGTTCCGGGTACCCATACCGTTATTTATGACTCCGAAGTAGATTCTATCGAATTTAAACATACCGCCCACAACCGCAATGGCTTTGCTTTAGGCGCTGTTATGGCTGCAGAATGGATACAAAATAAAAAAGGGTTTTATTCTGTAGAAGATATGTTTGATTTTACCCTAAATAATAAATAACATTGACAGATATTTAAAACAAAATGAACTGGAAATTCTGGAACAGAAAAAAAACTAAAACTGCCGATAAAAAGAAGAAAAGTGCTACCCGCGAGTGGACAGACGCTATCATCTTTGCCGTTATAGCCGCTACTTTAATACGCACCTTTTTTATAGAGGCCTACACTATCCCTACGCCATCAATGGAACGCTCATTGTTAGTGGGCGATTTTTTGTTTGTAAGTAAGTTAAATTATGGCCCGCGTACACCCATGACGCCTATAGCGTTTCCGTTTGCACACCATACCATGCCCCTTATTAATACCAAGGCTTACTGGGATGGCTGGGAATTGGGTTACCACCGTTTACCGGGACTGAGCGAAGTAAAACGCCAGGACGTGGTAGTGTTTAACTACCCCATGGAAGCCGACTCGCCTTATCTGCGCCCGGTTGATAAACGCGAAAACTACATTAAACGTTGCATAGGTATTGCCGGCGATACGGTAAAACTGATTGACGCGCAGGTATATGTTAATGGCAAAGCCATTGAAAATAAGCCGGGCCAGCAGATAGATTATGACGTTACTACAAGCGGTGTTGATATTAACCCCGAGGTGCTGCGCGATCTGCATGTTTCTAACTACGAAGGAAACCCGTATTATACCATGACAGCCGAGGCTGCAAACACTATAAAAGGGTACTCAAACGTAACTTCTATAAAGCCCCGGATACAGCCTAAAAATGGTGGCGATCTGGGTGTTTTTCCTATAGATCTGAGATACAAGGATCATAGGTTTGGCTGGAATGTTGACAATTTTGGCCCTATCATTATCCCTAAAAAAGGCTGGACGGTTAAGTTAGATAGTTTAACCCTGCCCATTTACCGCCGCGCTATTACGGTTTATGAGGGTAACACCTTAAAAGAAACCGGCAGCGATATATTGATAAACGGTAAAAAAACCGACAGCTATACCTTTAAAATGGATTATTACTGGATGATGGGCGATAACCGTCACGATTCGCTCGACTCGCGTTTCTGGGGTTTTGTTCCCGAAGATCATATTGTAGGTAAAGCCCTTTTCATTTGGATGAGTTGGGATAGCGATGCATCTTTCTTTAGCAAAATACGCTGGAGCAGATTATTTAGAGGAATAAATTAAGCGTTTTATAATATTTTGTAATTGCGAGGCACGAAGCAATCGCACGGAGAAAGCCGCCGTAAATAGTCCGCGATTGCTTCGTACCTCGCAATGACAATTTTATTTTCAGCCCTACGGTTTACCGCAGGGCTTTTTTGTGTACCTCTTTAGTTCGGGATTATAAATCTGCCTATCCAAGCGTGGGGCTTGGTACCAACCATTTTAAGCGTCCCGCTTAAAATTTAACCAATTAACTGTAACATGGATTATGAAATTTAATATATTTAAGCGTCCCGCTTAAATATTAATGCGTCCAAGCTTGTAACTTGGACGGACGAAGTGCCTGCTGTTATTAGTTATATGAAACATTAACATGAGCTACAGAACAAGAAACTTACTAATGGTGTTGCTACTTCCTGTATTGTTTGGTAGTTGCTCCGAAAACAAAAAGAATCTATCTGGTCTAGACATTGAACTATTTCAGGAAACGCCGGTTTGGGATTTAGCTAAAGCCGTTCGTGATGAAAATGTTGATGAGATTAAGCGAATCTTAATGTATAGGAAGGTTAAAGTCGATTACCAAGAGCCAACATTCGGAGAATCGCTGTTGCTTTGGGCGGTATGGTCTAACCATTATAAGTCAGCGAAAGCTTTATTAGAAGGTGGGGCCAATCCTAACTTGCCAGACCATCAAGACGGGAAAACCCCTTTTATTTTCTCAGCAGAAAAGTTTGAGACGTCAGACTATTTAAAACTTCTTTTAACGCACGGTGGCAATATAAACTTTGTTACTACGAATGACAGCACTAATATGTATACCACACCTTTGGTTACAGCATCATATCATCGATTAGAAAGTGTTAAGTTGCTTGTTGATGCAGGTGCTGATATTAATTACGTTGATAAGGGATTCAGATCACCGTTATCGGCGGCATTTACCTTTAAGAAGGTAGAGATAATTCGCTATTTATTAATTGATAAAGGAGCTCAATATGATATACCTATGGGTGAGACGGTGGATGGCAAGCCCTTGACTATTGCAAATCATTTAAGAACGTTAGTGTTTCCACTTGACTCAAAGCAATATAAAGTTAAGATGGAAATAGTGAAATACTTAAAGACGAAAGGCATAGACTACTTTAAAACACCTATTCCTAGACACTATCACAAAAACTATAATAAAGACTTCTTAGAACGCTATTAATGTTGCAGTAAGTGCGCCCCGTTAGTCCGGATTTATAATTAGTCGTGTTCGAAAGATTGGTTACCATCAAAACTCCTTCCTTGGGAAAGGGCGGGGTGGGCTGTGAAATGGCGGGTAGGGGTTTTACGCAAACTTAAAACAGCTATTTACCCCTTCCTCCTCCTTCCCCAAGGAAGGAATCGCACAGCCCACCGCTTGTCTTAAATCTTTCGAACACGACTAATTTATAATCCCGGACTCAATAGCCGCGGATTTGCAATCCGCGTAGAAATTCTTACGTTTATTAGAAAGTTTTTGTCTACGATTAAATTCACATTCTTCAGAAGGTTATCAGAACCCAGCAAATAGTGGGTAGAACAGGTATCAAAATATGGACAATAAAAATAATTACGGAAGGAAGCAGTGTGCGTGCTGCGGTCATTACACAATCACAGAAATAAAGGAAACGTGTCCTGTTTGCTTTTGGGAGGAAGATTCTTATCAGGAGAAATATATTGATGATAGTGGGGGGCCGAATAACGTTTCCCTACGGCAAGCTGTAGCAAACTATAAAAAAATGCGTGTTATAGAAGAACGTTTTGTAAATGATGTCCGACCACCTCAACAAGATGAATTGGGTAGTGTCTCAAAATAGCCACTTTTTTATAAATACCTGTTAGTCCGGATTTATAATCCCGGACTCAATAGCCGCGGATTTGCAATCCGCGTAGAAATTCTTACAGCGTACCGCGAGACTTTCTGCTTCAATAATTATCAGTCGGTTCTTTTCAAATTCCAGATCTTCTCTGCCTTGCGGCCTATCAGCCAGAACGAGGCCGCCAGGATGGCGAAGAACAGCGTTTTATTGATGTTATCCCAAAAATACTCAACGTATTTGGTGTAGATAAACAGGATGAGGAAGGTTATACCAAATTCGCGGGCAATGGTATCATTACGCTTTAAACCGTAGAGTAAAAATACTCCGGCCACAACGGCGGATATAATGCCCCAATAAAAAAAGCTGATCTGTTTTACATTGTACCACTTATCCAGGTTACCGTAATTGCCAAAAATGCTTAGCATCCATAAAGAAAGAAAAAGATAAAGCAGACCTACCACATAAGTGTGCTCCCAGAAATAAGCAAACCATTTTCTGTTACGCAGCAACTGGCAGGTACCCACCAGTACTAAACCAAACATTACGAAGCGCAGCGGGTAGTTCATACCTAAAAAGTAGTCTGCCCAGCGGGTTTGATAGCCCGTTTCGGTGCCGAACCAACTGCCTAAGGATACCAGCGCGAACAACCAGATAAGTTTAGATTGCATGCGCCATGCTAAAAAGCCGTACACAAAAACGGATGCGAAGAATAGCAATGAATAATGACCCGAGCCGTTATCGAACGTTTTGCCCAGGTAGGCAATGCAGCAGGCCGTAAACAATACGCCTGTAAAAACCACGGCCTCATTGCTGAAAACCTTTTCGGGATACAATTTCTCGCGCCTGCGCCCCAGGAAAAAAAGAGCTGCTGCAGCTACACCCGAAATTATACTGATAATAATATCCGGTGTGTAATAAAGGCTTTTCATCCACTTTACAACAGCATCATTAACTATCAGAAAAGTAAACGACACGCCGCCGCAAACAAGCGCTATCCAAAATGAATATTTGGCCAGCCGCATCCAGTCAAAACCCTTAATCTCTAAAGTTGAGCGAAGCTCATCTGCTTTGTCGGCATGGAGTAGTCCGTCTTTTTCCCAATGCTTTATGGCATCCTTTAAAAACTCATGCTCCTGCTTGTCAATTTTAAGTTTGGTCATAGGTTGTCGCGGTGTATGTTACGAACGCAACCACAAGATAAAAGGTTTTTATGAAGAGAAAATGAAAAATTGCCCGGTGATTTATTAACATGGCACCGTCACTGGTGCAAGTCGATCTTTTTGTCATTGCAAGGTACGAAGCAATCGCACGGAGAAAAGCCGCAGTGCATAGTTCGCGATTGCTTCGTACCTCGCAATGACAACTTTTCTCTCTGAACTATCAAAGGATTAGCATATGTATAGATCTCTCACTGTCGTTCGAGATGACAATTGGGGTGGGATGGGCCACGAAGGCTGCGGCGGGTGTTTGAGCCACAGGATTAGCATATGTATAGATCTCTCACTCTCGTTCGAGATGACAATTAGATTGTGTACGTTGACAAACTATCAACTATGACCCAAAATAAGCAAGTATCTCTTCCTTATCCTGTGCAATGCGTGCCTTTAGTTCATCCAGGCCGTTAAGCTTCATATCGCCACGCACAAAATGATGAAACTCCATGCGGATAGGTTGTTTATAGATCTCCTCATCAAAATCAAACAGGTTCACTTCAATATTGCGGGTGCTGCCGTTAACTGTGGGGCGGGTGCCTATGTAGGCCATGCCTGTATGCGTTTGGTCTTTAACCAAAACCTTTACCGCGAAAATACCGTCGCCTGGTATCAGTTTATATTTCTCTTCAATGGCGATGTTGGCTGTAGGAAAACCTATCTGCGTACCAATCCTATCGCCCCGCATTACCTTGCCGGTTAAAAAGAAGGGGTATCCCAAACACGCATTGGCCAACTCAAAATTGCCTTCCTTAAGCGCTTCGCGTATGCGGGTAGAGCTTACCGCCACATCATCAATATCCTGTTCTGGTATCTCTATCACTTCATAACCAAACACTGGGGACAGTTTAAGCAGATCGGCCAGGCCGCCTTTTCTGTCTTTACCAAAATGATGGTCGTAACCTATCACTATCTTTCGTGTGCCTATCTTATTTACCAGCACATCGCGGATATAGTCCTCGGGTGTTTGGTTAGAAAAATCGCGCGAAAATGGTGTTATTATCAAATGATCTACACCCAATTGCTCCAACAGTTCGGCCTTTTCATTAATGGTGCTGATCAGTTTGATGCTTTCATCTTCCGGATGCAATATCATCCGCGGATGCGGAAAAAAAGTAAGAATAACCGTTTCGCCACCCGACGCCTGCGCCAGCTCTTTTATTTGCGCAATAATTTTGCGATGTCCCACATGTACCCCATCAAATGTACCAATGGTAACCACCGCGTTATTTACGGGCTTAAATTCGTCTATATTGTGGTAGATCTTCATTTAAATTTCGGATTTCGAATGTTCAATTTCGAATTTTGAATATCCGGAAACAGCAATTCAGTAATTTTTCATTTCGGGTGTGTGATTTCGGATTTTTTACTTTTTTATAATCACTCATTCAAAAATCACTCATTCACTCATTAATTTCTGCTCCCTTATAAAACTCACCAGGTCCGTTACTTCCCAGGCGTTATCAATATGGAAGCTGCCGCTGCGGGTACGTGTTAATTTTGACAGATATGCGCCATTGTTAAGCGCCTTACCAAAATCATTAACTAACGACCGTATATAGGTTCCCTTGCTGCACACCACCCTGAAATCAACTTCGGGTAATTCAATTCTTGTTATCTCAAACTCAGTGATAGTTACGTTGCGCAGGCGCAGTTCTACCTCTTCGCCGCGGCGGGCCTTTTCGTACAGGCGCTCGCCGTCAACTTTTATCGCCGAATGGGCGGGTGGATATTGCTGTATATCGCCCATAAACTGCGCACAGGCATTACGTATGGCATCGCTGCTAAGGTTGCTTATATCAAAAGTTTGGTCAACCTCTGTCTCCATATCGTATGATGGCGTGGTGGCACCGAGCACCAGCGTACCGGTATACTCTTTCTCCTCTGCCTGGAACGTATCTATCTGCTTGGTCATTTTGCCGGTGCAGATAATAAGTAATCCGGTAGCCAGCGGATCAAGCGTACCCGCATGGCCCACTTTTAACTTAAGCGGTTTAAACGAGTTACGCAACTTGCCCACTACATCAAAGCTGGTCCATTTATAAGGTTTGTTTACCAGCAGTAGTTCGCCTGCGGCAAAATCATAAACCTTTGTTGGTGTTTCTATCTCGTTCACGCGGCAAAGATAGTGATTAGTTAATTAGTGACCAGAGATTAGGCCCTTCCGGGCTTCAAATTAGAAAGTTCAAGATTGGTTACCATCAAAACTCCTTCCCCGGGGAAGGGTGCGACTGGCTGTGAAGTGGCGGGAAGGGGTTAATAAAGAGGCTAAACCCCTCCCTACACCCTCCCAAGGGAGGGAATCGCACAATCCACCGCTTCCTTTAATCTTTCTAACACTACTATCTTAAAATCCTATAAATCTTAGTTTATACAAATGACAATAAAAAGACACACAATAATATACCGATTGGTATATTTGTACCATGAATAAGGAATTATCCAAAGCAGAACGCACCCGCCAGTTTATTATTGAAGCCACCGCACCGGTTTTCAATAAAAAGGGTTATGCGGGTACTTCCCTATCAGACCTTACCGAAGCAACAGGCCTTACTAAGGGGAGCATTTACGGTAATTTTGAAAATAAAGAAGAAGTTGCCCTGGCCGTTTTTGATTTTAATACCTGCCGCGTTACGGACATGGTAGAACGCGAAATGGCAGCTGCAAATACCTATTACGAAAAGTTGATGGTATACACCCGCGTTTATAACGACGAACGTTTGGCTGCGCACGGAGGATGCGCGGTTTTGAATACCGCGGTTGAGGCAGACGATACCAACGAGGCGTTAAAAATTAAAGCGGCGCAAGCCATACTGAAATGGGAAAAAAAGATAGTGACTTTGATAAACGGCGGTAAAGCAACAGGCGAATTTAAAGCAGATGTTAACGCCGGCGAAAATGCCTTAGCCATTATAGCTTTAATTGAGGGCGGCGTGATGATATCTAAAGTAACCAACAGCAGTAACAATTTGCAAAAAGTATTAAACACGATTGAGCTTTTGATTAACCAGATGAAGAAATAAAAAAATTTAACATAAAATATACCGATTGGTATAAAATATTCACAATAATTTAAAATAACAAACATCATGAACATTAACAACAAAACAGTGCTGGTAACCGGTGGAGGATCTGGCATTGGTTTAGCAATTGCACAACAATTAAGCGAAAGAAATAACAAAGTGATAATAACCGGCAGACGAGCCGAAACATTACAGGCAGCAGCGGCCGGATTAAAAAATGTAACCGCCATTGCTGCAGATGTTACCAATGAGGACGATATTAAACGTTTGATTGCTACCATACAAGCCGATTTTGGCGGATTAGACATTTTGATAAACAACGCCGGATTCGCACACTATTATAGTATAGACGCTGATTCGAATACCTATAAAAAAGGGCTTGAAGAATTTAACACTAATTTCTTTTCTATCCTTAACCTTACAGAACAATTGCTGCCAACCCTTCAAAAATCAGCTGAGGCTGCGGTGGTAAATGTTTCGTCTATATTGGCTTTGGTACCGCGTTCAACTATCCCAACTTACTCTGCAAGCAAAGCCGCTTTGCACTCTTATACACAATCGTTAAGGTTTGCACTTAAAGATACCTCGGTTAAAGTTTTTGAACTGATGCCGCCACTGGTTAATACTGATTTTTCTAAAGAGATTGGTGGAGAGAACGGCATTCCCCCAAGCCAGGTGGCGGCTGATCTGATCAATGCTTTTGAAAACGATAGCTATGAGATACATGTGGGCAATACCGCGCACATTTATGCCTTATCAGACAGCGACAGGTTTAATGCAATAAACGCTGCATAAGGGCTAAATTACATAATGTACTTTGTGTGTTCGCGGTGGTTTTATCGGTTAATAGTTAGCCAGGCAATTGCCGTTAGAATATACAAAGTGCCTTATTTTAAATCAGATCAAATGCCCTTGCATACTGGCTCAGTTCAAAAAAGGATGTCGTATCCAGTTTCTTCCTGATGTTCTTTCGATGCGTTTCAACGGTAGCCATGGCAATAAACATTTCGTCGGCTGTTTCCTGGGCACTTTTGCCTAATGCTAAATGCTTTAACACTTCGTGCTCACGCTTACTCAATTTTGCAAACTGTTGAAGATTGCGTCGCAGAAAATTATTTTCTTCCAGCAAACGTTCTGCCTTTGCAGTCATATGATGCATCGAGTCTATGGGGAGGGCTATAGTGATAGCTAACAGGGGTTTCCCCTCTTCGTCGCGCAGTAAAACCATGGTGCTGGCCATGTGCCAGTTCCAGTCGGTATGCTTATCAAAACGCACTTGCTGAAATTGAGTACATAGCTCATCGGCTATGTTACGTTCCATTAAACTAAGTATCTTGGGTACATAATCCTTTGAATCCTCTGTATTAAAATAGCGTGAGTAATACTGTTCTGATGTGAGGCTGGTAAGTTCTTCAAGCGTTACATTCAATTGCGCCAGGCCCCTGGGCGACATCCACGCCACGCTCCAGTCGCGCAGATCATGGATTATAATTACGCCCGGCAATTTAGTGGCAACGGTGGCAATTTCTGTAATGCATTGTGTTATAAGGCTTTCGGCGGATATTTTATTTGTCATTTATAATGCGTGGTAACAGTGCATTATAACTATTATTACCCGCTTTTAGATATTGATATTGCAAACTTTACAATTATCTCGTGGGGCAGGGACAACAGTATCTTTTTAGTTAAAATACCCATAATCAGGTATTGATGCACCGTGTTTATTTGCCTTGCTTTGTGTTACAGTTTACTAAGAACTAGTCTTTAACGCTTTCGGGGGGAAGCTGTTGAACCTAACCATTATCAAGGCCCGGCTAAACCCGGGCCTTACATTTTTTTAGGATATTCCTGGTTTTTTGAACCGAGGGTGGCACAAAAATCTCATTTTTTTTATCATGCTGTAAACCAACTATTTACACTGACACCACAGCTAATGTCCCTGACGAATAAGTAGCTTCGCTTTGTTCCATAAAAAATCACAAACCACTTACCGTCAAACACTTATTAAAATGACTGTTCCGGTGTGTTCCGCTTGTTCCGGAACAGTTTAGCCCTGCCTCCTCACCATCTCATTGATCCATATCGGCGCAAAGGGTGAGGTACAACCTTTTGATGTAGGGTAATCGCGGTAAATACCCAGCCGCTCTCCTACCTGCAACGCACGTTCACGTAACTCGGGGTGATGAATACCGGTATAGGCAAGGGCGAAGTTCATGGTCCACTGTGTTTCGGGTGGCGCGGTGGGCATTTCGGCTTCAATACGGTCAAGCAACGCGGGTATGTCCAGGCCCTCGGCGCTGCGGGCTATACGGCCGGCGGTAAGGCTCCAACCGGCACGGGCAGCCATGGGGTGGTCGCTTTTCATCCATAACAGGCGTAATTGCTCCCTATCAGCATGTTCTTTGAGGATGTACGAGCTGAACCAATCGGCCACATGGTTAAATTGCTCTGAGCGTACCATGTCATCAATCTCCTCAACTGACAATTTCTTAGGCTCAATGATCAGCACCGCCAGAAAGCGGGCCTCTATATTGCCCGTTGCCCATAACTCTTTAGCCAGTTGGTGGTTGGTTTTGATGGATTTGGCCAGCGCCCGGATATCGCCCATCTTTACACCGAACTGATCGTCGCGGGCGCCTTGCTTTTTGTTAATGGCACGCACTTTTTCGTTGCCGAGTGATTCCAGTTTTTCAAGTATCTCTGTAACTGTCATATTATTTTATGTTTATTGCCGTTGCTATCGTACCGTTAATTTTAACATTATCAAAGGCCATATTAGCCACATGGTCAACCTCTACCGGTATTTTTACCCCGCGGATATTGCTGTTAACCACTCGTAAATTCTGCACCGGCGACTCGGGGTAGGCATGTACAAACACACCAAAGTTACCGCCTTTTTCAACATCCAGGTTCTCCACCCAAATGTTGCGTATGGTGGGCATAAAGTTACCGGGCGTTTCATAAAACATGTTAAAAGACAGGGCGGCATCTTTATAGGTACCTACTTTAGTGTCCTTCATAAAAACATTCTCAATGATACCTCCACGTGATGAGCTGGTTTTAAGGCGCAGCACCCTGTCCAGATCTTTGGAGTCCATGATGTTGTTAATGGCATAGATATTACGCGCACCTCCGGCAATTTCGCTGCCTATGCTTACGCCGCCGTGCCCGTCTTTCATCATACAGTTCTCTATAATATGATTTTCGGCCGGGCGGGCAACACGCCGCCCATCCTCGTCCCTGCCCGATTTTATGGCAATACAATCATCGCCGGTATCAAACAGGCAATTCCTTATCAATACATTTTTGCATGATTCCGGGTCGCAGCCATCGTTATTGGGGCCGTGAGATATCACCTTAACGTTTTCAACAATAATATTCTCAGACAACAGCGGATGGATGATCCACATAGGCGAGTTGGTTATTTTAACATCCGCTATACGGATGTTCCTGCTGTTTTTAAACTGAATAAAATTTGGCCGCAGGAAACTACCATCGCCAAAAACACGCGTTTTAGGGTCGGTTTTCTGGTGCATGTAATCATGTAGTTTGTTGCGTGCCGTAACCTGGTTAATGGCCGGGCCGCCATAAACCCAGTTCCACCAGTGCTCCCTATCGGCATTACCATCCAGCGTTCCGTTACCTGTAATTGCTATATTGGTTTCGCCATCGGCATAGATCAGCGCCGAGTAGTTCATGCACTCCATTCCCTCCCAGCGGGTAGCCACAATGGGATAATCTTTTGTATCCCTGCTAAAAATAATTTTCGCGCTATCTGCAAGGTGCAGGTTTACATTACTTTTTAGGTAGATGGCCCCTGTTAACCAGGTACCAACAGGAACAATAACCCTGCCGCCGCCTGCCCTGCTGCAAGCATCAATGGCCGCATTAATTGCTTTTGTATTATTGGCCATGCCCCCACTAACCGCCCCATATTTTGTTATCAGGTAATCGGTTTTTTTGAACGCCGGTGCTTTTATCAGGCTACGCAGCGTCTTTATCTCGGCCAGAGGCTCGGCGCTGCTTTTCCATACTTTGCCCTGCGCTACAGCCGAAACTGCAAACAGCAGACACGCTGCTCCAATTAATAATGCCTTCATCAAAATTGTATTTTAAATAGTTAAAGATAACATTCGGGAACGTTGCCGCGATAATTATATAATTAGCAATAATTTAAATAAGTCTTATCATCAATTTACTAAATTTGAACAAAGCCTTTAATTATGAGTGAAATAAACAAAGAAGATATTAAACAGGAAGTGTTTGACCTGTATGATGATTACGCGCACAACCGGTTAGACAGGCGCGATTTTATGGAGAAACTATCATTGTATGCGGTAGGCGGCCTAACGGTTACATCGCTAATGAGTTTTTTAATGCCTGATTATAAGGGTAACATCCAGATAAAAAACGACGATGCCCGCCTAAAATCTGAATTCATCAACTATCCATCGCCAAAAGGTGGTGGTACTATAAAAGCCTTATTATCCAAACCCGTTGATGCAAAGGGAAAGCTGGGTGGTATACTGGTAGTACACGAAAACCGGGGACTAAATCCTTACATTGAAGATGTAGGCAGAAGAGCCGCACTTGCAGGGTTTATTTCTATTGCGCCGGATGCGCTTTCTCCATTGGGAGGCTATCCGGGTAATGACGACGAAGGCCGCACCATGCAAGCCAAGCGCAACCCAAAAGAAATGGAAGAGGATTTTATAGCCGCTTATGAGTATCTGAAAAACCATAAAGATTGTAATGGCAAGGTAGGTGTGGTAGGTTTCTGCTACGGCGGCGGCATATCGAACACATTAGCAGTTCGGGTGCCTGATCTGGCCGCTGCTGTACCGTTTTATGGTGGTCAGCCCGCTGCTGCTGACGTACCTAAAATAAAAGCGCCCCTAATGATCCACAACGCATCATTAGACACCCGTATAATGGCCGGTGCGCCTGCTTACGAGGCTGCATTAAAAGAGAACGGCAAAAAGTACCAGGCCTTCGTTTATGAAGGTGCCAATCACGGCTTTCATAACGACACTACGCCGCGCTATGATAAGGCAGCGGCAGAACTGGCCTGGACGCGTACCATTGATTTCTTTAAACAGAACTTAAAATAAGCTATCCCACTACACCGTATACAGCCCCGGCATCACCAGATGCCGGGGTTTTGTTTTTTCTGGCAAAACGGGTGGTCGTTATAGTGACTCATGTGGTCGCTTAAATGCTGTGCATGGTCTACATTAATTTGTTTATCAGGTACTTTTAGTCAACTTAGCATTGAATTAATATTGTTGCCATGAATAAATCCATTTTTTATCCTTTTGTACTACTTCTGCTGCTGGTTTCTTTATTCAACTCTGCATCGGCGCAGCAGCGTATCATCATCAGCGGTAAGGTAACTATCGACCAAACAGATCAACCCATAAGCCGGGCCAGTATCAGCATAAATAACAAAGGCATAGGCACCGGCACTAATGATGCAGGGCAATATATCCTTCTTATTCCGCAAGCCAACCTTAACGATACTTTAAGCATTAGCTGCATTGGCTTTGATAGCAAGCGCATACCGGTAGCCGGCCTAAAAAACGAGCAGGTACTGAACATCGCCCTTGCAAAAAGCACCATCGAACTAATGGAGGTAACCATTACGCATTATGATGCGGTAAAGATCCTGCAAAAAGCCATAGCCCGCATTCCAGAAAACAATATAAACCAGCCGCACCTGTTACGCGGATTTTACCGCATGTATACTTCTAAAAAGGATGCGCCATTGCAGCTATCAGAAGCTGTTTTTGACGTTTTCAACTTTGGCTATGGCGATAAACGCGCAGACCTTTTCAGATTGATAAAGGCCCGGAACGAAAAGAATACGCGCGATTTCAGTTCCCTTGAATTTGGGCAAAAACCTAATACCATTTTTGAGCAGGATATAGTGAACCACCTGCCTGCATGTGGCTTTTTAAATGAAGAAGGGCTGGAGCGGCACGAGTATGAAATTGATGGCGTAGTTGACATTAACGGACGCGACGCTTTTGAATTGGTATTTAAAGAAAAACGCGGTCAAACAAAAGATACCTACCGCGGGGTTATGTATATTGATACAAAAACCTACGCATTTATATCTTTTGACTATAGCTTAAGCCCGGGCGCGTTACAAACACCCGCCAAGAACAATTTTATTCTGAAATCAATTATAGGAATAGGCGGCGTTGGCCTTAACATGACAGGCGACCGTATGCAGATCAATTATCAAAAGGTGGACAACAAGTGGGTACTGGCTTCGGTAGAAGGTACAGATACTATTAAGGTTAACGGACCATCGCCCAAAGATAATTTTACCGCGCAAATAAAATTCAACTATCAAATAACTACAGTTGATACGAAGGAAAGTCCGTTTGAATCAACAATGGGCCGCAACGAAAGTATTAATAACTACAAAAGCAGCGGCGGCGAGCGGTTTTGGAAAGATTATAACATTCTGTTGTCAGACTATAATGTGGATGATATTTTAAAACAAATACAAACCATCAACAAAGAAAAATCTTAATAAACCTATCATAATGAGCCGGTAACGGCAAAAAAAATAGCGCCCCGGCCAATCGGGGCGCTATTTTTTGTATGGTTAAATATCAATTATGGTTTTATTAACGCAATACTGCCATCGGCATTGTGCGTTAAGGCAGTAACCTTAATGTTTCTTAAATGGGTTTTGCCTGATAGTTGGGTATCATGATAGAAAATGTACCATTTACCTTTCCACTCAATAATGGAGTGGTGGGTTGTCCAGCCTTCAACAGGCTCCATAAACTTACCTCCGTAAGTGAATGGGCCCATTGGCTTATCACCAATAGCATAGCACAAAAAGTGGGTATCGCCGGTAGAGTACGTTAAATAGTATTTGCCATTGTATTTATGCATCCATGATCCTTCAAAGAAACGGCGGTCGTGGTCTTTACCTAACAGGGGCTTGCCGTCTTTATCTAAAATAACAGCATCCTCTACCTTACCGTCAAAGCTCTTCATGTCTTTGCTCATTTTAACTACGCGGCAATTGATAGCAGCTTCATCAGGTTTTTCCAAATCGGTTTTTGATTCATTGATCTTTTTACCGTCTTTCCAACGCTGCAGCTGGCCGCCCCAAATACCACCAAAGTACATGTAGCTGGTGCCATCGTCATCAGTAAATACGGCAGGGTCAATACTGTAGCTACCTGCAATTGGTTGTGGTTCCGCTTTAAACGGCCCTTCGGGCGTTTTTGAAGTAGCCACACCTATCTTAAATATGTCTTGCTTATCCTTAACAGGGAAATACAAATAGTAAGTACCATCCTTAAAAGCCGCGTCGGGCGCCCAAAGCTGGCGGCCTGCCCACGGAATATCTTTAACTGCCAAACCAACACCATGGTCGGTAACCTTACCATCATTTACATCGTCCATTGATAAAATATGATAGTCATTCATAGCGAAGTGATCGCCATTGTCATTCTGAGGTATACCAGCCTCAATATCATGCGATGGGTAGATGTAGATCTTGCCGTTAAAAACATGTGCTGATGGATCGGCGGTAAAGATGTCGCGGATAAGGGGCTCAGCTAAATACTTTTTCCCTGTGTCCTGCGCAGCTACTTTTGGAGAATCTGCTGCTTCTTTTTTTTCTTGCCCCTGGCAGGCGGCAAGAGCCAGCATTAGCGCGAATGCCGACAGTTTAAACGCTTTATTCATTTTAGTTAAATTGGTTTTAGAATGGTTGGGTTAAATGGGTCGCGTTGCTAACGCGTTTGTTACAATATTAATCTTTTTGTTTCAAAATCTAAATTTTACAGAATTAATGAGTAGGTTAAAGTTTCGCATTCGTTTGCGTTATTTATACAGCGGTGGCATGGTAAATAAATCCGGAACATCGTATTTTGTACCCACCATAAATCAATATTAAATGAGAATTATAAAAGTTATTGCGTCAGCCGCGTTTATGCTGATGACAGCAACCACCTTTGCGCAAGACACTAAAATTTGGAACAATAAACAATGCGCCGTAGTGCTTACCTATGATGATGCAATTGACATAGATATTGACAACGTGGCACCGGCCTTAGATTCGTTAAACCTGAAAGGAACTTTTTACCTGATAGGCTCATCCCCTGTTATAGAAAAGCGACTGCCCGAGTGGCGTAAAATAGCCGCCAATGGGCATGAGCTGGGTAACCATGGCCTGTTCCACCCCTGCGACGGTAGCCAGCCGGGGCGTTCATTTGTAAAGCCCGATCATGACCTGAGCAAATATACTGTTGTGCGTGCCGTTGACGAGATACGTGTTTACAATACCTTTTTAAAAGCTATTGATGGTAAAGATAAACGCACCTACGCCTACCCCTGCGGCGACCTTACTATAAACGGAGCGCCGTTTTATAAAGACCTTGAAAAAGACTTTGCGGGCGCGCGGGGCGTAACCGGCGGACTTAAAACAGCAGGAGACGTTAACCTGGCTGATATTAACAGTTACATGATAAGCAATCAATCTGGTGATGAACTAATAGAACTGGTAAAGAAAGCCCAGCAATCGCATACGCTCATCGTATTCCTTTTTCATGGCGTAGGCGGCGGGCACAGCATTAATGTTAGTCTGGATGCCCACAGCAAACTTTTACATTACCTTAAAAACAACGAAAAAGATATTTGGGTTGCGCCAATGGTTGATGTGGCGGAACGGGTAGCGGCTTATCAGAAGAAAGCAAAATGATCTGTCATTCTGAACGCAGCGAAGAATGACAGGGTCGTATCGTTACTATTCAATTACCCGGTTAGCTATTTCTATCGCCTTCTCCAAAAATTCGTCTCTTCCTTCGCGTATGCCTTTAATGGTTTTGGCAATATACACATCCGGCTTTGTACCAACACCCTGGTGCGGTGAAAGATCTAATTGCGTTATTTTCACTCCCGAAAACATTATTTGGTAGCCGCCCGATAAGGATAATGTTTTTACGTCGCCATTTGTTCCGGCAGTAGGTTGGCCAACAATGGTGGCCAGTTTGTAATGCGCTATAATACTGATATAACTTTCTGCCCAGCTGTAGGCGGTAGCATCAACCAGGAAAATTATCTTAGCATTTAAATGGGGTTTTGCAGGTACCAGGTCAAATCCCTCGGTAAAATATCCGGATATGTTTTCCTGGTCGGGGTAAATTATGTGAGCTGTCTGCGCCCAATGTGCGGCAGTGTCTTTTTTTGTTAGCAGATATTCAATAAAATGATTGGTAGTCCAGTTATCAAACATCGCGTTTCGCAAGTCGCAGATGATAGCTTTGCTTTTCTTCAGTTGGGGTAATAGCTTATTAATGGTTTTACCGCTCACAGTAGCAATGTTAAGGTAGATAATATTGGTATCTATCTGTTTAACACTATCGCCCTCGCTCTGCGCTTTATTATTATCCCCATTAGTTAGCTTCCTGATAAGCGATACCTGAGCCGGCATGTTATCATGGTTTAAATAAGATAATTGTAACGAGGTTCCTTTGCCACCCAGCAGGGTCTCGGTTTGCGCCCTATCTGTCAGTCCTCCGGGGGTTGCGGCAGAGATAAATTGCTCTATATTTTCAAAATAAGCTTTGGGGGTCTGGTTGTCAATAGCAGTTATAATATCGCCTTTTGTTATTGGCAGGGACTTGTCAAGCACCTTGGTAACTACCAATTTATTTTCTATCCATTCCCAGTTAATAGCAGGTAAATAAGCATTCTGATCTTTGCCCCAAAACACCCTAGTATGTTCGTCTTTAAGCTTGGCTGTAAATTTTCTCAGCGTCTTTAAAAAGTCATTCCCGTCCTTATCGTCAAGTGCATTAGCAAAGGCATCGCGCAGATCATGCGTCCAATCTGTTTTCGCAACATCAAAATAAGGGAAAAAGTGTTGAAATACATTCCACGTTATCACCAGGTTGGCAAGGCGTGTAGTTAAACTATCGGCAGTTTTTACCTGTGAAGACACAGCGTTTAAATCGCTTTTTAATTCATCAAACTTAGCGGCGTCGGGTATGGGATAAGTATTATTTGAGGTTCCGTAAAGTGCTATCGGCATAATTATCTTTAAGCCACCGCCAATGTTTTTGGTAATATACTCGCCAACTTTGGGGTAAGCCTTAAAAGAATTGGTGTGGTTCTGAACTTTTTGTTTTGAAGCCTGCTTGCTTTTAATAACCAGCCATTTTTCCCTGGCATTGTTGGGGTCTTCTGTTATGTAGGCCCTATAATATGTATTCGGTTTTCCAGGCGACATCCCGCGTAAAACAACGCTACTTTTTAGGCCCGTGGTGTCTGCATTAAAATCATTCTTATATATATTTTTCCATGTGTTCCCTTCTTGTACATCAACGCTCAGGTTGTCTATCCATAACTCACCGCTGCCCGATAGCATAGATCCAAACCCTATGTGCATACCAGTTGAATCTACTTCGCCTCGAATTTCGAAGTCGGTCAAATCGCTTGTTGTCAAAAGGTTATCAGCTGTATTTTTAAAAAAGCCCCCGGTTTTATCAGCAAGATCAACATTTGCATAAAAAAGGGCGAAGCCACTGCCGCCTACCAATTTAGCCCGGACTTTTACAACAAACTTTTTGTTTCTGTAAGCAACTGCATCTACCCAATTAGGCGCAGAGACCCTATTTTCGCTGTATTCAGCTAAATAAATGGGCCGGTTGGTGCGTGCGCTTCTGAAAGGGTCCTCCTCATAATTTAAAGCTCGTGTTTGGCCGCCCACATGTTGCCAAGCTATGGTTTTATAACCATTAAGTGACGGTGGAATAATTGATTGTTTATTAAAAACAATGTTCTCATTACTGTCAACCAGTTGCAGTGTGGGTGCAATTGGGTCAAACAGCTGATGTAAGGTATGTTTCAATGCTTCCTTATTGGCGCAGCCAGCAACCTTTTCGGCCCCGTAGATAGCAAAATTATCCCAGTTGATAGATGCAGCTTCATCGCCTGGGTAAAAGTATTTTACATAGCCGTATAGTTTGGCAAAGGCTGTCTCGTTGGCTATTATCTGTTGCCTGCTTTGTGCATTGGATAAAACGAAAGCAAATACAAAAACGAGAGATAAGACGGCTTTTTTCATTTAGCGTTAGGAGAAAGGAATAAGCAATCTTACAACTAATGATATCAGCTATAAAATAATTAACAAATTTTAACATCGGCGCGGACGACGGCAGTCGGTCAATCATTTAAACTGATAGCGGACAAATCACCTTAAACAAAAATAGCGATGTGTAAAACCCATCGCTATTCTTATTGGCGCTTTAGTATCTTGTTAAAAATCAACTACTTTGTACAACAACGCTGCATGTTATTGGTTTTATAGAATAATAAGGGAGTTTACAACTTATAGGATTGTCTATCAACTACATCGTGTTAGTATAAAAAGTCCTCCCATTTTTTATTAATGATTTAAAACCTCCATATATTGGCGGCGAATTTACACGAGAAGATAAATCGCATCTTCACAAACAAAAAATAAATGTCTTTATTAACAAATACTAAAGTAGCTGTTGTTACCGGGGGTGCTTCAGGGTTAGGGTTGGCAACCACAAAAAAGTTTGTTGCACAAAATATTAAAACTATAATAGTTGGCCGCAACGAAGCTAACCTTAAACAAACCGCTGATGAATTAGGCGGGCTTTGCAGCTATAAAGTTTGCGATCTGAGTGATCTGGCAGCCATACCCGCGCTGATAAAAGAAATTGAAGCCGAATTTGGCACCATTGACATATTAGTTAACAACGCGGGTATCAACCTGAAAAAGAAATTTGAAGAAGTTAGCGATGAGGAGTTTCAACGCATTGTTCAAACTAACGTAAATTCTGTTTTCACTATAAGTCGCGAAGTGGTTAAACTGATGTTAGAGAAAGGCACAGGCAGTATTGTCAACATCAGCTCAATGGCCGCCCAATACGGCATTCCTTATGTAATTGCTTATACCGCAGCAAAAACCGCGATAGATGGTATGACAAAGGCTATGGCTGTTGAGCTGTCGCCAAAAGGCATCCGCGTAAATTGCGTAGCACCGGGTTTTATAAAGACCGCCATGAGCGCCAAAGCGTTGGATAGCGACCCTGAACGTAAGAACAAGGTACTGTCGCGCACCCCAATGGGTTATTTAGGAGTACCCGAGGATGTAGCTGAAGCTGTTTACTTCCTTGCATCTGATTCGGCTAAATACGTAACAGGTGCAATATTGCCCGTTGATGGCGGAAACTCCATCGGCTTTTAATTTTGATTTAATACTATGATACCAAATTTAGAACAAACCTTTCGCTGGTTCGGCCCTAATGATGATGTAACATTAAAGGCCATCAGCCAAACCGGAGCTACAGGCGTAGTTACTGCCCTGCACCACATACAGCCGGGTGAAGTATGGAGCCCTGAAGAGATAAAAAAACGCAAGGATATTATTGAAGCGGCAGGCCTTACGTGGTCTGTTGTGGAGAGCGTTAATATTCACGAAAGCATTAAAATTGCAGGCCCCGACCGAGACAGGGCGATAAAGAATTATATAGAAACGTTGCATAATCTGGCAGCGCAAGGCATTTATATTGTTTGCTATAACTTTATGCCGGTGCTGGATTGGACACGTACCAATCTGGATTTCAGGTTGGGGAACGATGCTTCGGCACTGCGTTACGAGGCAAGAGCCTTACATGCGTTTGATCTGTACATTTTGCAGCGCCCCGAAGCTTTTGACGAGTTTACCCCTGAGCAGCAAAAAGCGGCCAAAGAATATCTGGATAGCCTGAGCGAAGAAGAAAAAACATTGCTTACCAACACCGTTATGGCGGGCTTGCCCGGTACTACTGATGTTTTTACTATCCAGGAATTTAAAGAGCATCTTAAAAAATACGAAAAAATAGACGCGGCTACCCTTAAGGCAAACCTTGCCTATTTTTTACAGGCCATTATGCCCGATTGCGAAAAGCTGGGTATAAAAATGTGCATCCACCCGGACGATCCGCCGTTTGCTATTTTAGGCTTACCGCGTGTAGTTTCTACAGAGGCCGACCTGAAATTTTTGGTCGATGCCGCGCCATCGCCAAGCAATGGCATTACGTTCTGCACCGGATCGTTAGGTGCCCGTGGCGACAATGACCTACCGGGCATTGTTGAGCGCTTGGGTCAGCATTTTCACTTTATACACCTGCGCAATGTTAGGCGCGAGGCTGATGGTAGTTTTTATGAAGACCACCATTTGGAAGGTACCACAGATATGTATGCCGTTATGAAAGCCTTGATATTAGAACAAAAGAAACGTACCGAAGCGGGCAGAACGGATATCGCTATCCCTATGCGCCCGGACCATGGTCATAAAATACTGGATGATTACCGTTACAATACTTACCCGGGTTATTCTGTAGCCGGACGTATGAAGGGCTTAGCCGAACTGCGTGGTTTGGAAATGGGTATAAAGCGGACGATATTATAATTAAACCTCCGATTGACAAAATAAAAAGCCTTCCTGTTAAACAGGAAGGCTTTTTACTTTAATTGGCTGGCAAAAGTCCTGTACTGCTGCCGCTGTCTTCCTCCCAACCCGTTATTGACTCCTTCTTCGTTTTGTTGATAAAAGTGCCAGACCAAGGGTTAAAAACATACACATCGTATTTATCGACAACAGTTGATCGGCCCCTAGGACGGATACTGCTTATCGAGCCGGTTTTTATAGTAACATATATTCTAAAATGCCCGCTATAAATAGTGTTTGATGATTCATTTTCCCAAGTCAGAAAAGCGTTCGCTTTATTTTTTGAAGTTTCTTTCAAACCCATCAGCTTTGCTGTAGTTATTGCTTTTTGCAAAGTAAGCGCAAAAGATTTACTAGTTTTAGTAGATAGTTTTTCCAAACCTTTAACGTCTTCCCCCTTTACAAATTTTCCATCTTTGTCAATATGTAGTTCAATCATCTCAAAATAGGTTTTGCCATCGAACTTTATGGCATAACGCATCAAAAATTCTTTAGGTTTTAGTTCAAGGCTGTCCGTCCAATTGCCTGACAATGTTCCATTGTATATAAAAGAACCACCAATATCCCAAATAATATGCTTTTTGAAAAACTCATCGCCATAAACATGTTTAATCAAGGCATCAGCCTTTGATTTGATATTCAACTGGTAATCATAGAACGGATAGGCTGTTTTATTGAAAAAAGTAATTTTCCCGATAGCATAATTTATTTCCCGTTTTAACTTTCCATTTGGAAAAAATTCGCGCCAAACTCCATAGCTACCATTATTTAAAAAAGCACCGGTTTCTCTAACTTTTTTTGAGTCGTAGTAATAATCGGTATAATAACTTTTGTTTTGTTTGTTAAGATTATTAAAAACCCTGATAGAATTTAGAGACTGATAATATTTTGTTTCAATTGTTGACGAATCTGTTTTCACTATGCGATTAGCTTGTGCAAATACGGCAGTTGAATTTACCAGCAAGAGTAGAATAAATAACCTGTTTAACATCAATTCGGATAAGTTAGATCTGGAAATAAAGTTAACCTTTTAAATTACACTTGTTCAGTTTACCCAAAGGCTTATTTATCTATGTTTTCTGTTTTTGACAACATTAAGGCCAAAATATTGTTGTAAAGCCGTTAACCTGTAAAACATGGCATTAGTATTAAAATAATCGCTCAAAAAGTATTTATCTTTAAAACCATATTAGCTTGGCAGTTTTAACCCTGCTATGCTGATCAATTCAACCACAACAACATTGAAGAAAAAGGTACTTATCACCGGGGCAAGCAGAGGACTTGGTTTGGCTATTTCAAAAATATTGGCCAATGATTATCACCTCATCCTGCACGCCACCACCCCCGAAAGTTTTACTGAAACGATACCCGGCAGTGATATTTTATGTGCCGATCTGTCTGATGCCGAACAGCTAACTGAATTTTGCAAGCAGCTTAAAAAGCAGCATGGCAGCGATTTATATGGTGTTATTAATAACGCCGGTGTAACCTTTGATACATCTATCATTTATCAGCAGGAAAAAAATATAGATGCCATGCTAAACATTAACCTGCGGGCGCCTATAATGATCTGCAAAACCGTTATGAAGTTGTTCAGCGTGAATGGCGGCGGGGTTATTATCAATATGAGCTCTGTTGTTGGCGAAAGCGGCAACGCTTTTCAGGCGGTTTATGCGGCCACAAAGGCCGGGTTGGTTGCTTTCTCCAAGTCGCTGGCGCAAGAGGCGGCGGCATTTGGCGAGGATCATAACATACGTGTGCTATGTGTATCGCCGGGCTTTATTGATACAGATATGACGGCCAACATCCCTGCCGAAATGAAGGAAAAATATTTAAATATGATACCTGCAAAACGACTGGGAAAACCGGATGATGTTGCGCAAACCATTTGTTTCCTGCTATCAGAAAAAGCATCGTACATTAACGGAACCAACATACATATTAACGGAGGTTTATTTTAATTCATGGCCGGTACTAAGAACATCACTTATCACGAAACGCTTGTGGGCGATCAGCCTAAACACTGGTTACTGCATGGCCCTACCAAGCGCCTGGTTGATGCTTATCATTACCATTCGCCAAAAGTTGGCGTAGTGGCCAGTTACACACCTAAAGCGCGCGACGTTAAAGATCATTTCGGCATATTCAGAGGTGTTGATCAGTTGGAATCTTTCGTGCAGGCCAGCATAGCATCGTGCGGCACGTACTCGCAATGTAAAAAGCAAAACTGCAAACCCGAAGATCTGAGGGATGATTTTGTACCCGTATTCACCAATATTGGTAGTGTTACTTACCATAATTACTTGCAAAAGGGTGAAACATTTATTAACATTGGTATCATCAAGTTTTACAAGTTCAGGCAGATGATCTGTGATGGCCGGATCTACAGGGTACCGTCCGGATTGGACCTTGACGCGTATTTTAAAAACTTTACCGACGAGCGCCTGTTGGGCTATGATCTGCCAAAAGATTTTAAACTGATAGCCGAACTGTTTGACATAACCGGCGTTGCCATAAAAAAGGAAATTTTTAACTCGCTATAACACAGCATGGAAAACTATACTCAGGAAGATAGACAACAAATATTGAATGAACTAATAGAGGTATTAAAGACCGTTAGGACGATTGACCCTGCCAGATTGGAAGGCGTTACAGAAGAAACCGATTTCCTGACAGATATGAATGCACCCAGTACCGAACTGATAAACATAGCTGTAAAGGTGGAGCAAAAGTTTGACGTTGAGTTTGAAGACGACGACATAGATCGTTTAGGTTCAAAAGTAAAGGATGTAATCGATCTGATCATATTAGCTAAAGAAAGAAGCAAATAATGCCTGTACAGGGGAGAAAAGTGGCCGTAGTGGGCATGAGTATTGTAGCACCCACCTGCAAAAATCTGGACGATTTTAGCAGCAAGCTGTTTGCAGGCGAGAGCATGATACGCCTTTGGGACAAAGCGGCGGCTTATGGTAAGCAAGTACGCTCGACCGTGGCAGGCTTTGTAAACCCGGAGGATACAGACCTTGAGCCAATTTACGGCGGTGTTTCTGCTGAATATCCTGAAACGTATATTGACAACAAAGGCCGCATACCCGATATTAACCTGGCCACTGCCGATCTGGGCAGTATCTGGGCCATGATAGGTGCCAAAGAAAGCATTGAAATGGCCGGCTGGACACCAGCTGAAGTACAATCAGAAGGTACGGGTGTAGTAATAGGTTCTGGTGGCGGCGGTAATGAGATATCAAGAATTGCGTGGCATGGCTTTTTTAAGGAAGGCAAAAAAACACGCTATGCAGGCTCGCACACGGTTGACCGCGCAATGGGCTACCGCGAGGCAGCCAATGTGTCCTGCTTTATAAAAAACCGTGGCGCTTGTGAAGCCATAGTTTCAGCCTGCGCTACAGGCCTGGGTAATATTGGCTATGCTTATCGCTTAATAAAATTCGGTCTTCAAGACAGGGCGATAACCGGCGGCATAGAGGGTACCGCTTTAGAAACCTTTATAGGTTTTGATGCGATGCAGGTTTTGAGTAAAGGGTTTAGTCCGGAGCAAAGCTCGCGCCCTTTTGATCTGCACCGCAACGGGTTTGTATGCTCCTTTGGCAGTGGTGTTATTGCTTTGGAAGAATACGAAATGGCCAAAGCACGCGGGGCCAAAATTTATGGGGTTATTGATGAGTACTTTAACAACTCCGACGGCGACGGCGACATGTTTGCTCCATCATTTGCAGGGCAGCAGCGTTTGTGGGCCGGCCTATCGGCAGGCGGAGCGCGTATAAAACCCGATGTGGTAAAAGTGCATGGCACCTCTACCCCGGTTGGCGACATTATTGAATTACTAAGCGTTGCCGAAGTTTTGGGCGAGAGCGGTTATCATGTATCGGCTCCAAAATCGCAGTTTGGGCATATGCTGGGTGCGGCGGGGTCAGTTGAGTTTATTGCTGCATTGCAGATGCTGGATAAACAGAAAGTATCGCCTTGCGTTAATTCAGACACCTTAAATACAGAGCTTGAGTTCTTCCAGTTAAAAGATAACTGGAAAGGCCCCATGAAACCGGTTGCCGAATACAGGCACCTGATACCGCAACAGGCGGTTGAAAAAGAAATTAACCAGATAGTTTGCTTAAACTACGGCTTTGGCGGCACTAACAGCGCCCTGGCCGTATCAAGAGACGTTTAAAGCATTATGATAGACAACCAGGGTAAAGTAGCGGTAATATTTGGCGTACGTAACGAAGCATCTATTGCCTGGGATGTGGCTTTAAAGCTGCACCGCTCGGGCTGTAAGGTGGCGCTTAGCTACATGGCCGATACCAAAGCCGAGGTGCTGCATATGATGCAACAAAACGGCATGGACCCGCAATATGCTGCCGAGGTTGACGTACGTGATGAGGAGCAGATAACCGCGTTTATAAAAGGCGTGCATGATGGGCTTGGGCAGATGAATTATATTTTGCATGGGGTTGCTTTTGGCAGCCAGAGCGTGATGTGCTACACCATACCCGGTATTGACGAACCCGCGCCCGAATACATTAATATTCCTTTTGAGGATTTTATGGATGCGTTCAACATCAGTGCCTATTCTCTGCTCAGGATAGCTCGGGTAGCCGAGCAATTCTGCACAGATGATGCATCTATCCTAACCCTTACCTACAATGCCTCGCAAAGGGTATTTCCGCCGTATGCGGGCATGGCCATTTGCAAGGCGGCGTTAGAGAATATAATGATCTACCTGGCCAGCTATTTCAGAACCAGGAAGATCCGCGTTAACGCTATATCTGCCGGCCTGGTTATGACCACCTCTGCAGGGGGTATAAACGGCGTACGTACTTTACGCAAAATAGGCAAGTTTACTGCGCCGTTAGGCAATATTACGGCAAGCGATGTAGGCGATGCCTCTCTTTACTACTTCTCTGATCTTTCAAAAAGGGTTACAGGCAATATTCATTTTGTTGATGGTGGTTTTAACGTTATGGGGATTGGCGTAGATGGAGACAAAACTAACTGAGACCCTTGAAGGCTTAACCGCGCAACAATTTGCCGTAGGCAACGACCTGGTTTTTGTACCTGGTTTTGAACCCTCCCTCACCCCCGGCTTTAAAAACAAAGTTTACACCGAACAGGAAATAGCCTGGTGCGACCAGTTTGCCGATTCGCTGCTGCGCTACGCCTCCACCTGGGCCGCCAAAGAAGCCGTTTATAAAGCTGTTAAACAGTTAGATAAAACTACAGCCGGCTGGAAAAAGATCGAGATCATTCGTGAGAAGATTGGGGGCAGGCCGCATGTTATTTTGCACCAGCCGCAGCTTTCTGCCATTAACGTAAGTTTGAGTATTACGCATGATGGGGATTATGCCTGGGCGGTGGCGATAGCGAAGGTGAAGTAAATTAGTGGAGTTTGGCCGTTAAACTCCCTCCCCTGGGAGGGGTGGGAAAGCCTGCGCGTAATAGCGGGGAGGGGTTTAGTCAGATTACCAATCAACCAAAGACTTATCAAAATTAAGCGGAAGTTTCACATCAGGTTGGGTTTTCAATATGGCTACTATTGCCCCCTCAATAGCCCTTAACACATTAAGCATATCCGTCTTAGTCTCGGCCTCAGTAAATCTGATAACAGTTACTCCCAAATATTCAAGTCTTTTCTGTCTCTTTTCATCTTTCGCATGCACTTCTTCCCAAGTATGATAAATGCCATCAACCTCAATCACCAACATAAGGTCTTTACAAAAAAAATCAACTATATACTCGTCGATACAACGTTGTCGGTCAAAATCAAAACCCCACAGCTTATCATCCTTCAATTCATTCCAAAGCAACACTTCGCCAAACGTCATGTCTTTACGCAGTTTTCGCGCAAGTTGTTTAAGTTTAGGGTTATATGGGATGATTTTTCTGAGCATTAACTTTTCTTCTAAAATACAGATTTTTCCTATAGCTCTTTTAACCCCTCCCTACACCCTCCCAAGGGAGGGAATCGCACTGGGCCATCGCTTTTTAACCTCTTAAACTTTAGACTAACTTGGCGAAATGGTTGGATGCAATTGTATTTAGACACTAATGTTCATTCTTACTTATACCTCTTCACCGTCGCCACACTAATCTTCAAATTATCCGCTACCTGCCTGTTACTAAGACCCTGCTGGCTGAGCTCTGCAATTCGTCCTTTCGTTTCTTCGCTTAGTGCTGTACCTGGTCGTTGTAAATGATTATGTTCAGTATCATATCCTATAAACTCCAAATTTAAAAAGCTTAATTCCTGCTTAATTTGAAACAGACAAACGTTACTGGCACCGTAATCATTAGCTGTATTGCGTTGTTTTATCTGCTTTAAATAACGCAAGCCCGGCTGTGTACAACTTTGGCCTAAGGCAAACGCACTATCTGCAAAATTGATGAGCATTTTACTGCCTTGCAGGTCATTAACCGTAATAGGCTGATAAATATTCCGCTTCGGCGTATACGCCAGCACCAGCACACTCAACTTGTATTTTGATTTTAAGGCTTTTAATTTGTTCATAAGCGGCAATGCGCCTGTGGAGTTACCTGTTTGGCTGCCAATACAGGTAATGTTATCAATTATTAACACCTGCGCTTTGGTGCTTTTGATGGCGCTCTCAATATTATCCTGTACATAATCATCATAGCGCTCGTACAAAATAGGGTTGCTGCCCGCGGGATTAAATTCAGCGCGTATAAAATGTTCGCCAAAGTGGTGCAAGCCATACTCCCGGTGCGTATACCTTGCCCTGAACTGAGCGGTAGTCAGTTCAAAATCAATGTACAATACTTTAAGTGGCTCATCAACCTGGCAGCCAAAAGGCTCCATCATGCTTTGCTTGGCAAGTCCACACCCTATTTGCACCGCTAAAACAGACTTGCCTAAATTAGTATCAGCAAATAAAATACAAAGTTCGTGCTCGTGCCAAAGGCTACCCATAAGTTTGCGGGCAATAGGCTTCCCATAATCATCAGCTAACCATTTGTCGGCAGTCTTAATTTTGAACAAGTCGTTATCGGGGTTACGTCTAAGCTGTGTTCGCATAGAGTTTTGCATACGTTGGCGGTGAGTGGTCGCCTGCACTTCTGCGCGTATTTCTTCAATAAAAGGTGGGCGGGCAAAGGTCATATCTTTAAATTAAATACAATAATAAAGATATTTCTTTATAAATACAAATAAAATAAAGATTTTTACTAAATAATGCAAGTGGTTCACGCAGGCTCACGGGGCTCACGGCGGCTCACCCGGCTCTGAGCCTATCTCTTAACCGCCCTGATGCTCATAAATGCCGGAAACTCGCTTAACTCTTTAAAATGTTTTGGGTCCAGCAGCTCAAACTCTTTTGTTGGTTTCGGCTCAACTAACTTGTCTATATAAAAACCATTGTCGGTTAGTGGCGCTATGCATTCGTGTAAAGGTCTCCTGAAACTATTAACTTCAACCGGCCGCCCAAAACCTTTCCAGGTACATTTCACATTTTCAACATCAAAGTATTTTTTTGATTTAAAAAAAGTGTATTCATAAAACGGATGTTCTATTGAAATAACAAGTGTTCCGTTGGGTTTTAAAACCCGGTGAAACTCTTTGATGGTGAGCGCCCAATCTTCAACGTAATGTAATGCCAGCGCGCAAAGCACAATATCGCACGAGCCGGTAGCTATGGCGTCAATGTTACAAGAAAGGTCGTGAACAAAAAAATGGCCCTTATTACCGTTTCTTATGTTTGCCAGTTCAACCATTTTGGGGCTAATGTCAAATCCGGTTACTGTTGCTCCTTTTTCTATCAATATCTCCGCGTATTTTCCGGGTCCGCAGGCCGCGTCCAGAATTGTCTTTCCGCTAACATCGGGCAGCAAAGCCAGCGTGTTGGGGCGATCGTAATACGCGTTATGGGGCTTATGGTCGATAAGGCTGTTATACGTTTCGGCCATTTCTTCATAAGCGGCTCTAATTTTTTCTTTGATCACTTGCTTGTAGTTAGATATCTACCCTTTCAAAAACTCCCCTATCAAAATAGCCGTTGCCTGTGGCGCTTTGTTACCATCATCCGGCGAACCCAGCTCCCCAAAAAACTGCCCGTGTACGCCCGGCAGCACAATCAACTGCGCACCATTGATCAAGCGCGACATGGCGATGGTATGTTCTATAGTTATCACGTCTTTATCAGCAACCATAAACAACGCGGGGGCCTTTATGGCGCTTATGGCCTCGTCGGCAATATCAGTGAAGTTGATCATACGTTGCTTGTCTTTGTTGAACATGTTGAGCAAACCGGCGGGGTTGGGCGTTACTTTTAAATAAGCATCTTTTAAAGGCTGGGGCATACTGTCAAAGGTGGCCGTCTGCATAAAATCAAAAAAGCCATTGATAAAGCCATCGCGTTTGTAAGCGCCAGCCATTACCACTATTTTATTAACCAGCTGCGGGTGGCGTATGGCCAGTTGCAGCGTGGTTGTGCCGCCATTACTAAAGCCTACGATATCTGCCTTGTTTATATTAAGATGTTTCAACAAGCCTGCAACATCGTCGGCATCCTGCATAAAAGTTTCCGGCGCGTCGCGGTCGGTAGTGCGGCCGTGGGCCTGTAATTCTACCGCTACAATTTTATGGCATGTAGCTAATAAGGGCAATAGCACACCAAACGATGTTTGGATGGTTGAGCCTCCGCCATGGATTAAAACCACCGGTATTTCTCCTTCGCCATGTATTTCGTAATACAAGCTGATGCCGTTTATCGGCGCGTGGGCTGATGTTTTTAATGTAGTCATTTTGTGGAGCAGTTTAATTCAAATGTAAAAAATCCCCACGTTAGTTGAGTTTTACAAAACCATGTAAAATGCAAAAGGTTATTTAGTCATCTTCGTTAAAAAAAGACAATGGCGCACCTTTTCTCTCCTATAAAAATAAAAAATATTGAATTTAAGAATCGCTTAGTGGTATCGCCCATGTGCCAGTACAGCGCCGAAGATGGCTTTGCCAACAACTGGCACCTTGTGCATCTGGGCAGCCGGGCGGTTGGTGGCGCAGCGCTGATCATCACCGAGGCTACCGCCGTTTCGCCCGAGGGTAGAATAAGTTATGCTGATCTGGGTATTTATAAAGATGAACATATTGCTAAGCTGAAGGAAATAACCGATTTTATTCATCAAAATGGTTCGATAGCGGGTATCCAACTGGCGCACGCGGGCAGAAAGGCCAGTCACGAGGTGCCCTGGAAAGGTAACGCGCAAATAAAGTCAGACCAGCCTAACGGCTGGAAAACTTACAGCGCCAGCGCTGTTCCATTAGGCGAAGGTGAACAGGCCCCGATTGAACTGGATAAAGCAGGTATTGAAAAAATTAAGGCTGATTTTAAAGCAGCGGCTATCCGCGCTTTGCAATCCGGTTTTAAGGTAATAGAGATCCACGCAGCGCATGGCTATTTGCTGCACCAGTTTTACTCGCCACTAAGCAATAAACGCATTGATGAGTATGGGGGCAGTTTTGAGAACCGTATCCGCTTGTTGCTGGAGGTTATTGCAACCGTGCAGGAAGTGTGGCCTGCCGAAAATCCATTATTTGTACGCCTCTCTGCAACCGAATGGACCGAAGGTGGTTGGACCATAGGCGACTCGGTACAGCTTGCCAAAATTTTAAAAGACAAAGGGGTTGATTTTATAGACAGCTCATCAGGAGGTAATGTAAAGGCGCAGATACCTTTAAAACCGGGCTACCAGGTGGAATTTGCCCAAGCCATCCGCAAAACGGGTATATTAACAGGAGCCGTAGGACTTATAACCACTCCTACCCAGGCCGACGAAATAATAAAAACCGGCGAAGCCGACATGGTAATAATGGCGCGCGAAATGCTGCGTGATCCATACTTCCCGCTGCATGCAGCACGTGAGTTGGGGCATGATGTGAAGTGGCCGGATCAATACGAAAGGGCGAAGTTAGTCTGAACTATGATTTATAGGATTAGTAGATTTTAGGATGCCCTATATAATTTTAATCTTATAATCCACTAATCCTACAAATCATGGTTCAGACAACAAAAAAGCGCCCTTTACGGGGCGCTCTGCGTGATATAGATTAGGTAGGAGCCTTATTTATTTTGTTTATTATCTGCCGCTGTTAATGCGGTTTCCTGCTGAATTTTCTTCAGCATTTCGCTGCCTATCAGGGCATCTAGCAATCCGTTACCTTGCCCGTTTGCGCCGCTCACCAAAATCTCCGGCACCAGCTTAATATGGTTAGCGGCCAGTGTTTCCGCTACGCGCACAATGGCATATTGCTCAGAACCCATGGCATCAGTTTTTTGCTTGGTCACTTCAGCTTCGGCCAAACCAACTGCTTTGATCTTACCTGCTTCGGCGGCACCGTTAAGACGGGTGGTGTTGGCATCGGCAGTGGCATTGACTGTTTTAACCTCTGCGTCGGCCCTGGCGTTAATGGTCTTCACTTCGGCATCCGCTTTAGCGTTAATGGTTTTTGACTCGGCCTCGCCATGTGCGGCGGCCACTTTTGATGCTGCTAATTGCGTATTGATCTCCACCTGACGGGTTGATTTTACCACCTCGGGCTGCATATCGGCACCGGCTTTGGCGCTTTCAAATTCCTGGCGTTCCAGTTGGGCATTGCATTGTATCTCGTAGGTGATCTTTTCCTGCTCCGCCAGTTTACGGTCGGTTAAGGTTTTCATCAGCGCTTCAGGTGGCACAATGTCGCCTATCAGGGTATCAACACCAATAACATTATAGTCTGCCAGCACTTTGCTAATGTGTTGCTTTGCTTCATCCTGTCTTTGTATCCGGTTAGCCAAAAATTCAATCACATCACTTTTTTGTGTCGAGTTACGGAAATAGTTGGCAATGGTAGGCTCCAGCACCTGCGATACCAGGTTAAGCGTATTACCAAATCGCGCTATCACCTTTGGCGCTTCGTTACGCGGTATGTGTATGATCTGTGATACATCAAGATTGAACGTAAACCCATCATGCGACCGCACTTTGATGGTGCACAGGTTTTTATCCAACTCGTGCGCCTCGGTACGGCTGTTGGCCCAGTTTAAAACAATATTGGTGGTGGGCACAATCTCTACCGCGTGGGTGTGAATGTTAATAGGGTGTTTACCCGGGTCAAGCGGTTCGTCCCAAACACCTTTTTCGTGCTTTTTAACTATAAAGCCGTGCTTAAAGCTATCGCCGCTGGTATCTGTACCCTCTGGGCCTACGAAGGAGTTTACCACACCTACATAGCCAATAGGAATATAGACCATATCTACCTGTTCAACCGTTACAAACCAGGGGTTAAGGTAGTACGTACCTGCCAGTATAACATCCTCCTGCAAGCCCTTCATACCACCGGCGTTGATGAATGCTATAGGGTCCTGGTAGTTTTTGTGGCCGGTTACCGGCATACCGGCAATTTCGCCTTTACCCAGTGGTTCGCCATCGCGGGTAGTTACAACGCCTACTTTGTTCTCGTGTATCTGCGTTGTGGGTACCATCTCCACCTCAAACAGAAAGTTATTTATACGGTAGCTTCCCGGCGTTAAAAACGCGGCCTGCGGACCTTTTTGCCCCTTATTATCAAGGAAAGCTATAGCATCCTGAAACTTGTCGCAATCAACCGGTTTGCCCAGTACGCGGCCAATATCCAGCGGGGCACCATCCTTTGCCTTTACCAAGCCAAGCTTATTCTGCTCAATAATAGTGAACGGTGCCATAGTAATGGCGTACTGCCAGGGCCACATGCGCCAATACAAACCCGGCGCCAGGGTTTTTGCCTGCATACCTGCCTCGCCATGAATGGCAACTATACGGCCATCAGGCAGCCGGTTATTGCTTGACAGGGTATACTTTTTAACAACCAAACCAATGCGGTCATCAGGAACGATAACCATACCACAGAAAACGCGGAGTACAAATTTGTACATCACCAACAATGCTACGACGGGTGCTACCCACCATAACTGGAGAACTAATTGATTCATTACTTTATTTGATTTTTTTTATTACCGGAACCCTTAAGATGCGGGCCCTCACAATAACTTATAGCTTTTATTGAGACCTTAGTTATAAGTGTTTATTTGACACTTATAAATTTAGGTTGTTACAAAAACTTCGGTATTTTTTTAAAGAACATATCCACGCCTGATTTGTAGATAACATTAAAGCCACATGCCGTTAACCTAAAATTATTATGCTATGAAAACCACCGAAAAAGACACCAGGCAACCCGTTAAAAAAAGTGAAGGGAATAAAACCGCAGCCAAAGAGCTGAAAACCGATTTCCCGATGAGCGAAAAAGATGAAGTAAAGCAGGCCGAACGTAACACGCAAAAGCAACAAAACAAAGACAGATAATTTGTTACTTTAGTCTGAATTTAATTTTATAATGAAAAAATCAGGGCTAATATTGTTGCTTGTTTTATGGTTCTGTTCGCTTAACACGTTTTCTCAAATACCGGATGGCAAGCAGCTTTATAACGACATTGTGCGAATGGACAGCATTTATTTTGATGCCTATAACCACTGTGATATAGATAAACAGGCCACTATTTTTGCGGATATCCTTGAGTTTTACCATGACAACAGCGGCCTTGAAACATCCAAGACTAAACTGTTAGCAGCAATAAAAGAAAACATCTGCGGTAAAGTAACGCGTGTGCTGGTGCCCGGTAGTATTGAAGTATATCCCCTGCCCGGCTACGGAGCAGTAGAGATAGCGCTGCACCAATTCAGGAACAAGGCCGAGGGCGACCAATTATCTAAACCGGATAAGTTTGTGGTGGTAAGGCGATATCAAAATAAGAAATGGCAGATTACGCGTGTAATTAGCCTGCACGTGAAGGGCTAACCGTTACATTTAAGCCCAAAACAAAAGCATATAATTTGCTACTTTAGCCTGATGAAACCTATCAGTTTAAAAAATTACAGCTTAATTTTATTGAGCATTTTACTATTTAGCGGCTGTGACCACGCTGTTAAAACAACAGATCTTTATGGCAAATGGAACTATATTAAAATAGAAAATCCGGGCCAAACTACGCCCGGTGTGTCTGATATTCAGCTTAAGCAGGAATCTCCGTATATCGAATTCACCAAAGCAGATAGCCTGCGCATGTTTTGGGGAGGCAAACTACTTTCGCACGGTACTTTTACGGTTGATGGCACCAACATTCAATACAAAGAAATTTTGGCCGATGGCAGTACCCGCAGCTTTCCTTTTTTTATTTCAGACTTTAAAGACGGTAAGATGGTGTTTGAAACTCTGGGGGCAGATGCATCAAGGGTGACGGTGGTAAAGGAGTAGATTATGAGTTGTAAGCTGTAGGTGTCGGTTTTAAAACGTTAATAGCTATATCCCTAATGACCATTGACTAATGACCATTGACCAAGACTATAACTAATCCAACCTGTCTTTTATAACTAATGTACCCGCTATAATATCATGCAGCCCCTGCTGCTTTTTGTTAAAAAAGATATATACATAGCCAACGCACAAAGTAAGCATTGAAAATATTTTGGCCAGATTTCTGCCAGCTGAATGTCTGAAAGTAAGGCGGTTTCCCTCCATATCGCACACCCGTATTTTAATTAGCTGTTTGCCATAAGTGCCCTGTTTGGGGCCACTCTCCATAATTATGTGGTATATAAGATTTGCCAGTGGTATAACTACCATGAGCCCGGCTACCGACATCAATATACGGATAAGCTGGCTTTTGATGAGCATTTCTGTAACAAATATAGTTGTGGCGCATACCGTTGATACCAGGATCAGATCAATTGCCGACGCGGTTAAACGCTGGTCAAAACTGCCATAGTATTGTATAAGCAGGGCGGCTTTACTAAAACCAAAAAGCTCCCTGAGCTCAACAATTTCATGCGCCTCTTTATAATCAACCATAGCATCGGTTTTAACAAAGTCGGTTGGCTTTATTTTGTGCTCCCGCAATTGGTCAATTGTAAAGGGGCCTTCGGGTTTGCCGTTGATAACAAGGATGTAGGAGTTGACTGCCATTGTAAGCTAATGTAGTACAATTCTTTTAAAATTTGGCAGGTAAATAGTGTAGCTGCGAATGCTATAAGTAAAGTTCCAAAATACCAGTCTCCTTATCGGCTACAAAATCGGTTATTTTACTTTCATGCTTTTTAAGAATGCGAGCAATTTCATGAGTGGCCACGTTGCCTGTTCTAAGCCAAACTATTTTAGGTGGGAAAGAAAATAAATTTTGAAGTTCGGAAAAATCTTCATCAAAGGTGACAATTGTGTAATTATTTGATTTGGCAAACCGCCATATCATACTGTCAGACAGTCTTTCAAAAGGAGTTATTTCGTTTACGGGCAAAATATCCCAATCCGGAATAAGCTTTTTCAATCGCCATGAAATGTTTTCATCTGCAATAAGTCGCATGCCTACGCAACTTTTATAATTCGTTCTTTGTTAGCCGCATAAGATAAGCATGCTAATATTTTCTCCTCGTTAAGTTGAGGAAAATCGGCTATAATGGCTTCATGATTCATGCCTGACGCAAGCCATTGCAGAACATCGTAAACAGTGATACGAGTACCTTTTAAAACAGGTTTCCCAAACCGTATTTCCGGTATAACTTCTATATACTCCTTATAATCAACTTGCGGCATACACAAATTTACTTAAAAATATATAATGATATCACATATTAAAATAACTATTACTTATAAATTTATATTAGTATTATGAAAAAACTAACCTTCTTTACAGCGTTCATCCTTTACTGCAACATAAGCATGGCTCAGCAAACAGAGACAGCAGCCATAAAACAAACCATAACTAAAATGTTTGATGCCGTACGTAAAGGCGACAGTACGGCACTGCGGTCAACTTTTGCAAAAGGTGTGATATTGCATAGCATAGGTGAAGCAAAGGACGGCTCTGTAGCAATGACATTGGAAAGCCCGGAGGAATTTGTGAAAACTGTTGGCACTCCGCACAAAGGCATTTATGATGAGCGCATTGTTTTTGGCGATATAAAAGTGGATGGCAAATTAGCCAGTGTTTGGGCACCCTATAAGTTTTACGTCGATGATAAATTTAGCCACTGCGGCGTTGATGTTTTCCAATTAATGAAAACCTCTGCGGGATGGAAGATAATTTATATTGTAGATACGAGGCGCAAAGATGGCTGTGTGGTAATGTAATTACCCCTCGCCATTCAGTTTATCCTTAATAAACTGCCAGTCGGTCATCATTAAACTTTCGGGCTGGCCCAGTTTTTTCCCTGCTTTTCTTACATACTTTTTAGCTTTCTTTAATAAAAACCCGTCCTTAGCTGGGGCTAATGGGTTACTGCTAAAATTGGTTTGCGTAAACAGATGCAGAAATTTGCCGTCGGTATAAAAGTTATATCCCAATTGGTCGGCAATGGCTTTTAATGATGCCTGATTATAAAATGCTACATGCTGCCCGGTTTCGGTAGAGAAGTAATGCCAATCGTCTAATTTCTGCACATTTTCCGGCTGGAGTTCTGTACTGAAAAGCAGGTTGTACGAAAAGCCCAGCATGCGTTTAATATCTTCCAGCGGATTAGCCAGATGCTCAAAAACTTCAAAAGCGGTAACCATTTCAAACCGCTGGCCGGCGGATAACGTGTTCAGATCGAAATACTCGGCAAATATATTCTGGCAGTAAGGGTCTGTATGATAAAAATTGAAGCCTTTATCGCGCATTAAACGGGTAAATAAACCGTACCCGCCTGCATAATCTAAAAACCGGGCGCTTTTGTTAAATGACGAAAGCAGCAGGTCGCCTGTTCTTTCGGCTAACTGTAGGTTGCGGTACACCATACCCACGTCCAGTTTGGTTATGGCCGATGAATAAGCGTCTGCCAGCCAGTAAGGCTCTTCGGTTTGGATAAAGCCGGTATCCGCGCAGCGATAAAATTTAACGTCGTATTTATTGAGCACTTTGGCCGTAAACAGTAAGCTGGTGGCACCACCGGTTATTTTGCTTTGCATGGGCTAAATATGCAAAATTTAACTGCAAAATAAACATCTTTGCTGCATGAGTAAGAGCGCAGGGCACAAGTATCAAACTAAATCGGCTGTATTATTTATCGTTTTTAATCGTCCGGCAGAAACGGCGGCGGTATTAGAGAAGATACGTGAGGCCCGCCCGCCGCGCTTGTATATTGGCGCCGACGGCCCCCGTGCCAACAAACCCGGCGAAGAGGAACTATGCCGCCAAACCCGCGAGAACGCGCTTAAAGTAGATTGGGATTGCGAGGTAAAAACGCTTTTTAAAGACAGCAACGTAGGTTGTAAAATTGGCGAAGCATCTGCCATGCAATGGTTTTTTGACAATGAAGAAGAAGGAATTATTTTAGAGGATGATACGCTGCCCAGCAATAGCTTTTTTATGTTTTGCGATGAATTGCTTGAAAAATACAGGCATGATACCCGCATAAGAATTATAGCCGGGGCCAACTTTCAACATGGAAAAAAATGGGGAGATGGGACCTATTATTTCTCCAACCTGATACATGGCTGGGGCTGGGCCGGTTGGCGCAGAGTTTGGAACGAGTATGACATAAACCTCAATCAATACGATGAAAGTGATGTAAAGGAAAAGTTGGCCAACATCTTCAATGATCCGCTGGTAATTAACAGGTGGTACAATATATTCAACGGTGTTAAATCGGGAAAGCATAATACCTGGGATTATCAGTTTGCCTTTAGCAGCTTTTTTAACCACGGTTTGTGTATTATACCCAATTACAACCTGATAACGAATATTGGATTCGGCGAAAATGCCACGCACACCAAAAACGCTGATGATATGATGTCTGGCGTACCGCTGGAGGAAATAACCGAAATAATACACCCCAGATATATAGTACCCGAAAAGCAGGCCGACTTGTTTACAATGAATAACGAATTTCATTTAGCGGCAGAACGCAAAAACACTCCGTTCAAAAAGTTCAGGCGAAAGGTAAAAGCGTTATTTGGATTTGGACCCAAAGGCAGTTAATTGCCTACCAATACCCGTGCCCTGCCCCGGTTAAGCAATAGTACAATACCCAGCGTTAACAGGTAGGCTACTAAAAAAGTAGCTATTTTAAGTAATACAAAGGCTGTAGCGCCCATGGTATTAACATCAAAACTGAAGTGACCCAATATTTCGGGCATTAAAAATGATACGAGTATATAATGAATAAGGTAAATGCCATAAGTGGTTTGCCTTGGCTTTAAGTACGTTGTAAACGGAAAAGTTTTTATGCGCAACAGCAATACAAAAAACACCAAAGAGTAAAGCACATTGCTAAAACGAAGCGTATTTAAATAATCTGCACTAAAGTTGCTTAACTCATATGTTTCATAAACAGATAGCGAGAAAGTTAGCACAAAGGCGACAAAAATGGCCAGGTATGACAAGTTGCTAACCCACTTTTCTATTTGCTGCCAGTGTTTGCGCAACTGCGCGCCCATCCATAAAAAAAACACGAATCCTAAAATAGCTGTAGTATGGCTTGTTTGTATCCACTCAAAATGGATATTTACTGCATAGAAAACAGTAAAGCACAGCAAAATAATACCCATATAAATGGAGTACACATACCGCCTGAAAATCAATAAAATGCTTATACTTATTAAAAAATTAATTATGAACCAGTAGTTGGTATACAGGTAAACCGTTTCAATAGCATTAAGTATGTTTATCAGGGTAAAATCGCCGCGATGATAGATGCGTTCTTTAACAGCCATGTTGATTATCATAGCCAGCACGTATACTAACGACCAGAATATCCACGGCCCAAATGTGGTAGAGATACGCCTTTTAAGGTATTCGGCAGGCGTGTAATCGGTAAATTTTTCGCTTATTAAAAATCCCGCAAGCAGGAAGAACGCTATGGTGCCAAACTTTGCAAATTGGGTAAAGCCAATATAGGCCCAATAAAGATCAGTGCCTTTGGTAAAATTATAGCTGCCAATGCTGTGTTCAACCACAATAGCCATCATGGCAATACAGCGAATGGCATCAATAAAATCGTAATTTTTTTTTACAGGAGCGCCGTTGATCAGATTCTGCATAGATGTGCCGGCAAATATAACGATAAGTGAGGCAATAAGTTTACGGTGTTTAAGTTATTCCGGGCAGTTAATTGCTATAGTAGCGTCGCCGTTAAAAAACCTTATCCAGCTCGGTATAAACCGTTTCTGTGCTGAAACCATTACTAAAGGCCTGCTCAGCTAACCTGCTTTGCCGCTTGTAAAAATCATTGTCATTAAGTAACGCAACAATGTTGTGCGCAAATTGAGCGGAATCGTCAGTAACCAGGCAGCCGTTCAGGGTTTTGTTAGGTAATCCGTCAACCCCGCGTGTTGTGCATACTACGGGGAGCGCGTGGGCCAGGGCTTCTACTACTTTCACTTTAACGCCGGTACCTGTAAGCATAGGGCACAGCGATATTTTTGATTGCGTATATAAATTGTCCAGGTCATCAGCAAAAACTATCTGTTCCGCTTCCTCCCTATCGCCTAAAACTTTATTAATACCTCCAACCATGCAGATCCTGATATTTTTTGGCAATAAGGGATAAACTTCGTCAAAAAACCATTTGGCCGATCTCTCATTGTGCACGTTATTACTGGCTACGTAGATCAGGTCATATTTTTTTTCCGGGGGATTAGCAGACGGCGTTTTCGGCTCCATCATTAGCGGAACCAGGCGCACCTTAGTTTTGCAAAACTGACCAAACACATATTGCTCCTCGCCGGATATTGCCCAAACCTCGTTAAATTGATCAAGGCGTTTTATCTCATCCTGAAAGGTGATGCCGAGGTTAAAGCTTTTGCGGTATTTAAACTGCGCGGTAATAAAATCGTGCGTGTCAATTATTGTAGTTGCACCCTTTAATAACTCTTTATTGCCAACCAGTTCGGCATAGTAGATATAGCTTATCACGACATGATCATATTGATTTTTTTGCAGCAACTCCTCAAAAGCACGCTTAAGGGTTAGCGTCATAAAGGTTGGTATGTCCGACCGTAAAGGGAACGTAAACCAGTAATAGAACAGATCCCACAGTTTATATTTTAAAAAATAAAACAGCGCATTGCTTTTGCCCGGTTTGCGCGGCAGCAGGTAAACATTTTGTGCCAAAACGCTATCTTTTACAAAATCTATGGTTTGGTTGGTACAACCCCTATCCGGCCCTTCATACTGCAAACTGGCAAAATCAACCGCTATCTGCCGGTGTTTAAAATATTTAAGCAGCTCTAACGCGCGTGTTTTATTGCCCGCGTTTTGTACGGCTACATCATCCGGAAAGAAGTACAGTACCTTTTTCATTTCACTAATTTATAGTTTCTGTACTCGCTTATGCGCCAACCGGTTAAATCTTCTATTTTTTGCAATATGCGCCGTCTTAATGTTGCCTTTTTATGCAGTTGCTTCAAATCAATATCCAGTTTCCAGTTGGTAGCGGCAATGCGTTTTTGCATAACCGCGGGGTGCGTATCGGTAAAGTGGATCAGCCTGTCGGCATTTTTGTAATCAAACTCATAAGTTTCGGGCACGTGTTGCTCAATCCAGGCATCATCATGATAAAACTTGTTAAAACTGCGCAGCTTATGTTTTAATCCCGAAGGTGGTTTTACCCAACCATAATGGTATATATATGCGTCAATCAGCTTAACATTCAGTTTGCGGTTGTCATTCCACCTAAAGCCTTGCGCGTCCCGATACGAATGGATGCCTTTATTATTGCGAATGATGCGGATCTCGCGGCGGTACCAGCGGCGCGAATGACCGTAATAATCATATGAGCCGTAAAAATGGAGATATTTAAAAAGAAGGCCCTCAACTTTTAGGTTGTTAAGGTTATCCGCCATTTCGCGGCGTATCACATCATAATACTTTTCGTGTACACACTCATCACCCTGAATATAAAATGCCCAGTCAAAATCGGCCGCTATCGCGTCAAAAGCTTTATCGGTTTCCTGGGCAAAAACGGTTCCACCTTCGCGCAGGCTTTCGTCCCAAACGGTATTGATTATTTTAATTTTAGGCGATTTGATGCCTTTTACCAGGTCAGCTGTCTCATCATCACTGTTACCAAGTGCTACTATAAACGCATCGCAAAGCGGCAAAACCGAGGTTATGGCCTCTACAACAGGATAATCGTTTTTAACTGCATTGCGAATAAAAGTAAAACCGGCAACCTTCATTTATATTCTATATGGTTTACGTTAAATAAAGTACTTAATTTGTGTAGACATTATTTAACAGCAAGCACCAAATATACATTGTATGTTATAAATAATGTCAGGGTGATGCTGAACTTGTTTCGGCAACCCATAAGAAAGGCGGTTTAGCGTATAAGGTACCGAAACAAGTTCGGCATGACTATTCATTATTATCAATGACATTACCCAAAATATCCATCATCATTGTAACCTATAACGCGGCAAGCACTTTGCAGGCGTGTTTGGATAGCATTTACCGCCAAAAATATGCTGCCATTGAAATAGTGGTTATTGACGGTGAAAGCACAGATGGAACAATTGATATTATAAAGCAAAATGCCGGTAGCCTTGGCTACTGGGTGAGCGAGAAAGATGCCGGAATTTACGACGCCATGAACAAAGGCTTAAAACACGCTACCGGCCAATGGATCTACTTTTTAGGTGCCGACGACATTTTGTTTGATGGCTTTAGCGACCTTGCTATTGAGCTAAAAGACAAAAAACTGATCTACTATAGCAGGGTAATGACGCTGGGCGGACCCACCATTCCGGCCAATGCTTACGATTTTGCCAAATACGGTTTATGCCATCAGGCCATGATATACCCGCGCGAAGTTTTTGAGGGGCGGGAGTTTGATACGCGGTACCCAATATCCGCAGATTATGCTTTTAATATGGCTTTGTTTAACAGCGGCCAATTCAGGTTTGTATTTAAAGATCACCTGGTGGCTAACTTTAATCAAACAGGGGTATCAAGCACATCAATTGATAAGGTTTTTGAACAAGACAGGAGCGCATTGGTAAAAAAACACTTCGGCTCAAAAATATGGCTGCGCTTTTTGTTCTGGCGCTTTAAAAAGGGATTGAAAAAGAAACGCTAACCCCTCAGCAATTCATCATATAATTTCAGGTATTCATTAGCAGCATTGTCCCATGTGTAGCGTGCCGCGTGCGCCATAACGGCCCCGGCCCTGTTGTTTTCTATATGGTCTTGCAGGCCTGTTTTAAAAACATGCTGCATATGCTCCGGGTCAAAATTATTAAAATAGTAGGCAGCTTTACCGCCAACATCGGGCAGTGAAGTGGCGTTGGCTAAAAAAACCGGTTTACCAAAATTCATAGCCTCAATAACAGGCAAGCCAAAACCTTCGGCAATGGACGGAAACACAAATGCCAGGCAATTTTTAAAATACCAGGCTTTGTCGTCATCACTAACGGGGCCCGTTATGGTAACGCGGTCAAGGCAGTCAAATTTTTTTGCCGCTTCAATAATATTATCCTTATGCGTGGTTTCAATACCGGCAATAATTAAGTGCAGGTCATTGTTCTGCAACAAGGCCGGCAGGTAATGAAATCCCTTTTGAGGCGACAGCAAGCCTATGGTAAATAAAAAGGGCTTAACAGGCGTGTAAGCCGGCTGGTGTCCCTCGGGTACTGTCAGTTTATCTGCACCATTGTATATCACGCTCATTTTAGGGGCAGCCTCAGGTATGTAATAGATCACATCATCGGCAACAAATTTTGATATGGCTACTACCCTATCACAGTAACCTATAAATTTGCGCAGTTTGTTAACGCGCTTTTCAATATTCCTTTTTGATTTAAAGCCCAAATGCACGTTATTAATATCATGTATGGTCATTACCTTTTTTGCGCTTACACGATAAGGTCTTAAACGGCAGGTTTGATCAGTAAAATGAACAACATCAAACTCGCGCCCGTGCGGAAAAAACAACCTGTGCAGCCTGAAAAGATGAATAATATTTACGCGCTTATTAAAATAAGTAGTGATCCTAAATAAATAATAAGTTAGGGTAAAGCGGTTGTTATTATGTTTCAGCAAGGCGTCGCCTAAACCTTTGCCGAATGAAAAGTATCCTGAATTAGGATTCTTCATAGAATCAAACGTCACTAAAACGGATGGCTTCTTCATTATTTGTTTATCTTGCTGATGGGTGCAATTATAAAGTATATTAATTTATGTTACGATAATTTTATTCATTTGCAGCTACATGGCATCAGCACGCAACCTACCGGTAAACATCAGCGCCAACGATTTTAAAACCGTTGCCCGCGCGCTTACTGTTGTAGAGAATGACTTGCCGGGATACGAAGAGCTTTTAAAAGGCCTTAGGTTTACTAAACCATCTGTTATAATTGGCATTACCGGGCCGCCCGGCGCGGGGAAGAGTACCGTAGTGAGCCAACTGATTTCAGCTTTACTTGCAAAGGGTAGCAAAATAGCGGTTTTAGCTATCGACCCTACCTCGCCCTTTAACTTTGGTTCTTTATTGGGCGACAGGATCAGGATGTCCGCGCATTTTAACCATCCTGATGTTTTTATCCGTTCGCTGGCTACGCGTGGCTCGCTTGGCGGCTTGTCGGCAAAAACCATTGAAATGACCGATGTTTTACGCGCGGCAGGGTTTGATCATATTATTGTTGAAACCGTTGGCGTTGGCCAGTCTGAAGTAGAAGTGGCCGGCCTGGCGGATGTAACTTTGGTAGTTTTAGTTCCGGAAGCGGGTGATGAGGTTCAGAACATAAAATCAGGCTTAATGGAAATTGCGGATGCCTTTGTGATCAACAAAGCCGACAGGCCCGATGCCGATCTGTTTGCCAATAATCTTAAAAAAATAATTCACCAAAAACCCGGTAAAGAAATACCTGTGTTTAAAACTGTGGCTACAACAGGTGAGGGAATGGCTGAAATTACGGGCTTTGTTTTATCAGAAAAGACCGCGGGTAACAATCGTAAAGCTATGCTCTTGACCGAAAAAGCATATCGGCTGATACAGCAGAAGCGTATGGCGGGGGTTGATAAAAGGAAACTGCGAGAGGAGATTGCTGTGGCAATGGGCGGTCAAGAGTGGAATTTGTATGAATTTATAGGCAGGTACTAAAACAAATTGTCATTCTGAGCGACAGCGAAGAATCTTATACGCTTTGCAATCCCGGCACCCGGTTTAACATGGTTTATAAGATTCTTCGCTGTCGCTCAGAATGACAATCAAAACTAAATTCGAAATCGAAAATTCGAAATCCGAAATCCGAAATCACGAATTCATTATCTCCTCAATCTCCTCTGCCTCAACCGGAATATCAGCCATCAGGTCAATATTACCGCCTTTGGTAATCAGGATATTATTTTCCAGGCGAATGCCCAGGCCCTCCGCAGGGATATAGATACCCGGCTCGCACGTAAGCAGGTTACCCACTTCAAAAGCTTTGTAACGGCTGGCAAAATCATGTACGTCTAAACCCAAATGGTGCGATGTGCCGTGCATAAAGTAGTTTTTGTAGGCAGGTAATTTAGGGTCCTGCTTCTCTACATCGTGTTTAGTTAACAAGCCAAGCCCTATCAGTTCGCTGGTCATTATTTTACCAACTTCATCGTGATACTCATTCCAAACGGCCCCCTCAACAATCATTTGTGTTGCTGCACGCATAACACGCAAAACGGCATCATAAACCTGGCGCTGGCGTGGTGTAAAGCGGCCATTAACGGGTATAGAGCGGCTCATATCAGCATTGTAGTTACCGTACTCGGCGCCAAAATCAAATAGTATCACATCGCCATCATTGCACACCTGGTTGTTATCTACATAATGCAATACAATGGCATTTTTGCCCGAAGCTATAATAGGGTTATAAGCGTGCCCTGTTGCGCGCTGCCTTATAAATTCGTGTATCACTTCGGCTTCAATCTCGTACTCGGTTACCCCGGGCTTTACAAATTTAAGCACCCTTATAAAAGCGTCGCGGGTAATGGCGCAGGCCTTTTTTGTTAATTCTATTTCGGGTGCCGATTTTATCACACGCAGGTCGCGCATAATAGGTGCCGAACGCTCATAGTGATGCAAAGGATATTTTCTGCGCAGATCTTCCAGCATCCTTACATCGCGATAAGGCACCGTGTGCGCATACCGGTCATTCTCGTTGGTATTAATATAAATATTGTCTGCGTAGTTAATAATACTGTGCAAAATATTGTCAAAATCAGCTAACCAATATATATTTTGTATACCTGATGCTTGTCTCGCCTCGTCTTTGGTGTACTTGTGTCCCTCCCAAACTGCAATATGTTCGTTAGTTTGTCTTAAAAAGAGTACTTCTTTGTATAGTGGATTAGGACAATCCGGAAAAAGCAACAAAATACTTTGCTCCTGGTCTATACCCGACAAATAAAAAAAATCAGGATTTTGCTTAAATAAAAAGGCCTGATCACCGCTGCGCGGGAACTCGTCATTCGAATAAAAAAGTGCCAGAGAAGCCGGTTTTATTCTTGAAACGAAACTTTTTCTATTATTTGTAAATAAATTATTTTCAACAGGAAGATATTTCATACAGTTAATTGTAATGTGTACTATTTATACAACATTTTTCATTTATTTGTGTTATTATTTGTAATTTTTGGAACAGTATTTGGTAATCGTTTCAAACATAATTAGTATTTTTGAAAAAAATCACAATTAAAAAATTGTTTAATCTTAAAACTTATGAACTATTCTACATTAAAAAAAACAGTCGCTTTTTCGTTTGCGTCTCTGTTGGTAGCGGGTGCTGTTAATGCCCAAACCACCGCGAGCGGATCGACAACCTCAGGCGCCAAATTGTTTGGCGGCGCGGGTCAGTACAGAACCTGGGCCATTGGTATTAACGCCGGTGTTACTTCGCCAGCCCTTATAACAGGTGGCTCAAGTGATTTCAATGGTGTGCAAATCGGGCCAGGCTTCGGTGTATCATTGAAAAATCAATTATCACATGTTTTCGGTATTCAATTAGATTTGAATGGTGGCCGCGTTAGAGCTGATGCCGGTAAAGGTGTACCGGGACAAATTGGTCAGAGACCGTTTGTAGGCGATGGTGTAACCAATCAACGTTTTGTAGCTACCTCAACTAACTTCTTACAAGGAAGCATCAGCGGTACTGTAAACATTGGTTCTATTGACTTCCTTCACCGCGAAAATGCCATTAACTTTTATGGTAAAGCAGGTTTAGGTATTGCAACTTACAAACCGGATATTAAAGGTTATGGTACAGATGGTACAAACGGTGGTTGGGAACAATACCGCGCTGCAGATGGCGGTTCTATCTCTGAGTTAGTTGTCCCTATCGGTGTAGGTACCAAATTTAAATTATCAGACGTTACTTCATTAAACATTGGTTACACTGAAAACTTTATTGACGGTGATAACTTTGATGGTGTACGTAAAAGCTATCCTACTAAAGACCGTTACGGTTATGGTTACGCTGGTTTAGAGTTCACTTTGGGTTCAAAATCAAAACCAGCTTTAGAGTGGGTTAACCCGGTAGCTATGATGTATGACGAATTGTATGATGCTGCTCTACGTCGTGAAGTTGAAGCTTTAAAAGGCCGTGTTACTAACGTTGAAAACGCTGTTAACGACCTGAAAAAAGACTCTGACGGTGACGGTGTTGCTGATCAATTTGACAAATGCCCAGGTACTCCAGCAGGTACAAGCCCTGTTGATGGTTCAGGTTGCCCTATCGTGTTCCCTAAACCAGAGCCTGTTGCTGCTGCTCCTGCTGCTGCTGGTTATACCAACATTCAGTTTGAATTTGATAGCTCAGTATTAAGAACTTCTTCTTACCCTGTGCTTGATGCAACTTCTGCTGACTTACGTACTACCGGTTCTGCTGTTGAAGTACAAGGCTTCGCATCATCTGAAGGTACTGCTGCTCACAACTTGAAATTATCTCGTGACCGTGCTAACTCTGTAAAAACTTACTTAGTTAACTCTGGTGTTGCAGCAAGCAAAGTAACTGTTAAAGCTTTCGGCGAAACTCAGCCAATTGCTGACAACTCAACTGAAGAAGGACGTGTATTAAACCGTCGTGTTCAATTCAGAAAATAATATCTGATTCAGTTTAGAATATTAAGAAGGCTTCCCGCAACGGAAGCCTTCTTTTTTTGCATAAAACTTCGCCTAAAAATATTGTAGATTTGCTGATATGTATTTTTTTAGAAAGAAGGATACTAACAGGCCCCACAATATCAACCTTAAAATAATGCACATTATTAATGCTACGGCTATCATAATGTTCATAGGGGGTATTATATGGAAACTGCTACAGTGGTTTGTACTAAAAAAATAATTTGCGCATTACCTATATTTATAAAACATGAAAACCGTAGTAAACACAACCGACGCACCGCCACCTATAGGCCCATACAGCCAGGCTATAATAGCCGGTAATCTTATATTCGTTTCCGGACAAATAGCTTTGCACCCGTTTACTAATGAGCTGGTTACCGATAATATAACATCGGCCACGCATTTGGTAATGGAGAACATAGGGGCAATTTTAACCGCCGCCGGCGCTGATTTTGACGATATAGTAAAAACTACCATATTTTTAAAAAACATGGCCGACTTTGCCGAGGTAAACGAGGTTTATGGTACTTACTTTACTGATAAATTTCCGGCGCGCGAGACGGTGCAGGCCGCAGCTTTACCTAAGGGCGTTAGCGTTGAAATATCTGTTATAGCAGCCAAACCCTGATAGCAGCATATCTTGAACGGCCAGGCATTACAAACCCCTGTTGAGTACTTAAAAGGCGTTGGCGCTACCCGCGCCGAAGTGCTGAAAAAAGAGCTGGCCATTTATACTTTTGATGATCTGCTGAAGCATTTCCCCTTCAGGCATATTGACCGTACGCGTTTTTATAAAATAAAGGATATTAATGACGATTTGCCTTATGTACAGGTGATAGCCCGTTTGCTGCGTAAGGAAATATTAGGGGAAAAGCACACTAAGCGTTTGGTAGCCATTGTACAGGATGATACCGGTATAATGGAGTTGGTGTGGTTTCAAGGCATAAAGTGGATAGAGAAAACTTTGATACCGGGCAAGGCGTATGTGCTTTTCGGCAAGCCATCATCCTTTAACGGCAAGGCGCAAATGTCGCACCCGGAGATGGATCTCTACTCGCCTGAGGCAGCAAAACGCAAAGGCAACCTTACCCTGCAGCCGGTTTACAGTTCTACCGAAAAGTTAAAGCAATTTACCCTGGATAGTAAGGGCATACAAAAACTAGTAGCAGGGTTACTTGAGCAATACGGAAATACCATCAGCGAAAACTTACCCTTATATATTTTAAACAGGTTTAAGCTGATGGGCCGTGCTGATGCTTACCGTAATTTCCATTTCCCCGAGGATGCGATAAAATTAGCAGAAGCGCAACACCGGCTTAAGTTTGAGGAACTGTTTGTATTGCAGTTAAAACTGCTGCGTACCAAATTGCTGCGTGTACAAAAATTTAAAGGGAATATATTTGATAAGGTTGGCACTTATTTTAATGAGTTTTATCACCATAAGTTACCTTTTGAGCTAACCAATGCGCAAAAACGTGTTTTAAAAGAAATACGGCAAGACACCCAGCGCGGCGTTCAAATGAACCGCTTGCTGCAAGGGGATGTGGGCAGTGGCAAAACCATTGTGGCCCTAATGAGCATGTTGATAGCCATTGATAACGGTTTTCAGACCTGCATTATGGCCCCTACAGAAATATTGGCCAATCAGCATTACCAAACTATTAAGGGTGTTATTGGCGATGATTTTTTAGAGGTGGCGCTGCTTACCGGCTCAACATCGCAAAAAGCCCGCAGGGTAATACATGAGCGCCTGGAAAGCGGCGAACTTAAAATATTAATAGGTACACATGCGCTAATTGAAGACAAGGTGCAATACCAAAACCTGGGCTTTGTGGTAATTGACGAACAGCACCGCTTTGGTGTTGAACAGCGGGCAAAACTTTGGCGTAAAAACACCATACCGCCGCATGTTTTGGTAATGACGGCTACACCCATCCCCCGTACTTTGGCTATGACATTGTATGGTGATTTGGATGTATCAGTAATTGATGAATTGCCTGCGGGGCGCAAACCTATTGAAACCCTGCATTTTTACGAAAGCCGGCGGCTACGTATGTTCGGGTTTATGAAAGAGGAGATAGCCAAGGGGCGACAGATCTATGTGGTATATCCGCTGATAAAAGAGAGTGAGAAGCTTGATCTGAAAAATCTGGAAGACGGTACCGAAATAATGAGGAGGGAATTTCCGCTGCCGCAGTATCACATCAGTATAGTGCATGGCAAATTAAAGCCCGCCGAAAAAGAAGCCGAAATGCAGCGCTTCATAAAAGGGCAAACGCAGATAATGGTGGCTACTACGGTTATTGAAGTTGGCGTAAATGTACCTAATGCATCGGTAATGATCATTGAAAATGCCGAGCGCTTTGGCCTTTCGCAATTACATCAGTTACGGGGCCGGGTGGGGCGCGGGGCAGAGCAAAGCTATTGCCTGTTAATGAGCAAAGACAAGCTAAGTCCGGATGGGCGCGTAAGGTTAAATACCATGGTTAAAACTAATAACGGCTTTGAGATATCAGAAATTGACTTGCAACTGCGTGGGCCGGGTAATATTGAAGGCACACAACAGAGTGGATTGTTAGATCTGAAAGTGGCCGACCTTACCACCGATCAGGAACTTCTGATCCAGATAAGAAAGTTTGTTGAAGATGTTTTTGCCAAAGACCCTCAACTGGCCGCACCTGAGAACCAAGTGTTAAACCAGGCTTTTCAATCCAAACATGCGGGCTTGAGTTGGGATAAGATATCATAAGCACAACCCATCCCTCATGTCATTTCGACGACCAGCATGGCCTGAGCGAGGCGGGAGGAGAAATCTTTTCGAAGCGGTCGGCCAAGCCTTGAATAGCTCGAAAAGATTTCTCTATCGCGCCAACGCACCTACCCCCTCCTTCTGCTCATCGAAATGACATCGGTGGGATATACTACTCCTCTCCCTCCTCCTCTTCACTAATCGTTATCTCATCAGCCTGTGCAAAATTACTGCGCACAAAGTGGCACCAATCGCATTCTTTTTTACCGCAGCCGGTGTTAAAATCATGCGCTTGTATTTTTTCATACACAGTAGTGATCTGCTTTGTTACCGTATCAATATCCTCAGGTGTTATAACCACCTTTTCTTTGCGGTAATCGTCGCCGTCTGGCTCCACAAAATCAAAAACGGTTGTAGTTACTTCCCAATCATTACTGCGGTCGTTGTCAATTAATATCTTATAAAAAACGGACTGGCGCCAGTAATCTCCGCCGTTGGGTTGGTCATCATCGGGGCCTTTTAGTTTTTTTATGGCGTTCTTTATTTTGCCGGTTTTATAATCAACTATAGTAGCCTGTTTGCCTACAAATTCAATTTTATCCAGGTTACCTTTTATGGGTACGCCCTGCACCTCAATATTTTTAATAGGGCGTTCTGTTACCGCAATTTTGTTCCATACCTGTATGTTCTGTTCGTAATAAGGCGGTAAGATCTTTTCGCCATAATCATTACGCAGTTTAAACTCCTCCTTAGTAAACGAGTCGCGGTTGCGGTACATATACCACCTAAACTCTTTCATAAACTGCTCTGTTGACGGGAAGTTATCCTCATCATCTTTTAACCATTTAAAGGCCTTATTTAGCGCCCAGTGCACTGCCTGCCCAAACGTAGCCGACGGACTTTTACCCGACGGCACCCTGATCAAACACTGAAAATAAAAACGGAGCGGACAATCTAAATAGTTGTTTAAGTGCGTTACCGACAGTGTGTAGTTTTGCAGCAGCTGGTTAATATAGTTGGTATCCAGCAGCTCAACCTTTGGTTTATCTGCCTCGCTAAACTGCGTGGCATAAAACTCCAGCATAGCAACGTCAGAAACCATAGGGCGCTCCACCATCATATCCGTCTCTGCAATAATTTCTCCCACAAATTGCGATGCTTCCTGCTCTTTCCCTTTTTTGTCGGCACCCGCGTAGGATATGGTTAAATGCTGCTTAGCTCGGGTAATGGCCACATAAAATAACCGTCGCGCTTCCTCCTTTTGCGCTGTTTCATCTGCCGCTGCTTGTGTTAAAGTATCAGGATAGCTAAAACCGCGGCTGCGGCCCTTGCTGTCCCAGGTTTTTTTATCGCAGCCTATTAAAAACACATGCTCAAACTCCAAGCCTTTTGAGCCGTGCGCTGTAAGAAAGTTTACGCCATTGTCTGAATAGATAACGCGGTTCAATTCTAATCGAATGCCATTTTCTTTCATCAGGTCAATAGTTTCCAGCAGATGCGACAATTTTATTTCGGGCGATTTGCGGCTCTCATCCTTTAAAAAGTCAAAAAAGTTGGTCAGCATTTGCATGTACGAACCTTTGTCCGGCTGCTGCATAATGAACCTGAGGATACCCATTTTAGCAATAACGCTTTGAAAAAGCTGCTGCAGTGTGGTGCTTACCGCCTCTTTCAACAGATAGTCAATATTGCTAACCAGATATTTCATCTCCTCGTGCTGCACCTTATCAAATAATCCCGGCTGGGCTGGCGAGCGTAACTCGCTGATGTAGCGGCGCAATGATGTTTTAGGTTGATTATTTGCAGCTGTACTAAAGTTCTCTTTTGATACGGCTATGCTGGCTTTAGCGATCTCAATAACCGGGATATTAAAGAAATCATAATGCAAGATCTCAAATAGCAGATTATCGCCACTGTAGGGCGAATCCAGCTCCATGGCAAGATATCTTAATATGGTGATGATCTTTTCGCCAAATGGAACGGCAAGGATATCAATTTTACGGCGGGTGTTTACCGCTATCTTTTTAACATCCAGAAAATGTATCAGATCCTCCACCTGGCTATGGTTACGATAAATAACGGCGATCTCACCCGGGGGAGTGCCGCCCTCTACCAAATGCTGTATACTCAGTGCAACATGAACCAGCTCCTTATTAGGATTCTCGTACTCGCGGATGGTGGGATGGATAGTATCTTCAATAAAGCGGGTATGCGCCGAGCGCAGATTTTTATCCAAAGAAAGCTGACGGGTAAGACGCTCGGCATTATTGGCAATCAACGCCTTTGAAATATCCAGAATATGCTGATTAGAGCGGTAATTATGTTTTAGCACTACTGTTGAAAGGGTTGCTACATAATCATTCGCAAAATCAAGGATATTCTTCATGTTGGCACCCTGAAACTTGAAAATAGACTGGTCATCATCGCCTACTACAAATACGTTAGGCGTTTCCCAATAATTCAGCAAAAATTTAAGCAGCTCGTTTTGCGATCCGCTGGTATCCTGAAACTCATCAACCAAAATATAATGGTATCGCTCCTGATAGCGGCGTAATATTTCTGGGTTTTCCCTGAATGCCTTTAGCACCCAGATGATCATATCATCATAATCATACCTACCGCGGGCACTCATTTTAGCTGAGTATTTTTGATACTCTGCAACAGCCGCCAGCAATTTCTTCATCAGATCATGCGCGTTATCGATATCCTTCTGCTTCGGGTCGCCTACTTTGATGCCTCTGGCTGCGTTGGCACGTTTGTAAACAAATTCTTCGCGGTTGGGCAAGTCATCAACATACTCCTTAATGGCTTTTTCAATAAATGCTTCGTCCCAGTTCTCGCGCTTCATGGTAGAGAACAGATCTTTTAGACGAGGTACATCGTAATAAACATCGCCGGTAAAGCGCTTTAGCTGATGGTCATTCGGAAATTCATCAACCAATTCCCTAAACAACATAGCCGATTCCAGGTCAGACAGCGGCTCCAGGTTCAACTTTCCAAAGTACTCCAGGTTTTCCTGGATCACCTCATTACAAAACGCGTGAAAGGTATATATGTTAATGCGATAAGCATCCGGCCCAATAAACTCAAACAAGCGTTTGCGCATGGCAACAGCACCTGCATCAGTATAGGTAAGGCACAAAATCTCGCTTGGCAGGGCGTCGGTATCGGTGAGTATTTTACCGATTCTTGCTGCCAATATTTGCGTTTTACCCGTACCCGGCCCGGCAATAACCAACACCGGGCCATCCATTTTATTAACGGCGGCCAACTGCTCGGGGTTTAAACCCGCCAGCGCCTGTTGAAATTTTATATTGTATTTGTTGGGATCGGTTTGCATAAGAGAATAAAGATAGAAAACGGCAGGGCATTGCAGAAATTAAACGGATGTCATGCCGAATTTATTTCGGCATCCCACATGACATTCACGCAAGATAGTTTTATAAACTTTCCTGATGAATGCCAATCGATAGGCTACATGTAGTATAATGAGATGCCGAAATAAATTCGACATGACGGCGTAGTTGTAAAATATCCCCCTTACAACCCCACCTGCCCCGCTCCCGTACGGAAAAACCCATTTATACTAACCGGCAGCTTACCCATTGGCTTAATTTGCTGGGTAATGGCTTTTACAGCCGCTTGCTGCATCTCCTCGCTATTTTGATAACAAACTAATAAGGCGCGGGCCTTTTCAATGCCCGTTATACCTGCCAGGGCGTAGGGGTTGGTAAAAAAGCTGATAACTGTATTTTCGCGCGCGGCTACCGTAGACACAAACTGAGTTACACCGGCGCTGTAATCCAGTTTACTTTGCGGGCGGGTGCGGGTATCATGCACGCCTACAAATACCTGGGTATATTGGGGTAAGGCTTTTATAATGCTGTTGAGCTCTTCAACAGGTGTGGTTTTGTTTACTAAAAACAATGTACTGTTAGGGTACCAGCGCCGCAACTCTGCCTCGTAAGCTGAAGGATTAGTTATGCCCACACCAATAATAGCAGTTTGTAAAAGCGGATTTAGTTGCAGATCGCGCGGACTGCCACGTAACTGCGTTACTGCTGCATTGCTTAATTGCTCTATCAGCTCTTTAGTTGCCGGGCGATTTAAATCGGCTACAACATTTTTAACATTCGCCTCCTGCGGCTTATTTAATCCCGCCCAATACTTGGCCATTAGCACTTTTTTCACTTTAGCTTCAAACTCTTCGGCAGCTAATTTATGGTGGCGCATAGCCTTTAATATTTTATGAATTGCCTCTTTTGAGTCCATAGACAGCTCAATGATATCATTACCTGCCATAAAAGCCCTTAATTCCGCTTCGCCATCCGGAAAGTATTTTATTACGCCCTGCATTTCCATGGCGTCGCAAACAACCAGGCCCTTAAAGCCCAGTGAATCTTTTAACAGGTTGGTAACTATTTTGCGCGATAAGGTAGAAGGGAGATTTTTAGTATCATCTAAAGCAGGTATAGCCATGTGCGCTATCATAACGCCGCTAACGCCGCCTTCAATTGCCTGTTTAAAAGGATATAGCTCCAGCGAATCCAATCGCTGCCGCGAGAACGGAAGCAGTGGCAAATCATAATGCGAATCTACATTCGTATCGCCATGACCGGGGAAATGTTTAGTAGTGGTTAGCAGCCCTGCGCTCTGCATACCTTTAAGGTAGGCCAGGCCTTTACTTGCCACGTTATATTTATTATCGCCAAAAGAGCGGTAGTTTATAACAGGATTATCCGGATTGTTGTTCACATCCATCACGGGCGCAAAATTCATGTGCATACCTAAACGCTTAAAGTCGTACGCTATTTGCTGCCCCATTTTATAGATCAGACTTTCGCCTTGTATGGCACCCAATGTCATCTGATATGGGTATAAAAGTGTGGAATCCAGTCGCATACCAATTCCCCATTCCCCATCCTGGGCTATTAATAGCGGCACCCTGCTTTCCCGCTGATACCTTTTTATCAGGCTAGCTTGCCTTCCCGGCCCACCCTGGAAGAAAACCAAACCGCCAACGTGCTGACTATGAATGACTTTAGCTACAGAATCTTCGTATTTTTTACCCTTATTGGTATGCGCCCTAACAAAGAATAGCTGCGCTATCCGTTGCTTTTTATTGAGCTTATTGTACACAGAATCAACCCATTGGTTGGGTTGGCCCAATAGTTGGATATAACTTCCTTGTTGAGCAAATGCGGTATTTGCAAAAAACAAAACAGTTATAAATAAACAAAAGGCTGAATTTTTTTTAAAGGATCTCATAAACATTCCAAAAGTAATTTAAAAAAATACAGACTAATGCAACTCTTTGTCATAAACATCGTATACAACGGTAATTTCTGCGCAGAGAGAATTTTATAAGCTATAGTTAACAATAGTAAATTATAATGCTATGAAAAAGACTCTCTATCTACTTATTGGACTATTTATTACAGTTAATGCCAGCGCGCAGCAATTTTTTGGCGCCCGTGCAGATTATGACGACGCCTTCAGGCCTCGCTTCGGCTTTACTATGGGTGCAGCATTTTCAAATGCCGTGCCCGCATCAAAAAGCAATTATGATACGGGAGCGCTGGCAGGATTTAGCCTGGGCTTTACCTACAACCATCCGGTTTCCTACCTGGTTTCAATTGGTGCCGAAGCGCTTTATTCGCAAAAGGGCTATGCAGCAACAACGCAATCAGGCAGGTTTAGCCAGCATTCGCAATTTTTAGACATACCCGTTTACGTTAAGCTAAATGCGGGGAATAAATTAAATGTGTTTGCCGGGCCGCAGATATCGCACCTGCTTTCGTCAAACAACCTTTATAATGAGGGTTTTGATGAATCTGTACGCGGCTTTTACCAGTACAGTGGCATAAAAACTTTTTTCGCTGGCGTTATAGGCGCGGGCGTAGATATTAACAATCATGTTAACGTAAATGCGCGGTATACCATTGACCTGAAAGGCACTAATGCTAATGGTAACCGCTATGTGCCCGAATACAAACACCAGGCTTTACAACTTGCGTTTGGCTTTAAATTTTAATCCTTCTTTTTAACTGATCTATAATTACTACTACTGCCACCCCTGACCGGGTGGCTATTTTTTTGCCATCCATTTAACATATTGTTAAAATATTTTATCTACGGTAAAAATAGCCCGGTTTTAATGCGTACCTTGCGTACTTATTAAAATACAATAAAATGCAAAAAGAAGGAACAGTGAAATTTTTCAACGACCAAAAGGGTTTTGGATTTATTTCGCAAAGCGAGAACAGAAGCGATATTTTTGTTCACGTAACGGGTTTAATAGACGAGATCCGTGAGAATGATCAAGTACAGTACGATGTAGAAGAAGGTAAAAAAGGCCTTAACGCTATTAACGTTAGAGTCATTTAATCATAGCTATTATTACAAGAAAAGCATCCTGAATACCGGGATGCTTTTTTTTTGTTCTGATAATAAAAACAAAGAAAGCTACAGACCATTTAAAATTAAAACCATGAGTAAAGACAAAGGCGTTAAAAACGTAAAAAAAGCACCTGCGGTTGGAGGCAAAACATCTACTTCTGATTATCAGGCAGGTAAAAAATCGGCATCAAAAGACGATGCTGCTATGGGTAAGAAAAAGTAATTCTAACATCCAGAATAAAAATCCTAAACCCATACTTTATTTTCATATTTGCAAGGTTGCGCTATAGAGCTTGTGGCTTTGCCATGTTGCTATTTTGCATTAATTAAATGAAAATACTTTTTGATCATCAGGCTTTTACTAACCAAAAATATGGCGGTATCTCCAGGTATTTCGCCAATTTGCACTATGGTTTAAAAACAACCAAAGGGGCAACGTCAAAGCTTGGATTATTACTTACCCACAACGCTTATATCTCAAAAGATAGTTTACCTGCAGGTAGTTTGTTTGAGCAATTGGTTAAAAAGCAATCGCGCCGCGATAAATACAATAAATGGTATTGCAGGCATTTGTTAAAGCAAGGCGATTATGATGTGTTTCACCCCACCTATTATGATCCTTATTTTTTATCATCGGTAAAAAAGCCTTTTGTAGTAACGGTGCATGATATGATACACGAATTGTATCCGCATTATTTTGCCAAGCAAGACCCTTTGACTGCCGGTTACAAGGCGCAGGTTATTAATAAAGCCGATCATATCATTGCGATATCAGAATGCACCAAACGAGACCTGCAAAAATTCTATAAAATACCTGACGAGAAAATAACCGTAGTGTACCACGGTTATAAAATGAATAGCGATTTGGCCCCCGCCGTACAATTTAAAAGACCTGATAAATACCTGCTGTTTGTTGGCGACAGGGCGGTTTATAAAAATTTTGAACCGTTTATCAACGCAGTGGCGCCATTGCTGTTAACGCACACCTTACAGCTGATATGCTCAGGCGGCGGAAGTTTTACGGCTGATGAACACCGACTTTTAATTGATAATAATATTGCCGACCGTGTGCAACAAATATCCGCCAGCGATGGGGAGCTAGCCGCCTTATATGCCAATGCCGAAGCATTTGTTTACCCATCGCTTTATGAGGGTTTTGGCCTGCCCGTATTGGAAGCTTTTTATAATAATTGCCCGGTTATTATGAGCAATACTTCATCCCTGCCCGAAGTTGGGGGGGATGCCGCGCAGTACTTCGACCCTACCAGCCAGGAATCTATGGCTAACGCAATAGAGGAGGTCATCAATAATAAAAATCGTCAAGCGGAGTTAAGAACAAAAGGCAAACAGCGCCTAAACTTGTTTGATTTTGATAACACACTGATGCAAACTATAAATGTTTACCAACAGGTTATGCGGTAATAGCCTGTAATTTGCATAGTTTTGCTCCATTAATTTTTAAATGAAGACTTATTTCAGACTACTCTCCTTTGCCAAGCCAATTGAAAAATTTGCGGTACCGTATGTGTTGGTAACGTTATTGGCAATTGTATTTAACACCCTTAATCTGGCGCTTTTAGCTCCCTTGTTGCAGACTTTGTTTTCTGAAACAAAAACCGGCATTGCTGAGGTGGCAGTGGCGGTTAAGCCATCGTCATGGACTGATATTATGGGGATGTTTAAGTACTATGTGCAGTATCTTATTGTGCATTACGACGGCAAATTTGCGCTTAAGGTCGTGTGCAGTATTATAGTGATATCAGTTGTATTGAGCAATATTTTCAGGTACACTTCGCAGCGCATTATGGAAAACCTAAGGCTGCACACCGTTTTAAACTTACGTAAGGCGGTTTTTAATAATGTTATGGACCTGCACCTTGGCTTTTTTAACAATGAACGCAAAGGCGATATCATATCTAAGGTAGCATCTGATGTAACCGTGGTGCAATACACGGTTACAGGCACGCTGCAGGTTATTTTTAAAGAGCCTGTTCAGCTCATATTTTATGTTGTTACGTTATTTTTAATAAGCTCTCAACTCACTTTTTTTTCATTGCTGGTTGTACCTGTTTCGGGCTTTATAATATCGCGCATTGTTAAGCGCTTAAAGGCGCAGGCGGTTGAATCGCAACAGCGGTTTGGCACGATGATAAGCTACCTGGATGAAGCGCTTTCAGGCGTGCGCATAATTAAAGCATTTAATGCCTCGGCTTTTATAAAACAGCGCTTTAACGACGAAAACAAGCGCTACTCATCACTTTTACGGTCCATGGCGAAACGACAACAGTCGGCTTCTCCTGTATCAGAAACACTGGGTGTTATCATGGTATCCGGCATTGTGTTATATGGTGGTGGGATGATATTGGATGGTACATCAAAACTATCCGGTGGAGATTTTATAGCTTACATAGCCATATTTTCGCAGGTAATGCGCCCGGCCAAGGCCATATCTGACGCTTTCAGCAATATACACTCCGGCATAGCTGCCGGAGAGCGCGTGCTGGAACTAATAGATGAGAAACCACTTATCAGCGATGCTGAAGACGCGGTTACCCTTACGTCTTTTGAAGAAGGGATTCAATTTGAAGATGTATCATTTGCCTATGGTGACAGAACAGTATTATCTAACGTAAATTTTGTGGTACCAAAAGGTAAAACTGTAGCTTTGGTTGGCCCCTCGGGCGGTGGTAAATCAACGCTGATGGATATGATACCCCGCTTTATGGATCCGCAGCAGGGCAATATATTTATTGATGGTAAAAACCTGAAACAGGTTACTGCCAATTCGCTTCGTAATTTAATGGGTGTGGTTAACCAGGAGTCTATCCTTTTTAATGATACTATTTACAACAACATAGCTTTTGGTAAACAGGATGTAATACCGCAACAGGTTGAAGAAGCCGCGCGCATTGCCAACGCCCATAACTTTATAATAGAGACTGAGCAGGGGTATCAAACTAATATAGGCGACAGGGGAGCAAAATTATCGGGCGGGCAGCGGCAGCGGATCTGTATAGCGCGCGCGGTGTTAAATAACCCGCCTATTATGTTGCTTGACGAGGCAACATCTGCCTTGGATACAGAATCAGAAAAATTGGTGCAGGATGCCCTGAATAACCTGATGAAGAACCGTACCTCGCTTATTATAGCGCACAGGTTAAGCACCATTCAAAACGCTGATGTTATTGTGGTGCTTGAAAGCGGAAAAATTATTGAGCAGGGCAATCACCAGGAACTGATGCAGCATAACGGTTTATACCGTAAGCTGATAGATATGCAAACCTTTACGGAGGATTAATATAATAAAACAAAGACTGTCATCCCGAACGCGGTGAGAGATGTATACACAAACCTGTGCTGTGGCTCAGCAGTGTATAGATTTCTCGCTAACGCTCGAAATGACAATTTCTGTGCATCCAAACGACACGCTTAAATAGGCGGGTTAAATGTCATCTCGAACGTAGTGAGAGATCTATACACAAGCCCGTCCTGTGGCTCAGCAGTGTATGGATTTCTCTGTCGCGCCATCCACAAGCCTCCCGCTGCTCCATCGAAATGACAATTTTTTTTAAGCTTAGTTATATATTCGTCACTTCCCCATTTTACCCAGGGCGTAAAACAAAGATGTACAATGCAAAGCTTGGGCTATCTTATTATCGGCCAAAAGCTGTTTAACTTCATCAATCGTGTATTCTTCAATGATAAGTTCTTCGTGGTCATCTAATTCCTGTTCCTGCACCTTTACCCCACCGGTGGCGAGGTAGCAAAACGTTTTGTTATTAGCGGTTGAGGGGTTGGCGTAAATGGTACATAACGGCTCCATGCTATCAAAACGGTAGCCGGTTTCCTCCAGCAATTCGCGGCGCATGGCATCTTCAGGCTTTTCATCGCCATCAATAACACCACCCGGAATTTCAAGAGAAACAATGTTTGCAGCATGGCGGTACTGACGCACCATTAGTATTTTACCCTCCTGAGTAACAGCTACTGCATTTACCCAATTAGGGTACTCTAAAACAAAATATTCAGGAACAATTCTGCCGTCGGGCATTTGGCACTTATCGGCACGTAAAGTGGCCCATGGGCCTTTATGTACATACTGTGAACTCAGGAGCGTCCACTTCAAATTATCACTCATTAACTGATATTAAAATACTTATAAATGGCATTTCGTTTGGTAATATTATCGAAAGTTTGAAAGCGATATTTTTGTTCTAAAACATCAAAAATAGCCATCACTTTTTTAAGCAGCGCTTGCGTGGCTTCGTCATCCTTAAACGGCTCAGCAAAAACATACAATATCTGACTTAATGCATTTAATTTTGCTGAGCTGTATTTGTCTGATTTAATAAGGTCTTCAAATTCATCCTGATTTAATGCCAGAATTGTTTCCAGTTCAGTTTTGTATTCGTTTCCAATCGCTTTTTCAAATTCCTTTTTATATTCCTGATGAGTACGGTCAACTTTGATCCCGAAAATCCTGGCTATTATGAGCCCGGTTTTCTCTATCTCATCCATTACTATATCCCGGTACATAATTATTTATTGAGTGATTTAGTGAATGAGTGATTTAGTGAATGAGAAAATGGTTAGATCAACAATAACTATTCACTCATTCACTAAATCGCTCATTTACTCATTAAAAAAACCCTACCAACTGCCGCCCGAGCCGCCGCCGCCGAAGCTACCGCCGCCGAAACCGCCGAAACCACCGCCGCCGCCAGAACCGCCGCCACCGCCGGAGAAACCTCCCCAGCCGCCACCGCCGCGATTGTTGCCGCTATTCATCATAGAACCGGCCAGCATCCACCAAAAAGCGCTTGAGCCACCACGACGGCCAATTACCTGGCCGCCACCACCGCCGCCTTTACGGAATATGGCTATCAGTATAATTATTATTATAGCTACTATAATGCCTATTCCTGAACCGCCGTCTCCATTACCATTGTGTTTTACACGCGCGGGTTTCGCATCAGCTTTGTATTCGCCTTTGTTGTACTTTATAATGGCATCCGTACCGGCATTCAGTCCGCCATAAAAATCACCCTCTTTAAAGCGCGGGTTCATTTCTTTTACGCGGATCTGCTGCGTAATTATATCAGGCAACTGCCCTTCCATGCCATAACCGGTTTGGATGGATAGTTTTCTGTCATCCTTAGCTACCAGTATCACTATGCCGGTGTTCTTGCCCTTATGCCCTACTCCCCAGCGGCGGCCTAACTCTGTAGCGTACTCGTTTACATCATGGTCGCCAATGGAATGCATCATCACCACCGCTATCTGGATGGATGTGGAGTCATCAAACGCAACCAGTTTGTCTTCCAGTCGCTGCTTTTCATCAGCCGAAAGGGTGTTGGTAAAATCGGTTACCAGTGTGCTTGATTTTTCAGGATAATCCTGCGCGAAAGAAACCAGGCCCATCAAAAGCAGACCAGAAAATATTAAAAGTTTTTTAAACATGGGTTTACGTTTATTCGCCGTCCATAAAAGCAACATCGTCTGATACCTCGTTCACATCATCGGGCGCGCAAGGGAAAAATGCACCCAGCTTTTCGCCGGCACGTGTAATTCCTGTTACTATTCCTTCAATTAAATTGCCGTGCTTAAACTGTTCCAGCATCTCGTTTTTGGTGGTATCCCAAAAATCAACCGGAACCATTTTATTTATCCCGGCGTCGCCAATAATGGCAAACTTACGATCAACAGTGGCCAGATAAATAAGCACGCCATTACGCAGCCTGGTCTTATCCATATCCAGCTGATAAAAATATTTGGCGGCGCGGTCAAGCACTTCATCCTTACAGGTTTTTTCAACGCAGATGCGTATCTCGCCCGAGGTGTTTTTTTCAGCCTTAGCTATAGCATCTTTTATCTGCTGCTGCTCGTCGTCGTTAAATAGGCTCATGGGTGTAATTAGTGAATTAGTGATTGAGTGAATTAGTGATTGCTGAATGCCGATATGAACATTCACAATTCACTCATTCACTCAATAAATTAAAACTTCACAGTTGGTGCTTTGTCTGATCCGGCTTCGGCCTGGAAGTAACCCTTCTCTGTAAAGCCGAACATTTTGGCAGTTAGGTTAGCAGGGAACTTACGTATTTTGGTATTGTAATCCTGCACAGCATCGTTAAAGTCTTTACGTGCTACGGTAATACGGTTCTCTGTACCTTCTAATTGAGCCTGTAAGCCCATAAAGCTTTCGTTTGCCCTTAATTGCGGATATGATTCAGAAACAGCTAACAATCGGCCCAAAGCTGAACTTAACTGACCCTGAGCTGCCTGAAACTGTTGAATTGACTCAGGAGTTAATTTTGTTGGATCAACCTGTACCGAGGTAGCTTTAGCGCGGGCCTCAATAACCGCTGTCAACGTACTTTTCTCAAAATCTGCAGCGCCCTTTACGGTGGCTACCAGGTTAGGTATCAAATCGGCGCGGCGTTGGTACTGGGTTTGTACAGCGCCCCATTTGCCTTTAACATTCTCGTCTAATTGCACCATGCTGTTATAGCTGCACGAGCTTAACGACATTGCACCTACTATTACTAATATTGCTGCGAGTAATTTTTTCATTTTTCTTAGTTTATGTTTTTTAATTTAGATTGCAAAAGGTGTACCGTTGTTACAAATTGTACAAAACCTGCCACATCGGCGTATTATTGTAAATATAACAAGTTTATTTAGTTCATGTTTCATACTATCAACCATAAACCATGAGCTAACAATCACTCAACATGAGCGCCAAACAAAACGAACGCCAACTATTTTTCAGGCTTGATGCGCATTACCGCTTTTTGATAGCGCTGATAGTGGCCATAGCTGCATTCTTTGTAACCCGCAGCAGCCAGTCTACGCCCGCAGCTATTTTAATGGTATGGATAGCGTTTGCCTTTACGGTTATTGTTATGGATTGGATCATCATATTTACATCTGATCCAAAGGAAGTGCGGAAAAATGCCAAGCTGGAAGATTCTAACCGTACGTTTATTTTCCTTTTCGTTATTGCTTCGTCTATAATGAGTTTGGGCGCTATTATATTTCTATTGCTATCGGCCAAAGGTAAAACCGGCGAGGGTGTGGCTTTTCCGGTAATATTAGCTTTAACATCGGTACTGGTTTCGTGGTGGCTGGTGCATACGCTGTTTACGTTGCGTTACGCCCATTTATATTATGAACCGGAGCATGCCAACAAACCTGTTGGTGGCCTGGATTTTCCCGGCGATGAACAAGATCCCGATTACCTTGATTTCGTCTATTTTTCCTTCGTTATCGGTATGACGTTTCAGGTGTCTGATGTAGAGATCTCCTCGCGCCGCATACGGCGGCTGGCGCTTTTTCATGCCCTTATAGCTTTTGCTTTTAATACGGCTATTGTGGCGTTGAGCATTAATATTATTTCGGGACTGGTGTAGTGAGCCGCCTCTAAATCTATCCCAAATGTCTTAAAGTTAAGAAGGTCGTCGAAAAAACAGGTGCGTCATAGACGCAAAAGGTCGGTAGAAATAAGTGGAAAGATAATCCTGCATGCCGTAGGTATGCCCCCTAAGTTGCGTACCTACGGCACGCTTTTCTCTGCTTGTGTTTTTTCTACCGACCTTTAACTCCTACCGGAGTTTCTTAAATTAATGACATCGAAATCTCCTCTGGGGAGGGGCGGACTTTCACCTGCTATTGATATTAAGTCTTTCTACCGGGGGAAGATTTAGGAGGAGCTTTCTTCTATCTTAGAATACTTCTTCGTATCCTTCATCATTACGTAGATAATTAACGACACCAGTATACACCCCGTAACATACCAATAAAACCAATCCTGATGACCTTTATCCTTAAACAACAACGCTACCGGTTCCGCAGTTCCGCCGAATAATGAAACTGCTATGCCATAAGGAAAGCCTACCCCAAGCGCACGTATGTTTGCCGGGAAAAGTTCTGCCTTTACCACAGCATTGATAGAGGTGTAGCCGCTTACAATTACCAGGGCAGTCATTATCAATGCAAAGGCAACCCAAAAGTTGTTGGTATGGCTAAGTGTTGTAAGTATGGGCACGGTTGCCCCAGCCCCCAATATGCCGAATGCAATAAGCAAAGGTTTGCGGCCTATCCTGTCAGACAACGCGCCAAAAGCAGGTTGCAGCAGCATAAAAAACACTAATGTTAGGGTGGATATCAACGTAGCATCGCTTTTGCTGAAGCCGGATGTGATAACCAGAAACTTCTGCATATAAGTAGTAAAAGTATAAAAGGCTAAAGTGCCGCCCATGGTTAAGCCTATAACAGTGAACACGGCTTTTGGATGTGCGGCCAACGCCCGCAAGGTGCCACGCGCTTGGGTTTCCTTACTATTCGTATCCAGCGTTACCGACTCCTGCAAACTCCGCCTTAAATACATAACGCTGACGGCCAAAACCGCGCCTATGGCAAACGGAATGCGCCAACCCCAGCTATGCAACTGTTCCTCGGTTAAAAAGGCACGTTGTAATATTACCAAAACACCCAGCGCCAGCAGTTGCCCCATTATTAAGGTTACATACTGAAATGACGAGTAAAAGCCGCGGCGTTTTTGTGTTGCCATTTCGCTTAAATATGTGGCGCTTGTGCCGTATTCACCACCCACGCTTAAGCCCTGTATAATACGGGCCAGTACCAATAGCACGGGTGCTGCAACGCCTATCCTATCGTAACCGGGAATTATGGCGATGATAAACGAACCCACACTCATCATTAAAACCGAGGCTGTTAATGCTTTTTTACGGCCTTTTTTGTCTGCGTAAGTGCCCATTACCCAGCCGCCTGTAGGTCGCATTAAAAAACCGATAGCAAATATTCCGGCTGTGTTAAGCAGTTGCACCGTTTGGTTTTGCGATGGGAAAAAAGCACCCGAGAAATATAGCGCGAAGGCCGAGTAAACATACCAATCATACCACTCCACCAGGTTACCTAATGAGCCGCCAATTATTGACCGCAAGCGTTGCGAGGTATTTAGGGCTTCGGGCATCAGTGTTTAGTGGTATTATTAATAAATATATCTTTAAAAAACTGCTTTCTTAAAAGAATAATGTAATTTAGGTAAACTTAAATCTAAATGCTATGCAAGGTATTTCATTCTCTCGCATTAATATCAAAACTTATAACGCCATTTTGTGTGTAGTGCTGCCCTTGGTTTTACTGATACTCCTGGCAGAATATATCCCTGCATTAATGAATAAGTTCAATGTTAAGTGGATTTTCAGTCTTGATTTTCTGCGGTTTATACTTGTAATATCATGCTATACGCTTCCGCTTACGTATTTTTTAAGCAAGGGCTATGAACTTGCAGATTTTAATAAAGCCACCTGGGGTAGTACCGTTTTAGGGTTTATTATTTGCTGTGTAGCGTTGTTACCACTGTCATTTATTTTGTTGGTGCTGTTTGCTAAGATCAGCTTTTTTATACCGATGGCTTTTACAGCGGCAATTATTTTTATCTACTTCCGCTCGCTTAAACGCGTAACGGTGTAACAAGCGGCAAGTCTATATTTCTTTTCGATTTTTTACCCATGCCGTTACTTCTGACGATGCAGCCGCTACCCTATTTTGCGGCTTACTTAATAAGCGCTCCATAATCAGCGCGGCTATCATAGCTTCCTGCTCATTATCTTCATTAAGCACCTCGGGCGTAAAATACTTTTTAACAAAATGCGTATCAAAATTACCACTGCGGAATGCTTCGTGCTGCATTACAAATTTACCAAAGCTTAAGGTTGTGGTAATCCCGGTAATAATGTACTCGTCAATGGCGCGGATCATCCGCTCAATGGCCTCCTCGCGGTCTTTACCATAGGTAACCAGCTTGGCTATCATCGGGTCGTAATAAATAGGGATCTCCATGCCTTGCTCAAAACCATCATCTACCCTAACGCCCGGTCCTTTGGGCGTTACATAAGTTTGCAAGGTGCCAATATCCGGTAAAAAATTATTGGCGGGGTCCTCGGCATAAACACGTAACTCTACAGCATGCCCGTTTATTTTCAGGTCATTTTGTGTAAAACTGAGCGCTTCTCCGCTTGCAACACGAATCTGCTCTTTAACCAGGTCAATGCCGGTTATCAGCTCGGTAACCGGGTGCTCTACCTGCAGGCGGGTGTTCATCTCCAGAAAATAAAAGTTGAGCTGTTCATCCATGATAAACTCCACCGTACCTGCACCGGTATAGTTTACAGAGCGGGCCACATCTACCGCGCACTGTCCCATCCGTTCCCGTATCTGCGGCGTTAAAACTGATGATGGTGCTTCCTCTACCACTTTTTGATGGCGGCGTTGTACAGAGCAATCGCGCTCAAATAAATGTACAATATTGCCATGTGTATCACCCAAAACCTGTATCTCAATATGTTTAGGTGATGAAACGTACCGTTCAATAAAAACAGAACCATCGCCAAATGCCGAAGTAGCTTCGGATACAGCCAATTGCATTTGTTCCTCAAAATCCTCAACCCTGTCAACAATACGCATGCCTTTGCCGCCACCGCCCGCCGCAGCCTTTATCAGGATAGGGAAACCCACTTCTACGGCGCGTTGCTTAGCTTCGTTAACATTGGTTATGGCTTCCTCGGTGCCGGGCACCATGGGGATGTTATATTGCATAGCGGCCGCTTTTGCTGATAGTTTATTACCCATCACCTCCATAGCCTCGGGCGATGGACCTATCAATATTAATCCCGCATTGCGCACGGCGCGGGCAAACGCGGCATTCTCGCTTAAAAAGCCATAGCCGGGATGTATGCCGTCTGCGCCTGTTTGCTTACACGCTGCAATAATTTTATCAATAACCAGGTAAGATTGGTTAGACGGGGCCTCGCCAATAAAAACGGCTTCGTCGGCATATCGAACATGCAAAGCATTTCTATCCGCGGCAGAATAAACGGCAACCGTTTTAATATTCATCTCGCGCGCGGAACGCATTATTCTTAACGCGATCTCGCCGCGGTTAGCAATTAAAATCTTCTGCATAGCCATAAATGTAACAGAATTGTTGTATTAATCTAATTTGTTAAAAGGCGATATTGAGGTCCCCGTTAGCATAACCATAAAAAATATTTACAATTTAATAAAACATTTAAAACAAGTTCTCCGTATTAAACAAAAAGCGATTACAACTTATAAGAATGGATAATCTTACAAACCGTACAGATAGCGTGCTTAAAACAAAGGAAGACCTGCAAAACTTTGTTTTAGTTGCCTTTGTTTTGTTTATTTTGTTTGTTAAATGTTATATGCTAATTGTAAACCCGACAGTTGGCAATACGGCAACCACCCAAAGAAATGCAGAGGTAGTAAAAACCCACGCGACCAATAATATTTAAAACCATAAACCTATTTAAACAAATAAGCTCCCCGGAAAACCCGGGGAGCTTATTTGTTTAAAGGCTTTGCTTATCCTTGTCTGGGGGCACCAGCCGGTGCGCCACCCATTGGCGGTGTGCCTGCCGGTGCACCACCTGCCGGCGGAGCGCCTTGCGGCCTGGCACCCGGACCACCAAAAGCGGGGCGTTTTGGCACAGTCAATTCAGGTTTTGATTTACCATTATGGCAGGTGTAGCAATTAACGCTTGTTAATTTAACCATGCCTAACGAGTCTTTGTCGCCTGCTTTAAAGAATTTTTTATTGATGGTTACCATCATTTTATACATATGGCGGGCCATTTCTTTCTCTGGTTTAGCATCGCTGGCATAATCAGTCCTGTTAGCCGCTTCATCGCGGGCGTGGCAATAATTACAACGTACACCTAATGATGATGCCCACTCATCCATTATTTTACTAACCTGCTGGCGGGTTAGTTTTTTTGGCAGCACTTTTAAGTTGCTTGGTGGTGGTTGTGGCGGGCCTTGTGGCTGTTGCTGCAATGTCATTGATGCTAAGACTGTAACAGCAAGAAACAAGCTGGCTATAACGGTAATTTTTTTGTTCAGGCGCATATTGTCATATTTAAGTCATTAAATGTAAGTACTTCAATTGAATGTTGCAACGGTTATTATAAAATCATTAAAAAGTTACAAAACTAAATTGTTAAAAAGTGTAAAAAAATTTGGATTATTACGAATTACTCGTAGATTTACGAAACAATCGTAAAAAATGGAGAAGTTATCACAACAGGAAGAGGAAGCAATGCAGGCCGTTTGGCAATGCGGTAATGGTTTTATAAAAGATTTTTTAGATCAGATGGCAGAACCAAAACCCCCATACACCACCCTGGCATCAACTATTAAAAACCTGGAGCGGAAAGGCTTTTTAAAGAGCGACAAATTGGGTAACTCCTACCAATATAAACCCCTTATAAAAGAGGAGGAATATAAAAAGAAGTTTATGAATGGCTTTGTGAGCGATTACTTTGAAAATTCATACAAAGACCTGGTTACCTTTTTTGCTAAGGAAAAAAAGATAAGCGCCAGCGAATTGAAAGAGATCATCAACATGATAGAAAATCCTAAAAAATAGCCGCCATGCCAGAATTATTCACGCTGCTAATAAAAGTAAACATAGCCTTGGCGCTATTTTGCCTGGGCTATTACCTGGTGCTGCGCAAGCTAACATTTTATACGCTTAACCGCGTTTACCTGGTTGGGGGTATTATATTCTCAAGTATTTACCCGTTTATTGATCTGTCGGTATTTGCGCAACGGCATCAGGATATAGTGGCACCTGTACAAAATGTAGTTATAATATGGCAGGCACCGGCTGAGCATTTTATAAAGCAGGCCGCTTATTGGAACTGGCTGGAGGTTTTGTTCTGGACCGGAGCAGCTTTATTTACCATTCGATTGTTGTTTCAATTGGTATCGCTGTATAAAATATATAGCCGCTCAACCAAACGGGAGATAAACGGACAAATTATTCGGGTTGTAAATGGCGATATCAGTCCTTTTTCTTTTTGGCAAAGCATTTATATCAACCCCGAAAAGCTAAGTGCCGGCGACCTGAACAACATTATAGAGCACGAGCAGGTGCACGTTAAAGAGTGGCATACCCTTGATGTTTTGTTAACAGAGATAAGCGTGATATTTTATTGGTTCAATCCGGGCATTTGGATGATGAAAAGGGCAGTGCGCGAGAACATTGAGTTTATAACCGACCGCAAAATATTGCAAAAAGGAATGGATAGCAAAGCCTATCAATACAGCTTGCTTAACGTAACCTTTAACCAACCGGCACCTGCTATTACCAGCAATTTCAATTTTTCAACCTTAAAAAAGAGGATAATGATGATGAACGCTAAAAGATCTTCAAACCTAAACCTTACCCGTTACGCGTTTTTAATGCCTGTAGTAGTGGTGTGTCTGTTTATTTTCAGTCTTTCTAAAGCCGAAACGGTAAAAGCCAGTCCTACTTTTAAGGCAGTTTCTGCAGCGGTAGAAAACATTAAAAGCATCGTTTTTAATGCAGACACTACCCCGGTTAAAAAAGCAGTAAAACAGACCAGCCCGACTAAAAAGGCAAATGCTGTTGGAAATAAAAGTGTAGCTACTCAAACAGCCTCAAATTTAACTCCTTCAATAAACATAAGAAACCTGGTTTCATCCGACTCTGTAGTATACGTAATTAACAACAGGATAGCTACAGTACAGATCTTTAATAAATTAGATTTTAACGAAATTGAATCAATAAATATAATTAAAGGTAATGCCACTGATTTTCTCTCAAAAATTTCGGACGCCGGTACCGCTCGGAGAGGTAACGCGAATGGCGCTATTGTAGTTACTTTAAAGAACGCGCTTAATGGTGGAGCATCATCGCTTAAGTATACCGATGGATATGGTAATGTTAGTAACGGCGTTGTAGCCAGAGCAGCACGCCCGGCCGATACCACCGGCCTTACAATTAGAGGAGCAACATTGCGCGATGACGCACCGTTGATAATAGTAGACGGAAGAGAAAGATCATCCATTAATTCTATAGATCCGAATGATATTGAAACCGTAAGTGTATTTAAAGACGCCCGTGCAATAAATGCCTACGCCTCTTATGGTGAAAGAGCCAAAAACGGGGTTATAGTTATTACAACTAAAAATGGGAAGTATAGCAACGGGGATTTATATGACAAGCTTATTGTAGTTGACGGAAAAATTGAGACAGAAAGAAGTTTGAAAGAAATAAGTGCCGACCGGATTGAGAGTTTTACATTGCTAAAAGGGGCCTCTGCTGTGCCGCTATATGGCGAAAAAGCCAAAAATGGCGCTATCATCATTACTACCTATAAATAGGTAGTTGATCAGTGATTGGATAATCAGTTGTTACGTATAAATTATAATTACCATGCCTGAGTTTTTCGCCATTCTGATAAAAGTAAACATAGCCCTGGTGCTGTTTTGCCTGGGTTATTACCTGGTGCTGCGCAAGCTTACCTTTTATACGCTAAACCGCGCTTATTTAGTAACGGGTATTTTAGTATCAAGTATGTATCCGTTTATTGACCTGTCTGTATTCGCGCAACGGCATCAGGATATTGTGGCTCCCGTGCAAAACGTGATAATAGTTTGGCAGGCCCCCGCCCGGCACTTTATACAACAAGCCGCTTACTGGAAATGGTTGGAACTACTTTTTTGGACCGGCGCTGTGCTGTTTGCTTTGCGACTGCTGTTTCAATTGACATCGTTATATAAGATCTATAACAGATCAACGCCTACCAGTATAAACGGGCAAAACATTCGTGTTGTAAAAGGCGATATCAGCCCTTTCTCGTTCTGGAAAAGCATTTATGTAAACCCCGAAAAACTAAGCGCAACCGACCTTAAAAATGTGTTGGCACATGAGCAGGTACACGTGGATGAATGGCATACATTGGATATTTTATTGACCGAGATAAGCGTGATATTCTACTGGTTCAACCCCGGCATATGGATGATGAAACGGGCCGTGCGCGAGAACATTGAGTTTATAACCGACCGTAAAATATTGCTGAAAGGGATGGATAGCAAAGCGTATCAATACAGCCTGCTTAATATAACTTTTAACCAGCCCGCCCCCGCCATTACCAGCAATTTTAATTTTTCAACCTTAAAAAAAAGAATTATGATGATGAACGCTAAAAGATCCTCAAAAATAACACTTACCCGCTACGCGTTCTTGGTGCCGCTGGTTATGGTAAGTTTGTTCGCCTTCAGTCTTTCAAAAGCCGAAACGGTGAAAACCAACCCGGCTTTTAAAGCTGTTGCGGATGCGGTGAAAACTATAAACAATGCGGTGTTAAACAACGATACCGTACCGGCAAGCACCCGCACGGTAACAGGCACTGTTACTGTAAAAAAAGGAACCAACGGCACAACAAAAACTATCACCCTAAAAGGCACCGGTGTTAACAACCTTACCTTTACTATAGACAGTCCACGAATTGAGCGCCAAACAGTAACCGTTACCGGCAAAAGACCCGGTCAAAGAGATTCTGTTATTACTTTCACTATTGGAGGTGAGCCATTGGGAAATTTCGATCCTATTGCGTACAACTTGAGGACAACACAGTTTAAAAACGCGGATGTTGTTTACAGGATGAATGCTGAAGCCAAGGCGCTGCAAATGCATGGACTTACTTTTACCTCAGCACGCGACTCTGCAAATAGAGCAAATTACACAACCGAGAAAGTAGTAACCGGTTATGGGATATCTTCAGCCGGCAAAAACATAACCGAGAAAGTAGTAACCGGTTATGGAACATCATCAGCCGGCAAAAACTTAACCGAGAAAGTAGTAACCGGTTATGGAACATCATCAGCCGATAAATACATGAGCCGAACAACCAAAAGCTTAACGGGCGATACCCTCAATAATAAAAGGATTGCTTATGGCAACAATTTAGCGTTATACAACTCTGCCGCGGAAAACCTGCTTGGCAAAACGTACAACTACCTTCCGGGCCAGGCAGTTCAAGAAGCTAATGGTTTGTGGCACGTAATAACTACTGATGCTAATGGCAAGCAAACCACGCCTGTTCAACCGCTTTATGTAGTGGATGGTAAAGAGGTTAATCAAAAAGACCTTAAATCTTTCAATGGGTCTGTAGTTTATTTATCCGGCAATACAGCTACCGAAAAATACGGAGAAAAAGGTAAAAACGGCGTATTGGTTATTACCACAAATAAAGACAAACAGAAATAAAAAAATTTTATGTAACCTTTTGTGTCACAACGTAGTCTTATCGCCACTTGGTTTAAAATCAATGACGATGAAAGGCTCAAGTAAAAGGTTGCTGATTTGCTGACCACAAATTAACGACAAAAAGAAAACCCGCCGAAAGCGGGTTTTTCTTTTTATCACCCCTCACATAAATAAAAGTTGTCATTGCGAGGTACGAAGCAATCGCGAACTAATGTAGTCCGCTTTTCTCCTTGCGATTGCTTCGTACCTCGCAATGACAAGATTGACGGTTTATTAGTTTGGAGTTTAACTTGCCACCGCCAGTTTCTCTTTTTCCAACAGGGCCAGCAGCGCTTTTTCGGCAACATTTAATTCTGATGCTTTTATATCCTGGTGCTCATCAATTTCCTTAATGTAATTAAACAGTGTGCCCTCCTCGTAGCTTTTTATTACTGTGGGGTGCACGTAGTACTTTTTACAAACCGTGCGAGTGTTGCCTAAATTAATGGCTACCTCATCCAAAACACTTACTATTTTCTTTTTGCATTCGCTTACGGTTTCAAATTCGCCTGCTTCTTTAAAAGCATACAGCGCGCTTACACTGCCTGCCCAGGTGCGGAAATCCTTAGCCGTAAAGTCCTCGCCGGTTATCTGCTTAAGGTAATTGTTTACATCGCCTGATCCTATAACACAACGGGTTCCATCCGCATTGTAATACTGAAAAAGATCTTTACCCGGAATGTCCCTGCACTGCTTAACCAGGCGTGCCAGCTTGCGGCTTTGCAGCGCTATTTTATGCATTACGCCTTTTTTGCCTTTAAATTCAAATTTAAGCTGGGTGCCGTCAATTTTAACGTGCCTGTCCTGCAAAGTAGTAAGGCCGAATGATCCATACAGCTTTTTGTACGACTCGTTCCCTACCCTTATACTGGTCAGCTCCATTAAACGCACTACCAATGCTACCACCTTATCATGGTCAAGATTAGGGCGGGCCAGGTCCTTGTCTACCTGCATTCTTATTGATGGTAAATGCGATGCAAAAGTTTGCAGCCTATGGTATTTTGATTGATTACGAATACTGTTCCATGCGCTGTGGTAGCGGTATTGCTTGCGGCCCGCGGCATCAACACCGGTAAATTGCAGGTGGCTGTTTTCAAAAGGGGATATCCATACCCGCGTGTAGGCCGGAGGGATAACCATGGCGTTAAAGCGCTGTATTTGCTCCTTATCCTTTACAAGTGTTCCTTCCGCATCATAATAACTCCAGCCCTTACCGGCTTTTTTACGTGTGTAACCAGGGTTAGAGTCGCTCACATAGCGCAATCCAACGGCTTTGGCGGTTATTTTAGGGTCGCGGCCTATTTTTTCTAATTTCTTTTGTAAGCGATTCATAACATGCTAACAACAGCCACCATAGTTTTAAGTTTGACCTTTAACTAACCATTTTATTAGAGAATTTTCCGAATTTTAGTTTTTATCTTCACAACAAATTATCTGATTTATGAAATACAATCTCTTAGGAAACACAGGCATTTATGTGTCTGAAATTTGCTTTGGTACCATGACCTTTGGCGGCAGCAACGGTGGCGTATGGACCAATATGGGCAACGTACAGCAGGAAGAAGTTAACACCATGATGAAAACCGTAGTAGACGCGGGAATTAACTACATTGACACTGCCAATATTTACTCTTTTGGCGAATCAGAAACGCTATTGGGTCAGTCTATAATTGATCTGGGCCTTAAACGTAACGATCTGGTTATTGCTACCAAGGTGCGGGGCCGCATGAGCAAAGGCGTTAACGATGTTGGCTTAAGCCGTTTAAACATTTTTCAGTCTGTTGATGCCAGCTTAAAGCGTATGCAGATAGACCATATTGATCTGCTATATGTGCACGGCACCGACCTGAAAACACCAATTGAAGAAACCGTACGCGCGCTGAACGATATTGTAATGACCGGCAAGGTGCGCTATATATCCATTTGTAACTGGCCCGCCTGGATGGTAATGAAAGCACAGGGCATAGCCGACAAATACGGCTGGAATAAATTTGTAGGCATGCAGTATTACTACTCGTTATCCACCCGCGATATTGAGCGCGAGGTTGTACCATTGTCTATTGACCAAAACATGGCCATTATGCCATGGAGCCCGCTGGCAGGTGGTTTCCTATCGGGCAAGTTTACCCGCAGCGACGCTACCGACAGCGATTCGCGCCGCGCCAAGTTTGATTTCCCGCCGATAAATAAAGACAGGGCCTATGATATAATTGATGTGCTGACCGAAATTGGCAAACAGCACGGCGTATCAGTAGCGCAAGTAGCATTGGCATGGGTACGTTTGCAAAAAGGCGTTACCAGCACCATTATAGGCGCTAAAACTGTTGCGCAACTGAATGACAATATAAACTCTATAAACGTGGCCTTATCTGCTGAGGAACTTAAACGCCTTGACGAGATAAGCGCACTGCCACCGGAATACCCGGGCTGGATGGTTATAAGGCAATCTGCCGACAGGGAACCGCCTGTTCAGTAGGCAGTTTTTAGGTGGCAGTTGGCAGGTCCAGGTCACGTAATATCAATTTGTTATTCTGAGCGATAACATATTATCAATAGCGATGGGTTTGAAACCCATCGCTATTTTTTTGTCCAAAAAACCTAAATTGCATTGCTAAACGTCTATCCCATGTACAAACCCGAAAACTACAATTCCCTTTCTCCCTACCTTATTGTTAACGGCGCGCAGCGCCTTGCCGATCTGTTAATAACAATTTTTGACGCTAAAGAGCTGCGAAAGTATAATCGCCCGGATGGCACTGTTATGCATATGGAAGTATTGATAGACGATAGCGTATTGATGATAAGCGATGCTACCGCCGACTATCCGGGTCAAAAAACCATGCTGCACCTTTACGTGCCAGATGTTTTGAAAACATTTAAACTGGCTATTGAGAACGGCTGCGAGCTGATTGAAGAACCGGTAAACAAAAACGGCGACCCGGATAAACGCGGCGCTTTTTATGATTTTGCCGGCAACTATTGGGCGGTGAGCACGCAAATGGAATAATAGCTATCTTAGCGGCATGACAGCATTCACGCAGATCCTCCGCGCCATATTCATTGTTTTTTTATGTGTAAACCTGTTTACGTGGTTTACAACCTATGCCTTAGGGCGCGCTGTACCGGGAAAAACCGACATGTTTTTTGGGTCGAATGGGATGGTGTTGCTGGGGTTGGTTATTTTGTTTAATTATTTGCATAATAAGAATAAGACACGGAATGGTGCGGGAAAGTAACCCGCTTAGCACTTTTTTTACTATCACAATTTCAACTATAGTGGCCGGAAGCCATAACATTTACATCTTTCCTTCAGATTTTATTTTTATTTGGATTTATTCTAAATAAGGCCTTACTTTGTTTCGTTCTCTTTAAATAAGAGTAAAAAACTAAAGTCCTGCCTGCCGCTGTTTAATGCGGAAACGCTTAAACGGGTATGGCAGGCACTATTTACACTATGTGCGAAACGGTTATACTCAGTAAAATTGGTGCTACTATAATAAGTCAATGCATGGATTGTAAGATCCTTACCTTGTGGACACGCACCCTTTTACTTAACTTTTCGCCTGAGCAATTTATAAGTTTTAAGAATTTTACGGCTAATCTGGAGGTGGATCTAAGCCTGTTCCCTTTTCCGGATGGTGAAGAGCGCCTGGTGTTACGTACACCGCACAGCGATATTTGTATGACGTTCAGTATTGACGATTGGGACAACTTTCAGCAAGCGATGGAAGAAGCCCGCTATATGATGGAGGTTTATAACTTAATAACAAAACCCGGAGAATAGCTTGACAGCATTTCAGGTTGCTTTACTGTGTTGGTTATAAATTACAAACGGCTCTGTTCGTAGTCTTCAGGGGAGACTATATACCTGTTAGACCAAACCTGTTAATTGTACGCAACAATAAATTCAATTGCCGTTAATGCAATTATGGCAAAAAACAAGCAAGCAAATACTATTAATGCCTTTTTCAGTTTCTTTTTATCACTATTCTTCAACCACAACATCAGGTTTGAGAACACTATAAGCATGCTTGGAATAATTATAAGAACTTTTACTATTGTCAATATGGTATAAATCGCAGTTTTATTCATTGTAATTACTTTTTGGTTTTTTCCACGCTGACGCTATTGGTTTAGTGGGACAAAAAATACCTGATCTTCAAAACATTGAATACCAGATAATTAACATAATTTTACAGCTAACTTTCCTGACGAATAAGTAGTCTCACTTTGTCCCAACCCAAAACTGCAAACTACTAACTGCCAACTCATTATTGAAAATCTTGTCCCACTTTGTCTCAACTTGTCTCACTCGCACGCGGGACAAAACGCGCACATCAAAGCGCCTTGAGGGCGTTAACTGCATACTCCACTTGTTCAGGGTGTACATCCAGGTGCAGCACAAAACGTATGCGGTTAGGCGCGGTAGCCATGGCCTTGATACCCTTGCCCGCCAGCCGCTCAATTACCGCAGAGGCGGGTTGAAGGGTATCAAACAACACAATATTGGTCTCGGCCGGCAAAACACCGCTCACCCAGGGGCACCGGCCAAGCGCTTCAGCAATTATGGCGGCATGCTTGTGGTCAATCTTTAAACGCTCAACGTGATGATCTAAGGCATAGATACCAGCTGCCGCCAAAAAGCCCGCCTGCCGCCATCCCCCACCCAACACCTTGCGAATACGCTTCGCCTGTTTAATAGTATCCGCATCCGCCAGCAACACCGATCCCACCGGTGCCCCCAACCCTTTTGATAGGCACACGGAGATGCCATTAAAGTAATGGCCATAGTCGGCCGCGCTATCGCCGGTATGGGTCAGGGCGTTAAAGATGCGGGCACCGTCTAAATGCAGTTTAAGTCCGCGCGCCTGGCATAGTTCAGCAATGGGTTTTATCTGCTCCAACGTGTAGCAGCTACCTCCCCCACGATTACTGGTATTCTCCAAAACAACCAAACTGGTGCGCGGGTAGTGTATGTTATCGGCATTGATCTCTGGCGCTATCATGTCAGCTGTTATCAACCCACGGTAACCATTAACCAACCTTGCAGACGCGGCCGAGTTAAAAGCTATACCTCCACCCTCGTAACGGTAAACGTGGGCGGTTTGGTCGGCTATCAGTTCATCCATAGGCCGGGTAAAGCATTTAATGGCAATCTGGTTGGTCATGGTTCCTGATGGGCAAAACAAACCCGCCTCCATTCCAAATAAAGCGGCGGTCTTTGCCTCCAATTGGCTAACGGTTTCGTCTTCGCCAAACACATCATCGCCAACCTTGGCGCTCATCATGGCCTGTAACATACCCGGTGTAGGTTGGGTAAGGGTATCGCTTCTTAAATCAACGGTCATACTATATTAAATATGCCTAAAATTACGTTATTTGTGTTTTAGTATGATACGCCATATTACACCCATTTTATTATTGAGCCTGCTAAGCTTTAGTGCCATTGCCCAAAAATGGCAGCAGGGCTATTTTTATGATAAGCGGGGTGTAAAAAATGTGGGCTACGTAAACCAAACTCCATCGGGCAAGGGGCCTATAAAAAACGAGGCCTTTATTGAGTTTAAGGAATACGAAAAAGACAAGCCCATGAAACTTAGTGCCAGCGACATGAAATCGTACGTGGTTGGCCGGGATAGTTTTGTTGTTTCCGTTTCACTTACAGACGATTGGGCAAGCGAGCAAATGGACTTTATACGCGTAGCCATAAACGCACCCTTGAAATTGTACATGGCAAAGGTAGGCAACATAAACGCCAGGCAAAAGGCAGTCTCTGTAAACCCGGCCCTGAGCACAGGCTACGGTAGCGGGGGTTTGGGTGGCGGCTTAGGTGGCGGTGTATCTATCAACTTAGGCCGTAACCGCGGTGGCGGGGGTACGCATATAGCCTACCTATACGGCGAAAGCACCAACGGAATGAAAGCCATTACAGAAGAGAACTTTATTGATGTGATGATTGAGGTGATGGGCGACGAACCCGCTGCAGTTGAGCAATTACGAAGTGGCAAAGTAACGCTTCGCGATATGGAGAAGATAATAGCTTACTACCACAAGCTGGAAGATGAGCGCGCGCGTCGCCGCTAAATATTTTGGGCTATTACAAACCCGCTTGCCCAGGCCCACTGAAAATTATAACCACCCAGCCATCCGGTAACATCAACGCATTCGCCGCCAAAGAACAGGCCCGGTATTTTTTTAACTTCCAGTGTTTTTGAGTACAGTTCCTCAGTCGATACACCTCCGCGCATTACCTCGGCCTTATCATAACCCTTATCGCCGGCAGGCTTTACCTTAAAATTGTGGATGAGGTTATGAATGCTCTCCAGATCAGTTTTACTTAACGATGCCAGGTTCTTTTCAACCGGCAAATGGTTGCTCAACGCCTCAACAAACTTGCGGGTGTAAAAGGTTGTAAGAAAATTCAAAAGCATCTTTTTGCCGTTGACCGTGCGCTCCTCTTGTATAAGTTGGGTAATATCCTGATCAGGCAACAGATCGATATAAATAAACTCGCCCGGCCGCCAATAGGATGATATCTGCAAAATAGCAGGCCCGCTCAAGCCCCAATGGGTGAACAAAATGTTCTCGTCAAAGCTGGCCCTGTCATTCCACACCCGGCAAAAAATACTGTTGCCGGATAGCTGCTCATACCAGGGTTGATCTTTCCCGGTAATGGTTAGCGGTACCAGCGCCGGCGCTGTATTAACAATATTCAGGTTGAATTTACGCGCGGTGCGCAGGCCAAAATCTGTAGCGCCCATTTTAGCTATGGGCAGGCCGCCTGATGCTATAACCACCCTTGGCGCGGTTAGTTCTGCTTCCTCGCCATAGCTTTCGTAAACTATCTTAAAACCCTCGGCTGTTTGCTCAACTTGTTTTACGTCGGCATTGCATTGAATCTGCTGACCAAGATCGTGACATAGATCAGTAAACACTTTTACTACATCGCGTGCCTTATCGCTTTGCGGAAACAACTGACCCAACGTTTTTTCTTTGCCCGTTATGCCATAGGTTTCAAAAAAACTAATGGTGTCGTCCACAGTCCACTGCGCAAAAGCCGACTTTACAAAATGTTCGTTCTCGCTTATAAATTGCTGATGCGATGCATATAAGTTAGTGTAGTTACAGCGCCCACCACCACTGATCAATATCTTCGCGCCCACCTTATCGTTTTTCTCCAAAATAAGGGTTTGCTTACCTAAAAAACCAGCCTGAACTGCACACATCAAACCACATGCGCCTCCGCCGATAATTATAGCATCAAAATGGGTTTGTTTTATTAATTTTGCAGACATGGGTGAAGTTTCGCAAATATCAGAATTTGGCAAGATACTTATCTTTTTAATTGCGGGAATAATTATGGTTTGCGTTGGCTTCCTGGTTAACCGTATTTTATCTACCAATAAACCTAACCCAATTAAGCTATCCTCCTACGAATGCGGCGAGGAGCCAACCGGCAATGCCTGGCTGCCATTTAACTCACGTTTTTATGTTATCGCGTTGGTTTTCTTGTTGTTTGATGTGGAGATGGTATTTATTTTCCCCTGGGCAACGGTGTTCGGTAATCACGAAATTATTGCGGCCGCACCAAATTGGGGATGGTTCTCTTTAGCCGAGATGTTTATATTTTTGGGTATATTAATATTAGGTTTGGTTTACGTTTGGGTAAAAGGCGATCTGGATTGGATAAAACCCAACCCTACTGTGCCAACTACCAATGTAAGTATTCCGGCAGCATTGTATGAAAAAGTTAATCGGCAGCAAAGTGCTTACACCGTTAAAAAGTTTGAGGTAGCACCTGCTGTTGTTTCTGCCGTAGTTGCTGCCCCGGTTGCTGAACAGTCATCAGGCGATGCACCCGTAAGAAAGCCCATGTTTAAACCAAGTTTTAAAAAACCGGCAAGCGATGAGTGATATCAGCAACGAAGGCGGTGGTTTTGTAGTAACCAAACTAAATGATCTGCTTAACTGGTCGAGGTTATCTTCCGTATGGCCATTGCAATTTGGTATTGCCTGCTGCGCCATTGAAATGATGGCTTCATATGCTTCAACTTATGATCTGGAACGTTTTGGCGTCTTCCCTCGTGCATCTGCGCGCCAGGCGGATGTTATCATCATAGCCGGAACAGTTACTTTTAAAATGGCCGAGCGCATTAAACTACTATATGAGCAAATGCCCGAGCCAAAATATGTTATCTCTATGGGATCGTGCTCTAATTGTGGTGGGCCGTATTGGCAGCATGGCTACCATGTGGTTAAGGGTGTTGATCGGGTAATTCCTGTTGATATATACGTGCAAGGCTGCCCGCCCCGCCCAGAAGCTTTGATAGGTGGTATATTAGAGCTTCAAAAGAAAATAGAAGGCGAACAATTGATCAACCTATAATGCCGAATTTAACCGCATACAGAAAGAACGCCTTAAAAAACATCCTTTGGGTGGGCTTTTTGGTAGGCTCTTTAGATGGACTTGCGGCACTATTGCTTAACTACAACGTGGGTCCCGCGCCTATTTTCAAGTTTATTGCCAGCGGCGCATTTGGTCAGGATGCATTTAAAGGTGGCGCGGAAATGGTAGTTGCGGGTATTGTATTTCACTACCTTATTGCCTGGTTGTTTGCAACAGCATTTTACATGCTTTATCCTTTTAGCTTGTCGATTTTAAAAAACAAGTACGTTGTTGCCAACGTTTACGGCGGCATAACCTGGCTGGTTATGAATATGATAGTGGTGCCGTTAAGCAAAATAGGTCCGCACAAATTTGAAGCGTTTGCTGTTATAAAGGCCTTATTAGTTTTGATTATCTGTGTTGGGTTGCCGATTGCGCTGATAGCGGATAAGAAGCTGCATGCAGACAGATAGCAGAACACCTTAGGCTTTTTAACCTATTTTGGGTAAACTTGCAGTTGCAAATGAAAACATTTTACGGAGACCTTAAACTGGGCATTTTGGGCGGCGGACAACTGGGCCGCATGCTGATACAACAGGCTATTAATTATAACGTTACGGTTAAAGTGCTTGACCCTGATCGCGAGGCGCCTTGCCGCAAACTGTGTGATGAGTTTGTGGTTGGTGCACTAAACGACTACAATACCGTTTACAATTTCGGCAAAAAGGTTGACCTGCTTACCATTGAGATAGAGAAGGTAAATGTTGATGCGCTTGAGCAGTTAGAAAAAGAGGGTGTAGTTGTGTACCCGCAGGCACGCGTTATAAGGCTTATACAGGATAAAGGTTTGCAAAAGCAATTCTTTAAACAAAATGATATCCCAACCGCGCCTTTCCAGGTGATCTCTTCGCCGGCTGAACTGGAGCAAACAACAATGCCCTTTCCTTACATTCAAAAATTAAGGCGCGATGGCTACGATGGGCGCGGAGTTTATAAAGTAGTGGATGAATCTTACCTGAAAGATGCTTTTAAAGAACCGAGCTTAATTGAGCAATGGGTAGATTTTGAAAAGGAAATAGGCGTTATTGTAGCACGTAATGAAAGCGGCGATATCAGCGCCTTCCCGATGGTGGAGATGGAGTTTAATCCCGATGTTAACCTGGTGGAGTTTCTGATAACACCCTCTACCCTGCCGTTTGAAATACACCAGCAAGCTGAAACAATTGCTAAAAAAATAGCCGACGACCTGAAAATTGTAGGTTTATTGGCCGTTGAAATGTTTTTAACCAAAGACGGGCAGATATTGGTGAACGAACTGGCACCGCGCCCCCATAACAGCGGGCATCAAAGTATTGAGGGCAATGTAGTATCACAATTTGAGCAGCATTTACGGGCGATATTTGATCAACCTCTGGGCGACACCGCCTGTCTTAACAACGCCATAATGGTAAACGTTTTAGGCGAAGAAGGCCACGAAGGACCGGCGGTTTATCAAGGCATTGAAAAGATATTAAAATGCCCGGGCGTATATGTACATTTATATGGCAAAGCCTTAACCAAGCCTTTCCGTAAAATGGGGCATGTTACTATTATTGACGCAGATAGAGAGAATGCTATTGAGAAGGCAAGGTTTGTGCAAAAAACATTGAGGGTTATTAGTTAGTAAGTTTTTAAGAATTTGATTGAACTAAAATTTTACAAATCATCGCTTAAAGCACTTAAGTTGTTGCTGTTGGCTTCGCCCTTTATAGCTTTTAGCCTTTTCGATATTGTAAATCATGCTAACACAATGCCTTTATGGTTTGCGTGGTTCAGCCTTTGTTTTTTTGGACTTGCCATACCTGTAGCTTTGTTTCATCTGTTCGACCGCAGACCGCAGATCATTATTAATGAACTTGGTATTTTTGATCGCATGGCGTATAAAGAAATGGTAAATTGGGAATTAGTTCAAGACGCCTATCGGGCCGATATTCACGGTCAAAAATTTATATGTATTGTATTAGACGAAAAAGCGATTCCGTTACTAAAAGGAAATAAAAATCTAAAAAATTTATCCAAAGCAATGGGCTTTCAAGAAGTGAATTTATCTTTAGGGCAGTTAAAAAAAAGCGATCAGGAAAAGATTGAATGGCTGATAATAAATTTGATGAACGCAGATCCTTTGAAAAGAAAACAGTTAATGCTTGATAACTAAACACAACATGACCCAACCAAAAGTAGGAATTATAATGGGCAGCAAATCGGATCTTCCGGTTATGCAGGATGCCGCAGATGTTTTAAAAGCGTTAGGTGTTGAATATGAGATAACCGTGGTATCTGCCCACCGCACACCCGACCGTATGTTTACCTACGCCCGCGAAGCTGCAGGGCGTGGTATTAAGGTAATTATTGCCGGTGCCGGTGGTGCGGCGCATTTACCGGGTATGGTGGCATCATTAACTCATTTGCCTGTTATTGGTGTTCCGGTAAAGTCAAGTAACTCTATTGATGGCTGGGATTCTATCCTTTCTATCCTCCAAATGCCTAATGGCATTCCGGTAGCAACAGTAGCGCTTAATGCCGCTAAAAACGCGGGCATATTGGCTGCGCAGATCATATCAACCGCTGATGAAACAGTTGTAAAGAATCTTATCGCCTTTAAAGAGGATTTGAAGAAAAAGGTGGAGGAATCGGCTGAAGAAATGGGGAAGTAATTACCACCCGTCTAATCAAACTTAATAACCTGCGGCCCCGATATCCGATATACATGGCAACTACATCCCCCTGATATTTTATAAGTGGCGGTTTTTGTTTGCCCATTTGTTGGATTAGTTGCTGTTACAACTATGTCATCACCTTCGCTTGACAATTTGCTGCGCATACCGTCGTGAACAATCATATAGTCACCTGCATCGTTAATTTTTGCACTTGTTACGGTCAAATTTTCTTTGGTTCGCTGATTAACTACAGTAAAATCTTTTACTGTAATCACATTTCCATCCTTATCCTGAAACTGCACAGTTATTGAGGCAAAGTTCAGGGTGCACATCTTGGCAGGGCAATCTATTACCTCGGTTTGTCTTTTTTTACAGCCTAAACAACAGGCTATCATCAATAATATAAATATCTTTTTTGTCATGGCAGATGATTTGTTGAACATGTTTTACTGTGAAACGGTAAAATATGGTTCTACGCTACACCACCATCAACTAATACACCACTAACCCCGCGAACGCTTAATTCAGCTGTGGATTCTCCGGAAAATTAGCAATATGCGCAAAGCGCTGCCCCATGCTAATTATAACCTGTTTCCACATTTGCTGATCGTTGCTGTTAAACAACATTTCGCTGTTAAATTTATCTGTTACCAACCAGCTGTTCTCTTGTATCTCTCCGGATAGTTGTTCGGGTGTCCAGCCTGAATATCCCATAAAAAACTTTATCTCTGTTTCGTTCAATTGGTAGCTGCTTACTAACTCTTTTACCTGTTCAAAATCGCCGCCCCAATAAATTCCGTCAGTTAACTCAATACCGCCTTCAATTTTCTCAGGCGCACGATGTATAAAATGCAGGGTATTTGCCGCTACCGGTCCGCCGGTAAAAACCGGGATCTCTGAATAGGAAACATCAGGCAAAACATCGCCCAATAAATAGTCGCTTTGATGGTTCAGGATAAATCCCATCACACCAATATCGGCATACTCGGTCAATAAAATAACCGATCTTTTAAAGTTAGGGTCCATCATAAAGGGCTCTGATATTAGCAATCCGCCCGCTGTTGGTGTAACTGAATTTAACATAGTCTTTATTTTTATATAATATAGACGCAATTAACAAGCCAAAAGTAAATTATTGCCTAAACTATATTTTGCTGTACAATATTAAGTATTAGGCCTTAATTAATTTGTAAGTTTGCGTTTAATGAACCGCGAAGAACTACAAAATTTAAGGCAGGATTACAGCGCCGCATCGCTGTCTGAAAAGGACAGCGACGCTAACCCGATTAAACAATTTGATAACTGGTTTAATGAGGCGGTAGCCGCAAACGCGCTTGAGCCAAACGCCATGACGCTATCCACCGCTACTACAGATGGGCGGCCATCTGCGAGGATAGTTTTATTGAAGGATTACAACCCGGATGGTTTTTCGTTTTACACCAATTACCTGAGCCGAAAAGGCCGCGAAATAGCTAAAAACCCTATGGGCGCGCTTACTTTTTTCTGGGGCGAGCTGGAACGCCAGGTACGCATAGAGGGTACTATAGAAAAACTAAGCAAGGTACAATCCGACAGGTATTTCAACTCAAGACCCAAAGGTAGCCAGATAAGCGCTGTTGTTTCGCCACAAAGCCAGGAAATTGGCAGTCGCGGCGAGTTGGACAGCCGGATGGTGAAAATGGAAAATGAGTACAAAGACAAGGATGTGTTAAAACCTGCACATTGGGGTGGATATATTTTAAAACCCCGTGTAATTGAGTTTTGGCAGGGACGGCCAAGCCGCCTGCACGATCGTATTGTTTATAAAAAAGTTGACAATAAAACCTGGAAAAAAGTACGCCTGGCACCATGAGTTTTGAAAATATCAAACAAGTAATAACGGATAAGTTTGGTGCAGCGGCAATAGTTGGCGAAGAAACCGGGGGCCTGCAACCCGCGCTGCTGATAGCACCCGATCTGATAGCTGATGTTTGCCTGGAGCTGCGCAATAATCCGCTAACTTATTTCGATTTCCTATCATGCCTTACCGGCGTTGATCATGGTGAAGAAGACGGTCGCTTTGAAGTGGTTTATCACCTATCATCCATCCCCTACCAATTACAGCTTACCTTAAAAATAAGCAAAATACATAACAGGGGGAGCGAACAATTACCATCATTCAAAAGCGTGGTAGATGTTTATCGCACAGCCGATTGGCATGAGCGCGAGGCTTACGACCTGGTAGGGATATTTTTTGAAGGGCACCCTGACCTGCGCCGTATTTTATTACCGGATGATTGGGAAGGGTATCCGTTAAGGAAAGATTATACAAATGCTGAGTATTATAAAGGGATAAAGATTGATTGATTTAATATAGATTGATTTCGGAGTTCGGATGTTCGATTTCGGATTTGTATTGATTTGTTATTTATATGGATAAAACTGAGCTAAAACGCAGATCGCAAAAATTTGCAGTTGACATAATCAGGTTTACTGGAAACTTGCCAAATAGCCGTGAACTCAATGTTTTATGTAATCAAGTGATAAGGAGCGCAACTTCTGTTGGTGCTAACTATCGGGCAGCCTGCAAAGGTAAATCAACAGCCGATTTCATAAACAAAATTGTAATCTGTGAAGAGGAAGCAGATGAATGCATTTACTGGCTTGATTTGATGATTGAAGCAGATTTGGTGCGCCCAACAGTGATGGCGCAGTTGAGAAATGAAGCAAACGAACTAACTGCTATATTTACAGCAATAGGCAAAACAGCAAAAGAAAACCAAAAATTAAAAAATCAAAATAAATAAATCCGAAATCGAACATCCGAAATCCGATATAAAAGTGACAGAAGCACTACAAGCATACCACGAAAAAATTTCCACAGCTGCTGTAGAAGACATGGTGCTCAACATGGGGCCGCAGCATCCGTCTACGCATGGGGTTTTGCGGTTGGAGTTGATAACTGATGGCGAAATTGTTAAGGAGTGTATCCCCCATATGGGTTACCTGCACCGCTGTTTTGAAAAACATGCCGAACGACTTACCTATCAGCAAACCATACCGTTTACAGACAGGATGGACTACCTGGCGTCAATGAATAATAGCCACGCCTGGGTAATGGGCGTAGAGCGTATGTTGGGCATCGATAAGGATATTCCTAAACGGATAGAATACATTCGCGTGCTGGTTTGCGAGCTTAACCGTATCGCCTCTCACTTAATTGCAGTTGGCACATACGGTATTGACATTGGGGCCTTTACACCCTTTTTATGGTGTTTTCGCGACCGCGAACATATAATGGGTATGTTGGAGTGGGCCTCAGGTTCGCGCCTATTATATAACTATATATGGGTTGGCGGTTTGTTTTACGATCTGCCGGTAGGGTTTGAAGAACGTTGCCGTCAATTTGTTGATTATTTTAAACCCAAAATGGTTGAGCTGAATGAGTTGCTCACCAATAACCAGATCTTTATCAGTCGCGCCGCAAATGTTGGGGTATTGCCGCTTGATGTAGCCATAAATTATGGCTGCTCCGGACCAATTGTCCGGGCATCCGGCTTAAAATATGATCTGCGCCGGATAGACGGCTATTCTGTTTATCCCGAACTGGATTTTGACATCCCGGTAGGCAAAGGCGAGATGGGCAGTCTGGGCGATTGCTGGGATAGATATAAAGTACGTATTGATGAAATAGGCGAATCTTTAAAGATAATTGATCAGTGTCTGGACCGTTTACAAAAAGATTTAAAACGCACACCTGAGTTTGACCCACGCGCCAAACTACCGCGTAAGCTTGTTCCCAAACCACAGGATTATTATGTGCGTTGCGAAGGCCCCCGGGGCGAATTAGGCTTCTATTTCATCCACAAACAAAATAAAGAGCTTAGCAAAGACGGATCAACACGTATGATGGATACCGAGGTGCCTTTCCGTGCTAAAGCGCGGGGGCCGGGCTTTAATAATTTATCAGTACTTCCGGCATTATCAAAAGGTGTAATGATAGCCGATCTGGTGGCCATAGTAGGTTCTTTAGACTTTGTTTTAGGCGAAGTGGACCGCTAAAACAAAAAGAGACGCTTCTGATACAGAGGCGTCTCTTTTGTTTATTACTTAAAAAAAGCTATTGCGCGTATATTTTCACCATAAAGGTAAATTTCTTTACCTTTTCTATCTTATCTACCGAGCTTAAACCGGCAAGCGAGTTCTTTTTGCTAAGCGTGATCTTTTTGCTTAATGAGTCTTCAGGAATGTTGCTGATTGCATCCAGCAGATATTTTGATTTAATGGCATAATGCGCACCTTCAAACTGCGATTGTTTGGCATCAGTTATGCCTACAACATTTCCTTTGCTATCTAAAAGCGGGCTGCCGCTATTACCGGGGTTAATAGGAATATCAATTTCATAGTGTATGCTATCACCACGAAAACCTGATTTAGATGCAAGGTAACCATTACGATAAACCGCTGTGCCACCCGGATAGCCGTACGTAAACAATTGTTCAGCAATTGAGCTTTCTGCACGCCTTATAGCGTAAGGAATAGTGCCCAGATTGGTAAAAGACTCATCCACTATTTTAAGGATGGCAACATCATGCTGCGGCTCGGTATACAAAACTTTAGCTTTAAATGATTTACCTTCTTCATTTTGAACATAAACCGAATCCGCATCTCTTACAACGTGATAGTTGGTAGCAATAAGGCCGTCAGATGTAATAGCGAAGCCTGTACCCGTACTGCTGTAACGATCAGCAGGTGTTGCTTTTTGCGATTTAATATCCCTGATAGAAGCTTTTAGGTTAGCGTTTGATCTATCCAATTGATCAACCTTACGATTAAGCGCTTCTATGTTGTTCCTGCTTTCAAATTTACCGGTAGCAAATAATATACTTAACGCAGCAAATATGGCCACAGAAGCAGCAACAGATATCTTGGAGTGATGATTGCGCCACATACGCACCACCCACGATGGATGCGCCATAAGGCTTTCCTTCAGATCATGCACATCTATTTCCTGGTGTATGGCGTTTAAACGGTTTTCAAGTTCAACACGTTCGCTGTATTGCTTAAGCAAGCCGGCAAAAAGCTGATGCTCCACAACTTTCGCGTCAAATCCGGCGTCAGCTTTGCGCTTTGCCTCAAATTCCTTACGCTCAGTGGCATTCATTTCGCCACTGTAGTAACGCTCAATATTTTCTAAGAGTTGACTCTCGCTCATCTTTTTACCCTCCGTTTATTGTTGCTGAAAAAACAACTTTTTCAGCCTTTGCAGGCATTTATATTTTTGTGTTTTAGCATTATCAGCATTAGTGTAGCCAAAACGTTCGCAGATCTCCTGCATTGATCTGTTATGTATGTAAAAATCTTCCATAATGGTTTTGCAGGGTTCACCCAGCAATTGCAATGCGCTTTCCATCTTTTTGAACTGAATATCCCGGTCGGCATGCCTTTCAGACTCATCTTCCTCCACCGGAAGAAATTCCTGAAAATCCTTAATATCGCCGCCATAACGGTTTATCTGGTTCAGTCTTTTTAACCACAAACGCCGGCAAACCGAATAGATGTAAGTTTTAAGCTTACTGCTCAGCTCAAAATCGCCTGCTTTAACCTTATTATAAAGAACAATTATAGCTTCCTGATAAATATCCTTTGCATCGTCCTCGTCGCCGCTATTATTTACAATCAGCTGTAATATCATCGGAAAATACGCAACGTAAAGCTTTTTTAATGCTGTTTCAGAGTTGTTGAGTATACCAAGAATAACTTCGCTGTCTGTTGGCGTTGAATCTTTTAGCTCTTTATTCACTACTTAATACCTTTTATATAAAATTGTAACCCAACGCGGGCGATAAAAAAATAAAAGTATAAATATTATTACAATGTGCTATGCAGATTAAGCACCGGATTTTTCTTTACTCCAATTTTGTTTTTCTGAAAAAGACTGGGTTACCTTTTTTTCTTAAAGGTATTAACAGTTACATATAACTTAAAAACATTTCTATTATGAAAAACTTATTTAAACTGGCTTTCGTAGCCCTGGCTTTGGCTACTACTGTTTCTGCATGCGATGGTAAAGGTGATAAAGGTGCTGACACTACTGTAGTTGAGTCAAACGTTACTGTTGATTCAAACGTAACCGTTGACTCTAATGTGACTGATACTGCACATGCAGACACTGCTGCTAAAATGTAATTTTTATTTTTTAGCGCTGATTATTAGCATTTTTTAAAGGGTAACCTGCTTTTTTTAAAATAAGTGGGTTACCTTTTTCTTTTTGCTGTATTAAGAGCAAAACTATATAGTCACTTTTAAAATTTTAAAAAAAATGAAAAACTTAAAAATCGCTTTCTTAGCATTAGCTATCGCTACTTCATTCGCTGCTTGTAAAGGTTCAGAAGAAAAAGTTGCTGATTCTCCAGCTGTTGATTCTCCTGCTGCTGCTGATACTTCAGCTGCTGACACTGGCGCTGCTGATACTGCTGCTAAAGACACAGCTGCTAAAATGTAATCCATTTTTAGCTAAACAAAAAAGGCCTCCGAGTTTGTCGGAGGCCTTTTTTGTTTTTAGGCAGTTGTTAATTCACTGTGCTATCGCGTAACGCTTTTATCTCGTCATGCGCGGCTTGTAGAACTACAAGCTGGTCATTCAAAATATCCCTTACATAAGCAGGCAAATGCTCCTCTTCCAATGCGCTTTTGTAAGCTTTTAAAATAGCGTCCTCGCCAAATTCGCAATCTTCTAAAATAGTGTGCTCGCTGTGGCCGGTAAACTTGGCACGCACATCTAACCAAGTACGGTGCAATGTGCCGCTAACGCTTGTTCCTGTTTCAGCATCCTGTCCCAGGGCTTCTACTTCTTTAGCTAATTGCATTTTTAAATGATGACTTTCGCCTATTTTTTCTGTAAAGGTCGCCTTTAGTTCAGCATCGTCCTCTACATCTTTTAAGGCATTCTCAAAACCTTTTATGCGGTCGTTATTGATCTCTATCAGATCATTCAAAATCCCAACTGTTTCCTTTGTGTTTTCCATGATATTTAGATGTTTTTATTAAATAACCTTAGTATTTGCAAACTGTTTTAACTTTTAAAATATTTATTTTCTTATTTATAAATATTTATTTCGATCGGAATTTAGACAGTAGCCATATTATCAAAATAACAACAACCACAACAGCAACAATTCCGGTTACTGCACCGGCTTTAAATATTCCGGTTATAACGTCGCATCCGCTTAGCGTTGCTACAAATAAAATAAGGATGGGTAGGCTTAACTTTTTCATAGGTCTAAATTTTAGCAAACACATTCAAAAACCACGCCTTTTTAACGGCTACGTTTAAAACCTGTTTCCGCATAAAATTTATTGTAGGGTTATCACTACAGTTTGTTTTATTATTAGCTTATCAACGATATATGACTATTTTTACGGCCCTATGCAACCACTATTTTCTATTACGCATGCTACCGTAAGGCTGTTTAACAACACGGTGTTCGCCGATCTGAATTTCACTATCAATAAAGGTGAGCATTGGGCTATTGTGGGCGAAAGCGGATCAGGTAAAAGCGCGCTGCTGCAAACCATTGCAGGGAATTTAAATGCCGCCGGGGGAGTTTTGCATTACCATTTTTTTGAAGATCACATCAACCAACACCCCGATCAGAAAGGTTACATTACCCATCACAAACTGATAGCGATGGTTGAACCGAGGCATCATTTCAGAAATCTATCCAACACTACTGAATTTTATTACCAGCAGCGCTATAATTCGTCAGACTCTGAAGACGCGCTTACTGTTTCAGAATATTTAAAATCTGTAAAACCCTTAACAGATAGTAACACCTATTGGAGTTTTGAAAAGATAACCTCCGTTCTAAAACTCGAAAGCCTTAAAGAAAAACAGCTCATTAAACTCTCAAATGGCGAGGGCAAGCGCTTGCGCATTGCCGCCGCGCTGATGAAAAACCCTGTTTTATTATTGTTGGATAGCCCATTAACCGGTTTGGATATAGAAACGCGGCAGGAGTTTAATAATATTATAGCGGAAATAGCGGCATCGGGCATTACTATAGTAATGGCTACCGCGCCGAATGAACTGCCCGATATTATTACCCATGTAGCAGTGCTACAAAATGGCACCGTCAACTGGCAGGGGCCTAAAAACAAGTTTGAAACAAACTTTGCTGCGTTACCTCCTAACACCAGCATTGATAAGAACGAGATAAAAGCACTTTTAAATCTAACTCCTGCAGCAACCTATGACGTTATAGTCAGCATGAAAAATGTGACTATAAAATATGGCAAAAATGTAGTATTGGATAACATAAACTGGGAGGTAAGGCCAGGCGATAAGTGGGCTTTGCTGGGGCACAACGGCGCGGGCAAATCAACTTTGCTGAGCCTGGTTAACGGCGACAATCCACAGGCTTATGCTAACGATATTGTATTGTTTGACAGAAAACGCGGCAGCGGAGAAAGTATATGGGACATCAAACAAAAAACAGGATTCGTGTCGCCCGAGTTGCACCAGTATTTTCCAACAGACAGCAGTTGCCTGCAGGTAATTGAGTCGGGTTACTATGATACGCTCGGCTTGTTCAGGCCAAGCAACCCAAAGCGTGCCGAAACAGCATTGCGCTGGATGAAGGCCTTAGAAATTGACAAGTATGCACGTGTACTGCTAAAAAACATCCCGGCCAGTGCTCAGCGACTTTGCCTGCTGGCCCGCGCGCTTATAAAAAACCCGCCCTTATTAATTTTTGATGAACCATGCCAGGGAATGGACACCCACCAGGTGCAGCATTTTAAAGCCCTTGTTGATACCATTTGTAGTTTAAGTAATGTTACGCTGATCTACGTTACCCATTACCGGCACGAAATACCCGATAGTGTTGATAAGGTATTAAAATTGGAAAAAGGGAAAGTGGTTTAGGCTCAGCCTGATAAAATTGTCCGGCGGATTTGAAGTTAAAGTTATCTGTAGGCTAACCTTGTATTAATATTCGCCCGTTATTTTAAGGCCATATCCAACTATGCACACGTAGGGGGACCGCTTTAAATGAAAAGAGACGAATTTATTGCCAGCCTAACCCTTGCGGGTGGTGCATTATGCATGGGGTGTTTGCTGGCTTGCAGCAAAAAAAATGAGCCCGAGCCTGAGGATGCGAACATCCTTTTAAAAATAGATCTAAGCAGTAATTTGATTGATCTGGGGCAAAGTAAAATTGAAAAAGGAGTAATTGTTGTAAGAGCCGGTAGCGGTTCAGAAGCGTATTCATTCCGCGCGGCAGAAGCGGCCTGTGTTTTTTCCGGCGACAGCATTCAGTTTAACAGGCAAACCAACCGGTTTTCATGTCCGGCGCATGGTAGTATATTCGATCTTGAGGGCAGGGTATTGAGCGGTTCGGCAAAAGCTAATTTGAAGATGTACACCATCAAAATTTCAGACAATATTCTTTTAGTTTATGGCCCGGGTACGATAGAACCTTTATCAGAACCGGTCAATTTTAATGTAGACCTTACTGCCGAACTAAAAAACGTTGGCGAGTTTAAGCGGGTAAAAGATGTAATAGTTTTACGTACCGGCACCGCTGCAGCGGCCGATTCATTTGTCGCGCTTAGTTCTGTTTGCACCCACCAGGGATCAACCATTGATTACAAGCCCCTGCAAAATCAGTTTGTATGCCCCACGCACGGAAGCACCTACAGCCTATCCGGCGAAGTTGTAAAAGGGCCTGCTCCGCTTGCGCTAAAAAAATACAAAGTCACCCTATCACTAAATACCCTTAACATTTCTGAAGCCTGAGCGCTACTTTACTCCCTCATCCGTCAACGATTTTAGAAAGGCAATGATGTCATTCTTCTCTTTAACGGTAAGGTTAAGCTTATCGGCAGGCAGCGTTTGGTTATCCAGATTAATACCAATACCCGCACCGCCGCCCAGATCATAAAAGTCTATTACTTCCTCCAGGTTTTTAAAAGCGCCGTTGTGCATATAGGGTGCAGTTAAAGCGATATTCCTTAATGTCGGCGTTTTAAACGCATACTTTATCTCACTGATCTTGCTATGGAAAGAGCGACCTTCATCAGGGTCAACCACCGGGTGTTTAGCACGCGGATCGGCAGGTACGCCTAAAACTTCGGCCTCGGTGTTGGCAAAAACAGGCGGGGCCGTACCATTAAAAAGCGGTGTAAAATGGCAGGTACCGCATTTGGCTTTACCCATAAACAGGTTAAAACCGTTGATCTCATCCTTACTAAGTTTTCTGCTATTACCCCTCATATATTGATCAAAGCGCGAGTTAAATGGCGCAAGTGAGCGCACATAACTTGCCAGCGCGATCATTACATAGCGTGGCCGAATAACGCTGTCCATTCCCGGGAAGGCCGTTTTAAACTGTTTAAAATACTCCGGCTTTTTTTCAAGCCGATGCGCCGCGTCTTCTACCGACGCATGCATCTCATCCTTGTTAGCAATAACGTCTGTGGCCTGGCCCTCAAGGGTCTTTGAACGCATATCGTAAAACTGATTATTCTGCAAACCGGCGTACATCAGCGTTGGCGAATTACGCTTAACAAACTTTCCCTGTGTTAAAGCTACGCTTTTTGGCAATCCATCGGTAAAGGCCAGTTGCGGCTGATGACAATTGGAGCAAGCACGCGTAGCGCCCGATATAACCGGATCAAAAAACAACAATTTACCCAATGCTATCTTTCTGGCGTCGGGAATGGCTTCGGCGGTATTTACAAAGTGTTTAACATTAAAAGCGTTCTTATCAAAAAGCGTAGCGGTGCTGTTGTGTAATGCCAGTTCTGTATTTAAAGGCTTAATGGCAAGTTGGTTTTGCCAGTTTAATATGCCGCGACTAACAACGTTGGCGTGCCTGATGATAAACTCCGCTCGATCAAATTTGTCAAAATCCGGCGATTTACCAATGTATAGTATGGCCGCGTTAATTTGCTCTTGCAGGGTTGGGTTCTCACCAAATAATTTCAAAACGTCTGCAATAGCAGCTAATGATATTGCAGCTTCTTCTACCCCCGTTTTACATATAGGCGTATCAAACCCCGATATGCCCAGCCCAATTATCCTGAACACCTCCAGCTTGCAGGCATCTAAAATATGCGCTTGCGTAAACTCGGTATCATTTAGTATTACACGTAATCTTACAAGGCTTGACTTGAAGGAATTTATTTCTCTTACCAGATCAGTTTTAGCAGCCTTATCATACGGATAAATATACTCCTCAATTACCTGTAATCCCGAAGGCTCAAAAACTTTGGTCTCTTCTATTTCTATCTCTGGCAGTGGTGCTCCGTTTAGTTCCCTTGAAGTGGTTGGGGCGTAGTATTCGCTAAACCATTCCATTTTTTTATAGGCTATTCTTGTATTTAAAAAAGCCTGCTGCAGGTTAGCCTCTGTGCTGTTGGCGGCAGCCAGTAATTGTATTGTGCTATTATCAAGCGTGTCCAGCTGTTTTAGCAGATGAGCTTTAACATCTTTATTAACGTCGCTGCTTTTTAAAGTACAATAAGAAAGCAATACAATAAATAAGAATAGTATAAATGGAACTGTTTTTTTGAACATGTTATAAAAAAAAATGCAGGTCCCCATTTTAATGAGCGACCTGCTAAAAAGTGATTGCTGTTACTATTTTTCTAAACCGGTAAGTATAACTACCTGGCCGCCTTCTTTGTTGGTTGTTAAACCACCACCATCGGCATTTAAAAATTTGTTGTCTGTCCAGGTATGCGGGTGTACGTTAACCACAAACGTGTTGGGTTTGCCGGTAACGTCAGATATATCATACATAGCGCCGTATTCCCAGGTGCTTAAACGGGTATCGTTAGCAACATTATATTTTGAATTGAACGCGGTTTCTGTACGGCGGTGATTCATTTCAAGCATCGGCTTTAAAGCTTTGGTTGCTATGTTATATTGCCAGATTCTGCCGTCATGTTTAACAGCTGAGTAGAAAGAGTCGCCATCTTCCTGTATGTAAACAAAGTTTTTGGTTACGCAAATGTTGTCAGGATTTACAAGGCTGTTACCCGGATCAATACCACCGTCAACCAATGGCGTTAACTTACCTTTTAACGGATCAGTAGCATCAAGCTCCAGTTTGTAAACTCGGCCCCACATGGTCAGGCCCGGAGCCGGGTTAACCCTGTCAGGGCTAACGCCTGTTGCAGTAAAGTATAGGGTTCTGCTGGCAGCACCGCCGCCTTTACCGTAGTCAAGATCTTCTACGCGTGCAAACTGAATAGCGCTTTTTGCAACCGTTTGTGAAGCAAGTTGTGCACCGGTGCTGGTTTTAACGTCGGTATATTCTACAAATTCAACATCGTAAGCAGAATTTACAGCCATGTCTGTTTCAACAACGTTCAGATCTTTTCTGCGTAGCATATATAATTTGCCGCCATTCAAATCGCCGGTTGCACCAAGATATAAATTAACCTGACCCAAACCCTGGCGGCTGCTTTCGTCCTCGCCAATAAAGATGGCGGTTTTGCCTGTGTAAGCGTCTTTAGGAAGTGGCACCGCGTTTTCAGCGCTGCATTTACCCAGAGCGGTAAGTGTTCTGTTAGCTTTTTTGTTATAAACCGGGCCAAGCGGGTCAATAGCATGTATCATTGATTCACCATCAGTTTCGCCTGCTGTAAGGAAAACCGGACCAAAACCATAAGTACCCTGGTCTACCAAGGTAGCAGAGCAAAGGCGCATTTTACCACCTTCAGAATCAACAATATATTCACCTTTTACAGGTTTTAGATTTTTGTCAAGGTAAACGCGTGATACTGAAAACAATATCTCGTGGTTATTGATCATGATATAACCATCGCTGTTAGGGTCTTTCATTATACCTGCACCGTCTGGCTGCGCGCCAAATACAAAATCAGGAGAACCCGCAAGCACATCATCGCTGCTGATAAGGGTAGTGATCTTAACGTTTTCAAAACCCGATAAGGTTTTTACCAGTGAAGGGTTAACAGAATAATTTGGCAGCTCCGTTACTGTGGGCTCGGGCTCCTCTTTGTTGTCGCTTTTGCGGCAGGCTACAAAAGTGACAGCCATTAGCGTGGCCAATGATACGGCCAGGGTAAATTTTGTGCGTAAATTGTGTTTCATACTTTTTTGTTGGTTGCCACAAAAGTATTTTGGCCGCGTAAAGTGTGCGTGAACCCGACTTTAACTTTGTATTATAAAAAGCGCACATATTATTAATATAGATTAAAACATGTTGCCTTATTGTTAAATTCCACTTCATTAATACATCCTGATCCTATCGCCCTATTAATCCTGCAGATCTTAGTTTATATTTACACCACATTAACTGATCGCATCCTGATGAAGCAATTCATATTTTTATGCATGGCCCTTTCGGGCTTTGTCGCCACCGCTCAAACCCGCCTTATTCAATATGTTAAACCCATTGTAGGCACCCAGCGTATGGGGCATACTTTTCCGGGTGCAACGGTTCCCTTCGGCATGGTGCAGCTAAGCCCAGAAACAGATACCATTAGCTATGAGCTGAACGGAAAATACAACCCCGATGTATATAAATATTGCGCGGGGTATCAGTACGAGGATAAAACAATAACAGGTTTTAGTCATACCCACTTTAGCGGTACAGGCCATTCAGATCTGGGCGATATTTTGTTGATGCCCACCATCGGTAAACTTAAATTGAACCCCGGCAGATCTGATCAGCCCCACAGCGGATACCGCTCGCCCTTCTCGCATCAGAACGAGATCAGCGAAGCCAATTATTACAAGGTAAAATTGGATGAATACAACATAACTGCCGAGATGACCACCAGTACCCGCGTGGGATTTCATCAGTATACCTTCCCTAAAACTGATAGCGCGCATATTATATTAGATATGGTGGCGGGCATTTACAATTACCCCGATAAAAACGTGTGGACCTACCTGCGGGTGGTGGATGACACTACCGTTATTGGTTTCCGCCAAACCAATGGCTGGGCACGCACCCGTACCCAATATTTTGCCATTGCATTTTCTAAAGCTTTTATTGCGCATGGCTTCGCCAATTATACGTTGCGTAATGTGTATGGTGGTTTTTGGGGCAGGTTTGACCAAAGAAACAATTTCCCCGAGATTGCCGGTAAACAGATAAAAGCCTATTTCGATTTTAAAACTAACGAGGGCGAAAAAATAAAGATCAAGGTTGCTTTATCACCTGTAAGTATGGAGGGCGCGCTAAACAATATGCGCGCCGAGGTACCCGGCTGGGATTTTGAAAAGGTAAAAGCAGACGGGCAACAGCAATGGGAAAAAGAGCTGCATAAAATTGAGATAAAAGGGAATACGATAACAAAAGAGAACTTTTATACCGCCCTATATCATACCCTTATTAACCCAACGGTTTATATGGATGCAGACGGGCAATATAAAGGCCTTGATCAAAACGTGCACCGTGCCGAAGGCTTTACCAATTATACCACCTTTAGTTTGTGGGATACCTACCGCGCGTTACACCCGCTGTTTAACATTATTGAACCCGAACGCAATGCAGATATGGTGCGGTCTATGCTGGCGCACTATCAGCAAAGCCCTGAGCATTTTTTACCGGTGTGGTCAAACTCGGCTAACGAGAATTGGTGCATGAGCGGGTATCATAGTGTTTCTGTAATTGCCGACGCGGTTATTAAAGGCAATGCACCTTTTGATGCCAATGCAGCTTTGGATGCTTGTGTAACCACAGCGCGGGGCCGTAAGTACATGAATATTGGTTTATATATAGATAAAGGCTACATCCCTGATGAACGCGATGGCAATTCGGTATCATCAACTTTAGAATACGCTTATGACGATTGGTGCATTGCCCAAATGGCCAAAAAGTTAGGCAATACCGCCATTTATGAAGAGTTTAGCAAAAGGGCACAGAACTATAAAAACGTTTACAACCCGGCAACCGGCTTTATGCACCCCCGCCTGGCCGATGGTACTTTCCGCAAAAAGTTTGATGCGCTAACGACAATAGGCCAGGGATTTATTGAGGGCAACGCGTGGAACTACACCCTGTTTGCGCCACATGACCCCGCCGGACTAATAAAACTGATGGGCGGCAACAAACGCTTTGTCGGTTATCTTGATTCGCTTTTTACGATGCACCTGCCTGATAAATTTTTTGAGGAGACAGAAGACATTACCCGCGATGGCATTATCGGCAACTACGTGCACGGCAACGAGCCATCGCACCATGTGGCTTATTTGTATAACTGGACAGATAAACCCTGGAAAACACAGGAGCGCATCCGCATGATATTGCCTAAAATGTATAAACCTACACCTGATGGTTTGGGCGGAAATGACGACACCGGGCAGATGAGTGCCTGGTATATTTTCAGCTCACTTGGTTTTTATCCGGTAGCGCCGGGATCTGATCAATACGCCGTCGGCAGTCCGGCAGTTGATGAGGCTGTTGTTCAATTAGGCAAGGGCAAAACGCTTAACATCAAGGTAAATAATCAGAGCGAAAAAAATGTGTATGTGCAAAAGTTGTTATTGAACGGCAAAGAGATTAAGACACCATTTTTAACTCATGCTGATTTAATGGGCGGTGGCGAGCTTACTTTCTTTATGGGGCCGAAGCATAAGTAATTTACGAGTATTTATTCGTAATTGTATTTGTAAAACTTTAAACTTCCCGTAGTCAAATCTAACATCGCTACCCCTCCTCGCATTCCTATAAAAACATCTTTATCGTTAAGTACTGCAAGTGAGTTTGGATATAAACCATCCCAAAATGCCTTTTCAACAACAAGCTGTTTTTTGAAATTGGACACTGTATAAAAATTATCATAGGTAGCTATCAAAAATTTGTTATTAAAAATAGTGAATGCTAAAGGAGCATCCCCAAAATCAATAAGCTTTGTAGTACTAAAACCATTTTTAGCTGGTATTAACTGGAACAATGCGCCCTCACTGATACTTAGATGAGCTAAACTTTCAATAAAATATATCTTATCCCTATATCTGAAGATAAATTTGATATTTCCTTTATGAACTTCAATGTTCTTTTTCTTACCGTCGTTGGGCTTAAATAATAATTGTCCGCCCCATTCTCCATTGTCTATACCAACTAAAGTTCCGTTTGATAATTTGAGGTTGCAATTAGTATTTTCATTACCCTTCTTAATAATTGTAAGCTTCCCTTTATTTATAGCTACCTCAAATTCATTGTTAGAGTGATTAAGTGAAACCGCTACTTTACTTGGATATTTTGGCAGGTCAATCTGTGTAAAATTGGATTGAAGTTCAAAAAATGTTTGAGCTTTGCTTGTATTCAGGCAGAAAATAGCAGAAAAAAAAAGTATAGTGAGTTTAGGGGGCATAAGTGAGTTTGACCAATGCACTAATTTAAATAAAAAACATCTATTCTAATTATACCTCTTCACCGTAGCTATACTTATTTTCAAATTATCGGCAATTTGCTTTTTAGTAAGACCCTGTCGGCTTAGTTCAGCAATTTGCAATTTATGTTCTTCGGATATGCCAATACCCGGTTTTTGCAAATGGTTGATCTCTTGATCGTAGCCTAAAAACTCAAGGTTTAAAAAGCTTACATCTTGTTTAATTACAAAAAGGCAAACGTTATCGCCGCCATAATCATTAGCGGTGTTACGCTGCTTTATTTGCTTTAAATAACGCACGCCGGGTTGAATATGGCTTTGGCCTATGGCAAACGCGCTATCGGCAAAATTGATAAGCATTTTACTGCCTTGCAGGTCGTTAACGGTAATGGGGCGATAAACGTTGCGTTTGGGTGTATGTGCAAGCACCAGTACACTTAACTTATATTTTGCTTTTATCGCTTTCAAATTATTCATTAACGGTAAGGCCCCTGTGGTATTACCGGTTTGGCTGCCAATGCAGGTAATGTTATCTATTATTAACACCTGTGCTTTGGTATTCTTAATAGCGCTCTCAATATTGTCCCGCACATAAGCATCATACTGCTCATATAACAAAGGGTTGCTGCCTGCCGGATTAAATTCTGCCCTTATAAAATGATCTCCGAAATGATGTAAACCATATTCTCTATGCGTGTACCTCGCCCGGAATTGCGCTGAACTTAATTCAAAATCAATATACAATACTTTAAGCGCCTCGTTTACCTGGCTGCCAAACGGCTCCATCATGGTTTGCTTGGCAAGGCCGCTACCAATTTGTACCGCCAGAATAGATTTGCCCAAATTTGTGTCGGCAAATAAAATGCAAAGCTCATGTTCATGCCACAAGCTACCTATTAACTTGCGGGCAACAGGTTTGCCATAATCATCATTTAACCATTGGTCTGCTGTTTTAATTTTAAACAAGTCATTATCCGGGTTGCGCCGCAACTGGGTGCGCATAGAATTTTGCATACGCTGACGATGAGTGGTTGCCTGTACTTCAGCGCGAATTTCTTCAATAAGAGGTGGTTGGGTAAAGGTCATATCAATAATATTTGTACAATAATAAAGAAATTTCTTTAAAAATACAATAAAAATAAAGATTCTTTATAATTACTAGGGGGATAGGGAAATCGCTTTTAAAAATCAACCCATATTTGGCTAAAGCCCGCATCATTTTGATTCATCCGCCCCATAAATGGGGCGGCAATGAAATTTAAGTTAAAGCTCATTGCCGTTGGTTTCAACCAACGGGATAGGTTCTTGTGGATGAATTGGCTTTAGCCAAAACGTAAACACTTCTGTTTTTTAAAACAATTTCCCCGAGGGGGGGGCTCACGGGGGCTCACAGGGGTTCTTGGGGGTTCATGCAGACCCTGAGCCCCCCCTTTATCAACCGTTATAAGTTATAATAATATGCTTCGCTATCATTTCGGTAGCGCCAACATTTTGTTGCACGTAGTCTTGGGCCTTCTGCCCGGCGCTTTTCAAAGCATCCGGATCGTTCATCAGCTTAGCCGCTACGTTCTTTAACTCGTCTTCATTCGCAATGGCAAAACCGGCTCCTTCAGTTATCAGGTTGCAAGCCTCGTTAAAGCGCCGGTAATTCGGACCGAATATTACCGGCAAACCGAATGCTGCTGCTTCCAACGTATTATGTATCCCAGCGCCAAACCCGCCGCCTATATAAGCAATATCCGCATATTGATACAATGACGACAGCATGCCTATGTTGTCAATTACCATTGCCTGGTTTGCTTTAAGTTGTAGGTTTTGAGCTTTTAGGTGTGAGTATCTTATAGTTTCGCTCGCGGGCAATAGGTTTAACAGGTTGGCTATTTTATCCTCTTCTATCTCGTGCGGAGCAAAAATAAATTTCCAATCGGGGTACTGTTTTACCAGTTCAACCAGCAACGCCTCATCAGCCGGCCAGGAACTGCCTGCAATGAATAATTTTTGTCCATTTTTAAATTCATCAATAAACGGAATATTTTGGGGGTGTTGCGCATTTGTCCAAACGCGGTCAAACCGGGTATCGCCGCTAACTGTGGCATTGGTAATGTTTATCTCCCTCAGTAATTGTACAGAGCGCTCATCCTGCACAAAAAAATGGTTTACAAAGCCAAGGATTTTACGGTGCAGCCCTCCATACCATTTAAAAAACACCTGCCCCGGCCTGAATATGCCTGATATTATATATAATGGGACTTCGCGCTTATTCAGCTCAGCAAAAAAATAGAACCAATATTCGTACTTGGTAAAAACGGCTATAGCGGGGTCTATTTTTGCAATAAAATTGCCGGCGTTTGCGGCGGTATCTAAAGGCAAATAATAAACCGCGTTGGCCAATGGGGTATTCTTCCTTACTTCGTAACCCGATGGTGAAAAAAATGTGATAACAATTTCCTGATCCGGATGTTGTTGCTTTAGCTGTTCAAGTACGGGCCGCCCCTGCTCAAACTCGCCCAGCGAAGCAAAATGGAACCACAAGCTCCTGGTATGTTGTTTAACTACCTGTTTATTACGCCCGCGCACCCATAAAGCTGCCTTATTGTTGAATAAGGATGCCAGGCGAATAAGCATGTAATAAATACGAATGGCTATGTTATAAACAAACAGCATTAAAAGCTAAATTACTATTCTTAGTTTCACACGGATTAAAAAATTATTTTGAGCAGCGACTGATCTCATAAAAAACAGGGTTTCTGATCAAAATTAACAGTGCAAAATTAACTTTAACAGGCACATTTACTTATAAAATCTTTAACGTAAATAAGTACCTTAGCAGCAACAAAAATTGACTACCCACGTATAAAAAGTGACATTATAAAGCATTATGGCTCGCAAACGAATATTAATTACCGGCGCCGCCGGTTTTTTAGGGTCGCATCTCTGCGATAGATTTATTAAAGAAGATTTTCATGTTATTGCAATGGATAACCTGATAACCGGAGACCTTAGAAACATTGAACATTTGTTTAAACTGGAAAACTTTGAGTTTTACAATCACGATGTTTCTAATTTTGTACACGTACCCGGCGAGCTTCATTATATACTGCACTTCGCATCGCCGGCAAGCCCTATTGATTATTTGAAAATACCCATACAAACCCTTAAAGTAGGTTCGTTAGGTACACACAATCTGTTAGGCCTGGCCAAATCAAAGAATGCGCGGATGCTTATAGCGTCAACATCAGAAGTATACGGCGACCCAAGCGTTAACCCACAGCCCGAAGAATACTGGGGAAATGTTAACCCGGTGGGCCCGCGCGGTGTTTATGATGAGGCAAAACGTTTTCAGGAAGCTATAACCATGGCTTACCATACCTTTCATGGCGTAGAAACGCGCATAGTACGCATATTTAACACCTACGGCCCACGTATGCGCCTTAACGACGGGCGTGTACTACCCGCTTTTATTGGCCAGGCATTACGTGGCGAACCGTTGACCATGTTTGGGGATGGATCGCAAACGCGCTCTTTCTGTTATGTTGACGACCTGATTGAGGGTATTTATCGCTTGCTTTTTAGTGACTACCCACACCCTGTTAACATTGGCAATCCTGACGAGATCACCATCCGTCAATTTGGCGAGGAGATTATAAAACTTACCGGTACCGATCAAAAATTAGAGGGCAGGCCATTACCTACAGATGACCCTAAACAACGCCGCCCTGATATTACCAAGGCAAGGGCCATTTTAAACTGGGAGCCTAAAGTATCCCGCGCAGAAGGTTTAAAGATCACTTACGAATACTTTAAATCACTGCCTAAAGAAGTACTTGAAAAAGTAGAACACAAAGATTTTAAGCGTTATAGTAGATAATCATGAGCAAAATATTAGTAACCGGCGGCACAGGATATATCGGATCGCATACGGTTGTTGAGCTTTTAGAAGCCGGGTATGACGTTGTGATAATAGATAATCTTTCCAACTCATCCCGCGATGTATTAAACCGCATTGAAAAAATTACAGGCAAGCGCCCTGCTTTTTTCAGAACCGAAATGTGCAATTACGATGAGTTGGAGCATGTTTTTATAAAGCATCCGGATATTGATGCTGTTATACACTTTGCTGCTGTTTTGCAAGTATTTGAGTCGGTTACAGAGCCATTAAAATACTTTGAGAACAACCTGTATTCGCAGATCAACCTAATGAAATGCATGCGTAAATTCGGCATTAAGCCGCTTGTGTTTTCATCATCATGTACGGTTTACGGAAACCCCGAAACATTGCCTGTAACAGAAGCCACGCCTATACAAAAAGCGGCGTCGCCTTATGGTAACACCAAGCAAATGGGCGAAGAAATAATTGAGTTTACTACAAAGGCCGGGCATATTAACGCTATATCTTTGCGATACTTTAACCCGGTAGGTGCGCATAAAAGTGCGCTTATTGGCGAGGTACAGCACGGCATTCCGCATCACCTTATACCTTACATTACCGAAACAGCTTTGGGCAAACGCGAAGCGCTTAATATTTTTGGCAGCGACTACAATACGCCCGACGGCACCTGCGTACGCGATTACATACATGTAAGCGATGTAGCCCGCGCCCACATTAAAGCCGTTGAGCGGTTGTTTAAAGTAAACAAAGAACAAGGTTGGTATGATGTTTTTAATATAGGCACCGGCGAGGGCTATTCTGTATTGAACATGGTGAATGCTTTTGCCGAAGCTACAGGTATCAAGATCAACTATAAATTGGTTCCCAGAAGAGGTGGTGATGTTGAAGCGGTATACGCCGACACCACTAAAGCAAATGAGCAGCTTGAATGGGAAACCGTATATACCCTGCCAGACATGATGCGATCTGCATGGGTATGGGAGCAATCTTTAAAAGCCAACCCTATAAAATGAAAAAGATAATTATTACCGGGGGTGCGGGCTTTATCGGCTCGCACGTGGTACGCAGGTTTGTAAAAAACTACCCGCAGTATAATATCATCAACCTTGATAAGCTGACTTATGCCGGCAATCTGGCTAACTTAAAGGATATTGAAAACGAACCCAATTATAAATTTATAAAAGGCGACATAGTTGACATAGCTTTTATTAACCAGCTTTTTGGCTATGAAAAACCCGATGCGGTGATACACCTTGCTGCAGAATCGCACGTAGACAGGTCAATTGCCGACCCGGCAGAGTTTGTTTTGACCAATGTGGTGGGCACTGTTAATTTATTGACCGCCGCGCGCGAGACCTGGAAAGACAATTATGATAAAACGCGTTTTTATCATGTTTCTACAGATGAGGTTTACGGCAGTTTAGGCGAAGAAGGTATGTTTACCGAACAGACCGCTTATGACCCACACTCTCCTTATTCTGCATCAAAAGCGGGATCAGATCATTTTGTGCGCGCGTATCATGATACTTACGGCATGGATACTGTGATATCAAATTGCTCAAACAATTATGGTTCATATCACTTCCCCGAAAAATTAATTCCGCTGGCAGTAAATAACATCAAAAACAACAAACCGGTACCTGTATACGGTAAAGGAGAAAACATCCGCGACTGGCTATGGGTGGAAGACCATGCGCGCGCTATTGATGTAATTTTTCATAAAGCAAAAGCGGGTACAACCTATAACATAGGCGGCCATAACGAGTGGAAAAACATTGATCTGATAAAGCTGCTTTGCCATATAATGGATACAAAGTTGGGCAGAGCGCCGGGTACATCAGAAAAACTGATAACTTATGTTACAGATAGAGCCGGACACGATTTACGGTACGCTATTGACGCAACAAAATTAAAAACCGATCTTGGTTGGGTACCCGGTATTACATTTGAAGAAGGGCTTGAAAAAACGGTTGACTGGTACCTTCAAAATGAAGAATGGCTGAACGATGTTACTTCAGGCCATTACCAGCAATATTACGCCGACCAATACAATGATAGATAATGTTTAATTTTTTTAAGAAAAAAGAGAAACCTAAACAGGAACCCACATTTAACTACGAGTCTATCGCGGTAGATATGCATTCGCATGTTTTACCGGGTATTGACGATGGCGCGCAAGACGTTGAACAATCCATCATTTTAATAAAACGAATGATGGATCTGGGCATAAAAAAAATTATTGCCACGCCACACGTAATGATTGATTTTTACCGCAATACGCCCGAAACCATTGGCAACGCGTTAACGCTTTTAAAAGAAGAACTTGTTAAGCAAGGCATAGATATACAAATAGAGGCCGCTGCCGAACATTATTTTGATGAAACTTTTGAGCCCCGTATAGACGCAGGCAAATTGTTGCCTTTTGGCGACAACTACGTGTTATATGAATACTCTTTCATTAACCAACCTACCAATTGGTTTGAGGCTATGCGAAAAATGTCGCAAGCGGGTTATAAACCCATTTTGGCGCACCCCGAAAGATATCCTTACTTAACTACCGAAACCATGGCTATGATGCGTGGATGGGGTTGCAGCATGCAACTGAATACAGTATCGCTTGTGGGTTATTATGGTCGCGAAACAAAAAAAAGAGCCGAAGAAATGGTGGACCTGAAGCTTGTTGATTTTATTTCGAGCGATATGCACCACCCGCGCCATGCTGACGCGTTAAAAGATGCACTTACAACGCCCTACGTTGAAAAATTGCTCTTTGATAATTGCCAGCTAAAGAATATTAAGCTGTTGTAGATGGGCGAATATGCAGATGTGCTGATAAAATGTAAAGAAGTTTAATTTAAAACCTGATTGGATTTCCAATCAAAACAAATCCGAAATCGAAAATTCGAAATCCGAAATTATTCGTATCTCAGCGCCTCTACCGGATCAAGATTGGATGCCTTTTTAGCAGGATAAAATCCGGACGCTAACCCAATAAAGGTACAAATTGCAAATGCCGACAGCAGCCAGATCCATGGGATAACAAACTTGCCGCTAATGCCAACGGCAATAAGGTTACCAATGGCCATGCCCAATATCATACCGCCAATACCGCCGATAATACATATTACAACGGCTTCAATTAAAAACTGCTTACGTATTACGGCAGGTGTTGCGCCTATAGCCTTACGAACGCCGATTTCGCGGGTACGTTCTGTAACTGATACCAACATGATATTCATCAGTCCGATGGCTGCTCCAAGCAGTGTAATTATACCAATACCAAACCCGGCTATGGTCATGCCGGTTATCTGCCCTGACAGCTGCTGTTGAACAGAATCACTGCGTACAATCTCAAAATTATCTGGTGCTGCCACATTAAGACTGCGTATATTTCTAAACATAGACGTGGCCTCGCCGGTAGTAGCATCAAGCGCATCAGGGCCTTTAACCATTACAGCTATGGTAAATGAAGGATTAGTAGTTGTTGCAATTTGCTTGGCTTTTAAAATAGGTATAAGGCACAAACGGTCGCCACCGCCACCCATACCCGATCCTTTAGACGCGAATGCCCCTATTACCCTGTATTTGTTGCTACCTACATAAATAGACTTGTTTATAGGGTCAATTTTCTTAAATAGCTTTTCCCTCACCTCTTCTCCAATTATAACCACATTGGCACCATGCTGTAGCTCCGCGTCAGAAAAATTTCTGCCTAACGCCAACTTATAGCCGTTGGTCTGTACATAATTTTCGTTAGAACCGGTTATATTAACGTTAGGATTAGTTTTATTACTGGCATACTTGGCAAGGGCCGTTCCGGAAACATTCAGGTTGATGGCAATATTTACCGGAAATTTAAATTTATCCCTAAAGCGTGATGCCTGGCTGTAAGTTATAGCCGGATAGGTTTTTCTGCGGCCACCGCCAAAACGTATGCCCGAGCCACGATTTTGGATGGTGAACGAGTTAGCGCCCAAACTTGAGAATGCATCAGTAGTATATTGCTTTATACCCTCAACCGCGGTTAATATCCCAACAAGCGCCATAATACCTATGGCAATTATAAGCGCTGTAAGCGATGTGCGTAAACGATTACCCGCAATAGATTGCATGGCTATAGAAACATTCTCGCGAAAACTGGTTTTTACCGGCATGGCATAAATATAGAAAAACTAATTGTAAGACGATAAACCAGCCCCATTGTTACAGCAATTTTGATAAACAATTAGGTAAGCATTATCAGCTTTTTAATTGCTTTGTAATAAAAATAAGCTTTGAGGGCTTAGGCACTTTTTTTGTTATTTTTGCGGCTTATGGCAAAAAAAGGCATATTACTGGTTAACCTTGGCACTCCCGACAGTCCTTCTACTGCAGATGTGCGTAAATACCTTAACGAGTTTTTGATGGATGGGCGGGTAATTGATATTAACCCGGTTTCGCGCGCGCTTTTGGTAAGGGGGCTGATCGTACCATTCAGGGCGCCTAAATCTGCTAAGCTGTATAAAGAGATCTGGAGTGAAGAAACCGGATCACCGTTATTGCATTATAGTATTTTGCAGCATAAGGCTTTGGCCGAAAGACTTGGCGATGAGTACCAGGTTGAGCTGGCCATGCGCTATCAAAGCCCTTCAATTGAATCGGCTTTAGAAAGATTGAAGAAAAACCTGGTAAGCGAGATAAAAGTTATTCCATTGTTTCCGCAATATGCATCGGCAAGTACCGGTTCTGTGCATGATAAGGTGATGAAACTGGTAAGCGAGTGGCAAACTATACCTAATGTAACCTTCATCAATTCATTTCATGATGATGACCTGATGATTGCCACTTTTGCCCAAAACGCGCGTAAGTATCAGCCGGAAACTTACGACCACATTTTATTCAGCTTTCATGGCCTGCCGCAGCGTCAGATAATGAAATGCGACCACACCCACAACTACTGCCTTAAAGTAGATGGCTGTTGCGATACGTTGAATGATACCAACAAATTCTGCTATTCGGCACAGAGTTATGATACAGCACGCCTAATTGCTGAACAATTAAATCTTCCGAAAGAAAAATATACCGTTTGCTTCCAATCCCGCCTGGGTAACGACCCGTGGGTACAACCCTACACCAGTAAAGTAGTTGAGCAATTAGCCAAAGAAGGTAAAAAACGCCTGCTGGTGTTCTGCCCTGCATTTGTTGCCGACTGCCTGGAAACTGTTTACGAAGTTACAGTTGAGTATGGCGATGAGTTTAAAGCCTTGGGAGGCGAGCATGTACAATTAGTGGAAAGCCTGAATGATTCGCCAATGTTTATTGACGCGTTGGAGAGGATGGCGAGAGGGAAATTTAATTAACAACAATGAATCAGTATTTTAATGAGTTATACCTCGGATTAATTGGGTATAATATTTAATACTGTTTCTATCTGTTTCCCAATTAAAACTAATCCTTCGCTTTCAAATACAATTGTCCAACCGCAATTGGGATATTTGTCATGAAAGTTGCTTCGTTCACAAGTCAGCAATTTATCTCTGCCGTCAAAAGTAAATCGGACAATATATCCTTTTATACGATAGACCAGAGTGCCGTGCCCAAAACTGTAAGGAAGATACCTAAACTCTAGCAAATCAAAGTCGAACTTGTCTTCGAAAATTAGCTCTATATCGTTCTTAAATTGCTGAAAATTCATCTTCTCCAGGTTTTTTCCGTCGGATTTCTTAACAAAGAAACTACACAGCTATCGGCAACTCCTCCTCTTCTTCTTTATCCGCAATCATAGGATTCACCGTCTCATCATCCTTTTCAACCCTCAGGTTACCTATAATATGTTGCTGGCGCGCGGGCGTATTTTTACCCATAAAATATTCAAGCAAACCCTTTATGTTGGCATCTTTTAATATTACAGGGTCAAGGCGCATATCCTTACCTATAAACAAACCAAACTCCTCAGGCGATATTTCGCCCAAACCTTTAAAGCGGGTAATCTCCGGCTTTACACCCAATTTGGCAATGGCGTTGCGGCGTTCTTCATCGCTGTAGCAGTAAATAGTTTCCTTTTTATTACGTACCCTGAATAGGGGTGTTTGCAAAATAGATACATGCCCGGCTTTAACCAGGTCAGGAAAAAACTGCAAAAAGAAGGTCATTAGCAGCAAACGTATGTGCATACCGTCCACATCGGCATCGGTAGCAAATACTATGTTGTTATAGCGCAGATTATCAATACCATCTTCAATATTAAGGGCGTGTTGCAGCAGGTTAAACTCCTCATTCTCATACACTACCTTTTTGGTTAAGCCGAAACAGTTTAGCGGCTTACCTTTTAAGCTGAACACAGCCTGCGTCATCACATCGCGAGATTTGGTGATGGAACCCGACGCCGAATCACCCTCGGTGATAAACAAGGTAGTATCCTGTTTACGTTCGTGGTTATCGTCAAAATGAACCTTGCAATCGCGTAGTTTACGGTTGTGCAGAGATGCTTTTTTGGCGCGCTCGTTAGCCAGTTTTTTAATGCCCGCGATGTCTTTACGTTCGCGCTCAGATTGCAGTATTCTTGCCTTTAACGCTTCAGCAACAGCTGTATTTCTATGCAGGTAGTTATCAAGTTCTTTCTTAACAAAATCACCTATAAAGGTGCGGACAGACGGCCCTTCCGGACCAATATTTTGTGAACCTAATTTTGTTTTGGTTTGCGATTCAAATACTGGTTCCTGCACCTTAATGGCTATTGCCGCCACTATTGACGCGCGAACATCGGCAGCATCAAAATCTTTATCGTAAAACTCGCGGATGGTTTTAACCACCGCTTCGCGAAAAGCCGCCTGGTGCGTGCCCCCTTGCGTAGTGTGCTGCCCGTTTACAAACGAATAATATTCTTCGCCATATTGCTGTCCGTGCGTCATGGCTATCTCTATATCGTCGCCTTTTAGGTGAATAACAGGATAACGCAGGGTTTCTGAATTGTCAGTCTTTTTGGTTAGCAGATCATAAAGACCGCGTTCCGAAAAATATTTCTGTCCGTTAAAATTAATGGTAAGGCCCGAGTTTAGATAAACATAGTTCCATATCATGTTCTCAATAAACTCCGGGATAAAGCGGTAATGTCTGAATATGCTGTCGTCCGGGAAAAAGTTGATAGCGGTACCATTGCGTTGCGAGGTTTCTTTTTCGGCCTCGTCACGGATCAGTTCTCCCTTTTCAAACTCGGCTATTTTAGTTCTTCCATCGCGGTAAGATTGTACGGTGAACGAAGTTGACAAAGCATTAACCGCTTTAGTACCCACACCATTTAAGCCTACCGATTTTTGGAATGCTTTACTATCATATTTACCACCTGTATTGATCTTTGATACGCAATCAATTACTTTTCCTAAAGGGATACCCCGGCCATAATCTCGAACGGAAACTTTATGGTCACTTATGGTTATGTCTATAGTTTTACCGGCGCCCATAACAAACTCATCAATAGAGTTGTCAACTATCTCTTTTAGCAGAACGTAGATGCCATCATCATAAGCAGAACCATCGCCCAATTTACCAATGTACATGCCCGGGCGCAGGCGGATGTGTTCTTTCCAATCAAGCGACCGTATGCTGTCTTCACTATAATTAACCTCAGCCATATGCAGATATAATATACAAGCGCCAGAAAACGCTTACAGCAAAAATAAAATTTAGAGGATGAATAAGGACGTTAAATAAATTAACTTATTAACATTATTTATCTGCCTTTTCCGGCGATTTGAATTTCAGGCAGTTACTTGCTTCAAACATGTTCTTAAAAAACTCAGGCCCCTTGTTGTTAGTAAGGCAAATGCCAAATACGCTGCCTGTGTTGTACTTAGCCAGAACTATCATTAACGCGTATTTATAATGCTTGGTAACGGGCGAATCTTTAAGGTTAACAAGATAAGTTTTGCCAACATCGGCATTATATCGGGTTAAAATGAAACTGGGGATAGGGCGCGTAAGCCAATCATTATCATCAGAAAAAGCTAAGGCCTGTTGCTTTATGATAAACGCGTAGGCAGAATCAACGTTTATTTGTTGATGATTATCTTTTAAGAGTGCCTTATTTTCTTTTATAGAATTAACGCGCAGCCATATTTCAAAATCCTTTTCGGGAAGTTCCATGGCGTAGTTGAAACTAAATTCACGATTGTTTACCGCTTTTATTTCTTTAAAACCCGCCGGAAATGTAAACGCTAAGCCCGATTTTTTTAACGCCTTGTCAAAAGCGGCAAACTGCATGCTGTTATCTAAACGTGCAGTCTGTGCGTTTGCCCAAAATAGCGGGCAAATTAAAAGTATCGTTAATATAAAACGTTTAAATTTTAGGGTATTCATTTATAGTTTAACAGCAACGTATAAGCTGCGGAAATTTCATCAACTAAGATGAGTTAAATTTTATTTTAAATATAAAAATTAAATAATAAGATTATTTTTAAACCTGAGCGATAGCTAAATTTCAATAAGATTGTTACCTAAGCTTTGGCTCCTTCATTCAAATTATTAAGCAAATAGTCCAATATACGTTTTTGCGGGTAAAATTGTTTCACAGCGTTTAACCCCATTGTATTAATGGCAAGCTGTATTAACTGCTCTTCCGGCAAATTGTCCATTTGCTGTTTTTTGGCAAAATACTGGCCCGCTTCCTTCATGGCGCTAAGCGGAATAAGACCTATCAATTCACTACCGGTTGCCTCGGTACCGTAAGCTTTAGCCCGCTCAGCAACGGTTTCAAAAACTTGGTGTATCGGACTAAGCGTAATATCAGTAATATTGGTTGACACCTGCGCACACTTATACTCTTCCATATACCAGCCTATAGCTTTTACGCCTTTTAATAAACCCGGAACGCGTTTCTTCCCTTCCTCATTAATCCGTAACCTACCCGATTCACGTACATCAGCAGCAATTTCTGCAGCTAAATTTACCGACTTAGTATTAAGGTTAACGTTATAAGCTATTAAAAAATTACGCGCGCCTATAACGGTGGCACCTGCTTTCGCATTCATTTCTGCGGGGCCAAAATCCGGCTGCCATGCTGGTTGCTTTATCTTTTCAAAAAAACCCTCGTACTCGCCCGATCTGATCACAGAAAGATTACTCCGGGCCTTATCCGCCTGCGAATACTCATATAAGTAAACAGGTATTTTCAATTCGGCACCCACCCTGGCGGCCAATAGTTTTGCATAAACATCAACCTGTGCCAGTGTTATATTGCTTACAGGCACAAGCGGACAAACATCAGTAGCGCCCATCCGCGGATGTTCGCCCTTTTGCGTGCGCATATCAATAAGTTCCGTAGCTTTCCTTATGCAATTAAAAGCAGCTTCAACAACAGCGTCGGGCTCGCCGGCAAAAGTTATAACGGTGCGGTTAGCATCGTGGCCGGCGTCAATGTTTAGCAGATTAACGCCTGCCGTCTGGTTTATCCCGGCAGCTATTTGCGTTATTACATCAGCATTAAGGCCCTCGCTAAAGTTGGGTACACATTCAATAATTGGTTTCATTACCTGTGCAATTTATAGGTTTGATGTAACATCTGCAGCCAAAATTTGTCTCTATATAACAATAAAGTAAAAAACCTGTTGTTATAATAAAATAGCAAAACATTATTGTAATATTGTTATTCTCAAATCAGAGGCAGACAATTAAGACTGTCTTTTTTTGTTTATATTTAATTAGCCTGCAATTAGGCACAAGTATTGTATTGATGTTTTATTTAGTTCCTGATTTTAAGAGAGTAAAGGATATGTTTAAAAGATTTTATTTCGTTTTGGCACTTGGGGCCGCGCTAGCGTGTAACGCTGCGCCATCAAAACCTGCTAAGGTTAACGGCTCACTAAATTTAGAGCCTACCGAAAATCAAAGTAATGCTGTTAAGGCTGTGGCCTCGCTCATATCGCAATACAATTACAAAAAAGTAGCGCTGAACGACTCCCTGTCGCTAATTATATACGATCACTTTTTGAAAAGCATGGACGAGGGCCGCGTTTACCTGTTGGCATCAGACATTGCTGATTTTGACAAATATAAAACCCGGTTTGACGACGACATTAAGAGCGGCAATCTGAGCAACGTGTTTTATATGTTTAACGTTTTTCAGAAAAGATACAGCGACAAGATAAACTATTCGCTGGCGCAGTTAAACAAAGAATTCGATTTTAAAAAAAATGAAACATTTGCATACGACCGCGAAAAGCTGCCATGGGCATCGCAGGCACAGTTAGATGCCTACTGGACACAACGTGTTAAGTTCGATCTGATTAATTTACAACTGGCTAAACCTGATGAAGCTAAAAATAAAGAAACACTGAAAAAACGCTACGAAAACCTTATTTCTCAAAACAATAAATTGGAAAGCGATGATGTTTTTCAGTTGTTTATGGATGACTTTACTGAGGCGATAGATCCACATACCAACTACTTTAACCAGTTTAACAAGGCGCAGTTCAAATTAGAAATGTCGCGCTCACTGGAAGGTATTGGTGCAACACTCAGCGAAAAAAACGAGTACGTTATTATACAATCGTTAGTAGCGGGCGGCCCTGCTGATAAAACTCACCAGGTTAATGCGGGCGACAGGATAGTAGCTGTAGCACAAGGTAAAACCGGCGAATTTCAGGACATAGTAGGCTGGCGTACATCAAACGCTATTAAATTAATACGAGGTGCAAAAGGCACCGTTGTAAGACTAAAACTACTTCCCGAAGGTAAAGCGGTTTCTGACCCTACCAAAACAGTAGAGATCGTTCGCGAGAAGATCGTATTAAATGATCAACGCGCACAGAAATCAATTCAAAACTACCAGCAAAATGGTAAAACTGTTAAGATCGGTATTATTAACATCCCGGCATTTTATGTTGATTTTGATGCAGCCCGTTCCGGCGTTGCCGACTACCCAAGCACTACCAGGGATGTAAAACTGTTGTTAGATTCGCTTAAAAAAGAAAACGTTGACGGTATTGTTATCGACCTGCGCACAAATGGTGGTGGTTCATTAACAGAAGCCATATCGCTTACCGGCTTGTTTATAAAAGATGGCCCTGTTGTGCAGGTACGCGACACTAAAAACGAAGTTGAAGTAGACAAGGATGAAGATCCGGGCATAGCCTATGCTGGCCCCTTAGCCGTTTTGGTTGACCGTTTCAGCGCTTCAGCATCAGAGATCTTTGCCGGCGCTATACAGGATTATGGCCGCGGCGTAATACTTGGAACCCAAACCTATGGTAAAGGCACTGTTCAGACACAGATTGATCTAAACAGATATATTAATTCTACGCTAGGCAACAGGATCAATTCAATTGTTGGCAATGTAACCGGGCGTAATAACGCCACCCCAGAGATAGACTACGGTCAGCTTAACCTTACAATCGCCAAGTTCTATCGCATCAGCGGAGGATCAACCCAACACAAAGGCGTTATTCCTGATATCCAGTTCCCGTCATCCATACCTTTGGATAAATATGGTGAGGACACTGATCCATCTGCTTTGCCTTTTGATGTTATAGCTAAAAGCCAGTATACTAAGGTGGCCGATATTAACACCGTGCTACCCCAGCTTAGCCAATTACACCAGGCACGCATGAAAAACAGCGTAGTATACAAAAACCTGTTAGCCGATATTGAAGAATACAAGAAAAAAGCTGCCGAGAACACCATGATGCTAAATATTGACGTATTGAAAAAACAGCGCGACGAGGACGAGCAAAAAAGCTTTGACAGGAACAATGCGTTACGCGTAGCCATGGGTCGCCCGGCGTTGAAAAAAGGGGAAGCGAAACCTAAAAAAGAAGACCTGGATGCTTTAAAATTAGAGGCAGGTCAAATATTGGTTGATTACATTGGCATTGCTACCGATAAAGTAGCTAAGGCCCACACGCCTGCTATGCGTTAAAATAATTTATTATTACATTGAAAGCCCTTCCGGTTATCCCGGAAGGGCTTTTGCGTTAAAACCAATTGCTTAAAAAGGAGTTATTGCTATATGGCAAAACCGCTGATTGAGTTTACCGACAATGGCATTTACTGCCCGCAAGGCAAATTTTATATAGACCCATGGAAACCGGTTGATGATGCGGTAATAACCCACGCGCACAGCGACCACGCCAGGTGGGGGAATAAGCGTTATCTGGCTCATCACCTATCCAGGGAAGTATTGCTTTACCGTCTGGGCGATATCAGTCTTCAAACCATTGAATATGGCGAAAAGGTAATGAAGAACGGTGTAGAAATATCACTTCATCCTGCAGGGCACGTTATTGGCTCGGCACAGGTGCGGATTGAGTATAAGGGCCAGGTTTGGGTGATATCAGGCGATTATAAAACGGAAGATGATGGTGTATGTGCACCCTTCGAGCCGGTAAAATGCCACCATTTTATTTCTGAATGTACCTTCGGGATGCCCGTTTTTCAATGGAAGCCCCAGCAACAGCTTTTTGATGAGGTGAATAAATGGTGGCGCGGTAACGCGGAAAACAATATAGCAACGGTGATAGTAGGATACTTATTAGGCAAGGCGCAGCGCATATTGCAAAATCTTGATCTGTCAATTGGCAAGGTTTATACCCACGGCGTTATTGAAAACACCAACGAGGCCCTGCGCCGCAACGGCATTATACTCAACGAGACGCACCGCATAACACCCGAGACCTCTAAAGACGAAGTGCGTAAGTGCATAATACTGGCACCGCCATCATCGGTGGGTACGCCCTGGATGCGGAGGTTTCAGCCTTACAGTTTTGGTTATTGCTCGGGATGGATGGCTTTGCGCGGCGCGAAGCGCCGCAGGGCCGCTGATCGGGGCTTTATACTATCAGACCACGCCGACTGGAGCGGCTTGATAAGTGCCATAGATGCTACGGGCTGCGAGAAGGTTTATCTTACCCACGGTTATACCGCGCCGTTTGCGCGTTATCTTTCTGAAATAGGTTTTGACGCGCACGAGGTGCACACGTTGTTTGGGGATGATGAATCGCCTAACCAAACTCCTTCAGAAGATGAAGAAGCCCCCTCTAAATCTCCCCCGGAAGGGGAGACTTTTTCTGCTGAACTATCAAGCTCCTCCCCTTCCGGGGGAGGCTGGGAGGAGGCTATATGAAAGCATTCGCCCGACTCTTCCTCTCGTTAGACGAGACCAACAAAACCAACGAGAAGGTTAAGGTTCTAAAAGACTACCTTAATTGCGTACCCGATTCTGACAAAATGCACATGCTGGCGCTGTTTACAGGGCGCAAACCAAAACGGGTTATCAACGCTACACAGATACGCACCTGGGCCAACGCGGTTACAGGTATCCCGGTTTGGTTGTTTGAAGAGAGCTACCATATAGTAGGCGACCTTGCCGAAACCATGGCCCTGTTGCTGCCTCAAAACACAGAAAGCAGCAGCGACAAAACCCTTACCGACTGGATTGCCGAGTTGAATACGCTAAGTGCAAAAACGGAAGAAGAACGCAAACTCTGGCTAACCGATGCCTGGGCCGTGTTGGATACGCAGGAACGTTTTGTATTTAACAAACTACTTACCGGCAGTTTTAGGGTTGGCGTATCGCAAAATCTGGTGATAAAGGCGCTGGCTGATCTTTCCGGATTGGATGCCGCTACGCTTACCCATCGCATTATGGGTAACTGGATGCCGGATACTTACTCTTACGAGCAGCTTACTCAAAAGGGCGATGCATCGGACGATGTATCGCGGCCCTACCCTTTCTTCCTGGCTTACCCCATACAGGAGACATCTGATAAGCAGAAATCAGCCGAGGAGTTAAAGGTTACTTTAGGCGAAGCTGACGAGTGGCAAGCCGAATGGAAGTGGGATGGTATACGCGCGCAGTTAATTAAGCGCGATGGGCAGATCTTCATCTGGAGCCGGGGTGAGGACCTGGCCACCGAGAAGTTCCCGGAGCTGCACCCATTTTTGAACGCCCTGCCTGATGGCACAGTGATAGATGGCGAGATATTAAGTTTCAGGGATGGCTTGCCCCTGCCCTTCAATGTGCTGCAAACCCGCATCGGCAGAAAAAATATCAGTAAGAAAATACTGGAGGAAAGCCCGGTTGCTGTTATAGCTTATGATTGCTTAGAGTACAATGGTGAAGATATCCGTTACAAAACACAATCAGAGCGCAGGGCATTATTAGAGGATTTGCAGACCACAACAGCCCAGCCCGAAATATTCCGGATATCGGCGCTTATCAACTTCAGCTCGTGGGATGATCTGGCTGTGATACGCGATCAATCAAGGGCTATGGTAGCAGAGGGTATTATGCTGAAACGCAAAAGCGCTACTTACCAGGTGGGCCGCCGCCGTGGCGACTGGTGGAAGTGGAAAATAGACCCGCTGTCTGTAGACGCCGTTATGGTTTATGCACAAAAAGGTCACGGTCGTAGAGCTGATCTTTATACCGATTACACGTTCGCAGTTTGGGATGGCGATAAACTGGTGCCTTTTGCCAAGGCCTACTCCGGCCTTACCGATGCCGAGATCAATAAGGTAGATTACTTTGTAAAGCGTAATACCCTTGAAAAATTCGGACCCGTGCGCACGGTTAAGCCGGAGCTGGTTTTTGAAATAGGTTTTGAGGGAATTAACCGCTCTACCCGGCATAAATCGGGCATAGCCTTGCGGTTTCCGCGCATATTGCGCTGGCGGCATGATAAGCCTAAAGAAGAAGCAGATACGCTGGAGAATTTAAAGGCACTGTTAGGGGATTAAGGTGTCATGTTGAGCTCGTCGCAACATAGTGGGTAGGGCCTTTGCGCCCGTCCTTCGACAGGCTCAGGATGACACGCGCTCTTTTTCTTTATTCACCAAAGGTGGGTTAGTTATGGTCACATCATTACTTACATCATACAATTCTACATCATCAGGGTGTTTGGGTGCCCAAAAAATATAATAGTAGGCCAGGCACGCCACTCCTGATAAAAACGGAGCAATAGTGAGCTGTCTGTAGGTTATTCCGGCAAAAACCTCAGCACCGTCTATACCCAAAAACTCCGTCGACATCCAATAGGAATTGGCCAGTATCCACAATGTAATTGCCAGGTTATGGGTAAGCTCGGCCATCATGTGCCGGGTGCGCCAGGCTATTACCATAGAGATGATGAGCGTTGGAAAGATCATTACAATGCCCAGTGGTTTCCAGATAAGGCACCAGCCGATATCCTTGAACAGCCAAAAAACAATGTGAAGATTCTCCATCTTCCGGTACTTGAGTGGGATAGTATAAATGGACATGAAGCGAAAATAAATAAAATTTATGATGCAAGGTGTTGCAGGAATATATGCAACACTTTGCAACACTTGCAACAGCATTTTTTTCAACTATTTACGTATCAACCACTTACAATTATTACATGTTAAAACATGCAACACTTTGCAACAGACATATTCGTCAGAAAATTTAGCTGTAATTCGATATCAAATATTTGATTATCAACTAATTGTTATCAGCAAAATTTACACTTTTTTTGCAACGCTTTTGTAACAGTAATTTATTAAAGATCTGTAGCCCTACTTTGCGTAAGACTATTATTTAAAATACCTCATCCGTGGTGACATTTGATTTTTCAAGCGCAATGCCATTATTGCCCGCGCCGCCGGCAATATAAATATCGTAGTTAGTTTTGTTGCCGTTAACGGTAGTTATAACCGCTCCACCCGGTCCGTTGCGTGCAAAATTGAGGTCGGATGCTTTGGTAAAAGCCTTGTAGGTTCTTGGGTCAATGTAATAAATATCCTTCCGTGGTGCATTGGGTTCAGTGTCGGTAGCGCGTTCGCCGCCTATATAAAATAAAAAGGGGCCTGCCGCAATAGCCGAACCGCCGCCCGACCCTTTTGGCAGTTTGGCCTGAAGGGTTGACCACTTACCTGTTTTAAAGTCGTATTCATCCACCTCTAAAACAACCTTACTGTAAAACGCACTAAATTCCGGCTCGTGTATGCTGGTATTCCGGCCGCCGATAGCGTATAATTTATCGTTTAAAACAGCAGCCATACTATGGTCGCGTATATGCGGCGCATTCGCCAATACCGTCCATTTATCAGTTGCCGGATCATAAACATCAAACATATTGGTGGTTCCGCTGGCGTGGCCATTTTGTATCCCTCCGGCCAAATAAAGCTTGCCATTATAAACCGCTGCCCCGGCACCGGCGCGGCGGCGCTCTACCGGTAAACCCGATAACTTTTTCCAGCTATCCGCTTTGGTATCATAGCAAAGTACATTGGCGGCTGTTGTTTGGTTAGGATAGTTGTTATCTACAAAAGCCTCCAGCACATAAATTTTATCGCCTAACGCCACCGGTTGAAAGTGGTGCATAACGCTTGGCGCTGTCGCGCCCTTCGTCCACGTTGCGGTTGTCGGGTCATATATCTCAACGGGCATCGCGGCGTTGCCGCCACCGCCTATCAGGTATAATTTACCATTCGCCGCCGCCATTCCGCATTCGCTGCGCGAATTTACGGTGTTAGTTGTTTTTACCAATTCCCCCGGCCGGCTTTGCGCGCGGCCTGACAAACTTATTATAACAAGCGCGGGAAGCAGGAATATCCATTTTTTCATAGCAGATGTGCCCCTTAGCCGGGGCATATATTTTTGTTATTTAAAATTAGTGATAATCAACCAATATACACAACCAACAGATATAGCCCGGTCAACTACCCGAGGCAATCTTCCGATGGCTTTCTCAATAGCGATGGGTTTAAAACCCATCGCTATGATATAAATCTTCTTAAAACAATATTCCTAACGTCATATCCTCCCTCATCATTAAAAAATTCCCTTAAAAACTACTAAGTTCGCAGTCTGATATCGTGATAACTGAATAAGACAATGACAACAAAAAAAGGCTTTACCACTACCCTGCTGCACGCAGACCGTTTACAAAAACCCGAACACGGCGCTTTACATAAACCCATCCATACCTCGGTAACGTTTGGTTATGATGATGTACAGGACCTGGTAGATGTTTTTCAGAACAAAACAAGCGGTTATGCTTACTCGCGCCAGGGCAGCCCTACTGTTAGCGCGCTGGAGCATAAGGTAACGCAAATGGAGAATGGTTTTGCTTCGGTGGGCTTTGCAACCGGCATGGCGGCCATATCGTCAACCGTTTTAGCATTGGTAAAACACGGCGACCATATTGTGGCCAGTTCTTACTTGTTTGGCAACACCCGCAGCGTATTTCAATCATACATGGATATGGGCCTTGACATTACTTTTGTTGATGCCACCGCGGTAGCCAATGTTGAAAGTGCTTTAAAACCCAACACCCGCATGGTTTTTGTTGAAACCATTGCTAACCCGGCTACGCAGGTTGCCGACCTGGAAGCCATTGGTAACCTGTGCGAACAAAAAGGATTGTTGTATATGGTAGATAACACCATGACCACGCCCTACCTTTTTAAACCCGTAAATGTTAAAGCCGGACTGGTAGCTAATTCGCTTACCAAAAACATAGGTGGCCATGGCAATGCTTTAGGCGGTTGTGTTACTGATACGGGTTTGTTTGACTGGGGTAATTACCCTAACATTTACGACGTATACAAAAAAGGCGATGTTAAAAAATGGGGCATCACCCAGATAAGAAAAAAAGGATTGCGCGACGCAGGCGGCACCATGGCCCCGGAAGCCGCGCATTACATATCAATAGGTGCCGAAACACTGGCACTGCGTATGGATAGATCTACCGATAATGCCATGACGCTGGCAGCTTATTTTGAGGCGCATCCAAACATTAAAAAAGTATTTTATCCGGGTCTGGAAAACCATCCGCAACATGCGCTGGCTAAAAAGCTTTTCTCTGGCTATGGCACCTTATTGAGCATTGAGCTGGTGGAAAGTATGGATTGTTTCGCGTTTTTAAACAAGCTGCAGCTGGTAATAAAATCAAGCAACCTGGGCGATACGCGTACGCTGTCTATCCCGGTAGCGCACACCATATTTAACGAGTTAGGCGCAGAGAAACGCGCCGAAATGGGTATATCAGATAACATGATCCGCCTTTCAATAGGTATTGAGGATAAGGATGATCTGATTGCGGATTTTGCAGCTGCGCTGGGGTAACTTTTCCAACACGTCATTGCGAGGATACGAAGCAATCGCTACACGACAGGCTTGGTAGTATTATCAATCGTTGGTATAGTGCCGCGTATTCTTTTATTTAGATCATAATGGGGCAATTAAATAAATGGCATCAACCTTAAATTAGTGATCACGGTTTTTATTAGCGTGTGTAGAGATTGCTTCGTATCCTCGCAATGACGCGCGGGTTTAGCTAATGCTTATATTTTATCCCCGGCCAATTCCCCCACTTTTTATTTAGAACATTTCGGCCTATAATTGTTTAGCATTTACTGTTTGCTTTTTTATGCTGAGCTGAATCTATTATGCCCGATTTTGAATCCTTACCCAAACGCGATTATGATGCCATTATAGTAGGCTCCGGTCCTAATGGCCTTGCAGCAGCTATATTAATGCAGCTAAATGGCCTTTCGGTTTTGATTTTAGAGGGCAAGGCCAATATCGGCGGCGGCCTGGCCACACAGGATCTGACTTTGCCGGGCTTTAAACATGATGTTTGTTCGGCCATTCATCCCCTGGCCATTAATTCGCCATTTTTTAGAAACCTGCCCCTTGCAGATCACGGGTTGGAATATATCCATCCAACAGTTGCCTGCGCCCATCCGTTGGATGATGGCAGCGCGGGTGTTTTACATTCGTCCATACAAACAACCGCCAAATACTTACCGGGCGATGAGCAGGCCTACACAAAACTCATCTCGCCAATTGTTAAAAGCTGGCCGCTTATTGAAAATGATGTTTTAGGGCCATTGCATTTTCCGCAACACCCCTTTGAAATGGCATCATTCGGGCTAAAAGGCTTACAAAGTGCCGAAAAAATGGTCCGCACTTTTACAACAGAACGCGCCAGGGCGCTATTTGGCGGTATGGCGGCACATAGCATGCAACCGCTAAGTAACAAATCAACCGCGGCTATTGCCCTGGCGCTTATTACTGGTGCGCACCTTAAAGGCTGGCCCATGGCTAAAGGCGGTTCGGCCGCAATTGCCGCGGCGCTGGGTTCGTATTTCATATCGCTGGGTGGGGTTATCGAGACCAATACCTATGTTACTTCGTTATCGCAACTGCCATCGTCTCACGCTGTACTTTTTGACGTAACACCAAAACAAATGCTGCAAATTGCGGGGCATAAATTCTCGTCAATTTACAAATGGCAGCTTAACCGCTACCGTTATGGTATGGGGGTTTTTAAAATTGATTGGGCGTTGGATGGGCCCGTGCCTTTTATTAACGAATTTTGCCACGGTGCCGGTACCGTGCATTTGGGAGGAACATTTGATGAAATAGCCGGCTCTGAACTGGCTGTAAGCAACGGACAATTACCGCAAAAACCATTTGTGTTATTTGCGCAACAAAGCCTGTTTGATCATAGTCGTGCACCCAAGGGTATGCACACCGGCTGGGCCTACTGCCACGTACCCAATGGCTCGGTTAAGAACATGACTGCCGCCATTGAAAACCAGATAGAGCGCTTTGCACCCGGATTTAAAGACATAATATTGGCCCGCCATACCATGACCACCGCGCAAATGCAGGAGCATAACCCCAATTATATAGGTGGTGATATTAACGGCGGCATACAAGATATTACACAATTATTTACCCGTCCGGCACTGCGCTGGTCGCCTTACCGTACATCGGCTAAGGGGCTTTACATCTGTTCGTCGTCAACGCCGCCGGGGGGTGGTGTACACGGCATGTGTGGCTATCATGCGGCAAAAAAAGCTTTAAAGGATGTTTTTGGGATCAAAGCGCGGTAGCTATCAGTCTTTATAAACATCAGCCGTAAAATTCATACTTAAATTACCGCCCACTTTTAGCCAGGTTGATTGACTTTTATCCCTGAACAATATGTGATGGCCCAGCGCCGGAACCGCAGCTATATTGAATGACTTTTGAGGATTGTTACCGGCAGTGCTTTTTAACCACTGGATAGCCACAGCAACCTCTTTATACCCTTCAAGATAGATCTGATATTTTGTAAGATCTACGTGGATCCATTTTTGGCGTACGTGCCCAACATCTAACAGAATATTATCTTTTATAAGCAGTGTATCTGCTAATCCGTTTTTTACGCTGTAGATGTTTAGCCTAAACTTAACGTTATCAAAATGATTAAATATAACGTGCATGTTAAAGGCGGTAAGCCGGCAATTTTTATCAATACCAATAACCGTCCCTATTTCTTTACCTAACTCATCACTGGTATGGTTATGCTCAGATATCATCTTTGTGCTCATAAAGGCAGAGCTTCCTGTTCTGCCAAATGTTTTTACTTTAAACTTTAACGGCTTTACAGCTACCTGACCTAAATAGGTATTAGCAATTGCCAGGGCAATTAGCTGATGCCCATCTTTAAGCCGCTGAACGCCTATTTCAGCAGACTTGTATCCAACGCAACTCACAATTACCGGGTTACCAGGACCAATGCTATCCGGCGATATGGATAATTGAAACCTCCCGGTTGAATCTGCTACCGTACCTATAATTCTGTTTTTAACGCCGATAGTTGCAAAGGGAATGGCTGCTTTGGAAACGGAATCTACTATTTGGCCCTGTATTTTAACCTGCGCTTTTAAAGAGAACGAGGTAAGAAGCAAAAAAATAAATGATTTAAAAAGAGTCTTTGTCATTGTGATAATGTATGTTTTTAAACCCAACCGGAGAATTATAACACAAGCAAGACGAAATAAAAGCCCGAATGGTTACAAACATCATAAATCATTCTAATTTTGATGTGTGGAAACAAAAAAATCGCGTCAAACCTCCATCCTGGTAATTGACGATGAGAAAAAGCTCAATGATCTTTTGTCGCGCATTTTAGGTTTGGAGGGTTATAAGGTACTGCAAGCCTATACCGCCAAACAAGGCTTGAGCATTCTGCATCATGAAGATGTTGTGCTGGTGATAAGCGATGTGAAACTACCCGACGCCAACGGCGTTGAACTGGTAAAAGCCATTAAACAAATAAAACCTTATGTTGAGGTTATCAATCTAACCGCTTACGGCACCATTGCCGATGGTGTGCAAGCCATTCAGAACGGCGCATTCAACTATATTACCAAAGGCGACGATAACGACAAGATAATTCCGCTGGTTAGCCAGGCCTTTGAAAAAGCTGCCCTACAGTTTAACGCGGCGTTATTAAAAAAGAAAGAAAAGGCCAACATCAGCTTTGATGATATCATCGGCACATCGCCCGCAATTATTAGCGCCATAACGCTGGCAAGGAAGGTAGCAGATACCGATACCACAGTATTGCTGACGGGCGAAACCGGAACAGGTAAAGAGGTTTTCGCGTCGGCTATACATCACGAAAGTAAACGCGGCGCGCAGCCATTTGTAGCCATAAACTGCAGCAGCTTTACCGGCGATCTGCTGGAAAGCGAACTATTTGGCTATAAAGCAGGCGCTTTTACCGGCGCACTTAAAGACAAAAAAGGATTGGTAGAAGAAGCCAATAACGGCACCCTTTTTTTAGATGAAATAGGAGAAATAAAGCTTGAAATGCAGGCGCGGCTACTACGCCTGTTAGAAAACAAGAGCTTTATAAAACTGGGCGATACCCAAACTATCAAGGTAAACATCCGCATAATAGCGGCTACCAACCGCGACCTGCAAAAAGAAGCTGATGCCGGAAATTTCAGAAGCGACCTTTTTTACCGCCTATCTGTTTTTAGCATACCATTGCCACCCCTGCGCGAAAGAAAGACAGACATTTTACTATTAGCAGAGTACTACCTTAAAGAGTTCTCTTTAAAAATGGGCAAATTTGCTGTTAAAATGGATAATAGCTTTATCAGGCTTATAAACGGCAACGCGTGGAAAGGCAACATACGCGAACTTAAAAATGTAATGGAGCGGGTAGTAATATTAGCTGATGACGCCGTGGTTTCTGCCGATCTTTTACCACCGGAATTTGATAACCATATTGCTGATAACAATCCATTTGATCTGGCAGGCGTAGAGCGCCTGCATATAATAAAAATATTGCGCCATACCGGCGGCAATAAAGCAGAGACTGCCCGGTTGCTGGGCATTGGCCTCACCACCCTGTACCGCAAGCTGGATGAGTATAAGTTGGGGTAGGTTAATCCATTTTGTAAAATAAAGTTTTGTACCTGATAATACTCAAAATACTATATTTGAGTAAATCCTCTCATCATGATTAAAAGTGTTTTTAACGCTGCCGACGTTGCCGAACTTAAAGCCCGTATAAATAAACTAACGCCGCAAACAGCGGGTCTTTGGGGCAAAATGAATGTATCGCAAATGCTGGCGCACACCAATGTTAGCTATGAAATGGCTTACACCGATAAGCACCCAAAACCCAACGCCTTTGTACGATTTATTTTAAAGGCATTTGTTAAAAATGTGGTGGTTGGCCCAAAACCTTACAAACGTAATACCCCTACCGCCAAAGCTTTTATAATAGCCGACGACAGAGATTTTGAAACGGAGAAAAAACGCTTGTTGGAGTATACAGATCATACCCTGCAATTAGGGAAGCAACACTTTGAAGGCCGCGAATCTTTATCATTCGGGCGTTTAACAGCGGATGAGTGGAATGTTTTGTTCTATAAGCACCTGGACCACCATTTGCAGCAGTTTGGGGTGTAAAAAAGTTACTGCTATTAATCATACAGTCATGCTGAACTTGTTTTAGCAACCCACTTGCCAAGCAGGCGGTAATGCCTGGCGGGATGCTGAAATAAATTCGGCATGACTTTGAAGTTCTAATTATTCCGTTGAACTCTCCTTCGGCGTAACCCAAAAATTATTATACCCCAGCCCTATCTGAATATCCAGCAATTCCTGCTGCAGCATCTCTAAAACAGCTAAAAAGTTGTACACAAAATGCACCTTGTTTTCCGAGTTACCCGCTATGGTTTTAAAATCAAGCTTGCTGTTTATTCGCAACAGGTTATCAATAGCTTTTTTCTGCGCTTCAATGGTATAAGGATATTGTACTACGGTATGCGTTACCTCCTGCGCGCGGTTTTGGTAATTTCGCATCAGGCGGGCGTACACCATCATCAGTTTATACAGGCTGATGTCGGCCAGTTCTTCGCCGGGTAATTTTACTGTTGATTCTGTTTGTTCAATATCGAACTTAACATTACCCCTGCGCTCCTGTTTAAAGCGCTCGTCCTCCATCGGCCTAAGCTCTTCGCATATCTCTTTAAACTTTTTGTATTCTATCAACCTGCGTATCAGCTCGTCTTTTTGATCTATTTCGCTCTCGCCATCCTCTGCATCATATCGCGGCAGCAGCATTTTAGCCTTAATGCGCATCAGCGTAGCGGCAACAAAAATAAACTCGCTGGCCAGCTCAATGTTAAGGCTGGTCATGTGGTGAATGTAATCCAGAAAATCGTTAGCTATGCGGGTGATGGAAATTTCGTGTATATCCAGCTCATCCCGTTCAATAAAGAACAGCAGCAGGTCAAACGGCCCTTCAAACTGCGGGAGTTTTATTTCAAAGCTTTCATCTGTCATGGCTTACCCAAATATAATTTTACTATTTCAAATTTATATAGCCCCTAAACAAACTATTTTTTTATATATTAATTATGATATTTATTAGCTTAATTTGTAGTTAATATCGGTAACATAACAAATGCAGGTACCAGCTGGTAAATTACTTGAAGGCATCAACTCGCCTTCTGATCTTAAAAAAATTTCTGAAGACCAATTAGAGCAGGTTTGCCAGGAACTGCGCCAGTATATTATTGATGTGGTATCAGTAAACGGCGGGCATTTTGCTGCCAGTTTAGGCGTCGTTGAACTGACTGTAGCACTGCATTATATCCTTAATACTCCTTACGATCAGTTAGTGTGGGACGTTGGCCACCAGGCTTACGGACACAAGATATTAACTGGCCGCCGCGATGATTTTCATACCAACCGGGTTTACGGCGGCTTAAGCGGTTTCCCAAAACGCTCAGAGAGCGAATACGATACATTTGGCGTAGGGCACTCCTCTACATCAATATCTGCCGCGCTGGGCATGGCAGTAGCTTCAAAATATAAAGGCGAGAACGACCGTCAGCACGTAGCTGTAATTGGCGATGGTGCCATGACCGCGGGTATGGCTTTTGAAGCTTTAAACCACGCCGGTATAGCCAACTCAAACATTTTGGTTATTCTGAACGACAATAACATGTCTATTGACCCTAATGTTGGCGCGTTAAAAGAGTATTTAACCAGCATAACCACCTCAAAGCCCTACAACCGTTTTAGGGATGATATAGCCAACGTTCTGGCTAAGATCTCATCTATAGGCCCCGATGCTTACAACATGGCGCTTAAAATTGAGAAGAGCATAAAAGGAACTTTACTTAAGCGAAGCAACTTTTTTGAAGCGCTTAAATTCAGATATTTTGGCCCCGTTGATGGACACGATGTTAAAAATTTAGCCAAGGTACTGCGCGATCTGCGCGATATACCCGGACCAAAACTGCTGCACTGCATAACCGTTAAGGGAAAAGGTTACGCCCTGGCCGAAAAAGACCAGACCAAGTGGCATGCTCCGGGCCTTTTTGATAAAATTACCGGCGAGATAAAGAAAACAAAAAGCGAGAAGCCACAACCACCTAAATATCAGGATGTGTTTGGCCACAGCATAATTGAGTTGGCAGAACAGAACCCTAAAATAATGGGGATAACACCTGCTATGCCTTCGGGTTGCTCTTTAAACCTGATGATGAAAGCCATGCCTGAGCGGGCTTTTGACGTGGGCATAGCAGAGCAGCATGCTGTAACTTTTTCTGCAGGATTGGCTACCCAGGGTTTAGTACCGTTTTGCAACATCTACTCCAGCTTTATGCAGCGGGCATATGATCAGGTGATACATGATGTTGCCATACAAAATCTGCATGTTATTTTCTGCCTGGACAGGGCAGGTATTGCCGGTGCCGATGGCGCTACTCACCACGGGGCATATGACCTGGCATTTATGCGTTGCATCCCTAATATGACAGTTTCTTCGCCAATGAATGAGGAAGAACTACGTAACCTGATGTATACTGCGCAACAGGATAATATGGGTCCGTTTGTTATACGCTACCCACGTGGTAGCGGCGTAATGGTTGATTGGCAGCGTCCGTTTAAGCCTTTACAAGTTGGTAAAGGGCGCAAAATATGCGATGGTGAAGATGTAGCCATACTTACCTTAGGACATATTGGTAACGAAGCCGTAAACGCTGTTGCCGAACTGAATGCAGAGGGTTATTACCCGGCCCATTACGATATGCGTTTTGTTAAACCTATTGACGAAGCATTATTGCACGAAGTATTTAAAAAATTCAGCAAAGTTATAACTGTTGAAGATGGTTGTATTGAAGGCGGTATGGGAACAGCTGTACTTGAATTTATGGCCGATAATAACTACCAGGCACAAGTTATCCGCCTGGGTATCCCCGATAAAATTATAGAACATGGCGAGCAGCCCGAACTTTGGGCCGAATGTGGGTATGATGCTGCTAATATTGCTGCAAAAGTTAAAAGTATAGCTGTACAGCGTAAGGCACATACTATTGCCAGTTAATTGGTGATTAGTTTTTTTGTCATTGCGAGGTACGAATCAATCGCAAGGAAAAAAGTCCGCTATACATAGTTCGCGATTGCTTCGTACCTCGCAATTGTAAAGGTCAGATAATTCGGTAACAGATTAGCTTTACAAACCAAAGCTAAGAGTTATGC
>NZ_JBHTHU010000021.1:0-398985 GCF_042676765.1 Mucilaginibacter calamicampi
AACGTAACGTAGCCGCGGCGCATTTCGTTTTGCAGCGCAAAGGCTCCGTGCGGCAAAGAAGCCTCTCTGCTGACTTGATTTTTGGTTCTTTTTATCAAGAAAAAGAACAAAGGCCTCCGCGGCCATAGCGGGGCAAGACTGTGGAAGGGCCTGAACACAACGTTAACCCCTTCCCGCCATCGCACTACCCCGCCGCACCCTTCCCCAAGGAAGGAGTTCTAAGCTGCATTATGTTTTGAAGGGCTAAGGCTGCGGGCCTTTAATGTCGTTTAGTGCTTCAGTCAATCACCCACCTATCGTGTAGAGATTGCTTCGCTCCCGCTCGCAAAGACGATAGTTGTGGATTTGAAAAGGGTTAAAAGCAAAATGGGGCTTGCGCCCCATTTATCAGGAAAAAATCATCCTCAATAATAAAAACGTCATTCTCTTTCGCTCCACCGCATAACCTCCCCTGCTCTATCGAAATGACAACAAGGGTTTACCCAAACTCACGTTATTTAAACAAAAGCGGAGCCATCACCAGCAAACTGCGGCGCCATGTTTGAAACTCGTGCGCTGTTGCGTTTGAAATGTAGGTGGCAACATTATATCCGGCGGCCTTTAAGTCGGTTTCGGCTTTTGGAATTGTTTTTGATCTGTCTTCTTTACTGCCTGCGCTAATAAATAAAAACTTAGGTTTCATTTTGCCTTTCAGGTCGGCAGGGGCATATTCGCCACCGCTTAATAATCCCCAGTAAGCAAATACTTCGGGGTTGGCTAATGTTATTTCTTTTGTTTCGCGACCACCCATTGACAGGCCCGCCATTGCACGACCATTTCTGGTGGCTATGGTACGGAAGTTAGCATCAACATACGGAACCAACTCCTTTAGTAAAACGGTTTTAAATGTATCAACTGCAAACTGCCTGACCCCATTAACGCGTACAGATCTGTTTGTCATGCCGTAGGTCATCACAATTATAAATGGCTTTACTTTTTTTGCCGCTATCATGTTATCCATAATTAGGTTGGCATGGCCCTGGTTGCTCCAGGCGGTCTCATCCTCGCCCCAGCCATGTTGCAGGTACAGAACAGGGTATTTAACGGCACTTTTATCATAACCGGGAGGGGTGTAAACAAACGCGCGACGTGGTTCGCCTGTGCTTGGCGACGGGAAAAGAACCTGTTGCACTTTGCCATGCGGCACGTTTTTAAGTGCGTAAAAATCCTGGTCGTGGGCGGGTATTTCAATGCCGCTTTCCCATCTAACAGAACCATAAAAATTTAAAGTACCCGGATCATTAAATACGCCGCCATCGGTTATCAGGTGATAATAGTGAAATCCCTCATCCATAGGGCCGGCTGTTGTGCCTGTAAAATAGCCATCGGCACCTTTTTTCAATACTGTTCCGCCTTGTCCACCCAGCCCCAATGTTACGCGCATGCTATCAGCCTTTGGCGCAAAAATGCGAAACCTGGCATACCCCTGCGAGTTAACCTGCGGATATTGCGATAATGGTTGGTTGTAGGTGGATGGCTTAAAATCTTCTTTAATAGCCTGAGCGTTGCTAATGCCACTGATTAGGATGGCCATTAAAACAACAGCTAAAAATTTTACTTTCATTTTTTAATTTATTTAGGTTTTTAATTGGTTTTGCAGGATAAATTATGGGTGACAGGCGAAATTATGAACTGCCTTTGGTTAAGATAAATGCATCATCTTATGGTAAATATATAAATGTTTTAAAGACACTTAATTATATGTTTACTAATTATTTTGTTATTGAATATTGCGGCTGGGTTTGGTTTACAACAACCTAATGCCATTAACTACTACCACAAACAAATATGGCGATGTGTTGACTAACAATGTCGCTTGGTAAGGCCTTTACGCGCTAGGCTTTCCCCGCTCAATTGCCGCGGAGGCTGTTACTTTTGGCTTGATCCAAAAGTAACCAAAAGATCAAGCCAAGCTGATCGCTCCCACCACACCATGCCAGACTCCCGGCCGCGCACCTTGGCAGGCCTTTGCGCTTCTTTTGATTGGCGGCACTTGTTAACAAAACGAAATCCGTCAGCAGATCAGCTTCGGGCGAAAACGAAATGCGCATGAGGGGCTGTGCGCAGGCAAAGGCATCAGGAACGTTGCGGTTGCAGGTTGACGAAGCGGCAGGCTATGACGCCGCAACGTAACGTAGCCGTGGCGCATTTCGTTTTGCGGGGGTAAAGGCCATGTGCGCAAAGAAGCCTCTCTACTGACTTGACTTTTGGTTCTTTTTGTCAAGAAAAAGAACGAAGGCCTCCGCGGCCATGGCGGAGAAAGCCAAGCGTGAAATGCCTCACGCAACGGAAGTAATGCTGATATGTTGTTGTTTTAGTGCTTCTTTCAATCACCCACCTGTCGTGTAGAGATTGCTTCGCTCCCGCTCGCAAAGACGACATCTGTAGATCGGCCATAGCGTGTGCATGAGCCTAACGGTTTAGTTCGCCTCAATTATTTTAACCGCCTCCTCCAACAACTCATCCTTACCTGCTTTAACGCCTGCAATGGTTGGTTTAAGCGGCTTGTCAATTTTAACACCAACGCGCTGGCTTTCGGTGCCGTCAGGATACAAAATACCGATGCCTGATATGGCAGTCCTCAAGTCGCCGGGCAGTGTTATGTATGATACGTTTCCGTCGGCACCGGCGGTGGTACTGCCTATAACGGTTACATTGGTTGAGCTTTGAAAAGCCATGGTGGTATACTCGGCATTGCTTTGGCTGGTCTCATTAACAATAACTACTACTTTACCTTTATAAGCGTTAGCAGGGGGCCTTATGCCAAGCGATTGGTCAAAGGCAAAGTAGCCGGGCTTTTCAAGGCTTGGGCGGGTAAATTTTACAAAAGACGCTTTGCCTTGCTTTATGTACTCGGTAAAGCTGAAAGACATCTCATCCGCCGGGTAACACCGCATATCCACTATAATGCCTTTGGTATTGGCAAACAGTTTTTTAATGGCGGGCAGGGTTTTATTACTGTACCGCGCAGGATAAACATAGCCTATATCTTTGTTCAGCAAGTAATAGCCCGGCGAGTTGGGGGCAGGCGTATTAATTGCTGCAAAGTCAACGTAATTGTATTTAACAGCGTCAATACTAACCTTGTGCAGTTCATTGCTGCTTAATATGTCAAACTTAAAAACAGGCTTTTGGCTACGTAGCAAATAGTCTAAAGGCATGTCGCGCATTAGCGCTGCCTGGTTAGAGGCAGATGTCAAAGGCGAATATTTTTTGATCAGATCTTCAACCGGCACGCCGTTTATAGCTTTGATAATATCGCCCTTTTTAACCTGATTTTTTACAACAGTAGAGTCTTTATGGTAGCCGGTTATTACCAGTTGGTTTTCAATAAAGCTGGCTTTAAAAGGAGGTGCATAAGCGCCAACGTAATTATCAATTATTTTATTGCTGGGTAAAAATCCGTGGGTATCATGTATACGGCTAATAAGTTCTATCACGGTTAGCGCATAGCTTTCCGCATCGGTGTTTGCTATAAATTTCGGAATAAACTCGGGCAAAACTTTGTCCCAATCGCCTATGAGATGACGGTTTGGAAAAAAGTATTGTATCATATTCCAATACCGGTACAAGCTTAGCAGGCGATAGCCTGCGTCGGGGTAAGCTTTGTCGGGATAGGTCTTTTCATGCTCAAAAATTGGATTGCCAACGTTAGGAGTTAATCTTACATAATAACTTTTGGTGATCTTAGTATTTAAAATATTGGTAAGCTTGGCCCTAAAGGCGGGAGTAAGTACGCCATCGTCAAAAATATTCCCGTAATCAGGGCATAGCTTGGCATCCTTAAAATGGTAGGGTTTACAGTTGCTACACGCCGCCACGGCTCCAAATTTATCAAACCATTGCTCTAACAAATTGCTCAAAGTTGACGCGTCTTTTGCACTAATTACTGCCGGCATCACCCTGAATAGTTCGGCATCCATATTGGCATTACCGTCGGCAACCTCTGGGTGATGATATTTAACAAAGCCCCATACTTGTGCTAAAACAGCCAGGTTTTTGGTTGTTTGTGGGGTGATATTTACACTGTTTATGCCCGAACTACTGTTAAACGCCGTATCTGCCAGGGGCTTAGCTAACGGAATTTTTGAGGTATCTGCTTGCTCAATTGGTTTGCCATCTATAAATAACCTAACGTTATCAAACCACATTTTACCTTTTCCGGCTAATATTGCGCCAGCTCTTACATAAGTAACCAGTTTTTCCTGATAGGGTATTTTTATACGATACTCTTTCCAGGCGGTAGTACCCTTAATTCCGTTAGGCCCTTGCATGCTAACCGAATAATCTTTTCCGGCGGCAAGCCAAAAGCCCGCGCTTTCTGCATTTTCTGTTTTTAGGTAGCCGCGCAGTTCTATGTTACTGCCTTCAAACCGTTTTGCAATGTTAAAGCCCAGGCTGGCATAGCTTGCCTCATTTCCTGTTTGGCTTATCATAACAGCATATTTGCCATGTTGCTTTTCCACGCTGTCAAGGGTAACACTATAACCGGCCGGTATAACCACAGCGGATGGGTGCGTCCATCCTACCGGAAGCTTTCGCGAATTATCTATCTTTTCCAGGTCGCCGTTAATGTCAACCTGTGCCTGGGCATAATTAATAAACAGAGATAAAAATATAACTGTGAGGAGTGAATGTATAGGTTTCATAATATTATTGGTGCGAACGCGGCTAAGATACCGCAAAAAAAAACCGGCAATTTTTTTTAACATCTTTTAACGTGGCTGGGTCACGTATCTTACCTCCACGCCAATTGCCAAATCACCAATAACACCCACCGTTAAAACGGTATTTCTACGTGTTCATCAAAAAAATGTACCCTTTGTTTCAAAATCGCAATTTTTTAGAACACATTTTTTAAAATATACGCTTGTTCTATTGCATAAATGTTTAGTACCTTAATCGCTGTTACTATACCCAATGAGAATATACCATTTAAGTGCCGAATGCTATCCTGTTGCCAAAGTTGGCGGCCTTGCCGATGTGGTGGGCGCGTTGCCCAAATACCAGGTAAGGGCCGGTTTAGACGCCGCTGTTGTGCTGCCTTTTTACAACCGCAAATTTGTGCAGGAAAACCTGTTCGATCTGGTTTTTCAAAGCGCTACCCTGCTGGGCACACGCAGATTGTATTTTGAGGTTTGGAAAGAGCGTAACAACGTATTGGGTTTTGAGCTGTTTTTAATTAAGATACCGGGATTGATAGACCGCGAGGAAGTTTATTGTTATCCGGACGAGAACGAGCAGTTTATTGCCTACCAGCTGTCTTTTTTAGACTGGATAAGCTACACCGGGCAATCGCCTGATATTATCCATTGTCATGATCATCATTCGGGTCTGGTGCCTTTTCTGTTAAAATATTCATCGCTGTATAAGCGTTTGGCCAAAACGCCTACGGTGTTCACTATCCATAACGGGCAGTATCACGGCGCTTTCGGTTGGGACAAGGTAAGCTACCTGCCCGAGATAGACCTGACAAAAGCCGGCCTGCTGGATTGGAGCGGCGGCATTAATCCGCTGGCTTCGGCTGTGCGCTGTTGCGCAAAATATACTACTGTATCGCCAAGTTACCTGCTGGAACTGGAGGTAAGCTCAAACGGCCTGGAGCAACTTTTTAAAATGGAAAAGGCGCGGGGTATAGGCATAGTAAATGGAATTGATACCGAGGTTTGGGACCCTGCTACCGACACCATGCTGAAAGGCAACTACAATACCGCTACGGCAGCTACAGGCAAAGAGGCCAATAAACAGGCTATTTGCGATCGTTTTAACCTGGAGCCTGACCGGCCTCTGATATCGTTTATTGGCCGTTTGGTTTATGAAAAAGGTGCTGATGTACTGGCGCAAGCCATTGCCGATAGTTTGAAAACGCTTAGCGGCCAGGTAAACTTTGTATTATTAGGTGCAGGCGAGGCTGAAACCGAACATGCCTTGCAGGAGTTAAAGGAGCAATTCCCGGATGATTGTAACGTATTTATAGGATATAATGAGGAACTGGCGCACCTGGTGTATGCCGGATCAGACTTCTTGCTGATGCCATCGCGCGTGGAGCCTTGCGGACTAAACCAGCTTTATGCTTTGCGCTACGGCACAATGCCCATGGTACGCAGTACCGGTGGCTTGAAGGATACCGTTATTGATTTTGGCGATAAGGGCGGCTACGGTATACGGTACGATCAAACCAGCGTGGCGGATATTGAATACGCCATAAGCCGGGCATTGGTATTATATAAAAACAACAAACAATTACAGCAATTACGTAAACGCATGATGGAGCTTGATTTTTCGTGGGATGTATCTGCAAAGCAATATATTGATCTGTATAAAAGCTTAATCACAACAACAACTTTATAAAACTGTATATATATGACATCAAACGTAATTTGCATCGTGTTAGGCGGGGGGCAGGGCAGTCGGCTTTCGCCGCTAACGGCATCGCGCTCAAAACCTGCCGTACCTATTGCCGGTAAGTACCGGTTGGTTGATATTCCCATATCAAACTGTCTTCACTCGGGCATAACGCGTATTTATGTATTAACGCAGTTTAACTCGGCATCGCTTAACAAGCATATAAAAAACACGTACCACTTTAGCAGTTTCAGCGAGGCTTTTGTTGATATTCTGGCAGCAGAGCAAACCCCTATGAGCGGTGGCTGGTACCAGGGCACTGCTGACGCGGTGAGGCAAAGCCTGCACCATTTGGCTGTGCATGAGTTTGATTATGTGCTGATCCTTTCGGGCGACCAGCTATACCAGATGGATTTTGAGGATATGATTGCAAAGCACGTCGAGTCGCATGCAGAAATTTCTATCGCAACCATCCCTGTACATGCCAATGATGTGCCCGGCTTTGGTATACTTAAAACCGATGATAACAGCTTTATAACCGAGTTTGTTGAGAAGCCCAAAAGTAATTTTGAAAAGCTGGCATCTGATGTAAGCGAGGAGATGAAAGAGCAGGGCCGCAACTACCTGGCATCAATGGGTATCTACCTGTTTAACCGTAAGTTGTTGTTTGATACTTTGCAAAGTAATGAGCATCCTGATTTTGGTAAGGAGATCATCCCGGCGGCTATCCATAAAAATAAGGTGCTTAGCTATCAGTACGAAGGTTATTGGACAGATATTGGTACCATCCCGTCGTTTTTTGATGCCAACCTGGGGCTTACTGATGATTTGCCGCAGTTTAACCTGTTTGATAAGAACTACATATTTACCCGCGCACGCATGCTGCCGCCATCAAAGATATCAGGCACGCATATGGAGAAAGTTATAATTGCCGATGGCTGCATAGTAAATGCCAGCCATATTAAACGTTCGGTAATTGGTATACGTACGCGTATTGGCTATGAAACGGATATTGAGAACTGTTATGTGATGGGTAGCGATAACTATCAAACGCTTGACCAGATAGACGAGGCAATAGCCAACAACGAGCCGATTATGGGCATTGGCGACAGGTGCAAAATTAAGAACGCCATTATTGATAAGAACACCTATATAGGCAACGATGTATGCATTAACTGCGGCGAACCCCTTAAAAATGGCGATTACGGTACGTATACTGTTCAAGATGGAATTGTAGTTGTTAAAAAACGCGCCGTTATTCCGCACGGAACGGTGATATAGATACATAAAAGGGTAGGTGTCATCCTGAGCTTGTCGAAGGACGTGCGTAAAGGCCTTCCGCGCTATGGTTCGACAGGCTCACCATGACATCCTTTTAAGTACGGTTCGATCCGAAACCATTTGTTAAAAATGTTAAATTACTTGCTTGTTCGTAAAAAGCATTTTAATTTAGATCAACCATTCATAATTATGAAAAAGATCGTCATCACATTGGTAGTATTAGGTTGCGCATTTGTTGCAAAAGCACAGCTGGCCCCGGGGCCGTTACTTAAACAACAGCTTTTCAGAACAGATAGTTTGGGTGCAAAGCCTGTTACAAAGATCAACGTTATTGGCAACCGCAATATTGACAATATGCCAATTGCTAATATGCCGGGAAGATCAAACATGCCTGTGATGCAAACCGATGAAACTGCATATAATATGCCTGTAGCCGGAATGCAACAGCCACAAATTTATACTATGAAAAAGCCGGGTACTAATCCTGAGGTATTACCATTTTTCGATGGAAAGGCACCGGTATTTTATGAGTTTAAAAAATACCCTGATACTCCACCGTTACCACCGGCAGATACTAAAAAGCCATAACGCATTATCAAACCTGCTCGTTCATCATTTTAACTTCGGCGCTAACCTGTACAGGCGGTTTTTCTGTATCTGTTCCGTTAACATTTGGGTTGTTTTTTACGGCCTCGCGCTGGTTAACTACCTGCTCAAATACTTCTTCGTATTTAGGGTGATTGGTTTTCATCCAGCGATCCCATAAATTAAAATATAGACCGAAGTTATATTTAACATGCTTGTGGTGCATGTTATGGTGCGTGGCGCTATTGTGCCAGTTGGCGGCTTTATTTTTAGCAAAGCTTTTCGGGAAAAACTCGTAACCCATGTGGCCCATTATATTCATCACCAAAGCGTACCCTGAAAATATGGTGAGCGCCATGTAATGATAAGGCACAATAAAAACAATAACCGGCACTATGCCCACCTCAACCAGAGCCTCAACCGGGTGGAATGCATAGGCCGAGAAAGGCGTGGGGTTTAACGACATATGGTGCACTACATGCACCCGCTTAAACAGGGGTTTCCAATGCAGCAGCCTATGCGTCCAGTAAAAATAGGCGTCGTGTATCAGTATCATCAAAAACACGCTGAACACAAAATATCCGTAGCCGTACTTATCAATAGGACGGTATATAAGGGTCAGATCTTCAGCGCTTGCCCACATCACCAATACTATTACTACACTAAAAATGATGGAGGTAGAGATGGAATATTTTATTTCGCGCGATATGTCTTTTCTTGATGGAAAGCGTTGCTGGATCTTAAGGTAAAGGTATTGCGCTTTTTTCCATACATAAAACACCATGAACAGCCCGCCGGCTATCAGCATAAAATGCAGGGTAAGCAAAATTGGCGGTGCCAGCGCAAGCCACCATTTGTATATTGAGTTAAATAGCTCCATGTAAAGGCTGCAAAGGTACAAAAACTATACCTGCATTTAATTAACGCTTAACTATTGTAATTATGGCGATAGGTTTAAATTTAGTTGTTTCCACCTGGTGGATGGTGCGATTCCCTCCCCCCCCCGGGGCGGGTATCAATGTCGTTAAGGTAAGAAACTGCGCTAGGAATTAAAGGTCGGTAGAAAAAACAGAAGTAGAGAAGCGTGCCGTAGGTACGCAACTCAAGCATGCAGCATTGTGTGGCCGCTTATTTCTACCGGCCTTTTGCGTCTATAACGCATTTATTCTTCTACAAATTCCTTAAATAACGATATTGGGGGTAAGGTGGGACTTAGCAGCTTTGTTAAACCCCTTCCCGCCATTTCACAGCCTTCCGCACCCTTCCCCAAGGAAGGAGTTTTGATGGCAATCCATATTTCTATGCCTTTAAACTAAAAATCCTTATTAAGCAGCTTTTCCAACTCGACAAAGCTGATGTTCATTTTTACGCGGCCCTGTTTAGCGTAGGATATTTCGCCGGTTTCTTCGGATACAATGATGGCTGTAGCTTCATTAGCCTCGGTAACGCCTATACCTGCACGGTGGCGCAGACCAAATTGCGCAGGCAGATCCTGCTTATCTGTAAGCGGCAAAATACAACTGGCAGATTTTATTTTATTATCAGCAATTACCACCGCGCCATCATGCAGCGGACTGTTTTTTTGAAAGATGCTTTCCAGCAATCGCTTTGATATTTTGGCCTCCATCAGCTCGCAGCTGTTTTGGTAAAACTGTTCGTCGTAATATTTGGCGAAAACGATAAGCGCGCCGGTGCGGGTCTGTTTAAAGCTTTTGCAGGCATCAATAATAGGCTTAATGCGGGCATAATTGTTTTTTTCGGCTTCGGCTTTGCCAAAAAAGTACTGCCACCAGGCTTTATTGCGTTGCAACGATGCATTTTTACCCGCCAGCAGCAAAAACCTCCGGATCTCCTGCTGAAAAACAACAACAATTATTACAATGCCGCCGCTGGTAAAATACCCCAATATGCGCGATAACAGCTGCATGTGCAGCTTATCAACCACAAAGCTTAAAGCATATAAAATAAGCAGGCCCACTAATATGTTGGCGGCTATTGTGCCCCTTATCAGGTTATAAATGTGATAGATAATAAATGCTACCAGCAACACATCAACCACGTCAATAAACGATGGCATAAACGAAGAAAGATCGCGTAACTGCATTTTACTAAGTTAGTGTTTTAAACTTAAAACGTTTTGAGCCGGCGGTATTTTAGCTTTGCTTTACGCCGGTTTGTTTTTTGGGAAATACCAGCGATGCCACTACACTTATGGTAAGAATGCCTAAAATAATAAGTAAGGAATTAAATGTGGTTAGGCCTATCTGCTCGGCATAGTGCGAGGCCAGCATTTTTAAGCCGATAAAAGCCAGCAGCGCCGCCAGGCCTACCTTTAGATAATGGAACTTCTCGATGATGTTTACCAGCAAAAAGAACATGGAACGTAAGCCCAATATGGCAAAGATGTTAGAGAAGAAAACGATGTAAGGATCTTTTGTTATGGAGAATATCGCCGGGATAGAATCAACGGCAAAAATAAGGTCGGTGGTTTCAATGATGAGCAGCACCAGGAACAGGGGTGTGATCATTTTCCTGCCATCTATTTTTACAAAAAACTTATTGCCCTCAAAATGGGGGTGGATGGATAGAAACCTTGATGCAAATTTAACCACCGGATGATGCTCGGGGTCAATCTTTTCCTCCTTATTGCGGTTAACAAACATGCTGATGCCGGTGTAAACCAAAAACGCCCCGAACACATATAATATCCAATGGAAGCGTTCAATGAGCGCTGCACCCAAAAAGATAAACAGAAAACGCATCACAATAGCGCCAATAATGCCCCATAATAAAACGGTATGGTAGTTTTTTGGCGCCACACCAAAGGCGGTGAAAATAAGCACCATTACAAAAATATTGTCTACCGATAAGGCGTATTCTACCACATAACCCGTAAGAAACTCCAGTCCGAGTGTTTTACGGTAAGCTTGCAGGCTGGTAATAAGGTTATGATTATCAATGGCGAGGCGATGGAAATGCTTTTCATTGACTTCCCGTAGCCTGGCCAGGGTATCAACATCATGCAGTAAATGGCCAAAGTTTAAAATAAGCAGATAAAAAGCCAGTGCAAGTGTTACCCAAACCCCGCTCATAATGCCGGCCTGCTTTAAACTTACCGGTTTATTGGCCTTGCCAAACAAGCCAAGGTCAATAGCCATCATTACGCCGATGAAGATTATAAAGCCGGCAATAAAAAGAAGTTCTGTAGGCATTATTTTTTCCGTTCAGTAGTGAATCGCACCAGTTGCTCAAGGCCCCGCCTGGAGTCGTTATCCGGAAATGTATGTAATATAGAAAAAGCTTCGTCCTGGTATTTTTTCATCTGGCTTTCGGCATATTGCAGCCCGCCGCGCTGGTTTACAAATGCCACAATCGCCGCTATCTTTTCCGGATCATCATTATGGTTTTTTACCAGGTTGATCATCTTTTTTTTCTCTGCGCTATCGCAGTTATTTAAAGCATAGATAAGTGGCAGGGTAACCTTTTTCTCTTTAATATCAATTCCAACGGGTTTACCCACATCATCTGTGCCAAAATCAAACATATCGTCTTTGATCTGGAAAGCGATGCCTACCTTTTCGCCAAACAGTCGCATCTTTTCAACCGTCCCGGCATCGGCACCTGCGGACGATGCCCCGCACGCGCAGCACGAAGCAATTAACGAGGCTGTTTTTTGCCGAATAACTTCATAGTATACCTCTTCGCCTATGTCCATACGGCGCACTTTTTCTATCTGCAGCAACTCGCCCTCGCTCATTTGGCGCACCGCTTCCGATACGATCTTGAGCAAAGCAAAATCATTATGCTCAACCGATAGCAGCAGGCCTTTTGACAGCAGGAAATCGCCAACCAAAACGGCTATTTTATTTTTCCATAATGCGTTGATAGAGAAAAAGCCACGGCGCTGATAGGAGTTATCCACCACATCATCATGCACCAGCGATGCCGTATGCAGCAGCTCAACCAGGGCGGCCCCGCGGTGGGTTGCATCAGATATATTGCCGCAAATACCGGCCGAAAAAAACACGAACATGGGCCGTATCTGTTTGCCTTTGCGTTTTACTATGTAGTGGGTAATGCGGTCTAACAGCGGTACCGAGCTTTGCATAGAGGCCTTGAACCGTTCTTCAAAAACGTCAATATCAGCGGCAATAGGTTTTTTTATGTCGTTGATGCTCAGCATGGTTAATAGGTAGTATCTTATATGCTATATGGCTGTTATGCCGGGAACAAACATAAGGTAAAAAACGCTATTTCTGTTTATTGACACATGTTTTTAAACAGGGCATAGTTCCGGCTAATTATACAGCCACCCGGGCCGGATTTAAATCCATTATATTTTATCGCTTTGTTTAACTTAGCGCACTCCAAAAAAGAGTATTATGAGTCAACTTCCTCCGTGCCCTGTATGTAATTCGGCTTACGCTTATGAAATGAATAATATGCTTGCATGCCCCGAATGTGGGCATGAGTGGGCCGTTGTTGTTGATGTTGACGCGCCCGGTGGTTTAGTTGTTAAAGATGTTAACGGCAACGTGCTTACAGACGGGGATAGTGTTGTTACTATTAAAACCCTTCCGGTAAAAGGATCATCACAAAGTATAAAGGCAGGAACCAAAGTAAAAAACATCCGCCTGGTTGAAGGCGACCATAATATAGATTGCAGGATAGATGGCTTCGGCGCTATGGCATTAAAATCTGAATTTGTGAAAAAGGCTTGATGCGCCGGTTCGGCTCCCGGTATCTTCTGTTTTCAGGCTGGTATATTTTGTATAATGATTGGAATATACTGCTTAATATTTTTTCGGGCTATATGCTTAAAAAATAATTAATTTGGTCAACCAATTTTATTCAAAAACCAGTAATGAAATGAGAAAAAATCTACTCTTACTCTCGCTATTATTTATATCAATAACGGGCTTTGCGCAAACAAAGCCCGGCATGAAACTGTGGTACAAAACCCCGGCCGGTAAAGTCTGGGAAAACGCCATGCCTATTGGAAATGGCAGGCAGGGAGCCATGATATATGGCAACCCCGAAAAAGAAACCATCCAGCTTAATGAGCATACCGTTTGGAGCGGCGGCCCCAACCGTAATGACAACCCAATGGCTTTAGATTCATTGGCGCTGATACGGAAGTTAATATTTGAGGGAAAAAGAAAAGACGCGGAGAAATTAGCAGGAAAAGCCATTATCACCAAAAAGTCGCACGGACAAAAATTTGAGCCGGTAGGAAGCCTTCAGCTAACTTTTGACGGGCATGATAAAGCTTCCAACTATTACAGGGAGCTTGACCTGGAAAAGGCGGTAACAAAAACATCATATACCGTTGATGATGTAACCTATACCCGTGAAGCGTTTGCATCATTCCCGGACCGCGTGGTGGTAATGCGCTTAACAGCAAGTAAGCCGGGCAAGCTGTCTTTTAACGCCGGTTTTACCACCGTTCAGAAAAGGGCGACCATTAAAACAACCGCTGCTAAAGAGCTGACTATTTTTGGAGTTACCTCTGACCATGAAACGGTAAAAGGCATGGTGAACTATAAAGGTATTGTGCGGATGAAACTGGAGGGCGGCAATCTGGCTGCTACAGATACTTCACTTGCGGTAAAAAACGCTAACGCAGTAACCATCTACATTTCTATTGCTACTAACTTTAATAATTACCATGATGTTAGCGGCGATCAGAATAAAAGAGCCGCCGACTATCTGGACAAAGCTTACGCGAAGTCTTTTGCAGCTATGTTGCCTGCTCACATAGCAGCTTATCAAAAATATTTTAACAGGGTAAAACTTAATTTAGGAACTGCTGATGCAGCTACCGCGGCCCTGCCTACAGATGAAAGGTTGAAAAACTTTAACACAACCAATGATCAGTCTTTCGCAGCGCTTTATTACCAGTTTGGGCGTTATTTATTGATCTCATCTTCTCAACCGGGTGGACAAGCAGCTAACCTGCAAGGTATCTGGAATGATAAGATCAATGCCTCATGGGATAGCAAGTACACTGTTAATATTAACGCGGAAATGAATTACTGGCCCGCGGAGAAAGCTAACCTGCCCGAAATGCATTTACCGTTTATAGATATGGTAAAAGACATGTCTATAGCCGGCCAGCAAACCGCTAAAGATATGTATGGTGTACGTGGTTGGGTTGCTCATCATAACACAGACATTTGGCGGGCTACTGGCGCAATTGACGGCGCTACCTATGGCTTATGGAACGGAACAGGCGGCTGGACCAGTCAGCACCTTTGGGAGCATTATTTATACAGTGGTGATAAAGCCTATCTGGCTTCTATCTACCCGGTAATGAAAGGCGCGGCAACTTTTTATGTTGATTATTTGGTTGAGCATCCGGTATATCATTGGCTGGTAGTTGCGCCTGATGAGTCGCCCGAGAATCCATCAAAGCAACACCAGAACTCTGCTGTTGATGCCGGTGTAACCATGACCAACCAGATAGTTTTTGAGTTACTAAGCTCTACTATAAAAGCTGCTGAGGTTTTGAAAAAGGATGCCAAGTTTATTGACACTTTAAAGGCGATAAGAAAACGCCTTCCGCCTATGCATATTGGCCAATACGGCCAGTTACAGGAGTGGTTGGATGATGTGGATGATCCGAAAGACACCCACCGCCACATTTCGCACTTATATGGCTTGTTCCCGTCTAATCAGATCTCGCCTTTACGCACGCCACAACTGGCCAGCGCAGCTAAAACTACGTTAACCCATCGCGGCGACGTATCAACAGGCTGGAGCATGGGCTGGAAAGTGAACTGGTGGGCACGTATGCTTGATGGTAACCACGCTTATAAGTTAATCCAAAATCAGCTTACACCTGTTGGTTCTGGCGGGCGCGGAAGCGGTGGTACCTATAACAATCTTTTTGATGCTCACCCACCGTTCCAGATAGACGGCAACTTTGGCTGTACATCAGGTATTACAGAAATGTTGATGCAAAGCGAAAATGGCGAAGTTCATTTACTTCCTGCACTTCCGGATGTTTGGCAAAGCGGCAGCGTAAGCGGCCTGCGTGCTATGGGCGGTTTCCAGATTGTTAGTGTGGAATGGAAAGATGGAAAACTGGCAAAAGCGGTTATCAAATCTACCTTAGGCGGTAACTTAAGATTACGCGCGCCTAACGCCATTAAAGTGGCCGCCGGAGCACCTTTAAAGAAAGCGACAGGCAAAAATACCAACGCGTTTTTCCAGGTTGAAGACACGCCTACAGCTATCATATCAGAAAAAGCAACTTTAACCCCATTAACGCTGAAAGAAACAATCGTTTATGATCTGCCGACAACTGCAGGTAAAACCTATACGGTGGTAGCGCAATAATTGCTTATCAGAATAATTATAACAAAGAAGCCTGCATTTTTTAAATGCAGGCTTCTTTGTTATACGGCTATTGATGCGTGTAATATATTAAGGCTTATCCCGCGCCATAAACCTGTTCTTTCCGAGCAGGAAGCCAATTGCCAGTTGTATGTTCTTTGCCCGGCTTTCGCTTGTCTTTAGTGAAGCAATGTAACGTATGATCTCTTTTCTGCGGGAGGGTGGGAGGCTATTAAATACCGCTTCAGCTTCCTTGTTCCGGCTCAGCGCTTCCGTCAGATCAGGATGAGGGTAGAGCGTCCGGTCGCGTTTATCAATATCAATGGATACCTCTAAAATCTCGCCTATCCTTTTTGGGGAATGCGATAACATAGTAGTGTTGATGTATAAGCGCCATTCACCCTCATAACGCAACAGCGTCTGCTCAAATGGTTTTCCATTTACTAGTCCGCATACCGGGATATGCCCCATATCTTTTCCGGCCTCGGTAAACAAAGCCAGCAGAATGTCTTGCGGAACAAAGACGAAAGGGTTTATCCCTATGATATCTAAGCGGGCTTTAAACGTTGCCATAAACTGCAATATACAGCTTGAGCGGCATTACTTATAAATGAATGCAACCGTTTTATTTGCTTTTAGGCTGCTAATGCTTTCGCTGGTATATTCAATGGTGTATTTGCCGGGCTTGCTTAACGCATAGCCTTTTAATATATCAACCTTAGCCGTCAGGCTGTCTTTTGCATTAAGGGTAATGTAAGCATCGGCAGGGGGCGGCATCATTCTTTTGGCCATGGCACCTTTATACTCAACTTCCTGACCCTGCTCATCCTTTATATCCAGGTATTTGCTTAACAAAGGTTCAAAAGGTGTTTGCCATTTCAGGAATTTTTTAGCGCTATCGGTTGGGTTGTATACGGTAAACTTTAAAAGTACTGAGTCGCCGGTGCGGATGGTATCATTAATGGACATTGCGGCGTACATGTTTTTTTCGGTGGTAGTATCCCCGGTGGTTACCTGTGTGTCATCAACCTTGTTGTTTTGTGTACTGCATGATGTAATTTCAAATATTAGAAGAGCAATCGGCAGATAAAATATTTTTTTCATAAACGGGTATGTTATTTACGGGTATAGACAAGCAAATGTGGTTAAAGTTTTAACGCTGTACAAACACCCGGCCCAAACAGCCATCTGTTGGGCGTTTGCGTTCAACCCCAATTATCCGGGCGTTAATAGCGAAATCAAATTTTTATCGCAATATTTACAAAGCCTGTAAACCATACATGCTTATAAACAAACTAAAACCATTAATGAAATCGCTTTCTATCCTCCTGCTGCTCTGTATTTCATTTTCAGCTTTTCCGGCAGATCATAACATACTTGCGTACGGCGCTAAGGCAGATGGTAAAACCATCAGCACCAAAGCCATACAAGCGGCTGTTAATAAATGCAGTGCCGAGCATGGCGGGCGGGTTATTGTGCCGGCAGGTGTGTTTATGTCGGGCACCATTGTGCTTAAAAACGATGTGGAGCTGTACCTGGCAGAGGGCGCCGAAATAAAAGGCAGTGCGAACAATAAAGATTACCCTCAGCCCCAATCGGCCGACGGCAAAAAAGCTACCTGGGCATTAATAGTAGCGCTTGATGTTCATCACATCGCCATAACCGGGCGTGGAACCATTAACGGCAATGGCGCTGCCCCGGCCTTTCAATTAGGCGATGATACCGCGCCCGGCTATACCGGTATCCGGCCCAATATCATCACCATGGTAAACTGTAAGGACATAGAGATATTGAATATCCGTCTGCGCAATTCGCCGCATTGGATGCAAACCTACTTTCGTTGCGAGAACCTGCACATTAAAGGTATACACATATATAACCACGCCAACCTGAATAATGACGGTATTGATATTGACAGTAAAAACGTGCTGATAGAAGATTGTGTTATTGACTCGGACGATGATGGTATTTGCCTTAAAAGCGATGACGATACGGTTCCTTGCGAAAACGTTACTATTCGTAACTGCATCATCGCTTCTAATTGTGGCGCTATAAAGTTTGGCACCAGCTCGCACAGCGGGTTCAGAAATGTAAATATCAGTAACATAACTATCCATAAAGCATCGCAGGACCTGTTCAGACACTGGCAACAGAAAGTTCAGTTTGTTGACCAGCCTATAACGGCTATAGCCGGGATCTCTATTGAAAATGTTGATGGCGGTAAAACCGATAATATTACAATCGACAATGTTTTTATGGAGGATGTGCAAACGCCAATTTTTATTAAACTGGGTAACCGGGGTGCCACAAAAAGCAAGGATCCTGCCTCGTTCAATCCGGGTCATTTGCGTAACGTTACCATCAGCAACGTTACCGCGGTTAGCCATAGTAAAATTACCTCCAGCATAACCGGCTTCCCGGGTTTTGATGTAGAGAATGTGATCTTAAAAAATATCAGGATCACTACACCCGGCAAGGGCACAGCTGCCGAAGCAGAGGCCCCACTCCCGGAAAATGAAACCGCCTACCCCGAAGCCCGTATGTTTGGCGTTACGCTGCCTTCAAGCGGTTTGTACGTGCGCCATGCTAAAGGTATCGTATTGCAAAACATCACCCTGCAAACCCTGAATGTTGATGCCCGGCCTCAGATTATTATGGATGATGTAAAAGACGCGCAAATAAGTTTGCTGAATATTGAACAAACCCAAATTAGCAACGCTGTTATTAACCTCGTAAACAGTAAAAATATATTGTGGCTTAACCCTAATGTTATCCCGTCTTCGCACCCCTTATTAACTGTTGATGGTGCAAAAAGCAGTGGCATAACTGTTACCGGACTAAAAAGATCAGCCGGTAAAGTAAAGGTATCAGCTACCGTGCCTGATGGTGCTGTTAGTGTTGATTAACAAAGGCCACACATGCCTAAACATACTTGTCGGTTATCTAATAAACGTTATTGAATAGACTTGGGTTTAAAGCCAGGCCATTAAATCAAAGTATAAAAAGAAAATGTCATCTCGAACGCAGTGAGAGATCCATCCACAAGCCTGTCCTGTGGCTCAACTGTGTATAGATTTCTCGCTATCGCTCAAAATGACAACCTCCTTAATTAAGACATTGTAGGTGTGAACTCCGGAACGGGTTTTTCTTCAGTAAAATTTAGCCGTTATAAACTCGCGTCAAATTCAACTATCCATTCAATGCCGTACTTGTCTCTAAACATTCCGGCATAAGTTCCCCAGGGGCTATCGCCTATAGGGCCTTCAACTTCTCCTCCTGCAGATAATCCGTTAAATATTTGGTCGGCTTCTTCCTGGCTTTCGGCGCTAACAACTATTTTAGACCTGTTTTCATTTTCGCTTACCCGGCCCATAAACTCAGGCACATCATTAGCCATTAACACATTGTGTTTACCAAGTGGTAAGGCAATGGTCATTATTTTATCGGCTTCGTTTTCGGGTACTTTAAAATCATCACTTGCCAGGTCTTTAAACCGCACTATCCTGGTAAACTCGCCGCCAAAAACTGATCTGTAAAAAGTGAATGCTTCTTCGGCATTGCCGTTAAAGTTGATCCAGGGATTAATTGTTCTCATGGTTTTATTTTTAAGTTTTTTATAATTTCTATGATAAAGTGCTTAGCAGATCTTCCAGGTTTTTTAAAGTTATGGTGAAGCCAATTTTGAAACCTTCCAGTAATTTCTCCAACCGCTCAAACGATTCATTATAAATAACAATGTGCACTTTGGTTATACCATTTTGCTCGGTGAAATTATAATCCCATTCAGAACCCGGCAGCTCCCGGTTTTCGTCTTTATCAGCAAACGCGTTGTACATTTTAAAATTGGTTTTCGGCGTAATGGATGTAAACTCCTGCACAGACCAACGCTCCTGCCCGTCGGGGCTTATCATCGCGTAAAATCTACGTCCGCCTACCTCAAAGTTCATGTACTTTGTTTTGGCGCGCATGGGCGCGGGTGCTCCCCATTGGTCCAATAGCTCGGCTTTGGTAAAGGCATCCCATACTAAAGATTGGCTGGCATTAAACTCCCGGGTTATATAAACCGTCTTCGCGGTTTTGTCAACGTTAAAATCAAATAGCAAATCGTTACTCATTATTCTGTTCTTTAATTGTCGTTAATAATTGGTCAAGCTGGTTAAATTGAGTTTCCCAGCCTTGCCTGAATTGGGCTAACCAGTGGTCAAACTCCTGCATTTTTTTCGCGTTAAAGTGATAATAGATCTCCCTGCCGCTATGCTCAGGTTTGATCAATTCGCATTCGTGCAATACTTTAATATGTTTTGATACGGCCTGGCGCGTCATATCAAATTTTTCTGCCATTGCATTTGGCGTTAATGCCTGTATAGCTATTAAGGTTAAAATGGCCCGGCGTGTAGGGTCGGCTATGGCTTGAAATATATCTTGTTTCATTTTACTCAATTAAAATACGCAACCTGCGAGTTGCAAATATATATGCAACTTTTGAGTTGCGCAAATTTATTTTGAGTTTTTTTATCTATTGGCGGGAAACGCAAATAGTAGATATTTCAAAAAGAAATAGCCTGCTAAAACATCGCTTTAACAGGCTATTACCATAATGGGAGAAATCCAGTAACTATTTCAGCACAACCCTCGTAGCGCCATAACCAAATTTTTCTTTCTGGGCATCCATAAAGGTTTGCACTTTGGGGTGCTTGCTTAATATTTTCTGCAACTCGTGCCGTAAAGTGCCGTTGCCAGCGCCGTGAATAAAAATAACATCGGGCAGTTGGTGTACAATGGCTGCATCTAATGATTTGTTAAAATGGGCCAGTTGGATCTTGAGTATCTCGGTGCTGTTAAAAAGCTGGTGATCATCCCGCAGTTTTTCTACGTGCAGGTCAATCTCGCGGGCGGGTTTTGTTAGCGTGATCTTTTCTTCGGCTGATTGGAAAAAGCTTTCTTTTAACTTTTCTGCATCAATAACTAACTCCGGTTCGTCCAAACGCAGCTGCCATCCTTGTTGATTGATTATCGGCAGATTTTTCTTACTTCCTGAAAAATCTTTGGCTTTAAATTTCTCTGTAAATGTTAATGGTGCAGGCGCTTCAACATTCTGACCGGTATAATACAAAATATTGATCACCACCTTTGGCCAGATCTGCAGATCGGCCAGTTGCGCCGAGTAAACCTTTGCCGAACTGTTTGGGCCTATAATGCCCGCATATTCGCCTTTAAAGCCCTGTTTTTCGGTAGCCAGCGTTGCTAATAACTGAAAAGAGGTATCATTGATGAGGTGAAAATGAACTACCGAATTGGCCTTCGCATCAGGAACAACGCCCAGGTAAACGCCCTTGGTTTTAAATTCAGCCGCCAGTATTGGCGATTTATCACCCGGGTTAATGATTTCTGTACCCGGCGCTTTGTAACCATGTACCAGTGTAACCTTAGCAGCAGGCACAGGTATTTCAAAATCATCCTCTACGGTTACGCCAATCATTTGCTCGTCTATAATCCGGGTTATAAAACCCTCCAGTTTCTCGTCAACAAAGCGTACAAAATCTCCTAATTTATATTTCATGGTGTTGTTTTGGGCTAAAGTATAATAATTGTAATTAAGGGTGCTAAAATTATGTAGATTAGACGGTGCATAAACTATGAGGCCTAAATTCTATCAGATACTTATCTTTTTATCTATCTTTTTACCGTCAGTTTTAAAAGCGCAAACCAGTCAAACTGTTACAGCTGGCAGCCAAACCGCAGTTGTGAATTACCCCGTTTGTACATGTACTTATCAATGGACAAATGACATGCCTGCGATTGGGATAGGTATAAAAGGTACAGGTGACATTCCTTCATTTACTGCAGTAAACACTACTAAGGTACCAATTACAGCAACAATTGTAGCTACACCTTTAGGGTTTCAAGGTCAACCACCTTTACTTTACGTACCTGTTACCAGTCGTAACATTGTGTCTTCAATCAACGCGACAACCAGTGCTTTAATTACCAATATACCGGTGGGTGATGGTCCGAAGGCAGTTGCCATAAGCCATGATTATAACAAAGTTTACGTTGGCAACTTTAATGCTAATAGCATAAGCGTTATCTATATGCCCACTAATAGAGTAATAGCGACCATACCACTTAATTCAAGCCCGCAAGCAATAGTGGTTAGTCCGGATAATTTAAAAGTTTATGTTTCCGAATCGTCTTCCAACGCTATAGCAGAAATTGATGCTTTGACCAATACCGTAACCGGTAGAATAACGGTATGGAATAATCCAAAGGCAATTTCATTGAGTTTTGATGGAAGTAAAATGTATGTAAGCAACACAGATGGAACTATATCTGTAATAAATACAGCAACAAAAGCGGTTATATCCACAATTGGAATAGATCCGGATCCACTATACTCTTTATTGAGTAAGGATGATAAAACCTTATACGTAATTGATGGTGATAAACGTGAAATACAAGTCATTAACACAATAACAGGTACAATTACAACTCGTATCAGCATTGGTTTAACTACCCAGGGAGGTATGGTACTAAGCCCGGATGGAAGTCGTCTTTACGTATCCAATTGGGCCGACGACAATCTGGCTGTAATAAATACAACTACTAATTTGATTATTGGCACTATACCGGTTGGGGCCGGGCCGGATGGTATAACAATAAGTGAGGATGGTAATTGGCTTTATGTGTCTAATACAAGTAATAACACCATGTCTGTTGTTAATACGTCATCATTAAATGTAACATCGTTCAATTTAGCAGGACAATCAAATTCAAGAGGTAATTTATATATACCGCGTGCCGAATGTGGCCCGGTAATTACTTTTAACATAACGGTTAATCCAACCGGACCAAAGATTGATGCTGCCGGTAATTTACAACCACTTACTACGGTTTATGGTACGCCATCATTACCATCAAGTTTCACGGTTTCATCAACAAATTTGACAGCAGATGTTGTAATTACTGCGCCGGCAGGTTTTGAACTGAGTATAGATAAAGTAGCTTTTAGTCATACGGTAACAGTTAGTTCCGGTTCTACGGGTAATATTACGTCTACACCTATTTACATCCGTTTAGCAAAAACAACATCTGTTAAAGCTGGGGGATATTCAGGTGATATATTATTGCAAAGTTCAGGTACGCCTAACGCTACCATAGCGATGCCTGCCAGTACGGTAACGCCTGCGCAATTACTGGTAACTGCAGGTAATCAAACCAAAATGCGTGGCGATGATAACCCGGTGCTAACCATAAGTTATGTGGGCTTTGTTAATGGCGATGATGTAACACAATTAGCTGTGCAACCTATGGTAGCAACTACAGCTACACCATCATCACGAAGAGGGGAGTACCCTATAACTGTAAGTGGCGGTGTAGCCACAAATTATACATTTAAATATGTAAGTGGTGTACTTGTGGTTGCCTCGGTACCCAATGGCCCAATAACTATACCTAATGCTTTTACACCCAACGGTGATGGGATAAACGATATTTGGGATATTGTTAATCTGGATAGTTATGCTAATATCACTGTAACTATATTTAACAGGTATGGTACCAGCGTTTATTTTTCAAACGGGTACGAGGTGGCTTGGGACGGAAACTATAAAGGCAGCAAAGCGCCGGCAGGCACTTATTATTACATAATAACCGGTGTTAATAAAAAAAAATTAGCCGGTTATGTAACGGTGATAAGATAATTTTTGTAAACCTGATCATAAAGCCAAAAGGCCTGCAAGTGTTTAATTTGCAGGCCTTTTGTTACTTAATAAGCATTTATTTGCGGAGAGGGAGGGATTCGAACCCTCGATACACTTTTGGCGTATACACACTTTCCAGGCGTGCTCTTTCGACCACTCAGACACCTCTCCGGGAAAATTATCGGACGGCAAATGTAATAAAAAAACCGCCCCGAAACGTCGGAGCGGTTAAAACTAAATTATAACCTAAAAACTATACTCTCACTTTCACCATCATGGCAATTGCGGTGTTATTGTAATAGAGCATATTAATATCAAATGGTTTAATACGGATAATTATTTTTGTAAAATGAAATTCGATCCCAACAACAACATCATAAGACTTTGCATGCAAGGTATGGGCATGGAAGAAACGGGCAAACCCGCCGAAGCGGCTGAGCTGTTTTTGAGAGCATGGAACGAAGCTGTAAACGACTTTGAAAAGTTTATAGCCGCGTACTATATTGCAAGGCAGCAAAAATCTCTTCCCGAGAGATTAAAGTGGTATCAAACAGCTTCGCAATTTGCCACTACAATTGATGACCCTGCAGTAAAAGGGGCATTGCCCGCATTATATTTAAACATTGCCAAATGCTACGAAGAATTGGGCGATTTTGACAATGCTAAAAACAACTACGAATTAGCAAGCGCGTTTGCACAGCAACCGGCAGACAAGGGCCCGTTCTATCACGGTACCAAAGCCGACCTGCAAATTGGCGACCTGCTGACTGCCGGGTATGGTTCTAACTACCAGGACGACCTGCTGATGAACCATATTTATTTTACCGCTTTACCCAACGGAGCGGGCCTGGCAGCGGCACTGGCAAAGGGCGACGGACGTGAACGCGTTTATATTATTGAACCGACAGGGGGCTTTGAAAACGACCCTAATGTTACAGATAAAAAATTCCCGGGCAACCCCACACGCTCCTACCGCACCGCAGAGCCACTTAAAATAGTTGGTGAAGCTACCGATTGGGTGAGGCAAACACCAGAGGACATACAAAAATGGCGCGAACGATTGGCCAATAATAAAGGCGAGATCATTAATTAATTGCTCAACGTGATCGGGCAGGCAGTTATTTTTTAAATCCTTCTGCCGTGCGAGGCGCATCAGGTTGCTGCTCGTCTAACGATGTACGGTACCTTATACAGCCTTTCAGAAAAACGGGCCATTCGGGTACGGCAATTTGTGGTTCTGTTTTTTCGGGTAGCAGCGCCCAAAGGTCTGGGTGGTGCCAGCATAGTTCGTGCCCCGTACTGTCCCGGTGTTTGCGGATACCATCCCGCAGTTTTATTACTTCCTCAATGAGTTGCTCACGCGAAAGGGAGTTTAAATCATTGTCTGCTACTACAATATTTCCCATAATGTTGATTTTAAGATCAATACCTATAGAAAGTATACAAATAAATAGCGCGACGTGTTTTTGGGCATCAGCCGCCGGGCTGGGTATTTAATAAAAACGGCAGGTTCTATGTACAGAACCTGCCGTTTTATGTAAGATGTTAAACCTAATGTTTATTGCGGAGCTAAAATCACATTATAAGTTTTAACCATTCCTTTATAATTAAACTTAACTACTGCCATGCTCTTAGCTGTTTCAGGCTGAGTGATGCTTATTTTAACAGCAGGGTTATTTGACGATGCGGTAATAACAGGTGCCTTGGTACCTGCAGTGTATTTATACATCGTTTCGTAAATATCATACCCTGTAATTCCGTTAGCATTGGTAGACCTTAGCGGAGTAGGCGGAATAGTTACTGCCTGTCCATCAACAGCGATGCTTACCGTTGGCACAACCGGGCGGGTAATGCTTTTTGTTTTAGAACTGAAACCCAGCCCCATCAGATCAAACAGCGGGTCAGTTCCTTCGCCTTCTGCCACCAAAAATATGGCATGTTTTTTACCCATGTTATCAACTATTTTGGCAACGTCAGCAGTAAACTGTGTTACTTCTTGTTTTGAGTTGGCAGGTACAACTATCTCGGCTATCTTCTTTCCTTTCCAGGTAGCATTATCCCATGGCCCGTCAACCCAAACATTAACTTTAAAAGTTTTATCTGTTTTTGGTGTAAGCCATAGGTTAAACTTGGTGCCGTTACCCGGTTTAGTTCCGGCAAAAGGTTTCAGGCCTTTTTGAGCGGTTTTAAGCCCGCCAAAACCAAAATATTTGTAGCCTATTATATTGCCGTTTTTTGCTTTCTCTATAGGCATGTGGTTATCCCAAATGTCCCATGAATCTTGCTGGATGCTGCCGTTAGAAAGATAAGAAGCATACCCGGCAGAATAATATTGGTAAGGATCAAGCCCATAAATATGGAAACCTTCTGAAGTTACTTCACCGCCTTTATATTCTCTTCCCTGGCTGTCTTTTGCGGTCCAAACACCATCCGCGGCATAGGGGTCGTAGCCGGTTATAGTAACCGTACCACCTTCTGATACCGGTTTATCATCCCATTTAACACTAACCGGCGCTACTACAGGCTGGCGTGCAAATCCAAAGCCACGGGGTGGCCTGTGATAAAATACATACCATTGGCCGTTTATCTCCTGTATACTACCGTGGGTATTATGCCCTGCATTGGTGGTTTGTAAGGCCGTGCCATCCTGGTTTAACACCGGCGCGCGCGAGTCAACTACTACTCCACCGCTTTTCCATGGCCCCAGCGGCGAGTCGCCTACGGCATAACGCAACGTGGAGTTAGAGCTGCTAACACCATAATCAGGACCGGAGTGGCCACTAAAAACAGTTACATACTTATTACCAACTTTACGGATAGAAGAGGCTTCAAAAAAGTTAAATGCTCCCAGGTCCTGACCTGCATAGATGTTTGGATATACAGCTGTCGGTTCGCGCAAAACGCCGTAGCGTGAGCTTGCCGGAATAAGCAAATTAATAGGCTGTGTACCCGGCCTTAAAGAATACATGGTATTCTGATCTAACTGCGCGGCCGATGATTTTTGGAAGCCCCAAAAGCCATAGGCGCGGAAACCAATATTAAAATCAGGATCTTTTGGATCTGTTATATATTCGATGTATACGGCAGGATCAAATCCTAATATGCTGCCCGCAACTGTCCCTTTTCCGTCTTCTGTCAGGTTAACCGGTTTAAAAGGCCCGTCGGGGCGGTCGCCTTTACATACCATAGCTTCCCTGTTACGGCCGCGACTGTGCGGATACAGATAATATTCTTTTTTACCATTTTTTCTTTTCACCTCAACCAGGTCAGGAGCATACATAACGTCCCATTGGTTATCTATAAAGTAGGTAAAGATAGGGCCCTCGTCGCGCCATTGGGTTAAGTCTTCAACAGGTGCAGACCATGCTCTGATGTCTGGTCCGCAATAACTGGTTAGCCTTAGGTCGTGCGAGCCTATAATATAAGCGCGATATTTTCCCGGCTTATCAGGATCTTCAAAAACGCGTGGTTCGCCGTCCGGAACGTGCTCCCATAAGGGTAAGTAAGGGTTGCCGGCTTTTGTATTTACAAATCTTTCCGACACTTTTTGCCTGGCAGCACCGGCCGCGCCGTTTTGTGCGTTTACCTGCATTGCGCCAAACAAACACGTAACTGCAATAAACAAAGCGAGTTGATGCCGTTTAAAAACAAAGTTTGATATCTTCATAAGGGGTTATAATTATTAATTGTAATTATAACAATAATAAATTTAAATCATAGCGCTCAATCGCTTTACGGGCAATTTTAGATACTCAATTTTTAAGAAAACGTTGTAGTTGTGTTACGGAAAATCAGTTTTGTGCTGCGATGGGGGTCTGCTTCAACACTGTGTATAAGAGGTCTAATTTTAGCGGTTTGCCTAAAAAGTCATCCATGCCGGCGGCAAGGCATTCCTGTTGTTGCTCTGTTATCACATTAGCCGTCATAGCCACAATGTGTGGCTGCCAGGCACTGTTTTTACGTATATGCCTACAGGCAGTAAGGCCATCCATTTCGGGCATTTCAATGTCCATCAACACCAAATCATACCGTTGCTTATCCAGCAGCGCGATCACTTCAAGTCCATTTTCGGCAAGGGCAGGGGCATATCCCAAACGCTCAAGGATCTTTAAAATAAGCATTTGGTTTATCTTATTATCTTCGGCCACAATGATATTTAGCGGATGCGCGGCCGCGAATTCTTTATTTAGCAGGCTATTGCTTTTAGGCGCGGCGGGAGCACCTTTGTTAAGCGCCGATAATAAAGTATGAGCTAAGGCCTGTTGCTTAACCGGCTTGGTTAACACTGACGAAAACTTTTCCCTTTCATTCCTTTCAAACTCTGCACCTGCTTTTACCATTAATATTACAGGTATTGCTGCATTGGTTATCCGCGCCGAGGTCAGAAACTGTTCTTCTCCATGTTCGGGCAGGCCCGCGTCAGTTATTATCAGATCAAAACTTTTGTTGCTGTTTATCAGATTAATTGCAGCCGGGGCATTGTTTACCGCCGTAACAGCTATTTGCCAGGAGCTTAATTTAGCGCTTAGCAACTGCAATGCAGTATCATTATCATCAACTAACAATATACGCAATCCCCGTAAACGGGTAACATCCACGGCATCATCGCGCTGCCGCGCATCGCTAACAAAGCCACAGGTTATTGTAAAATTAAAAGTGGTGCCTATTTGCGGCTCACTTTTAACAGCGATATCGCCGCCCATCAGGTTTACTATCTGCTTACAGATCATCAACCCAAGGCCAGATCCGCCATATTTACGCGCTGTTGAAGCGTCGGCCTGTGTGTAGGGTTCAAATAAGTGGGGCAGCTTATCTTCGGGCACGCCTATACCGGTATCTCTTACTTCAAAAGCAAGTTCAATTTTATCATCATAGGTTGATTTAAGGGCTACGCTTAAATATATTTCGCCATGATGGGTAAATTTTATGGCGTTACCTATTAAATTTATAAGTATCTGCCGTAAACGCATGCTGTCGCCCAGTAAGCGGGGTGGTAGCTGCTCATCAATGCTGTACAGCAGTTCAACATTACTGTTGGCCAGTTTTACAGAAAATACGCCCAACAGATCTTCCACGCAATCCAGCAACGAGAATTCGTGGCTTTCAAGCACCATCTTGCCCGATTCGATCTTTGAAATGTCCAGCACGTCATCAATCACGTTCAGCAGGGCCTCGCCACTTTGTACTATAGCCTGCACATACTCTTTTTGCTCGTCGTTCAGGTCTGTTTCCTTCAGCAGTGTTGCCATGCCCATTACGCCGTTCATAGGCGTGCGTATCTCGTGGCTCATGGTGGCCAAAAAAACACTTTTAGCCTCGTTAGCATTTTTATGCCTGAAAGCGTCTAATTGTTTGCGGTATATAACTATCAGAAAACAAATAACGATGGTGAATGAGCACATCATGGCTACAATCACCAATACATCAATATTTTCTGTTATTCCGCTCATAATTAATTGCCCAGAAAATTAGCAGGTACATAATCAATACAAAAGTACCATGCAGATCCCATATTAACAGCTTTATATTACTGCTCGCGTGTTTACTTATTTCGTTTGAGAATATAAACTGAAATAAGGAGCTGCAAAAATAGATCATAAACCCCGCAGCTACCAACCTTCCCGACCTCGTTATCAGTTCGCGATTCTTAAAGCTGCTTTGCATGGTCATGTAAGCAGTTGTAAACAGAATAATAATTATGGCGCTTAAAGGCCGCGTAAAGGTATTGAATGTATAAATGCTTTGAATAAAAGAAAAATTGATAATACAGATAACAGGGAATATTACCATTACAGCTTTTATCCACTTACCTATATCGCCCTTGCCGAAAGCATATAGGTAATAAAGCATTACCGTTAACACTTCAACAATGGTGTAAACATGCAGCAGGGGCAAGTTGTTAATGTTATGCGATGCCAAAATGCTGCCGGCTGTATTTATTATAAACGATGCGATTAAATAAACCTGCAGCGTTCGCAACGGCTTATTTAATCGCTTATAATAGATCAGGCCCGCAATAATAGGTAGTAGTGTGGCCCCGGGTACAATGTATCCCAGGTAAAACGAAGAAAAGGATCTCATTATCAATAAAAAAAATTATTAGCCGCCGTAAAGAGGACTGTCAGGATCGCAAACGTCGGGGCACGGCTTTGTAAAGTCGTACACATTTGATGGTTCGCCGCCCGGGGCACCATTCCCATTGTCTGAAGACGCGTAAAGTACATCATCGCCAAAGGCTTTACTTTCGCTCACCCTTACCAGCACCATTACAAACTTAACTTCGTTTTTTATGGTCTCTGAAAACTCGTTGTTAAGGGTAAAATACGCGCGTACACCCGCAATGCTCTCATCTGCTTCGCATTGCTTTGCCATATCTATTATGTCTGTTTTGGATATGTACACGGCTTTAGGGATTTTTCGCACATCAGAAGCGGCCGTTTTTTCCTTCATAAAATTGCGCCAGTGGGTAGTTCTTTCAATGGCGGTTTCTACAGGGATAATTACTCTTGTGGGTTCGGTCAACCGGTTTTTTGATTCCATTTTTTAGGGTTTTTAATTGTGATTGTGGTATAACAGCAAGTTTTATTTTGCCTGTGTAATAATAATGGAATTTACTTAAAAAAATAATATTGATGCAAGTAAGTTGAGCAGATAAAAGTGCGATTCCTTCCGGACGAAAATAATTCACTATTATGCGTATAAAAAAAATGAAATGGAATTTACAGAAATTGACAATACAGGCATAACAGAAATAATTGCAGACGGCATAATCATCAATAATGTAGAAGACGGAACAGACCTGGTAGGAAACATCCGCTATCAAGGATACGACAAGGTGATAATACGTAAGGCCAATATCACTCCCGATTTTTTCGACCTCAAAACAAAACTGGCCGGAGAGATACTGCAAAAGTTTTCTAATTACCGGGTTAGGGTAGTTATTCTGGGCGATTTTAGCAAAGTTGAAAGCAAGAGCCTGCAGGACTTTATTCGCGAAAGCAATAGGGGCAAACTGGTTAATTTCTTATCCTCAAAAGAGGAGGCAGTAAGCAGGTTATCCATATAACAATTCCGTATCGCTTAAAACCAAAACACCCCACAGCCGTAAGGTTGTGGGGTGTTTTATATTGTAATATTAAATCTCTACTTCTTCACCGCATAAACATTAGCCGCTCCGGGTGTTGGCCCTGCGCTGGCTACCTGTGTTCCTGCATTGTGGGCCTTGGTTAGAGCCGCAGCAAGTGTAACACCACTGCCCGATACCTGCACCCCTGCCGCCTGCGCATTTTTAAGCGGAGCGGTTAAAGTAACAGAATTACCCGGCGTTGCAGCAGCGCCCGCTGCTGGCGGACCGCCAAAACCACGGCGTGCCGCGGTAACAGTGCCAATAATAGCTGTTTCCGTAGAAGCGCCGCTGCCTATGGTAATGGTTTGGCCAACGGCAAAGCCCGCCACACTGCTAACCGGTATCAGGGTTTCGCCTGCGTTAATGGCGGCGATTGTTGTGGTTGCGCCGGTTGTACCCACATTGCTTATCACAATATTCTCCGCGTTTGCACCAGAGCCGATAATAAGCTTTTGGCCAGCGGCAAGATTGGCTACACTTGCCACCTTGATATTATTTGAGCCCGCCGCTGCCGGAACTACAATATTTACGGTGTTTTGTACATAAAAATCGCCGCAGTTGCTGTCGCTGTCGTTACCGTCGGGGTAGCGGCCAACGCTGCGGTTGGTAAGGTCGGTAGCCGAAGCCCTTGATGGTTGAGGCCGCGCGGTTGACCACGGCAGCACTACAATGCATCCGCCCATACCTTGTTCTCCCTCCAGCGTAGCAATCTCTGTACTGGCTATAGTGCCGTTAGCACTCGAGCTGCTTTGTTGCGAGCCGTATACCATACCATCAACCAACACTTTGCCGCTGGCATCCATCAATGCTATTGAGCCTGCGTTGTTAGATAACGGAATGCCAAACCATTGGTTAGGTTGCCCCTGGTAGCCAAACGATGCATCGCCCGCGTGGTGCAGCGGTGCGCCTTCCTCATGCGCTCTGGCTACATAATTATTCAGCGTAATGCCGCTGCCCAATGCCTGCACCAGATCAGCGCTTTTATGATCAAAGCGTAACGCCGGTGTAAAGCTAATGCCGGTACCCTTTCCGAATACATCAACGTCAACCATATGATCTTTTTTCAGCGGAGCATCTAACTCAATCTCGCCGCCTGCGCCGGGAGCAGCGCCACGGGCCGGAGCGGTATACGTGCTGATTATTCTTTTAACCTTTACATTTTCAATGCGTGCACCTGTATTGATGCTTAAGGCGTCGCCAACATTTATGGCCGAGTTATCCGTTACTTTAATAACGGTTTCACCGGCTTTGGCCGCCACAGAAAGGTTAGCTTGTGTGCCTGCTTTTCCTACCGCGGTCACCATGGCCACTTCATATTTGCCACCCATGTCAATGCCTATCTTTTCGCCAACCACAAAACCTGCCGCGCTGGTAACCGGAATATTGGTTGAACCGGCCGGAATGGTTAGCCTGGAAGAAGTAGAAACCGGAATATAAACAGTGGTTGCAGGAGCGGCTGCTGTGCCTAATCTGCTTATCCTGCGGGTTTCGCCATCTACATCCAGTACCTGGCCTTCGGCCAGGCCATCTATGTTTTGAACATATATGTCGCCATCGCCCGCTTTTACGGGAGCAACTATACCAGAGGTAGCCAAACCTAGCACATAAAAACCACCGGCCTTAATTTTTGTGCCTGCCGGGATAGTAGCCATTTTAACCGCGCCCCACTCGCTGCGGGTGTTGATTAGTTTCCAGTTTGAAATATCTACCGAAGATGATGATGAATTGTAAAGCTCAACAAATTGGTTACTTAAATTATTGCCGGTGCCAAAGCGCACTTCGTTAATTTTTACCGGTAAAGCGCTGCGTACACGCTGGGTAGTAATATCAGACTGTGCGCCTGCCCAATCTGCTTTGGCGCTTAAAAATGCAAGTTCAGCATTAGCGGGGGCAGTTACTTTAAAAGTAACGTTAACCGTTGCCCCTGCCGGTACCGGATAAGTAAATGTTTTTGATGTGGTTGCGGTACCGTCAACAGTTGCTGTCCAACCTTTAAGCGGCACTATGCTTAATTTCAATCCACTAACAGGAGCGCCTGTAGTATTGGTGAATTTTACATTCACATCCTGCGATGCCTTAGGCGTAAAGGTTTTAGCGCGAGAAACGCTTAGTCTTTCCACATCATATTTAGCAGCTACTATATTGGCCTGCACGGCATCGGTAGTAGCCATTGTAGGGTATCCCGTTGTCATTACTCCCTCGTAAAATGTGCCTGATGAACCGGCACCGTTATCGCCGCCGTTACCTAATAATACGCCGCCTTTTTTGTGCATAGGATAATAGGCGCTACTGCCCGGTGTTCCGGGACGAACGCCATCATAATACGTAGTTAACTTGCCTTTTTGCGCGTCGCCGCCACGCAGATCCCACTTGTTGCCGCCACCGCCATCAACAAAAGCGCTCACAAACCGCCACCCGTCAATACTCGGAACGTCATTCTTTTTAGCATTAAAGCCAGAGAAAAGGCCCGCCTCCATGTCGGCCATTATCCATGGGCCTGCACCGTTACCACTGCCCCAGGCCGTGGCATTACCGTAATAGGTGGTTTCCATGGTGCCGGTACCTACCGCACGGCTGTTGGTTGATGAGTTGCCGTAATCAAAACAGCAACCGCTATCGTAATGCTTACCATTAATAACATAATATATCCCTTCCGGTTCATCGTTGATAGCGAGGTCGCGCGCGTTGTTGTTGCGTAAGCCCATACCCGGCATTATAAATACGCCGTATGCTTTATGCCCGCTTACGGTTACCGGTGCCATATCTGCTATTGGTAAAGCATCATAAGCGCCTTTTTCAGGGCCCTTAAATGTACCCGGAGGGGCTTCGGTCAAATGATTTCCCTTGCCCGATTGATCATATAAGGTTGTAATACGGCAGAGTGCACCGGCACAAAAAGCATCCTGTGCGGCAGCGTCGGCGTAGCCGCCTGCATCGCCATCAGTAGCCTTAACTATGCCTATATCCAATGATTGCCCGTCGCTTTCGCGCATAACCCGGTAAAGCGGGCCGTTGTAGGCTTTGTACAAAGCACGTGTGGTGCTGTGCGCAGCCACACAGGGTGTGCCGCCGCGTGCATAAATATCGCAGGTTCCTTCTGGGCGCTCAAGCGCCGCCATTGGGTTTCCTGACATGGACATTACCATCAGTGCTGAGGGTAATGTAACCGCCGTTATCTTTAAGGTTGTTAGTAGTTGATTTATCATGATAGCAATGCTTTTGGTTAATCTGCAACACCGCCAACAATAGGGCGTTATGTAGATTGTTTTTATTGAAAAACCGGTTTATAATTAGTACTAAGGTATTACAAATATGAATAAATGCCTATTTGCTTTTTTATCAAAAAAAGACTGTTTTTTATCATGGCTAATTTCAACTGTAGCCTTCGCACACAGGGGGGACTATTCGTGTGTGCTGTGTTCCGGCTTCCAAAAACCGTAACTTTTGGTCCAGCCGCGGGTTTTGTATCTGTACCAAAAATGCAGGCATAACGATGCGATAATTAATAGCGAAAAAACCAATCCGAATGAGCCGCCATTCCAAAGCATGCAACCCAGGAAAATAAACAGGCAATACTTGGTTATTCTGAACCACAGGGGCTGTGCGCGCTTTGAAAACGCCACCTGCAATTCACGCTTTATAAGTTTGGTATTCATTTTTTATGCCTGCCGAAAGCCGAAATTATTACAATATCAGAATTCAAACGAGTTGTTGGGGAGATTTTATACTAAGCTTTTAATTAGACGTTGCCGCAGCGAATAATAGTATAATTTTAGTTACGAAATAGGGATAGTTTTGATATCTAAAGCTATTAATTTTTATATTTGAGAATAAACTTAATGATATGGCCAGTTATAACCTTAATATCAACGGTAAAACCATGACCGTTGAAGCCGATTCGGATACCCCAATGCTGTGGGTATTGCGCGATCATTTAAACTTAGTGGGTACTAAGTTTGGTTGCGGCATTGCGCAATGCGGCGCCTGTACCATTCATGTTAACGGTGTAGCAACACGCTCATGCCAGTTACAGGTGGCATCAGTAGGCAATAATAAAATAACCACTATTGAAGGCTTGAGTAAAGATGGTAATCATCCTTTACAAAAAGCGTGGGAAGAAATGGATGTTGCGCAGTGCGGTTATTGCCAGGCGGGCCAGATAATGGCTGCAGCTTCCTTGTTAAAAACAAAACCAAAACCAACCGATGCTGATATAGACGCGGCTATGAATAACATATGCCGTTGCGGCACACATTACCGTATACGCAAAGCCATTCATTTGGCTGCAGAGAAAGGAGCGGTAGCGAAATGATAGAGCAAACAACATCAAGACGTAACTTTTTAAAGATCACCTCAATAGCCGGTGGCGGTATGCTGGTTGGCTTTAATCTGGTATCAGACTCAGCAGCAGCTGCTGACGACGCCGTTTTCGCGCCCAACGCATTTGTGTCCATCAGCTCTAAAGGCGTGGTAACGTTGATGTCGCCTAATCCAGAGATAGGGCAGGGTGTTAAAACCGCTTTGCCGATGATCCTTGCCGAAGAGCTGGAAGTGAAGTGGGATGCCGTAGAAGTTGAAATGGCACCGCTTAACCAACAAAAATACGGGCAGCAAATTGCAGGGGGTAGTGGAGCTGTTAAACAAAGATACATGCCTATCCGCACCGCAGGTGCTACCGCTAAAACAATGTTGGTTACAGCAGCTGCTCAGCAATGGGGCGTGCCAGCCGAAGAATGCTATGCTGAGAATGCTACCGTTATACATAAGCCAAGCAAAAAGAAATTATCTTATGGCGATCTGGCGGCCAAAGCGGCAGCACTACCTGTACCAACTGATGTAAAACTTAAAGATCCGAAGGATTTTAAAATTATTGGTACCCGGGTACCTAATATTGATAATCATAAAATTGTAACCGGGCAACCTTTGTACGGTATAGATACCCGCAGAGAGGGCATGCTTTACGCAGCCGTATCACGTCCGCCCGCATTTGGTAAAGCTTTAAAATCATTTGATGATACAGATGCCCGCAAAGTAACAGGTGTTAAAAATGTGGTAAAAGCAGGCAATGTGGTTGCCGTATTAGCAACCTCTAACTGGGCTGCCAAGAAAGGTAAAGCCGCGTTAAAAGTAGAATGGGAAGACAAGGGAAAACTGGAAAGTACTACCGACCACGATGCTAATTTTGCTGAAATGTTAAGCAAAACACCTGAACGGGCAGGAAGAAATGACGGCGATGTTGAAGCTGTGTTGAAAGACAGCAAAAATAAGATAGTTGAGGCTGTTTACGAAACACCTGCATTATCGCACGCCAACATGGAGCCGCTTAATTTTTTTGCTGATGTAAAAGGTGATAAGGCTGAGTTATACGGCCCTACACAGGTACCGGGAAATTTACGTTCATCTGTAGCAAGGGCATTAGGTATACCCGAAGCTAATGTTACCCTGGCTATGCCAAGGCAAGGAGGCGGGTTTGGTCGCAAACTGCAACCTGATAACGGCGTTGAGTGCGCTCTCATTTCGCAAGCGGCTAAAGTTCCGGTGCAAATGCTTTGGGCACGCGAGGATGATATGCAGGGCGATTTTTACCGTCCGGCATCTATGTTTAAATATCGTGCAGCGATTGGACCCAATAATGAGCTTTTGGCCTGGCATTTAAATGCAGGTGTATTAGCTGGTCCTACAGGCGGCAGGGCTGCCGCCCCTGATGCGTTTCCGGCCGCAAGTATAGTTAATTTCAGGGTTGACAACCAGGCACAGACAAGTAACATACAGTATGGCCCATGGCGTGCACCAACTGCCAACTCGGTTGCTTTTGCCGATGAAAGTTTTATTGATGAGGTGGCTCATCAAATGAAGAAAGACCCTGTTGCGCTGCGCCTGGAACTGATAGAAAAAGGTAAGAACCAACCTGTAGGTAAAGCTTTAAGCTATGATCCGGTTAAGTATAAAAGCGTTATAGACCTGGTAGTACAAATGAGTGGCTGGGGTAAAGCCAACAAGCCTAACGTTTACCAGGGTTTTGCTGCACATTATTCGTTTTCAACCTACGCGGCACATGTTGCCGAAGTTACCAAAATGCCCGATGGCAAATTACGGGTAACCAAAGTTTACAGCGCCATTAATTGCGGCAGGGTAGTAAACCAAAGCGGTGCAGAGAACCAGGTAGAAGGTGCAATTGTTGATGGTTTAAGTCATGCGCTATTTAGCAAGGTTACTTTTGATAAAGGAGCGGTTGAGCAAACCAACTTCCACACCTACCGCTTTATGCGCATGAAAGACGCGCCAATTGAGGTGATTGTGAAGTTTGTCCCTTCGGAAGATGCACCAACAGGTTTGGGCGAACCAGGCTTACCGCCGATAGCCCCTGCAGTGGGTAACGCTATTTTTGCTGCAACAGGCAAGAGGTACCGTAAGCTCCCTTTTGAATTAGGATAAATAGTTTTGTTACTATAAATAAAAAAGCGATTGGTTTAAACTGATCGCTTTTTTGTTTAACAAGAATGCATTTTATTTGCATTGACTAATCTTTTAGTTTATCTTCGGTTTAGCTCATTTTAAACCTTGTTGACGTGAAGTTATTGGCACTTAAACTATGCATACTGATTGCTATTATTAGCTGTGTTAATAATTATACCTACGCCCAGCAAACACCGGCGGTTAAACTTAGCAATTATGCGAGCGCTTTAAATAACCTGCGCGAGCTAAAACCCATTGAAAAGCTTTACCTGCAAACTGATAAGCCATATTACAACTCGGGCGATACGCTGCGATTTAAAGGGTACGCGTTAAACGCAGACTTTTTAACCCCATCTGTACAAAGTGGCATGTTGTACATTGAACTTGATGATGAGAAAGGTAAAAGCGCAAAAAGGGTAATGGTGCCTTTAGCAAATGGGTTAGGATGGGGTAATATAGCTTTGGACAGCGTTGAAGTACCCAACGGAGCTTATACCCTGCGCGCTTACACCAACTGGATGCGCAACTTTGGCGAAGACTATATTTTTAAAAAGACCATTAACGTAGCTAAAAGCGCGGATAACCCATTATTGATTAAGGCTAACTTTAAACAGCAAGGCAGCAACGTAGTGGCAGGACTACAGTTTAGTTTGCTTAATGGCGCGATACAGGCTTTTAAGGATGTTGAGCTTAAGGTAATGAACGGCCGACGAAACCTCTCAAAAGATAAAGTTATTACCGGTGCAGACGGTACGGTAAACGTCAACTTTCCTATCCCAGAAGGTAGCTCGGCTTTAAATATACAAGCTGCTGTTGCAGGTAGCGGCACGTTTAATATTCCGGTAAGCATTAACCGTACAGAAAATATTGATGTACAGTTTATGCCCGAAGGGGGGCGGTTGGTGGCCGGCCTGCCTATTAAGGTTGGTTTTAAAGCGATAAGTGAAAACGGCAAAAGTGTTAACCTAAAAGGCTCCCTATTGGATAGTAAGAATAGGCAGGTAGCCGCCTTTAGTGTCACATATGCCGGTATGGGGACTTTTGAGTTTACCCCGTTGGCAGGCGAAACTTACTCAGCGAAAATGGAGGGAATTACTAAGATGTATGTGCTACCCGCTGTTAGAACAGGCGGCACAGTTTTGTCAGTTGCAGCCATTCACCCCGACTCGTTGCAGGTTACAATATCAGCAACGGCTGATGCAAAAGGTGTATATAACCTGGTGGCCCAGGCAAATGGCATAGTTTGTTTTGCGCAGGCTATAAAACTAGACGGTGTAAGCAGAATCAGCATACCTAAAGATCTCTTCCCCACGGGCATAGCACATTTTATACTATTTGATAATTATCAGCCATTGAATGAGCGATTGGTTTTTGTTGATCATCATGATGAACTTAAAGTGAGCGCAAGCGCTGATAAACCGTATTATTTTACAAGAGATAGCATTGCGCTAACCATAAACGTAAAAGACAAGGACGGAAAGCCCGTTAAAGGCAATTTCTCGGTAGCTGTAACAGATAACAGCCAGGTTAAGCAGGATAGTTTGGGTAGCAACATACTGAATCATCTTTTATTAACATCAGACCTGAAAGGAAATATAGAAGAGCCGGATCATTATTTTAAGGCAGGCAATGAAAGCGATCTGGACAATTTGCTGCTTACCCAGGGTTGGGTGGGTTATAGCTGGCAGGAGGCTTTTCATCCCCGGTTACCTTATACTTACAAGCCCGAAAAGGAGTTTGTTATAACCGGACGGGTAAGCACTGCCTTTGGCAAGCCTATTGAAAGATCAAATGTGGTGTTAGTAGCCAACAGGCCGCTTACATTTAAAGATACATTGACAGACAACGCCGGATGCTTTATTTTTAAGGACTTGTTCCCGGTTGATACCGCGATATTTAAGTTACAGGCCCGCAATAAACGGGGCAAAGAGATGAATGTAAAAATAGATATGGACGAGTTTGCTCCGCCCGTATTTGGACAGGGCAGAATGCCCGCCCCCTGGTATTTAAATACCGACAGTATTTTATTGAATAATTCTAAAAACAGGATAGAGGAAGCCAGGGCATTGTCGGGTTTTAGGGGAGAGGGCAATGTTTTGAGCACAGTTAATATAAAAGCCAAAAGAATTATACCCGGTTCGAAAAACCTGAACGGGCCCGGAGAAGCAGACCAGATAATTGACGAAGAAGAGTTGGTAAAGGCCAATAAAATGACGCTGGAAGAGCTGCTGGTTCAAAAAATAAAAGGATTTCAAATTTTTGGTGCAGGGAAAGAGTTTACCCCATACGTGATCAATCGCAATAAAGTGAGTTTAATAATTGATGGCTTTAATTTGAACTACTTTTATACCGGCCATAGCAACAAGGAGCGTTATTTTTTTATGAAGCAATACCTTGACTATTTCACGGCCGAAGATGTTACCGGAATTGAAGTAATGTATAACCTTAAATATATCGCAAATTATAATGTGGAATATTTCAACTCGGGCGGTATAGAACAGATGAGGATGCCGCCGGCAGCCCACGCTCCAATTGCCTATCTGGAAATAACCACCCGCTCAAAAAAAGGCCCTTTTATGCAGGTAACACCGGGAACGTATCTATACAAAACTTTGCCGTTTAGCGTAGCTAAGCAATTTTACAGCCCTAAGTATACTATTGCAAATAAAACAACGGCTGTGGGCACAGACCTCAGATCAACCCTGTTTTGGGAACCTAATGTGGTGACCGACCAACAGGGCAAAGCCACCCTCTATTTTTACAGCGCTGACAAAGCAGCCAACTACACTATTATTATGGAGGGTACAGATATGGATGGGCGGGTGGGCTATGGCAAGCATCAAATAGTGGTAAGAAAATGATGTGCAGAAAATAAAAAAGGTATGCGGTTATTTAAACAGCATACCTTTTATTAAACGATATAAATTAAGCTTTAATCTTTCTTTATCTTTTTAAAAGATGGAGCCGTTTTTTTTTCTTTTTTGCTTAAAAGGCCACCCAATACACCCTTGGCTTTATCCCAAATACCGGTAACAGTATCGGTTGATACGTAGCTGGATGCTTTTTGTGAGGCAATGCCCACCAAAGCTTTCATTAAAAAGCCCGAGCCACGAAACAGCGTTTTATTTAACACCACAGGTATGATAAAGCGGGATAAAAAGCCCACCCAATCTTGCTTCGGTTCCTTGTCGTCAGATTTTGAATCGCCACCACCGGTTAGCAAACCAAAAACAGTTGATATCACTGCTCCGGGACTGCTAAAATGTTGTTTCAGCGCTATCTGTTTTTCAAACTTAACCTGTTGCAGCCTGAATATCTCAGCCCTAAGCTCACTTTGGTTTCTTATCAGCGTATTCATAGCTTATTCGTTAATTATTTTGTTGATCATCTTATCAGCTATGCGGGCTTTAATGGCCTTGCTGCTTGCTAAAAGTATCAGCACTAAAATAAGGTACAGTCCGGCTACGCAGCCAAAACCGGCCCAGAAAGATTGCAGCACATCTGCCAGGTAAAACCCTAACGCAGTACTGGCAAACATAACGAGAAAAATAACCAGCAGTGCAAGCAGGGTACCCACTATTGCAGATGCTATCACTCCAGAACTCCCGTCAATTGCCTTGTACTTGGCAATTTTTATCTGTAACTCAATGTATTCTTTTATCTGATCAATAAGAGATTGAGGTTGCGTATCTTTTTGGTCTTCCATTGATAGTAGGTTAGCCGGGCATATACATTAAGCCCGGATATTTTGTAAGCCAATCGGGGCTTAATGGGTTTACTTTAATTTACGCGTGCTCCAGGTCGTCCTGGTATTCTTCTTCAGCACCTTTAATTTTGGTTTTGATGTTCTCAACTATCTTGTCTTTTAAACCTACCAGGTTATCAATTTCGGCAGAGGCGGTTTCTTTTATTGAGTCGCCAAGGTTTTTTAATGATTCAGCTAGTTTATCGCGTGTTTCATCGCCTTTGTTAGGAGCAAACAATATGCCAAGGGCAGCCCCTGCCGCCAAGCCGGCAAGCAGCGCAACAACTACTTTTGTGTTATCTTTCATAATAATGGTTTTTTAAGTTGAACATTCTGGTTTTATAACGACTAAATATCTTGCCAAAATATATAAGGCGATAGATTTTATTTGAATTTAGATAAAAAACGCCGTTTTTTAAATTAAAGGGATCAAATTATTGTTCAGAAAACTGTCCATGTGTCAGGTCGCGCCCTCTTCGTTTGCCGATTGAATGCGCTCCAGCCTTTCAGCAGCCATACGGTTGGTTTCATAGATCTCTACCAGTAATAAAAAATACGAAAACAAAAGCGGCCCGAAAACCAGGCCCAATATGCCAAATAACGGCAAGCCAATAAATACGCCTATTACCGTAATAATAGGGTGGGTGTTTGATACGCGCTTGTTTATCATCATGCGCAATACATTATCAATATTGCCTATAAAAAGCACGCCGTAAAGCAGGAGTAGAATACCCTTGGCAGGATGCCCCTGGGCGTATAAAATAGCCCCTGCGGGGATGGTTAGCGTAGGCGCCCCCACAACAGGTAAAAACGAAATGAAAGCACCTATAACCCCCCAAAAAAGCGGGTCGGGTATGCCGCATATCCAAAAGCCGTTGGCCAGCAGCGCACCTTGCACTACCGCTATAAGCCCCTGCCCCAATACGTTTGAATAGGTAGAATTACGCAGCTCTTCGGCAAATTTTAACGCGTATTGCTCCCGAAAGGGGGCATATTTAAGCAGCCCGGCCTCAAACTGCTTTATCTGTACAAACATAAAGTACATTAAAAAGTAACATACCAGCAGCATCAGCACAATATTAACCACACTGCCAATAAGCGACGGAAACAACTCGGTGGCGTAAGTGCCTAGTTTTTGAACAGTTTCTTCGGCAAAACGGGGTTTTCCTATTGTTCTGCCGGTAAACTCGTCAATTTTAACCAGCCAATCCTGTATCGGGAAGTTCTTGCTGTTCAGCTCGGATATTTTGCCTATTACCATAAAGCTAAGCGCCAAAAACGGCAGCACTATTACTACAAATGAAAACAGGATAATGAGCACGGCAACAAGCGGGCGGTTCCAGCCTTTTTTGTCAACCATATATAAATAAAACGGCCTGAAAATGGTAAAAAGCACAATGGCCCCTAATATGGAAGGAAGAAAATCGCTTAAAGCATAAAATATAAAGCAGCCTAATATAATTATGCTTATCAGTATTATTATGTTGCGCTGTTTATAGTTAAAAATTGACATGCGGTAAAATATATAAGCAAAACAAAAATGCGCCCAAAAGTTTTAGCGCATTTTTATAAATATTTTCCCTGAAACCGTGGTTAAGGTATCTGCTTTATTAAGGCATCAATTTTTGCCGCGCTGGCAGCAATGGTGTCAACACAAAATTTAACGTCTTCGTTGGGGTTGATCACCTCGTGTTTAATAGTATCTAAAGCCAGATGGATGTTTGAAAGCTGGTTCTTTATATCATGTTTAATTAAACGTATAGCCTTCAGGTCAACCCGTTCGTTTTCCATTTATTTTAAATTAATGGCCTTCATTTTATTATAAAGGGTTTTTCGGTCTATCTGCAAAATTTCGGCAGCTTTGGTTTTATTAAAATTCACTTCGCGTAGCACCTTTAGTATAGTTTCGTACTCGGCCTCCAGGGCAGCGTTCTTCAAATCATGGCGCGGCTCTTTAACCGCCTGTTGATCTGCCGACTGCCCCTGCGCCGTATCAATAACAGGCATGCGGTAGTTGGATATCTCTAAAGGTAATGATTTGGTAGTTATCTCGGTACCCTCGCTTATTAAAGCCGCCCTGCGCACTATATTTTTAAGTTCGCGCACATTGCCCGGCCAGCGGTAGTTCATAAAGCACTCCATGGTTTCGGCGGCAAATGTGGTAACATGGCGGCCCAGTTCCTTATTGGCTTCTTCCAGAAAAAACTCTGCCAGTAGTAAAATATCGTTGCCCCGCTCGCGCAGGGGTGGCATGTAGATGCTAAACTCGTTAAAGCGGTGGTAAAGGTCCTCGCGGAAACGGCCTTTCTGTATGCCTTCCTGCAGGTTCTCGTTGGTGGCTACAATAATGCGTACATCCAGATCTATCTCTTTGGTGCTGCCAATTCTTTTTACTTTACGTTCCTGCACGGTTCTTAGCAGCGCGGCCTGTATCTCGTAAGATAGGTTGCCCACTTCATCTAAAAACAAAGTGCCGCCGTTAGCCATTTCAAAGTGACCAATTTTGGTGGCAAAAGCGCCGGTAAAAGATCCCTTTTCGTGCCCGAAAAACTCGCTCGCTGCCAGTTCTTTGGTTAATGATCCGCAGTCCATAGCTATAAAGGGTTGGCTATGGCGATGGCTGTGCAGGTGAATGCTTTTAGCCACTTCCTCTTTACCTGTACCGCTTTCGCCTAAAATAATTACGCTGTAATTGGTTGGGGCAACCAGTTCTATCTGCCTGTAAAGCTCTTTTGATGCCCGGCTGGTGCCCACCACAAAGCCAGACAGGTTTTGCTTTTTATTAGCCTTTGCCACTGCCGGTGTACTACTTTCATCCTCAATTAAGGCATGGTGCGTTTCAATAGCTTTGGTAATGGTATTTAGTATCTCGTCGGGATAAAGAGGTTTGGTGATATAATCATACGCGCCCATCTTTATCAGCTCTACCGCCATTTTTATATCAGAGTAGCCCGTAATAATAATAACCCCTGTTTTTGGATACTGGGTTTTTATTTTTTTCAGCATTTCGCGCCCATCAGTATCTTCCAGCCTGAAATCGCACAAAACAAGATCAAACTCTTCGTTTTTCAGAATTTCCATACCGCTGTTACCGCTTGAAGCTGTGCTTACATCAAACCCGTTGCGGGTTAAAAATTTAGACAGCAATAAGGCAACATTCACTTCATCGTCAATGATGAGTATCTTTTTCATATGGGCTTAGTATTATTAGGCAGATGCACTAAGGGCTTAATTTACACAAAAAACGGAAATATGGTAGAATTAAGCAAGAAAAAACGATTTCGAGATCAATTTACACCCAATTCTGCTTAAACAAAAAAGGGGAGCGCTTTAAAACGCTCCCCTTTGAGGGTAAAAATTACCGGTACTAATTACTTAGTGTCAAAAGCGTAGGCTAAACGCAGACCTAAAAAGTTGATCTTGCTATCTTTAACCAGGCTGTTAAATTTGGTGCTGGCCTCGTAACGGATGCCTGCATCAAGGTAGCTTTTATTGCCTACCGGGAATTGGATACCCACCTGCGGTGCCCAAACAAAAGCGGCTGAGTTATCAAAACCCAGGTCTTTTTTGTTTAGCGCTATGCCTGCACCGGCTTCGCCCTGGATGTAGAAGTTACTTACAGGGAAGAATTTTAAACCAGCTTTAACCGGCAGCAATTGAATATCAGTTGCTGATACTGCGCCAACGGTTTTACCGAAGATGTTGTTGTAACCCGCGTTAACGGTAACAAACAATTGTTGTGCAACCGGGATGTCGGCTTGTACAGATCCGCCCAGGTTCCAGTTGTGCGAATCATTTAGTTTGCCTGTAGGGATTCCGGTTTCCACACCGATAGATAAACGTACGCCATTTGCATTGGTAGATGTAGGGGCGGTTTGTGCTTTTGCGGCGAAGGTAAGACCGGCAAAGGCCACAACTAATGCCGAAATTTTTAATGTACTTTTCATGGTATATAAGATAAATTGTTGTGTGTTTTTTTAAACACGGAGCAAATTAAAGCAACAAATTATATACGATTTATCAGGCAAAAGTCACGAATATTTAATCGATTGATTAACAGAATTTTAATTTTTGACCGAATGGGGATTTTGGTCAGGATTGTGTAAAAATTATTTGAAAACTGCTATTTAATTGAATAGGAATTGGAATACGTTAGCAGATCAGCATAAAAAGACAACGCTAACGCCATAAGAATAAAAAGGAAAAACAAGTGCCCGAATAAATAAAACGCACGATATTTATTATAAGGCTCTTTAGCTGTATAACTTTTAATGGAGTAAAATATGCCTACAGGTGTTATAATATAGAGTGCCAACGTCGGTATCGCCATAAAAAAAGCATCCATTATGCCGCTTGGCCAAATTGCTTTAGCTATTTGAGGATATAAAATTACCCATAGAAAAATATAAGCCGAATACCGGTAAAACCCCTTCGACTTGCTGAAGTACTTAGGTGATATGTAGGCACTTTGATCATTGATAACGGGTTCAGTCATAATTTAAATATAGGGTGATAAGCCTTAAATCGCAAGTTTAACTTCCATTTCCATTTAACCCATATTATCCCCATTTTGCCAGCTAAACCCACCCGCTTGCAGAAGTTATTATATTAGGGGCATGTACAAACCGATTTTTAACATGTTAAACTAAATCAACACAACATGAAAAAGTCAACCGTACTTATTGTTTTAATGCACCTTGTTTACTGGTTCTCGCCACTGGCACGTTTTTATTTTTTAAGTTTACCTACCTCCGGCGCCGGTATTGATTTCGAGATCAGCTATTTCACTTACACCAGCGCATCGCTACTGTCTGTTGTCGTTTTTTATTTGTTTTACTTTTTCCTGTTCCCGCGGTTTTTATACAAACCCCAATTAATAAAATTTACTGCGTGGAGTTTAGTAACTATGGCAGCTGCTGTAGTGCTGGGTTTGGCGTTCGCTTTGGTGTACGTACGCTATTATTATAACCCCGGCGTAGTTAGAAGCATCATTGGCGTTGGCAATATGTCTATGTTATTGGTTAGGGTAGTAAGCGCGGCAACGGCGGCCTGCGTAATGAAGGGCTTTATAACCTGGTTTACAGAGATCCGCTATAAAGAGCAATTAGAAAAGCAAAATGTGGCAACCAACCTTGAACTGCTAAAGGCCAAGATCAACCCACACTTTTTGTTCAATACCTTAAATAATATTGATGTGCTGATAGAGAAAGACGCGGCCACCGCATCGGTCTATCTTAAAAAACTGTCGGATATTTTGCGTTTTACACTGTATGAAAGTCCGTCTGATACGATACCATTAAAGAGGGAACTGGATTATATTTTACAGTATATTGATCTGCAGAAGATCCGCACCAGCAACCCCCATTTTGTAACGGTTGATTTTGGCAATGCTAATCAGGATATGGAGATTGCGCCGATGTTGTTTATGCCATTTATTGAAAATGCCTTTAAGTACAGTACCAATAAAAAAATAGATAACGCTATAGTCATAAGTATAGCGGCAAAAGCAAACACGGTTGTGTTTAACTGCAGCAACGTATATGATGCCAACGAACAAATTACCGGCGAAGGAGGCTTGGGAATGACTATAATGACAGAGCGTTTGCAGTTGCTTTATCCCGGCAATCATCAGTTAGAAATTAACAAAACGGCTGATCGTTTTATAGTAAATTTGACCATAACCCTGCATGATAATTAATTGCATTATAATAGAGGATGAGCCACTGGCTATGGATCGCATTAAAAGCTTTGTGCTTAAGGTGCCTGATCTGAACCTGCTGGCTTGCTTTGATAATGCTGTAGCGGCTATAAGCTTTATAAAAGCCAATAAAGCCGATCTGTTGTTTCTGGATATACAAATGGATGGCTTTACAGGCATACAGCTGTTAGAGGCGCTGCAAAAGCGCCCGGAGGTTATAATTACCACCGCGTTTGACCAATACGCCCTTAAAGGGTTTGACCTGAATGTTACCGACTACTTGCTGAAACCATTTACATTTGAACGTTTTATGCAGGCTGTAACCAAGGTTTACGACAGGCTTTTACCTGCCGAAAGCAGTAAGGAAATAATTTTTGTTAAAACAGAGTATCGCCTGGAGAAGATTGTATTGAATGACATTTTGTTTATTGAAGGCATGCGTGATTATCGCTGCATCAGGCTGCCCGGTAAAAGTATAATGACCCTGCAAACTTTTAGCGACCTGGAGCAGGAACTGCCGGCCGCCAAATTTTGCAGGGTTCATAAATCTTACATCGTGGCGATTGATAAAATAGAACATGTTGAGCGGGACAGGATAAGGATTGGAAACGAAATAATACCTGTATCTGATACGTTTAAGGATGGATTTTATAAACGGATAAGATAGAAATCATGGGTTGTAACAAAATACATTATAACACGGCATATTGATATGAAATTACGCTACGGTGGTTTAGCCTTTTGTTTATTATTGTTTGCTTCGTGTTATTCAAATTATAAAGCGGTAGCTATTGCAAATGCTGATAAGCAACCTGTTGCCTTAAACGCCCGCCTGATTGGTTCAACGGTTAGCTTATTGCCCAAACCACGTGCAGAAGGTTACACCGCATACCTTGAATTTGAAAATAAAAGCGACACAAGCTACCGTATCAGCAACTTACACGTGAGCTTAAAAAATGCTTTTCCGAGATCCGAAACCCCAACCAGAGGAAATGCAGACACTGTGATTGTTTCCCCGGGAGGAAATATCTCGCTGAAATATGATTTTTATGGCAAAAGCCGTTTGTTTCCTCATAAGGTTGCCGTGCAAATAACCGGAGATATTCAACAGGGTAATCAGATGTATACCCTTGCGCAAATGTTCCATTTTAAACGATATATGTATGTTAATGTAGGGGGGATTTAACCTTATTCATTTTCTTAAAGTGTTCCTTTTGCGATGGAGTGGATTGTTTTATAAGTTATTGATATAAAAGCCATTGGTCGAGTTTTAAAGCTAACCTTCCTGACTTATAAGTTGCTTCGCGTTGTTCCGCCTGTTCCGGAGCACCGCCGCCAACAAAAAAAGCCTCCCCGGAATCCGGGAAGGCTTAACTTATATTGCTTTAGGAATTGCTTATGCGCCGCCACCTATATCACCGCTATGCACACCTTCCTCGCGGAATAGCTTAGCGCTTAGGTAGTCATTATTCATGCGGCTGATGTTGGTCAGCGTAATTTCTTTAGGGCATTCTGCTTCGCAGGCGCCGGTGTTGGTACAGTTACCAAAACCTTCTTCGTCCATTTGGGCAACCATGCTTTGCACACGGCTCCAACGCTCTGGCTGGCCCTGTGGCAACAAAGCAAATTGCGATACCTTAGCCGATACAAACAGCATAGCCGAAGCATTTTTACAAGCAGCTACGCAGGCACCGCAACCAATACAGGTAGCAGAGTTAAAGGCCTCGTCGGCAATTACCTTAGGGATGGCTATCTCGTTAGCATCAGGCACGCCACCTGTGTTTACAGATACGTAGCCGCCTGCCTGCTGTATGCGGTCAAAAGCAGAACGGTCAACCGCCAGATCCTTTATAACCGGGAAAGCAGCAGCGCGCCATGGCTCAATAGTAATGGTCTCGCCATCATGAAAGCTGCGCATGTGCAGCTGGCAGGTAGTAATGGCGCGTTTTGGCCCGTGCGGCTGGCCGTTAATATATAAAGAGCACATACCGCAAATACCTTCGCGGCAATCGTGATCAAAATGTATAGGGTCCTCGCCTTTTTTTGTTAAGCTTTCGTTCACCACGTCAAGCATCTCTAAAAATGACATATCAGGCGAAATGTTTTCGGCCTTATAGGTTACCATTTTACCCGAGGTTTTGGCGTTTGCCTGTCTCCACACCTTAAGTGTGAGGTTCATATGATTGTTTTCCATGCTTTGGAATATTTGTATTATTAAACTTGTTGTACTGCTTTATCAACGGGAGCGTGCGCTTGCTTTTTCTCTCCGTAACCAGGGCAATACCTATTCGTATCTTCTAAATAAAAACCTGCATCCAGGTCTATGTCATTCTTTTTATTATTGTTTCCCCATTTAAAGAAGCGCTCAAAAAACGGGAGCATTTTGCTGTTCTTTATACTTTCGTAAAAGTACACCTCGTGCTCCTTCTCCTTTAAGCTCATTTCATATAAAACAGCATCGTGCTCTGTTATATCCAACGCGTTAAAAAGGCGTTTCATCCGCACGTATTCGCATACGTTGCCGCTTTCCAGGTTCCCGGCAAAATAGAAGGGCATAAACCAACCTATTACGTAACAGCTCGCGCTTATTACTTTGCCTATCAGGTAGCTTTTAGCTTCCTGTAGCTTAGAAACCGGCACACCGTATTGCTGCATCATTGCCAGCACTTCGGCACGGTGGTTCCACTCGTCTATTTCAATTTGCCTGATGGCCAATTTCTCATCGGCACTTTTTACTGATCCCGCATGTCCCTGGTAAGCAAAAGCAGCGGCCTTTTCGCCGGAATATGCTTTTTGCAGCAGGTCTATCAATACAGGATCTTTTAACATATCCTTTTAATTAAAACTCACTATTCACAACTCACCAATCGATAATTATAATTTAAAACTATTAAGTCTTGATTCTTGCATCTTGACTCTTGGTTCTTTCTACTTATAACTCCGTTGTGACGGATGCACCGTCTCAAATATCAGTTCTTCTTTATGCAATTCTTCGGGCTGATTTTCGCCTTTAAACTGCCACGCGCCAACAAACAGGAAGTTCTCATCGTCACGCAATGCTTCGCCTTCTTCTGTTTGCGATTCCAGCCTGAAGTGGCCACCGCATGATTCTTTACGCATCAGCGCGTCGTCAACCATCAGTTCGCCCAGTTCAATAAAGTCGGCAACGCGGCCGGCTCTTTCTAATGAGGCATTCATCTCTTCGTTAGCTCCCATTACCAAAGCGTTTTTCCAGAAATCAACCTTAAGCGCGGCTATCAATCCTTTTGCTTTGGTCAGGCCCTCTTCGGTGCGTGCCATACCGCAATACTCCCACATAATGTGGCCAAGGTCGCGGTGGTACTCGTTAACTGTTTTGGTGCCTTTAAGCGCCAGTAGTTTATTTATGCGTTCTATTACTTCCGTCTTAGTTTGCGCAAAAGCAGGATGGTTAGCATCAACCGGTTTTGGACCGATGGTAGCCAGGTAATCGCCTAAAGTGTATGGTATAACAAAGTATCCGTCGGCCAGGCCCTGCATCAACGCCGAAGCTCCTAAACGGTTAGCGCCGTGATCAGAGAAATTACATTCGCCCAAAGCGTATAAGCCCGGTACGGTGGTCATCAGGTTATAATCAACCCAAAGGCCGCCCATGGTATAGTGTACCGCAGGGTAAATACGCATTGGCTGGGTATACGGGTCCTCGTTGGTGATCTGATAGTACATATCAAACAAGTTGCCATATTTGGCAGCTACGGCAGGCTGGCCAAGACGCTTAATAGCATCAGCGAAGTCAAGGAATACGGCAATACCTGATCCACCAACACCACGGTTATCGTCAACCATCTCCTTGGCGTTACGTGATGCCACGTCGCGCGGTACCAGGTTACCGAATGATGGATATTTACGTTCCAGGAAGTAATCCCTGTCTTCTTCTTTAACATCGCTGGCCTTTAACTGGCCCTTGCGCATTTTCTCGGCAGTTTCAACCGTTTTTGGTGCCCAAACACGTCCGTCATTACGTAATGATTCCGACATCAGCGTTAATTTAGACTGATGGTCGCCGGTTACCGGGATACAGGTTGGGTGAATTTGCGTATAGCACGGGTTAGCAAACAAGGCACCGCGTTTGTGCGCGCGCCATGCTGCTGTTACGTTAGAGCCGATAGCGTTGGTTGACAGGTAGAACACGTTACCGTAACCACCTGTACACAACAATACAGCATGACCGGTGTGGGTATCAATTTCGCCTGTTGTTAAATTACGGGTGATGATGCCTTTGGCGTGTCCGTCAATAGTAACCACGTCCAGCATTTCGCTGCGGGTATACATTTTAACTTTACCTTTATGAATCTGGCGGTTAAGCGCAGAGTAAGCGCCTAACAGCAACTGCTGTCCCGTTTGACCACGGGCATAAAACGTCCGTGATACTTGTGAACCACCAAATGAACGATTATCCAGCAAGCCGCCATATTCGCGGGCAAAAGGTACGCCTTGAGCTACGCATTGGTCGATAATATTTACAGAAACCTCGGCCAAACGGTGAACGTTACCTTCTCGTGCGCGGTAGTCGCCACCTTTAATGGTATCATAAAACAAGCGGTAAACACTGTCACCATCGTTCTGATAGTTTTTTGCCGCGTTTATACCACCTTGCGCAGCTATAGAGTGCGCGCGACGCGGACTATCCTGAAAGCAAAAAGCTTTTACATTATAACCCAACTCGCCTAAAGTGGCTGCTGCCGAAGCACCGGCTAAACCTGTACCTACCACAATAACGTCATACTTACGTTTGTTGGCAGGGTTAACCAGCTTTAAGTTAAATTTATGCTTGCCCCATTTTTCGGCCAGTGGGCCGGCAGGGATCTTCGCGTCTAACTTCATATTTTCTTTATTTCTTAATTCTCTATCCTAAAACAATAACCTCTGTCTGCCTATCTGCAGAAAAAATAAACTACTGGCATCAACGCGAAACCAATAGGTATAATAACGGCGAAGAACCACGTACCTATAAACTGAACTACAGGCGTATATTTTCTATGCGTCCAACCCAGGGTTTGAAAAGCGCTCTGGAAACCATGCAGCAGGTGAAACGATACAGCAATCATTGCCAACACATAGAATGCTACATACCACCATTGCTTAAAAGCGATCTCAACGGTTTTGTTAAGGTCTTTGGCAATCATTACCTCGGTAGTGCCTTCTGTGTAAACAGCATATTCGTATTCGCCGGCCGGAAGATCAATAGCAGATATTTGCTTGCCGGTGGTAAGGTCAGTTTTGTATTCTTTATAAGTTACGGTTGAGTTGCCTGCAAAATCATGATAATTAAACCAAAAATCTTTCATGTGTATAACAATGAAAAGCAGCAACACTGACCCCAGCAATCCCATGTTTTTTGATGACCATGACGCAGGTGATTTTGATTGTGAAGCATACGCTATCGGACGAGCCTTGCGGTTCTTCACCGTTAAAACCAAAGCGTAAACAGAGTGAACCGCTATTGACAGGTACAATAAATACGACACTACCTTAATTGGCGGGAAATGCGTCATGAAATGGGCATACGCATTAAATGCCTGTCCGTTATCGTGCTTAAACAACGATAGATTACCGCTAAGGTGTACAATAATAAACGTACACAAAAACAGGCCCGTTAGTGCCATTACCAGTTTTTTACCCAGCGATGAGTTTAGAGTTTGTTTAAATTCACTCATTATGTATCTAAAAATTTTTTGTCAAAAGTATTTATTAAATGCCGAAAGATAGAAAGGCAATCAGGGTTTTACCTATCAAATAGTTATTTAGAATCAATCTAAAAAAATGACGGGGTTTTGACCATGTAACATTTTAAAATCAGCTTTAAAAAATGCATTACTTTAGATAAATTGCCTCCGCTAAACTTTATATATGCGCTACTTTTTTTTCTTTTTAGCTGCCGTTTTTTTATTGACAGGCTGTGGCAACAACACGGTTGAATTTACAGGAACAGTTTTGGGTGCCAACACCGGTAAGGTGATGATAAGCAATTCTGCAAACGAGATAATTTACCAGGGCGAAATAACCAAAGGCAAATTTTATATTAATAAACAGGCCCTGCAATCCGCGGGTTTTTATCAATTGGTATGCTTTGCAGGTAATAGCCAGTCTGCAAAACATGAAATTTACCTTGAACCGGGTGTTTACTATACTATTGATATCGACGCGAGAAGTGCAAATGCATATCCAAAGATAACAAGCACATCAAAAAAGCAGGCTGATCTTTCAGCTTATCAGGATATGCTGAAGGCTGCTAAAGAATCAGCGCGAGCCAAAGTAATGTCGTATGATGCGGAAATGCACAAGCTTGACGACGAGGCATTGACCTTTACCGAACGCGACACCAGAATGCAGCAACTACGCAATAAGCAGTTAGACGCCAACGTGGTTGATATGGTTGCTTTATTTAATGCTTTTGTAAAGCAGCATGCTGATAGTGAAATTACGCCTCATTTGATGTTGAACACCGAGTACCAGTTAAACCCGGTTGGTTATAACGAGGTTTTTAAGAAGCTTAGCAGCGCTGCAAAAAGTACCGATGAGGGAAAACAGTTAGAAGAAAAATTGAACCAGCTTACCCGTTTAGCCGCTGGTGGAGAGGCCCCCGAAATTGAGGGCACTACACCCGACGGAAAAACGGTAGACCTGAAGGCGCTTAATAAAAAGGTTATTATAGTTGATTTTTGGCGGGCACTCAATTCGCAAAGTTTGCGGGACCATATAGAAATGGCAACAAACCTGCTGCCTAAGTATAAAGGCAAGGGCCTTGATGTTGTAAGTGTATCGTTTGATGATAACCGTGTTAAATGGCTGGCCTATATTGCCAAAAGCAACATGACCTGGACGCAAGTTTCTGATCTGAAAGGTGACGCATCGCCCAATGGTGAAAATTGGGCTATTACAAAAATACCTACTTACTATTTGTTGGAAGGCAACGGCCGCATAATTAAACGTTGTACAGACTACTATGAGCTTGAAGTAGCTGTTAACGATTATATGGCGAAGCATTGACAGCAACGCATTTTAAGCTAACACGGTATCACCTTATCTTTCAGCACCGCAAATATTTTGTCGGTTTTACAGGTTTGTACGGCTACGCGGCCTGTAAATTTGCCGAACGAGGGCAGTATAGCCTGTTTACTGCCAAATGCGAAGCAGGGTAATGTGATGCTTTGCCGGCCTTTTCCGGTTAAATTAATGCCGGGATGAATGTGGCCACAGAAAGCATATTGCTCAACTAATTGCAGATCGGCTTCGGTTAGCGGGTGATGCAGCATTAAAAATGGCCCCATTATCATTTGTTTATGCAGGGCGATATTTAACTGATCATAATACTTATCCGCAATAATATCATGATTACCTCTTACCAGATCAATTATAAGTTGGGGGAACTGTTGCCGCCACATAGCAAACCATTCCCAGTCGGCGTTGATATCGCTGTGGAACAGATCGCCTAAAAAAATAATACGGTTGGGTTTAAACTCGTTCACCAGGTCTGATAGCGTAGCCAGATCATTTTGTTCCATATCGCGCGGAACGGCTATTCCGGCTTTTCTGAAATGCCCGGTTTTACCCAAATGTACATCGGCCACCAACAGCGTTTGTTGCTGCTGCCAGTAAATAGCTTTTTGGGGTAGTAATAACAGATCCTGATCAAGTAATTTAAATGATGCACCCGCGCTTATCGTCATCCGGCAAAAATAATAAATTGGATGTAATCTGTTTTGCGGCGTTGATGGGTGATGACAGTTTTTGAGGCATAAAAAAAGGGTCGGAAAACTCTCGCAGTTTTACGACCCTACATCTACCTATGAAAAACAGCCCTTTGGGTGGGCCTATGGCTTTACGTCATCCAAAAAAAATGCCAAGAGTATTTTATGCGTTTTTGGGTCAAAATACAACTACAGGGTGTGGAAATATTTTACTAACAGGAAAATACTTCCCCTAATTGGGTAATTTTTGCCATAATTCCCCGCGCTTTTATTTAACTATTACTAAATGTCGTCAATGGGGTGTGATGAGAGGCGATATAGCACCGCTATAATAATTGCCACTAAGCAAAATAATTGTGAAACCTTTCGCATCAAACTATTGTTAGAAGAAATATGGAGTACAATGTGTATTTATTAGCTACCGACCCGAAAAATCCTTGCAGAGACGTAATACACTCAAGAGATACCGGTTTAAAGATCAGGGTTTACTGTTTGGATAGCGATAAAATAAGCGCGGATCCGAACGAAATACAGCTTTTTGGCTATGCCCATAATAAACTTTACGCTTTTGAGACCATTGACATAACCGCCGAGGATGCGCTGGATGTAGTAGGCGCGATACAATGGTACGCGGAATATATTAACTACCCCGAAATGGAAATTTTACCCGAAGACCCGCGTCCGGGCCATAGCAATGATATTGCCATGTAACCATAAACAGCCATTTTCCAGGCTAGCCGAACTGTAAATAACACTATATGAGGGTGATAAAATAAAGTGAAAATTATTTTTGCAGAGTTGTTTGCGAATTCTATATTTGCAGTCCCAAAACAAGGGAGTTTAGCTCAGCTGGTTCAGAGCATCTGCCTTACAAGCAGAGGGTCACTGGTTCGAACCCAGTAACTCCCACTTAAAAGAAAAGTCCGACAGAAATGTTGGACTTTTTTGTTTACACGTTTTTTGCTGGTTTAGTGCATCCCGATTACATCGGGAGAGTCACTATCGTCGCAGCCGCAATCGTCATAAGGTGTTAAACAATGGCATCCCATTAAATTTTCGCCCCCATTTTCATGGAAAACCCAATAATTTTTAGGCTCCCAATTTTCAAATTTGTTAGTTCCCATGGTTATATTTTTTAGAAAACAAGTTAAGATAAAGGGTGCCCGGAACGAGATTCGAACTCGTATAGCCGAGGAGGGACTCGAACTATCTTCGGGCACATCAATAATAACTTCATTTTTTTAAAAACAATTCTCACCTGCGCAAATACTAAAGGTTTTTTTTATTACGCCTAACTTTCATATCCTTTCAAAGTGTGTTCGCAAAGCCCTTTTAATCTGTACGAACAACACGAATTAAAAAATATTTTCAAAAAATTATCCTAATATTTGCTTCGTACGAAAATGTTCCTACCTTTGATCTATTCGATATTATGGAAGATCAAAACAAGAGGGTGGAACCCACCAAATCTGAACTGGAAATATTGCAGGTGCTATGGGAAAAAGGCCCGCTGACCGTTCGCGCGGTTAATGACGAGTTGCTTAAGCAGAAGGATGTAAACTATACTACTACCTTGAAGCTAATGCAGATCATGGCTGAAAAGCGCATCCTAAAACGCGATGAGAGCCAGATGAAACACATCTATCACGTAATAGAAGCAGAACACAAAACCAAAGATCACCTGCTGGACAGATTTATCGACTCGGTGTATCAAGGGTCGGCAGGCAAACTGGTTATGCAGCTGTTAGGCAACAAAAAAGCGTCAAAGGAAGACCTTGATAGTATCCGTCAAATGTTGGATAAATTAGAAAATAAATAAACACTTACCTAAACCTGATAAATTATGTTAGCCTCTGTAATTACCCCCGCCTTACTTGATAAAATAATGATGGCGCTAAGTACCACATTGCTGTATTCATTAGTTTTGGGCATTGTATTGGCCGCGTTTGCGGCGCTGGTAATTTTGCTTACCCGAAAGACAAGTTCGGCCACGCGTTACAATTTACTGGTAGGCCTGTTGGTATTGTTTAACATTGCATCCGCAGTAATATTTGGACGAGAGTTTAGCAATATTCACCGGTCGGCCGTTGCTTTATCTACAGGTAATTTTACGGGCAGTATTTACCCGGCGACAACGGTGGTTACATCGCCACTGCAGGTACAGCACAATTATCTAACAGATGTTTCTGCCTACGTCGCCAACCATCATGATACTATAGTACTCATCTGGTTTCTTATCATTTGCATTAAGGCTATTCAAATGGGGGTGGGTTTACAGGATGTTTACCGTTTAAAGCGTAGAGATACTCACCAGGCAACAGAACAGTGGAACACAACTGTACAGCAAATGGCGCGGCGCCTGGGCATAACACAAAAAGTTGAACTACTGGAATCGGGCGCGGCAAAAGTTCCTATGGTAATTGGCAATTTAAATCCGGTTATACTGATGCCGATAGGGCTGTTAACCGCTTTAAGCACTGCTGAGGTGGAAGCCATATTAATGCATGAACTGGCGCATATCTCCCGTCGCGATTATTTGGTTAACCTGCTGCAAAGCTTTGTAGAGATAATTTTCTTTTTTAACCCTGCTGTATTGTGGGTATCACATTTAATTAAAATTGAGCGCGAAAACTGTTGCGACGATATTGCGCTAACCAACGGCACCGGCAAACATAATTATATACAGGCACTGGTAAGTTGCGAAGAATACCGGCAAGCTAAACCTGCTTATGCGGTAGCTTTATCGGGCCAAAAAGACAGTTTAATGAGCCGGGTAAAACGTATGGTAAACAACAGTAACCATAGCCTCAATACATTTGAAAAGACCTTGCTCACTATCTGTGTTGTTATAATTGGCTTGTGCCTGTCGGCTTTTGAACAAAAAGAAACTATTAAGAATACCATTAAGCAGGTAGTTAATACTATTACACAAAGGGATGAGAGCAAAAATAATGTTGCTGAAAGGGTGGCTCCTGCTCCAATCAGGTTAAAACAAAAGCCCGCGCAGATAGATACCATCCCTAATAACACCAATAAGCAAGTCCCTTTTGATGAGGCAGCGTGGTTTAGACGGGTAGATTCACTTAAGAAAAGTATTACAACAGGCGGAGTAATTGTCAACGAAACGAGTACAGTAAGTGTTTCGGTAACCAATTCACCCAAAACGAACACAAATGCGCTAACAAGGTTGGATTCTGCAAACAGCTCTGCTCCACTAACACCACCAGCTACAACCGTTAATGCAAATACACCAAAAGCCACCGGCCCTATCTGGGAAGAGATGGTAAAGGATGGTTTAATGCAAGAGGGCAAACCCGTACCCTTTAGTATTAACGAAAAGATATTTGTGGTAAATGGGAAGGTACAATCTGAAGCCCTGGCTCAGAAATACCGGGCACTATTTAAAAAGGATATTCCAAAATTTGATAGAACGCAGCAGCGGGAAACCATAAACCAAATTATTTTGGAAATGGCAAAAGATAAACTTTACACAAAGGGCGAAGACAGTTTTTCTTTTACGCTAAATAATGATGAGTTTATAGTAAACGGCAAAAAGCAACCCGACGAAGTTTTCCAAAAATATTTTAATGACTTTTTAAAAAATGCACCGGGTGGTCAAAGTGGCTGGAACTACAGTTCTGTCAGAACCCAGTAATTACCGTAGAAAGAAGCCCTACGGCAGCGTAGGACTTCTTTTTTCACATTATTTCAACTCAACCACCACTTCTCCGCTGCTCAATCCTGCAGCATCAACCTTTAATTTAATACTTCCCTTTTTGTTGTTTGCTAATGGCCGTAATATTGCCAGTGCCTGGCCCCGGTAAGTTTTGCAGATGGGGCTGTTTACGCTTTCCATATCGTTAGGAGATGCGCTGCCTGATCCTGCTATTTCCCCATCGCCAGAAATGGTGAGTTTTACCGGGATGGTTGCATCAGGTATAATATTACCCTGCGCATCTGTAATAACGATCTTAACGTACGACAGATCATTGCGGTTAGCCTTAATGCTCTTTCTATCTGCAATAAGCTTGATCCTGGCGGGAGTCCTGGTAGTTGTAAGCAGCCTCGACTCCATCTCCTTTCCATCTTTAATACCTATCGCTTTGAGTGTGCCCGGCTGATAAGGCACTTTAAATGTCGCTATCAGTTTGGTGTCGTCACCTGCTTTTTGCTCAGCTATAACCTTTCCGTTTAACTCCAGGCGTACCAGCGGATAGCGTGTAAATACCCGTACATCCATGGTTTTTCCTTCGTTACCGGCCCAGTTCCAGCTTTGCCATTCATCCGGCCAGCCCCACTGGCTAACAATTTCTCTTTTCCCTTCGGGGACAGGAGCATGCACGGCCATTTCTAACTGGCTGTTTCGCCATATTACGTCCCTGTAAAGCATTTGGGTCTTTTTGGTTCCGGTGATGTCAATATCACCGCAAAAGCCGTTAAACCACGGGAACGGCCTTAAAATGCCTCTTACGGTTTCATCGTTCAGCCTGCTGTTGCCCAATCCTGTTTCGCCAAAATAGTCCATCGCTGTCCAAACAAAATCACCTATTATATAAGGGTTTTTCTCCACTAAGTTCCAGTAATCATAAGCTTCTTTAGGATATGATTCTGTACCCATCATCACCCTTTGCGGAAATTTCTGATGGTCGGCCTCGTACTCTTTCCACATATAGTTATACCCGCCAACGTCAAGCATGGCAAATGCCGGAATAGTACTTTCCCACTTATAACCCGGATGATCCCAAAAGCTACAAATGGCTTCGGTAACAGGCCGGGTGTTATCCAAACGCTTTACCTCTGCAACCAGTTCTTTCTCAATAGCCAGGCCCAGCGAGTCTACACGTTCATTGATCTCGTTGCCTATGCTCCAGAAAATTACCGAAGGGTGGTTCCTGTCGCGGTGAATTAATGCTTTCAGATCCTTTTTCCACCACTCTTTAAAATACAGGTGATAATCCTGTGGGTTTTTGGGCCGCTCCCACATATCAAAGGCTTCATCAATAACCAATATGCCATTTCTGTCGCAGGCATCTAAAAACTGTTTAGATGGCGGGTTATGGCTGGTGCGGATAGCATTGAAGCCATTAGCCCTCATCAGCTCAACGCGGCGCTCTTCGGCACGGTCAATAGTAGTAGAGCCTAAAAAGCCATTGTCATGATGCAGACAGCCGCCTTTTAACAGCACCCTTTTGCCGTTTAACGTAAAACCTGTGGCAGCATCAAAATGAATGGTACGTATGCCAAATGCAGTGGTGCTTTTATCCAATGTTTTGCCGTTGCGGATAACTTCAACACTGGCGGTATACAGATCCGGCTTTTCAACCGACCACGCTTTTGGCTTATTAACGATGATTAATTGATCTGTCTGTTTTCCGGCAGTAACAGGAACGGTTGCAGTTTGAGCAACTTTACCATCCGGACCGATAAGTTTAATTAAAAGTTGGAGTGCAGAAGTTTTAGCTGCACTTTCTACAATGGCCGAAACTTTAACCTTAGCCTGATTGGCTGACAGGCTTTCTGTATTTACCCAAACCCCGTTTTGTGCCAGGTGCACAGGCTGCTTCCTGATCAGATAAACGTGCCTGTAGATACCTGAGCCACTATACCAGCGCGAATTTCTGCCTTCGTTGGGCACTTTTACAGCTATTAGGTTGGGTTGCCCGGCCGGTTTCAGCGCAGCACTGATATCCACATCAAATGGGGTATAACCGTATGGCTGTTTGGCTAATAATTTCCCGTTTACATATACTTCACAATTCATGTATACACCATCAAAGTTGATGATGGTTTGTGTGTAAGGCTCACCGGCTTTTAGGGTAAACGTTTTTCTGTACCACGCTGTGCCCCCCATAACGTAGCCGGTAGCTGTATTGCCGGGACTTTGTTTAGAAAAGGGCCCAACTATTTCGCCGGGTTTTTGATCAGGTAAGTTTTCAATGCTCCAATCATGCGGCAGGTCAATATTTCTCCACGTTGCATCGTTAAAGGCATTTGCTTCTGCGCCGTTTACGTCTCCCCTATAAAATTTCCAGTTTGCGTCAAAAAGCGATTCATTTCTTGCATTTTGCGCATTGGTGCTTAAATTTATAAAAACAAAGCAAAGAGTTATAAGCAATATAACGTTAGGTTTCATAACAGATTGGTTGTTATTGGGTATTCAATTATACTGTTTTTTTGACAATCTATTAAGACTTAGCAAGAAAAATTACATCGATGTAGTATATTTAATGGTATAAGATAAAATGATGAAGGAGGGCAAATCAATCAGGCCGGAGTGGGTGCCGCAAGCTTATCAAGAAGCTCAACATAATGAAGCAGTAATAATTCCCGCTATAGAAACATTCAGTTACCGTCGTGAAGGAGAAAAGGAGTATTGGTTTGCCTTATCTGAAACTATTGTGGCTACGAACAAAGTTGAGCTTAGTTTAATTACTCAGAATAAACGGGCACCTACCAGTAATCAAATAATGCGTCTTGAAGAAGTTCTTAAAGGACTCGGTGAATATGAAGATGCTTTGTATACTCATTTAAAAGACGCGCATGACGAACTGTCTTTGGTGGACCTTAAAAAAATGTACTTATTAGTTGCAATAGAAATTAAGATTAATGCCGACGAATTGTGGTTTACCCTTGAGCCTATGCATAATATCCTTTCTACATATGATCAATTTAAACGTTTTACAGTAATTGGAAAAGAGGTTGTTTGGAGTAACCTAAAATAAAAATGTGCAGATGCTTTTCAAAACATCTGCACATCTGCATATCCTCTCATCCGCACATCTACAGCTTAATCTCTTCGTCTTTTGATGAGAAAAAATGAAACTCAGTTATCTGGTATGCCGGGTTGCTTTTAACTTTTATCCACTGGTGATATTTAAAGTACCACTTACGCTGTATATTGAATAATCCCTTTTTAATATATGCCTCTATATACGGGTGTACACAAAGGGTTATGCCGCGCTCGTTTTGCTCAAGCAATATGTAGTTAAAATTATTCTCAATATCGTCTATCAGCAATACAGTTGGGCGTATGGTGCCGGTGCCGTGGCAGGCCGGGCAAACCTCGCTGGTTACGATATTCATTTCGGGCCTTACCCGCTGGCGGGTAATTTGCACCAGGCCAAATTTGCTTGGCGGTAAAATGGTGTGCTTGGCCCTGTCGTGCGCCATTTCTGCGCGCAGGTAGTCAAACAACTCCTTGCGGTTGGTAGGCTTGTGCATGTCAATAAAATCGATCACCACAATGCCGCCCATATCGCGCAGGCGCAGTTGCCTTGCAATTTCCTTAGCAGCTTCTTTATTCACCTGGAAGGCGTTCTCTTCCTGGTTTTCTTTGCTTGCTGTGCGGTTGCCGCTATTAACGTCAATAACGTGCAACGCTTCGGTATGTTCAATAACCAGGTAGGCGCCGCCTGCCAGGTTAACGGTTTTACCAAACGCTCCTTTTATTTGCTTGTCAATACCGTAATGTTCAAATATCGGTTCTTTGTGCTTGTGCAGCTTAACGATACTTTCCAGATCCGGAGAGATGTCTCGTATATACGATTTCACCTCTTCAAACAAACTTGGGTCGTTTAAATAAATATTCTGAAAATCAGGGTTTAATATATCCCTTAAAATTGTTGAGGTACGGCCAATTTCGCCCAATACCTTCTTCCCCGGCTCTACCGTTGGCAGGCGCGTAACAAAGGCTTCCCACTTTGATATCAGATCAAGCAGGTCTTTTTGCATTTCGCTTACACCTTTCCCTTCGGATACGGTGCGGATAATAACCCCAAAGTTTTTGGGTTTAATGCTTTCCACTATCTTGCGCAGGCGTGTGCGTTCTGTGTTGCTCTTTATCTTTTTTGATATGGATATCACATCAGAAAAAGGCACCAGTACAACGTAACGGCCTGCAATTGACAAATCTGAGCTTAAACGCGGGCCCTTGGTAGATATAGGTTCCTTGGCTATCTGCACCGGAACAAGCTGATTTTTTACCAATACTTCAGAGATCTTTCCTCCCTTACTTATATCGTCATCAAGCTTTAAACTATCTAACAATTTAGATTTGTAGCTGCCGCCACGCACCTGCTTGGTCAGTTTAAGCAGGCTTTGCACCTGCGGACCAAGGTCTAGATAATGCAGAAAGGCATCTTTCTCGTAGCCAACATCAACAAAAGCGGCATTTAGCCCGGGCATTAGCTTTTTAATGCGCCCGAGGTAAATATCGCCAACAGTATAATTGTTGCTTATTTGTTCTTTATGAAGCTCTACGAGTTGTTTATCCTGTAATAATGCAATGGTAGCCCCGTTGGGGGATGAATCGATAATTAATTCTTTTATCAACTGCTACTCCATTTCTTATAGCCTGTTTTGAGCAAGGCTCAAAAGGCATATTAATTTGAGGGTAAAAAACAATAAATGCTATCTGCTTTGGCTATAAAGCAAACAAAATAGGGGGCTTAAAAGCCCCTTATCTTATTTCTTTTTGTGCCTGTTTTTTCTTAAACGCTTTTTGCGTTTGTGCGTAGCCATTTTATGTCTTTTACGTTTTTTACCGCTTGGCATAATAATAATTTTTTAATGTGTTTAACTTAATTTTGTAATTCCTTTATATACTGGTCAATGCGCTGAGTAAATGTTGGGTCAGGCATTAATTCCTTGCATTTTTGGTAAGCCGCAATAGCTTCCTGTTTTTTGCCGATTTGCTTGCAGCTTTCGGCTAAATAAAAATAAGCTTCAAAGTCAGGCTTAATAGCTATCAGCGTTTTAAAGCGTGCAACAGCCTTATCATACTGGCCCGATTTCATTGAAAACAAACCCAGGTTCATGTTAGCCGCCACGTTGTTAGGGTCCTTATCAACTACCTCGCGCAATAGGGCAATACCCTGCATTGGCGATGCGCCACCGTTTACATAAGCCACACCCAAACCTGTTTTTGCATCAAGGCTTGATGGGTTAATTTTGGTAGCATTTTGAAAAGCCTCAACAGCGTTGGCAACAAATGTAGGCGCAGCAGCCGTGTCTGACGACATTTTGTAAGCGTCGTTAAACCGGGTACCGGCGTTCATCCATTGACCGAAAGTGTTTTCTTTACGCGCAGCCGCCAAATAATAAAACGCCGCAGGCGCAGGCTGATTCACATCGTCCCAGGTTTTTGCCAGTTGTTTTTCAAGATCTGTTTTTTCAGCATCAGCTGATGCTTTTTGAAGCTTTGCTTCCAGATCATTGATCTTTACCGACAAACCTTCGCCTATAGCAGCTTTTGCAGTGGCAGAAACGGTTTCAACCGTAACATTTGCTGCCGGGGCAACACCTGCATTGGCGCTCTTAGGGGTATCATGGCTGCTATCAGCCTTGGTTAAAGCCTTTAGGGGTTGAACGTACAAATAGCCCATAACAACCAAAATGGCGGCGGCAAATGCTATTTGTTTTGTTTTCATCCTTTAAAATTGATTGCTTATTTAGAAGCTTTGTTGCCGGTTTTAACTTTCTCAACAAAGGTTTTTGCTGGCTTAAAGCTTGGAACAAAATGCTCCGGGATAATGATGGCGGTATTTTTTGAAATGTTACGCGCTGTTTTCTTTGCTCTTTTTTTGATAACAAAACTACCGAACCCTCTAACATAAACGTTCTCACCGCTTACCATTGAGTTTTTCACTACTTTGAAAAACGCCTCAACTGTTTCCTGAACGTCAACTTTTTCTATACCTGTTTTAGAAGAGATCTCGGTAATAATTTCTGCTTTAGTCATGTTTTTATTTTACTTTAATATATTATTACTTAACTGATTTGGGGTTGCAAAAGTATCTCTTTATTGGCAAAGTTTGAAATAAATAGCGCTTTTTTTTTCCCAGGGTACCTAATACACATATATATATTACAAATGCCACACAATTAGCTGTATAACTTATACTTTTGCCGGTCATGCACGTTACAGAAGAGCTTATAAGCTGGTACAACGCAAACAAGCGCGATCTGCCCTGGCGCCACACTACTGATGCCTACACCATATGGCTGTCTGAAATTATTTTACAGCAAACCCGGGTAGAGCAGGGGCTGCCTTACTTTTACCGGTTTTTAGAAAAATACCCTACGGTAGCTGACTTTGCCGCTGCGCCCGAGGATGATATATTAAAGTTGTGGCAGGGCCTTGGCTACTACTCGCGCGGGCGCAACATGCTTAAAACGGCTATACAGGTACAGCAGGAATATGGCGGAATATTCCCAACGGCATATAACCAACTTATAAAACTAAAAGGGGTAGGCGAGTATACCGCCGCGGCTATCGCATCCTTTTCGGTTAACGAGGCGCGTGCCGTGTTGGATGGCAATGTATTCAGGGTATTGGCGCGCTACCTGGGGATAAGCGAGGCTATAGACACTACTACCGGGAAAAAGATCTTTCAGCGGGCCGCTGCTGATTTTCTTAACACCGAAAATCCGGCGGCACATAACCAGGCTATGATGGAGCTGGGAGCGCTGGTTTGCAAACCTAAAAACCCCGCCTGCGGCACCTGCCCCATAAAATTGGGCTGTTACGCCTTTTTACATAATGCTACTACCGCATTGCCGGTTAAATCAAAAAAAGTAAAAATAAGGGAGCGGTATTTTAATTATTTCCTGATAGCGGAGGATGACAGGATATTAATAAATAAGCGGGGCGAAGGTGATATATGGGCCAATATGTACGACCTGCCTTTGATAGAAACCACCCACCCAACCACCGTTGATGAGCTGTTATCCATGCCCCAAACGCTTAAAACTTTTAGCTCTAATTTGATAATTAGTAAAATATTACCCACAACGAAACATATTTTAACTCATCAGCATTTGTCCATCCGGTTTATTGTTTTAGCAGAAAAGCCGCATGTAATGGATAAAAACTGGGTTTTCATAGAAGTAGAAAATTTAAAAAAGATGGCGCTACCCAAGCCTATTTTTATATTTTTAGATAATTTTTTAAATTAGAAATAAATATCTACTTTTATGGCATGTCTGGAATTAATAAAGTAATACTGGTGGGTCACTTAGGCAAAGACCCCGAAATTAGATATTTAGAAGGTGGTGTATCTGTAGCGAGTTTCCCTTTGGCAACTTCAGAAACGTACAATAAAGACGGAAAGAAAGTAGAGCAAACCGAGTGGCACAATATAGTATTATGGCGCAGCCTGGCTGATGTGGCTGCAAAGTATCTGCAAAAAGGAAAGTTAGTTTACATTGAAGGTAAACTGCGTACCCGCTATTTTGAGGATAAAGAGGGCGTAAAGAAATACACTACCGAAGTAGTTGCAGAGAACTTTACCCTTTTAGGAAGAAAGACAGATTTTGAAGCAGATAATTCACAGCGCCAGGGTATAAAGCTACCCGAAGGCCCGGCAACCTTTGATGATGCCGCAACCGCCGACGATATACCTTACTAAACACAATTATAAACCAAACGTAGAGAGCCTCCCGACATTCCTGTCGGGGGGCTTTGTTTTTAATTACGGTCCGCAGCATCTGTCATAGAACACCCTGCGGACCGTAACAATAAGTATTAAGCTAAGGTTTGTACAATGGCTATTTAACGCCGGTAACGCTTACCAGCGACATTTCATTGTTATTAATGGTGCGGCCGAAAAGCAGGCTGCCTTTATCAGGAAAATAAGCAACCAACTGATTTATAAAGCGATTACTGGTATTGCCATAGGGGTCGCCCGGATAAAAATAGATCACAGATTCGCCACGATCAAATGTTTTAGTTAGCTGATAAACACCGTTCCCCCCTGCATTAATGTAATAGTTGCCCTTTATATTCAACACGCCAAAAGAATGGTATGACTCACCCGCCGCTTTGCCATCTGTGTATAGCTTTTTTGTCGCTTTTAACTGACCATCAAAAGATAGCACGTATAAATAGCCCGGTCCCCAGTTATAGGCCACGTCAAAACTACTCATATTTGAGAAGCCGTTACCGGTTTGTGGCGCGGGCGCTTTTGCATCTGCAAATACGTGTATCTCATTGTTTTGGAGTACTATATCGCGGATATCAACATCTGTAAGCTGTTTTACCGAGGCAAAATCGCGGGTTTTTGTGTTGTTTAATATTTTGCCGCTTTTAAGGTCATATAACATTAAGTTATTGTAATAATCTTCGCGGAAGTTTTTATTGTCTGAATTAAAAGCCACCAGGTATTCATCGGCGCCAATGGATATGGCTTTCATACTATTCAGAAATACCTGCGCTTCAAAGTGCTGGTCCTCCTGCTTGTCTGCCGAAATTATGCTCAGATAGGTAATCCCTTTTTTAGAGCCCTTCATGTCCCGCATCATTACTACCTTGCCCGAGTTGGTAACGGTATAATTTTGCGAAGTGAACTCATCATTAAATGTAAGCTCTTTCTGCCAGGCAACATTAAGGGTATTGGCGTCAATAACAATCAGCAGGTTTTTATCGGGTGCGGCTTTATCACGGTAGTTGTGGTAGTTTACAGCAATGTATTTGCCATTTAATGATCGTTCTGCGTAAGCATTACCCGCTTTCATTAGCGAGGCAATACTATTCTCTGCCAATACTGTGCTTGTAAATTTTGATGTTGCCTTATTAAATTCAAACTTGTAAATTATACTTTTAGCAGCATTGCCTGAATGGGCCTCGGCAAATACAGCTACCTTACCGGTAGCAGCGCTTTCGGCGTATCCCAAATAGTCATATAAAGTACCCAGGGGTTCAATTTTAGGATAATCAAAAGTAAAGGTTTCAACCAGGGTGTTTTTCTGATCAAACTTTCTAACAATCATCTGGTGCCCGGCACCAATGCCATCTACATTTAAATTGGTAAGCAAATAAGTATTGTAGTTATCCTGCAACACAAAATGCGCGTCTTTCTCGTTTTTTACATCGAAAGTGAATTTTTCGCCATATTGATTCTGCATTTGCGCCAGGCTTAAGTTAGCAAAGCAAGCCGCCAGTATAAAAGTAACCAGATACTTCATAATTATTTTTTGTTTTGATAGATGTTCTTTTCCATGCGCTTCAAGTCGTTATTCTCGTCATACGATAGTTTGATGTAAACAAGGTTTTCTTGTAGGGCATTAAGATATTTTTCGGCCTCGGCAAGTTTATTCAAGGCAATATTAAGGTTGATCAAGTTAAAGTAAATGTATTTGGCAATCTTATCGTTAAAATCGGCCTTGTCATTTTTGTATTCAATTTTGGCAAGCGTTTGCACCCATATATCAATACCTTTTTGCATGTTGGCAAATGCCGCGCTGTTTATTTCGCTGTTGGTAGGCTGCAACTTGCGCAAATTGGTTTTTACATATATATCGGCTCGCTCCAGGTCGTCAAACTTGCCTTTATTTTTAACACTAAGTATTTTTACAGTTTTAGGGATAGCCTGAAAACCATACATGTTATTGATATAATCATTCAAAAACCTGATAACTTTTGTAAGGCTATTTTTTTCCTCGGCTTGCTTATCAATATTATTGGTTGGCGAAGAAGACAGGAAAGTGTAGTCTTGAAAAAAAGTAGTGTTAACCTTCTCAACCCCTTTTATTTTAATACTTAATTTTGTTGGCTGGTTAGCAAACGTTTGCCCGGCGTTATCCTGAAAGTTTACCGCTTTAATATCTACGTTAATATCAATATCGGCAGCGCCCCGCGTAAAACCACTAAGTGATATTTGAGATGCCAACACATTATTGTCTACAATGGTATAATTGTTTAGGTCGGGTTCAACGTATACAGGTGGCGCGGGTTTTACATATCCGGGTTTTGCAGGAAGCACCAGTTTGGGATTTTTATTGTCATTAGTTAAAGATAAGCGCTCTAAAATGGAGTATTTTTTAAATTGCTCTGATTCTATTGCAAACTTTTCTTTTGCTTTTGCAACTTCAGCATCATAGTCTTTCAGTTTTTGCTGATATTCTTTTTCGCTATTGATAACTGTAGCACTGTAATTATTTACCTCACTTTGAAATTTGGCCTTTGCTATTCTTACTACATCTTCTGCAGTAAGATTATATGGGGATGTAACGGTAACTTTAAAACTGCGTACGCTTTCATCTAAAGCCACCTGGGGCTGTTTAAGATATTGAAAGTCGACGGTTTCTGAAGAAATGCTTTGCGCGTGTAAGCTAAACGGAGATAGCGCGAATGCTATCAAAAGCAACCAAATATGTTTAGGTTTCATTTTAAATTTTTTGCAAATATAACCATTTTGCGCTTAGCGTGTAACGTGGTTCAGTCAACACTTGTGAGTAACTGTTGCCATGCTGCCCGGTTTTTTTGGTGAATGTGTATGTGAAAAGCGGTTAATAAAGGCAATTTTTTGTCCCAAAGCGGGACAAAAAAATTGAAAATTACAGGTTGTTGTTAATCAGTATTTTAAGTAAATTTTACAGCTAAATTTCCTGACTTATAAGTAGTCTCACTTTGTCCCAGGCGAAAACTTTAAATAGTTAATTAACAGCACATTATAGTAAATATTGTCCCAACGTGTCCCACTTTGTCTCACACGCACGTGAGACAAACAAGCCACTCATCTCCAATTACTGATCAACCAATTACTATCTGCCTCCCGGCGGGCAATGCTCCTTTAAAAACTTGGTAAATATGGTTTGCAAATGCTTGGTGGTTCCCTCGCCTTCTGATATGGAGTGCGTACGGTTTGGGTACAGCATTAGTTGGAAAGGTTTGTCGTACTTCACCAGCTCGTTAATCAGCAGCTCGGCGTTTTTGTAATGCACGTTATCATCGCCAGTACCGTGAATATACAGCAGGTCGCCTTTCAGATTCTTAGCATAAGTAACCGGCGAACCTTTTTTAAATACCGCCCGGCCCTCATCTGTAGTAGGTACACCCATGTAACGCTCCTGGTAAATGTTGTCATAAGTCAACTGATCATCTACCGCTGCTACTGCAATACCCGTTTTGTAGATCTCAGGGTACTGGAACATCAGGTTCAATGTGGATGAACCGCCGCCGCTCCAGCCCCATACAGCAATGCGGGTAGGATCAACAAAGGGCCATTTCATTATCTCGGTAGCGGCCATAGCCTGATCGCGTATGTTGATAAGGCCTATGTTTTTATAAATAGCCTGGCGCCATGCCGCCCCCTTGGGCGCCGGGGAGCCACGACCATCAACAGATATGTAGATATAGCCATCGTCGGCCATACTGCCCGCGTATCTGGAGTTTTTACCGGCGCCGTAGGTGTCGGCACTGGTTTGGGTTGCGGGTTCGCCATATACATAGAACACAACGGGGTATTTCTTATTCGCATCAAAATTGGTGGGTTTAACCATCCATCCGTCCATCTCAATGCCATCAACGGTTTTAACTTTAAAGAACTCCGGCTTATTCTTAGCTGCGAGGTTGAGGATTATGCGGGTCCCGCTTATATATTGGTGATCAGGCAAACTTACAACGTCGCCTGCATTGGCAGTATAACTGTTCTGAAAGCCATGTAAAGCCACCTTTCCGTTAGGCGAAATATCATAGGTATGCGTTCCCGGTAAAGCATATGGCGAAAGCCGCTCTGGTTTGCCGCCACCTATTTTAACCCGGTGCAGGTAACGCTGTGTAGCATTCTCCGGCGAAGCGATAAAGTAGATGTAGCCGCCTTTCTCGTCAATTAAACTAATGCTTATTACATCGTAATCGCCGGGCGTTAGCAAGGTTTCTTTGCCGTCAATGCCTACCCGGTAAATATGCTTCCAGCCGTCTTTTTCCGTCAGGAGCAAAAATGCCTTGCCCTGGCTTACCCAGTCCCAGCCCACGGCCTTTCCGCGCACATCAACCCAGGCATTACTTTTTTCCTGGTAAATGGGTTTGGCAGCACCACTTTGCGCGTTGCATATAAATATCTTCTCCTCGTTTTGAGCGCGGTTAAGTTGAAGTAGTATCAGTTCGTTGGCGTTGGTGGTCCATTCCATACGCGGTATATAGTGCTGAATGGCATCGCCCGGTACATCCATCCATTTGGTTTGGGCGTTGGCCACATCAACCACACCTACTTTGCAGGCGCTTGGGTCTTCGCCGGCAACCGGGTATTCTACGGGCACTACAAAAGGGTAGGTAGCGTCGGTAGCGTTCAGCATCAGGTAGTTTTTTATCTTGCGGGCATCTATCTGCCAGTAAGCAATGCTCTTACTATCCGGCGACCAACGGAAACCGTCGCGGCAATCAAACTCCTCTTCGTATACCCAATCAAAAGTACCGTTTATTATCCGGTCCGTTCCATCAGTAGTTAATGCTTTGACAGTGCCGCCTGCAACATCCTCCACATAAATATTGTTACCGCTAACGTAAGCCACCTTGCTGCCATCAGGCGATAGCTTGGCAAACATTAATGACGATGCGGGTTTATCTTTGCCTATCTGCTTAAGGGTTTGGTTTGTGGCGTCAAACAGCCAATAGTCGCCACGGGTATCCTGCCGCCACACTTTTTTTGTATTGGTGTTGATCAGGATCTTTTGCCCATCGGTTGTAATGGTAAAACGGCGTACGTTGATAGCCTTGCCACCCTGAGGTGTAAGCTGTGCCACACTTGCTAAAACGGTTTTCTTTGTCGCGTCGCGCGCGTCAAGGGCCACTATTTCGCCATTTTGTGTGGTATAATACTGATAGCCATCAGGCGCCCAATAACGTTGGGCGGTGGCTACATGCACAAACAATAAGATCGCCAAAACAGGCGATAAAAATTTTATGAAAAACTTCATGAGAATATGTTCAGTTAATGTAAAATAAGCTAATGCTTAATTTAGCGTTAAAATTAATATTTTATTGCGTTATTTAAACCATCGCAAACCTAAATGGCGTTTACGTTATTATAAACTTATATAGATCCTGTTTTAATGAGAAGAGTGGTATTGATAATTGGCTGCATATGCCTTGCTATTAATGTATTTGCCCAGCGTGCAGACAGGAGTTCGTTTATAAGGGATAGCCTTGACGTTTACATAAACCGCGCCATGACCACCTGGCGAATACCGGGTGTGGCGGTTTGTGTTGTGAAAGATAATCAGGTGGTATTGATGAAAGGTTATGGCATTAAAGAGATGGGGCTTAATGAGCGCGTGGATGAGAATACCTTATTTATGATAGGCAGTAATACCAAGGCTTTTACCGCTACAGCATTGGCTACGCTTGCGGATGCGGGCAACCTTTCTTTAGATGATAAAGTTACCAAATACTTCCCCTGGTTTAAGCTGGATGATAAAGCAGCGGGCGAAATGGCTACGGTGCGCGATCTGTTGTGCCATCGCCTGGGTTTAAAAACGTTTCAGGGCGATTTTACTTTCTATAACAGCGACCTTACCCGTTTGCAGATCACCCAAAAAATGAGTCAGCTTAAAGCGGCTTATCCTTTCAGAACCAAATGGGGATATGCCAATTCGGCATTTTTAACGGCGGGCGAGATCATTCCGCGGGTTTCCGGGAAATCCTGGGAGGCTTATTTAAAGGATAATATTTTTGCGCCCCTGGGCATGAGTAATACCATAGCGTTAACCGCCGAAATGCCCAAGTCAATAAACCGCACCGTTCCGCATACTTTTATGGATGAGCGTTTAAGCCCTGTGCCATATGGACAATTGGATAATATGGCGCCTGCAATGAGCATTTCATCATCAGTAAACGATATGAGCAAATGGGTGATGATGTTGCTGAACAACGGCAAGGTGGGAACAAAGCAGGTTATACCGGCAGCAGCAATTGCGGCCACGCGGGCTCCGCAGGATGTTGTGGGCACGGTACGCCGTTTAAACGGACAAACCAATTATTCGTTGTATGGCTTAGGCTGGCATCTGGAAGACTACGCAGGCCATAACCTGGTGATGCATGATGGCGGGGTTACCGGCTATGTATCGTCGGTAGCATTGGTGCCTGATGAGCGTTTAGGCATTATTGTTTTAACCAATACAGACCAGAATGAATTTTACGAAGCTTTAAAGTGGGAACTTATGGACGTTTTTCTGAAGTTGCCATTCCGCAATTATAGCGAGCAGTACCTGGCCCGTGCTAAAAATGAAAAAGCTGTACAACAGCAGGCAGATAGAAAACTGCGCGACTCGGTTGCTTTAAACTTACAGCCCGTACCTTTTGTAAGCAATTATACAGGAACCTACCAAAATGAGCTGTATGGCAACTTAACTATAACGCGAGGTTTAAATAACGATCTGGAAATGCGGTTTGAACATCATCCGCGCATGTTTGTTAAACTGCAGCCGTTGGGTGGCACACGCTTTTATGCTACTTTTTCTGACCCGATATATGGTAAAACCGTTTTCCCGTTTACCATTCAAAACGGAAAGGTTGTTTCAGTAAGGGTGAAAGTGGATGACTTTATAGAATCAGACCCTTACGAATTTAGGAAAATTAACTGACCAGTTTTTAATTAAAATTGATCAGCGTAATATCAAATATCAAAACAGAGTTAGCAGGGATGCTACTATTGTCCTGATTTTTGTAACCAAGGCCCGAAGGGATAAACAACATAATTCGCCCTCCTTTTCCTATCTTAGGTAAACCTATTTTCCAGCCCTCAATTAAGCCGTCAAGTACGCTGAAATATTGGGGACTAGTTGACCTATCTTCAAAAACGGTGCCGTTTGACATTAACGAGCCTTTATATGTTATATATGGCCCATTGTTTAATGTAGGTTTTTCTGATGAACCAGGTGTAATTATCTGATAATATAGTCCTGAAGCATCCTTGACAGCAGTAATGTTATTTTTAGCCAGGTAGGCCACTATCTGCGCATCGTCAAGCTTCGCTTGCGCTTCGGCATCAAATTTCTCCGTCTTTTTACAGGCTGAAAGCGTGGTTATTATCAGGCAGAAAAAAAGTAAATATCTTTTCATATAAATTTATGGTACTTGCTATGCAAGTGTAACGCAAAAGTACTTTAACTATTTTGTTTATACTGTTAAAGAATGTTAAAGCGCGGTTTTAATTTTTAGTTCATTTAACTGTGCATCGGCAATGGTTGATGGCGAATCTATCATCACGTCGCGCCCTGAGTTATTTTTAGGGAAAGCTATCACGTCACGAATAGAATCCAATCCGGCAAAAATAGAGCATAACCTGTCAAACCCGAAAGCTATACCACCGTGCGGAGGAGCGCCATATTCAAAAGCATCCATTAAAAAGCCAAACTGTTTTTGAGCTTCTTCTGTGCTAAAACCTAAATGTTTAAACATAAGGGCCTGCAAGGCACGGTCGTGAATACGGATGGAGCCACCGCCTATTTCTGTTCCGTTTATTACAAGGTCATAAGCGTTTGCACGCACTTCGCCGGGTTTTGTATCCAGCATAGCAATATCTTCCGGCTTTGGCGAAGTAAACGGATGGTGCATAGCATGGTAGCGTTCTGTTTCTTCATCCCACTCTAACAGCGGAAAATCAAGCACCCAAAGCGGCGCAAATGTATTTTTATCGCGCAGGCCTAAACGGTTACCCATTTCTAAACGCAGCTCATTTAATTGCTTGCGTACTTTATCGGTATTACCGGCTAGCACCAGCATCAGGTCGCCTTTTTCGGCACCGAAAGCTGTAGCCCATTTATTAAGCTCTTCTTCGCTGTAAAATTTATCAACGGATGATTTAAGCGTACCGTCAGTATTATAACGGCAATAGATCATGCCGGTAGCGCCAATTTGCGGGCGTTTTAGCCACTCGGTAAGCTCATCAATCTGTTTGCGGGTATACTCGGCACAGCCTTTGGCGTTGATGCCGACTACCAGTTCGGCATTATCAAAAATGCCCAGGCCTTTGCCTTTAACAATATCATTCAGCTCAACAAACTGCATCCCGAAACGGATATCAGGTTTGTCTGAGCCGTATAAGCGTGCAGCATCAGCATATTGCATCCTTGGGAAGTTATCAAACTCGACACCTTTAACGGTTTTAAATAAATGGCGGGTTAAACCTTCAAAAATGTTCAGGATATCTTCCTGGGTGATGAAGGCCATTTCGCAATCTATCTGTGTAAACTCAGGTTGCCTGTCGGCACGCAGGTCCTCATCGCGGAAGCATTTTACGATCTGGAAATAACGGTCGAACCCGCTAACCATTAATAACTGCTTAAACGTTTGTGGCGATTGCGGCAAGGCGTAAAACTCACCCGGGTTCATGCGGCTTGGTACCACAAAGTCGCGTGCACCTTCGGGTGTTGATTTGATCAGTACCGGGGTTTCAACCTCAATAAAGTTCAATCCGTCCAGGTACTTGCGTATTTCCTGCGCCATTTTATGGCGAAGCACCAGGTTATTACGTATAGGATTGCGGCGCAGATCAAGATAGCGGTATTTGGCGCGAAGCTCTTCGCCGCCATCCGTATCATCCTCAATTAAAAACGGAGGGATCTTAGCTGCATTTAATACTTCTATATCGCTAACGGCTATCTCAATTTCGCCGGTAGGTATTTTAGTGTTTTTGTTGGTCCGCTCAATTATAGTGCCTGTAACTTTAATTACAAACTCGCGGCCCAGCTCGCGGCTAACTTCACGCAGTGCTGCATCGGTATCGGTGTTAAAAACCAGTTGGGTTAATCCGTAACGGTCGCGCACATCAATAAAAGTAGTGCCGCCCAGGTCGCGCGATTTTTGCACCCATCCGCATAAAGTAACCGACTGGCCTAAATGACTGATATTTAATTCGCCGCAAGTATGTGTACGTAGCATAGCAGTGTTTTGTGTAAAGTTTGCAAAAGTAATGTTTTGAGGTGAAAGGCAAAAGGGAAAAGGCACCCTGTTAATCAAAAACCATTTTAAGTTTAGGAATACTCACCAAACAGGGCGGTTTACTCATTGTGTATTGGCTTGGTTTTTTAATTAATTGAGTTTTGGGTATTAAATATTACTTTCAAAACGTATAGCATGAAAAGAACAACTCTAATATTAATTTTTGTTACGCTTATTAGCCCTGTATTTGCGCAAATCACCACTGCGGTAGTTTATCGGTCAAACGCAAAAGATGAACGTGTCATAACATTCGATGGACACCAAAACAGGCGGGTAAGCGGCATGGGAGATGTTTGGGTGAGCGTTATGGAATCCCGGATTGATGATATATACCAGTCAATGAAGGAGCCTGTATACGCGCCCGGCTATAAACCCACGCCGTATGACGTGACCGGTAAGTGGACACCTAAAACACCAATTATATTAGGAGTAGCTTATGCAAGAAAAGAAAATAAGTATCCGCCAAGATACACCGTAACGTCACTTTCAAAAAATTATACCGCTTATATGATGAGTGATGAGAATTCGGCTGTTGAGGTTGTGGGTATGGGAATAAATAAAAGTAACCTGAACGAGTACCGTTTTAGAGTTATTGAAAACGACAGCACCGAACTAATACCCTGGACAACTCCAACACTTGAGCAGAAACACGGGGCGAAGCACACTTATGGTTATTTGGGGAAATTTTATTCGCCCGGCAAGGAAGTAACTGTTGAGGTGGTTAATATTAAAAATTACAACAATAGAGACGGGATTGTACTTAATTGGCGTAGTAATTTACGACCTGCAATACATGGTGTTGTTGGGTTTATACACGGAAAGGGCGCTAACGGAGTGCCGTTGTTAAGTTTGAACAAAAAAAGTAAGCAGTCAATACTTTTAAATCCTGACAGCGTACAATCGATCAATATTATTTTAAAAGATCACCAAACGGTGCCATATAATATTTACTGGGTGCAAGAGCGAAGCATGTTCCGGGCAACAACTGATACCATTTGTATTGGAGCGGGCATAAGGGATAGTATTTTTGGTTTTACCAGCCAATACTATATGAGTGACGGAAAATACCGTTTGCTAATATATCCCATCGGCACAAAGGATAAAAACAGAGAATCCAGTATTGATTTTACTGTGCAAGGGCGGTCAGAATATAAAAAGGGGTACACTGTTTTGCAGCTATTGCCTTATCTATTATTAGCCCTGCTGGCATTTGGTATTTATTATCTATTTAACAAGCGCCGGGTGCGCAACCTTGGCAGGCAGAAGGAAATGGCCAATTTAAAATTAGGATCGGTACGTGCCCAGCTTAACCCGCATTTTATGTTTAACGCGCTAACATCTATTCAAAACCTGATGAACCAGCACGATGCTGCCGGCGCAAACCACTATTTATCTAAATTTGCTAACCTAACCCGGCAAGTGCTTAATGCAACCAGTAAAGAACTGATAAGCCTGGAGGATGAGTTAAAAATAATAAACGACTACCTGCAAATTGAGCAGCTTCGTTTTGGTTTTATTTACAGTGTTGATGTGGATAAAAGCATTAACGTGGCTAATACGCAAGTACCGGCAATGTTAATGCAGCCTTTTATTGAAAACGCTGCTAAGCATGGCATAGCCGGGATGTTGCATGCAGGGAAAATTGATATCGCCATAACCAAGCAGGAAAACAACCTGATGTTTACGATTGCCGACAACGGAAAAGGATTTGACGCGCAGGCCAACGTTTCTGCCGGCTTTGGTTTAAAACTTGGCCGCGAACGTATCGCTTTACTCAATCAGATATATAAAAGCCAGCTTATTAAATTACAAATTGACAGCAACGCAACGGGGACAACAATTATAATTACGCTAACCAAGTGGTTTTAACGAAATTTACGACATGGAAATAACCAGTATTATTATTGATGATGAGCCTAACAATATCCAAAATTTGCAAACAATATTGCAAGCCAACTGCCCTGCAATAAGCGTGATAGCTACGGCTCAAAATGCCGACGACGGTATTGCAGTCATCAAGGAACACCAGCCCGCGCTGGTGTTCCTTGATATACAGATGCCCCAAAAATCGGGTTTCGAAGTATTGTCAGCATTTGCAGAGCCCTGGTTTGAAGTTATATTTATTACCGCTTATGATCAGTACGGAATACAAGCCATTAAATTTTCAGCGCTTGACTATTTGCTAAAGCCCATAGATATTACCGAATTAAAAACCGCGGTTGAAAAGGCGGCAAAAAAGATCGCAGCGAAAACAAAAGACCATAAACTGGAAAACTTGCTCAACTACATAGCACGCGGACAAAAAGATGTGCCAAAAATAGCATTGCCTACGTTTAAAGAAATACGTTACGTTAAGGTTGATCAGATTACCAGGTGCGAAGCTTCTGATAATTACACATCGTTTTATATTAAGTCTGGAGAGACAATATTGGTGAGTAAAACACTTAAAGAGTTTGCCGAAATATTACAGCACCATGGTTTCACGCGTACCCATCAATCGCACCTGGTAAACGTTGAATTTGTTAAGAGCTTGCTTAAAGAAGACGGCGGCGTGCTTTTAATGACGGATGATAAAAAGATCCCCATATCAAAGCAAAATAAAGATGAAGTTAAGCTGGCCTTAAAAGGAATGCTTTAAGGTTTGTTGATGGGCTGAGGTATATTTGAATAACACATCATGGAACTAAAGAAACCCATCATCATTTTATCAGGCCCCATAGGGGCAGGCAAAAGCACCGCAGCGTGCGAACTGGTAAAGCTTTTGCCCCAACCGCTGGTACATATTGAAGGCGACAGCTTTTGGGAACATATTGTAAAAGAGCGCCCTGATTTTAACGGCAAGGAAAATTTGCGTATGACCGCCGCCGCCATATTTGCAGCGGCAATACCTTACGCGCTATATGGGCATACCGTATTACTTGATTTTGCCTTTACACCCGGCGCTTTGAAAAAAGCGCTCGAGATAGCCGCCAGGCGACAAATCCCTGTAAAATATATTGTGTTACGGCCCGATATGGAAGTTTGCGCAGTACGAGCCGCCAACCGCAAGGAATGGGCTTTTGCAGCATACGATGAACCGTTGCAACGGTTGTACCGTGCTTTTGATGACGCGCAATCGCATACAATTTATGACAATACCGGTGATGCTGCCGAAATAGCATCAAAAATTATAGAGGGACTGGATGAAGGAGCGTTTGACGCAGACAAGCTTTAGAACGCCAAATTCAACAAATCCGAAATCGCACATCGTAATTCCGAAATCATTTCTACCTTTGCCTCATAATTCTCAAGGGGTGCCTTGCTTTGGTTATAAGATAAACTGCAGGTTATTTTACCAAACATAAAGACAGGCTGAGATCAAACCCAAGTTGAGTTGAAAGTTACATGTTGAAGGTTGTAGGTTAAAACTTACAACACACAACTCGCAACATACAACACAACTGCACCTGATCCGGGTAATGCCGGCGTAGGGAGAGGTAATAACAAGTTAAGTGTACTGCACATTCAACCCTGGTGGGCAGATGGTTTAACGTTTTTTTTATTTAATAACCATTTTGAAAAATTTATTTACGGCATTATTTGCCCTGCTGCTGCCTGTCCTGGCATCGGCCCAATTCTCTATTTCCGGAAAAGTGAATGACAGCTACGGAAACGCTTTGCAGGGAGCCACGATCAGAATTGAAAACTCAACTATCGGAACCACATCGGATACAGACGGAAATTTTAACCTAAATAATCTAAGACCCGGTAAGTACAGTTTAAAAGTAAGTTTTATTGGATTTGAAACGGAACAAAAAAATGTTTCCTTATCAGCCAATATTCGGTTAAATATTGCTTTAACTGAAATGCTTTTTACGGAAGAACAAGTTGTTATAACCGGCGTAAATGCATCCTATAAAACCCCTGTAACGTTCACCAACCTGCACAAAGCTGACATCGCAAAGAACAACTCCGGTAGAGGTTTTGAATATCTTTTAGAGCAAACGCCATCGGCGGTAGTAAGCTCAAATGCTGGCGCGGGTGTGGGCTACACAGGTATACGCATCCGTGGATCAGATGGTACGCGTATTAACCTGACTGTTAACGGTATTCCCATTAATGATGCCGAATCGCAAGGCTCCTTTTCTGTAAATCTTCCTGATCTGGCCTCGTCTATTAACAGCATACAGGTGCAGCGTGGTGTAGGCACATCTACCAACGGTGCAGGTGCATTCGGGGCAAGTATCAACATCCAAACCAACACCCGGCAGGATACTGCTTATACTGAGCTGAACAATTCAGCAGGATCATACGGAACGGTAAAAAATACCGTAAACATGGGTACAGGCTTATTGGGCGGCCATTTTAGTTTTGATGGCCGTTTATCGCGTACCGTGTCCGACGGATATATCGAGAGGGCTTCGTCTAATTTAAGGTCGTTTTTTTTAAGCGGCGCTTATTACGGCAAGAATGATCAGCTTCGTTTGAACGTGTTTTCCGGTCACGAAAAAACCTACCAGGCCTGGAATGGTGTGTTAGAAGAAACTGTAACTGCGGGCAATCCCCGATATAACGAGGTGGGTTACATTGCCAAAACAGGTGGATTTTATGATAACCAAACTGATAATTACACGCAAAACCATTACCAGTTATTGTACGATAGAAAGTTGAGTGACAAGCTAACCTTTAACGGTGCCTTGCACTATACCCGCGGCTATGGCTATTACGAAGAGTATAAGAACGACGCTAAATTTAGTAACTACGGTTTAACACCCGTTGTTATTGGCGGTGTAGCCATTACCAACAGCGATTTGGTGCGCCAGCTTTGGTTAAGCAACCATTTTTATGGCACCACCTATAACTTTACCTATAAGCCCAACCAACGCGTTAAGTTTATTTTAGGCGGCGCGTATAACGAATACAAAGGCGACCATTATGATAAGATAATGTGGACGCAGCAAAGCACCAACATTCCGCCCGGATATGAGTATGCGCGTGATTTTGCCAAAAAAACAGACTTTAACGTTTTCGGGCGGTCTGAGGTAACTTTAGGGGGCTTTCTGTTATACGGTGATCTGCAGTATCGGCACATCAACTATTCGTTTTTAGGGTTTGACCGTAATCTGAACAATGTACAGCAGCAGGCCTTGCTTGATTTTTTTAATCCTAAAGTAGGGGCAACTTACAGCTTTGGCAACAGTAACGTTTACGCTTCATTTGCGGTAGGCAATCACGAACCTAACCGGAACGATTTTACTAACTCCACCCCGGCAAGCCGCCCCAAATCAGAAAACCTGAAGGATTTTGAAGCCGGCTACCGTTTTGATTCCAGAAACTTCAGCGCTACCGTTAACGGATTTTATATGCTGTATAAAAATCAGCTGGTGCTAACCGGATCATTAAATGATGTAGGAGCTGCCATACGTACCAATATTGATGATAGCTACCGTGCGGGTGTTGAGGTAAGCACACGTGTAAGAATTGCCGGGCAACTTACCTGGCTGGCCAACGCTACGGTAAGCGCTAATAAGGTTAAAAACTTTAACCAGTACCTCTACAACTATGATACGGACACGTATGATCTGACACGTTATACAAAAAGCGACATAGCCTATTCGCCTGCATTTATAGCAGGCAGTACAATTAGCTACAAGCCCATAAAAAATACAGAAATAGCCTTCATTAGTAAATATGTAAGCAGGCAGTATTTGGATAACACCTCAACAAAAAGTCGCTCCTTAGCTGCTTATTTTGTAAACGATGTGCGCCTTGCCTACAACTTTAAGTTTGCGGGGGTTAAAAATATAGGCCTTGGCTTATTGATCAACAATGTGTTTAGCGAAAAGTACCAGTCGGACGGCGCTACTTACCCGGATATTGAAAGTGGCGTAGTGAAGAACTATAATTACTGGTTTCCGCAGGCACCGATCAACTTCCTGGGAACATTGAATGTGAGGTTTTAAGGGGGGGCTCACAGGGGGCTCACAGGGGCTCACAGGGGTGCACGGGGGTGCACGGGGGCTCACATAAACTGTGAGCCCCCCTCCTCCCATAAGCGATTCAAGATTATTAGCTATCGCTCAGAATAATAACTAAAAAGACAATGCAAGCAGACCATTGGTTACACTTATTTAAAGAACAGGTAAAGCAAACCTCATTACTGGAGTGGGCTTCTGTATCTTTCAGCGTGGCCGAAGTTTTACTGGCTAAGGTGAATAACGTGCTGCTGTACCCAACGGGTATTATCGGCATTTTGCTGGGCACTTATATTTTGCTGGATGTTGGTTTGTATGCCGAATCTATTTTAAACGGCTATTACCTGGTGATGAGTATTTACGGCTGGTGGTACTGGATAAAAAAACGTAACGAGCCACCAGTAAAAATATCGATGACTAATCGACGCGAGTGGGTAATAACATTACTGATTGTTTTTGTGGGATGGGGTGTACTATACATATTACTCAAGCACTTTACAGATTCTACAGTACCTGTTTGGGATGCCTGGGTATCGTCAACCGCATGGGCGGGTATGTGGCTGTTGGCAAGGCGTAAGCTGGAGAACTGGGTTTTATTGAACGTGAGCAACATCTTCGCTATACCTTTATTATGGCACAAACAACTGGTAATGTTTTCGGTACTCACCCTGTTTTTATTTATTGTAGCCATTTTTGGTTTTTTTGATTGGCGGGCTATCCTTAAAAAAGATAAAGCCGCCGCATAATCCTAAATTATTATGGGAGAGATTCTTCACCCTTCAAAATATATTGATCCGCGGTACGTGGATGTTATTCGCAGTAATGCTGCCGAAGCAGAGCAAGGGGGCATGTTAAATGCTCCCTCGCTTGAAATTGTCTGCAAAGAAAAATGGTTCCGGTTGCTGGTGCCTGAGGTTTATAACGGGCGGGAAATTACTTTACCGGAATTGGTGCGTTTACAGGAAGCCATAAGCTGGATTGATGGTAGCACCGGATGGGTGGTTACCCTATGCAGCGGCGCGGGCTGGTTCGGTGGTTTTATCGACCCGGAAGCTGCTAAAGTTATATTCAATGCCGAAAATGTTTGCCTGGCCGGGAGCGGAGCGGCAAGCGGCACAGCAGAGAAAACCGGTGAGGGGTATTTGCTTAAGGGCACATGGAACTATGCCAGCGGAGCACACCATGCAACGCACTTTACGGCTAATTGCTTTATTACCCAAAACGGCGAAAAGATTTTAGATGAAACAGGCGAGCCGATCATCCTTCCTTTTGTGGTTGATAAAAAAGACGTTACCCTTTTACCCACCTGGAAATACATGGGTATGGTAGCTACGGGCAGCCACTCTTTTGAAATGAAGGATGTGCAGATATCCGCTAACCGTTGCTTTAAAATTGATGCCGGGCACGCTAAAGTTGCAGGCAAATTGTATCAATACCCTTTTATGCAACTGGCCGAGGCCACTTTAGCGGTGAATCTGTCGGGCATGGCGGTACATTTTGTTGATCTGTGCAGGGATGTTTTTGATGAAAGAAAAGCCCATCCCAGGATCACACCATCGCAGCATCAATTAATGAATCAAACTTTGCTTGATAATACAGAAGAATTGAACCTGGCGCGTATGGCGCTTTTCGCTGCTGTTGACGTGTCGTGGGAAGAAACTATTGATACCAATTTAAAAGAGGTAAGCAGAACAAGCCGCATTTTGGCGGCAAAGGTTAGGGAAGTTGTAGCCGCGCTTTATCCATATTGCGGATTAAAAGCTGCTGAAACAGGCACTGAGCTCAATCGCGTTTGGCGCGACCTGCACACAGCAGGGCAACATTCCCTATTAACTTTTCTGGATGTAGCCGACGATTAGCGCAGCCGTTTTTGCCGATGCGCCGGGCTCGCCCATTAGCTTATCCAACTCATCATATCCCGCAAGCATTTGCTGGCGATAAGCATTATCATGCAAAATGCTTTCTAACTCTGCCGATATTTTATCGGGGTTGCAATCTTCCTGTATAAGCTCTTTAACTATCAGCTTATCCATTATCAGGTTAACCAGCGAAATAAACTTCAGCTTAACAACAATGCGCGCCAGTGTAATAAATATTGGGTGCCCCTTATAAACTACAACCTGCGGGGTGTTCAGCAGCGCCGTTTCCAGTGTTGCTGTGCCCGATGCTACCACCGCAGCTTCTGCATTGTTTAAAAGGTCGTACGTGGAATTAAATACGATAGGGATATTCTTGCCATTTAGGTAAGGTCTATAATATTCCGCATCAAAAGATGGGGCTCCTGCAATTACAAACTGATAACCTTTAAAGCGGTCTTTAACCGCCAGCATATCAGGCAGCAATTTGCTGATCTCCTGTTTACGGCTGCCGGGAAGTAAGGCTATCAGTTTTTTGCCGGTAAAGTTGTGTTTAATCAAAAAAGTGTTATCGGGTGTAAATGCGGCAACTGCATCCAACAATGGATTGCCTACATAGTTAACCTCCATGCCCCATGTTTTATAAAAATCAACCTCAAAGGGTAGTATGCAAAACAGGTGATCAACAACGCGCTTTATTTTTAAAACCCGTTTTTGGTTCCATGCCCAAACTTTTGGCGAGATGTAAAAGCAAACAGGTATGCCTTGTTTTTTTACAAACTCAGCTATTTTTAAGTTAAAGCCAGGAAAATCTATCAGTATTACCGTATCAGGCTGCCAGGATAAAATATCCTGTTTGCACTGCTTCATGTTGCGTAAAATGGCAGGCAGGTTCATTACCACCTCAACAACGCCCATGTAGGCCATTTCTGTGTAATGCTTTATTAAACTGCCCCCTTCTGCCAGCATCAGGTCGCCACCAAAAAAGCGGAACTCGGCCTGCGGGTCAAGTTTTTTTAGTTCCTTCATTAAATTAGCCCCATGCAGATCGCCCGAGGCCTCGCCGGCTACCAGGTAGTACTTCATGCGTTGGGGTTATTTAATGGCAGCATATTATTAAATATTAAACTTCCAGCTGTTTAAAACAGGTATGGCGTGATGCGCGGTCATATCAAAATGCACCGGCACAACAGACACATAGTTATTATCTAAAGCCCACGAGTCGTTATCCTCGCCGTTATCATTCAACTGAAAAACGCCGGTAAGCCAGTAATAGGGGCGGTTATGCGGATCAAGTCTTTCATCAAACTCCTCGGCCCATTTGGCGTTGGCCTGGCGGCAAATTTTTATGCCTTTTAAGCCGTCGCCTTTAGGGAAGTTAACATTCAAGAGCGTAGCTGTTGGCATGCCGTTTTGCAGAACCTGTAAAGCTATTTCCTTAATGTATTTAACGCAGTGTTTAAAATCGGCTTGCAGGGTGTAATCGTCTAAAGAAAAACCAATAGCAGGTATGCCTTCAATAGCGGCTTCAACGGCTGCCGACATTGTGCCCGAGTACAATACATTAATGCCGTTATTTAAGCCGTGGTTTATGCCCGATACACACAGATCAGGCTTTTTGCCTTTAAATATTTTATTAACGGCAAGCTTTACACAATCAACCGGAGTGCCGGAGCAGCTGTACATTTCAATGCCATGGTAAACGCTTACAGGATCTAAACGCAAGGGCTTGCCTATAGTAATGGCATGCCCCATACCCGATTGTGGACTGTCCGGGGCTACCACAACCACACGGCCAATTGTTTTCATTACATCCATTAAGGCTTTTATTCCGGGCGCGGTAATGCCATCATCATTTACTACCAGTATGGTGGGTTGGTGCTTTTTCATTTTGCTGCGAAGTTAGCTATTATTAAAATAAGCTATTGCCACAGTCCGAAATTATAGAAAGGCGCCTAAAATAAATCGCTATATTTAAGGCAGATACTTAATTCTGCCTGCATGAAAAAGTTTTTCCTTTTTGCCTTCGCCGCAGCTTCGTTTTCTGCATCGGCGCAAACTACGGTTATTAGCACTAAAGCCGATGCGTTGAAAGATAAGATCATAGCGTGGCGTCGTGATTTCCATGAGCACCCTGAGTTGGGCAATCGTGAGGTGCGCACCAGCGGTATAATAGCTAAACATCTACAATCTTTAGGTATTGAGGTTAAAACCGGTGTGGCCACCACAGGCGTTGTTGGTGTTTTAAAAGGCGATAAGCCCGGCCCTGTAGTGGCCCTGCGTGCAGATATGGATGCTTTGCCCGTTATTGAGCGTACAGCGTCGGCTTTTGCATCTAAAGTAAAAACACAGTATAACGGCCAGGAGGTGGGTGTAATGCATGCCTGCGGGCATGATTCGCACATGGCTATATTAATGGCGGTCGCCGAAATCCTTTCCGGCATGAAGAAGGATTTGGCTGGGACAGTTAAATTTATATTCCAGCCTGCAGAAGAGGGTACACCGTTAGGCGAAAAAGGCGGCGCCGAGCAAATGGTAAAAGAGGGCGTATTGGAAAATCCAAAAGTTGATGTTGTTTTCGGGTTACATATTGATTCACAAATAGAAGTGGGTAAAATTACTTACCGTCCCGGCGGCACAATGGCAGGTGTAAGCGATATGCAAATTATAGTAAACGGACGGTCGGCACACGGAGCCAGCCCATGGAGCAGCGTTGACCCGGTGCTGGTATCGGCACAAATTGTAAATAATCTGCAAAGTATTGTGAGCCGGAATGTTAACGTAACCCAGAACCCGGCGGTTGTAACTATTGGTACCATAAAAGGCGGCACTCGCTTTAATATTATTCCGGAAAATGTAGTGATGGAGGGCACCCTCCGTTACTTTACAGCAGGTGACGAGAAGATACTAAAAGATAATGTACGCCGCATAGCTACAAAAACTGCTGAGGCCTACGGTGCTACCGCCGACGTGAAAATACCCTACAGCAACCAGTACCCGGTGACTTATAATGACCCGGCGCTTACGGCGAAAATGCTGACTACGCTTGAAGCAAGTGCAGGCAAAGGGAATGTATTATTAAAACCCGCTGTAACAACAGCCGAGGACTTTAGCTTTTACCAGCAAAAAGTACCCGGATTGTTTTTCTTTTTAGGCGGCATGCCCAAAGGTGCTGATCCGCTAAAAGCCCCATCGCACCATACCCCCGATTTTTATATTGACGAAAGCGGGTTTACCTTAGGCGTAAAAGCGCTTTGTAATTTGACGTTGGATTATATGGCGGGTAAGTCAGGCAAATAAGAGTAACACAGCAGTTATTTAACTCTTTTCCAATCAGGCGGATTCTGAGATTTTATTTTCTTATCTATCCATTTGCCTTTAACCAATTCTCCCGAGCTTATACAAAATAGTGCTTTGTTTCGGATCAGGTATTTATATCTGTGAAAGATTACCTTCCCTCCATCCTCTTCGTGAGAATCATCTGGTTCTGTTAAAAACAGTGTATCTTTTACTATTTTATAAGTGCAATTAAATGTATAATCCAATTCACAATCATAGGAGTCGGCTTTGCCTTTTGCTTTTAGCTTTAAAGTATTAACACATCCTTTAGCAACGGGATATACCCATACAGAATTGAGATAATCGCTACTGTCTCGTAAGATGATTACTATAAAAAGTGTTAAAACCAGTTTCATCATAACGGATCTACAGCGCCCCAGTCTTTATCTCATCCACAACAGCCGGATCCAACAGTGTAGAGGTATCACCCAAATTACTTGTATCGCCTTCCGCCACTTTACGCAGTATGCGGCGCATAATTTTGCCCGAACGTGTTTTAGGCAATCCGCTTACAAACTGAATTTTATCGGGCTTGGCAATAGCGCCTATAATGCGGGCTACGGTCATTACAATATCTTTGCGGGTAAGCTCGTCATCTTCGTGTTTATTAGGGCAAACCACAAAGGCATATACGCCTTGTCCCTTAATATCATGCGGGTAACCCACTACTGCTGACTCCACCACGCTGCTGTGCATGTTAATTGCGTTCTCTACTTCGGCTGTGCCAATGCGGTGCCCCGATACATTCAATACATCATCTACCCTGCCGGTAATACGGTAATAGCCGTTCTCATCGCGCATGCAGCCATCGCCGGTAAAATAGAGGTTTTCATAAGCCGAGAAGTAAGTAGTGCGGCAGCGCTCATGGTCGCCATAGGTGGTGCGCAGCATGCCCGGCCATGGAAACTTGATACACAGATTGCCATTTACACCATTGCCTTCAATTTCTTTACCGTACTCATCAACCAAAATAGGCTGTACACCAGGCAAAGGCAGGGTAGCAAAGCTTGGTTTAAGCGGAGTAACATTGGCTATAGGCGATATCATAAAGCCGCCGGTTTCGGTTTGCCACCAGGTATCAATTATAGGACAATTGCCATGACCAATCTTTTCATCAAACCAATGCCATGCCTCTTCATTAATAGGCTCGCCTACGGATCCTAATTTGGTTAGCGAACTTAGATCCTTATTTTTCACCACATCATCGCCAAAGCTCATTAACGAGCGGATGGCAGTTGGGGCGGTATACAGAATATTTACCTTAAACTTCTCTACAATTTCCCATAGCCTACCCGGACTTGGGTAAGTAGGTATACCCTCAAACATTACCGAAGTTGCACCCTGGGTTAATGGCCCATAAGCAATATAAGAGTGGCCGGTTATCCAGCCTATATCAGCAGTACAAAAATATACTTCGCCCGGTTCGTACTGAAACGCTGTTTTAAAAGTGTAGCCGGTGTAAACCATGTAACCACCGCAGGTGTGTACCACGCCTTTAGGTTTACCTGTTGAGCCTGATGTATATAAAATGAACAGCATATCCTCCGCATCCATCTCTTCAGCCGGGCAGCTTGGGTTTCCCTGTGTTTCTACTTTCTTTATTTCATCTTCCCACCAAACGTCACGCCCTTTTATCATGGCAACAGGGGTGCGGGTACGGGTAAGTACTATAGTTCTTTCTACTGTAGGGCATTGTACCAATGCATCGTCAATAATTGATTTAAGCGGCACCTCTTTATTCCCGCGGAAGCTGCCATCGGCAGTTATAACAATATTGCAGCTCGCATCCTGTATACGGTCGGCAATTGATTGTGCCGAAAATCCACCAAATACAACCGAGTGTATAGCGCCAATGCGCGCGCAGGCTAAAACAGCAATAGCCAATTCAGGCACCATAGGCATGTAGATACAAATGCGGTCGCCTTTTTTTGCGCCGTTATTTTTTAACACGTTGGCAAACTGGCAAACTTTTTCGTGCAGTTGTTTATAAGTAAGTACGCGGTGCTCATCTTTCGGGTCGTTAGGTTCCCATATAATGGCCGCTCTGTCGCCATCCTTTTCCAAATGGCGGTCAAGGCAGCTTTCGGTTATATTAAGTTTACCACCTTGAAACCACTTAACGTTTGGCTCTTTAAAGTTCCATTCTAAAACTTTGTCCCACTTCTTTTTCCATTGAAAAGTTTCGGCTATACCTGCCCAAAACTCTTCGGGCTGTTCAACACTGTGCTTATATACTTGTTTGTATTGGTCAAATGATGTGATCTTCATGATTTTAAATTGGTAGCGCAAATTAGTGATTTCCCGAAGATGTATAAACTGAAATAATTATTGCAGCCATATTTTTTACGAATACGAAAGAGTTGTTTGTATATTTATAAAATATGCAACAAATGTTCACAAGGAAATTATTTCGTCAGGTGTACATACCCTTAGGAATTGCTTTCATACCCTTTGCATTAGCGCTTGAGTTTTGGGTAGGTTTTAAGAGCATGGATGTAGCTATTACCTATGCACTAGCTGTTATTATGGCGATATTGGGCCGGGTTATCTGGTTAAAAGTGAAGCAAAACAGTGCTATTTGAACTTGCTTTGTGCTCAGTTTTTGAACTAACAGAAAATTTTAAAATATTTTCAATCCGCTGTTGCTCATTTCATTCAAAATCCTGATATTTGCAAACTCTTTTAATAAAAGGGTATTAAAATTAATTGTCATGTCAAGAATTTGTGATCTAACAGGAAAAGGCTCTATAGTTGGTAACAACGTTTCTAACTCGAACGTTAAAACCAAACGCAGATTTCATCCAAACCTGAAACTTAAAAAGTTTTATATTCCTGAGGAAGATAAATGGATTACCTTAAAGGTATCTACGTCAGCAGTAAAAACCATCAGCAAAAATGGTATCACTGCCTGCATCAATAAATTTGTAAAAAAAGGATACATATAGTAGAGAAAGATTGAAGATCGGTGCTTTTGCTTAAGCAAATCACTTATTCACTCATTCACTCCTTCAATAATTAAATCAGATGGCTAAGAAAGGTAATAGAGTTCAGGTAATTTTAGAGTGCACAGAGCATAAAACCAGTGGTATGCCGGGCATGTCTCGTTACATTACCACCAAGAACAAAAAGAACACTACCGAGAGATTGGAGCTTAAAAAATTCAACCCGGTTTTACGTAAAGTAACTGTACATAAAGAAATTAAGTAATTAATTAGTTGTAAGTTGCATGTTATAAGTTGTATGGTTTAAATACTGCTTACAACCTAAAACTTAGAACTTTCAACACATAAAGACATGGCAAAGAAAGTAGTTGCAACCCTGAAAACAGGTCAAGGAAAAGAATACTCAAAAGTAGTTACAATGGTTAAGTCGCCTAAAACCGGTGCTTACTCATTCAAAGAAGTAATTGTGCACAACGATCACGTTAAAGACGCGATCAACGCTGCAAAAGGTCAGTAATTATTTTTGATGATGATATAAAAGCCGTCTTGTGTTAACGAGAGGGCTTTTTTTGTATGTGGGCTAGATGTGCGGATATGCAGATATGCAAATGCCTTAATTATTAAATTGATTTGATAATTCTTAAAATACAAACCATGATATTTGCAGATATGCTAGTTAAGCGGATATTTCTTAGACAGATAGATTTGAATATCCGCACATCTGCATATCTGCACATCTAAAACAATCTGCACATCAACAAGCATGGGACTATTTGATTTTTTTAAAAAGAAAGAAAGCACGCCGCAAGAGCAGGAGGCGCTTGATACCGGCTTGGAAAAAACCAAGGATAGCTTTTTTTCAAAGATCACCAAAGTAATAGCCGGTAAATCAACCGTTGATGATGACGTGTTGGATGACCTGGAAGAAGTGCTGGTAACATCAGACGTTGGCGTACAGACCACCCTTAAAATAATTGAGCGCATTCAGGCCCGTGTTGCCCGCGATAAATATGTAAGCACGGCCGATCTTAACGGTTTGCTGCGCGATGAGATACAGCAACTATTAGCAGAAAACAACAGCAACGATTTTTCAAGCTTTGAATATGGTACCCATAAACCTTATGTAATTATGGTGGTGGGTGTTAACGGCGTGGGCAAAACCACTACCATTGGCAAACTGGCCAATAAGTTAAAACAGGCAGGCAACAAGGTGGTGTTAGGCGCTGCTGATACCTTTCGTGCTGCCGCGGTTGACCAGATAAAACTTTGGGGCGAGCGTGTTGGTGTAAAGGTAGTAGCGCAGGCAATGGGATCAGACCCGGCATCTGTAGCGTTTGACACATTACGTTCAGCAGTTGCAAACGGGGATGATGTTGCTATAATAGATACTGCGGGCCGTTTGCATAACAAAGTGGGTTTGATGAACGAACTCACCAAGATTAAAAATGTAATGGAAAAGGTAGTGCCAGGCGCTCCGCACGAGATTTTGCTGGTGCTGGATGCATCGACCGGGCAAAATGCCATAGAGCAATGTAAGCAATTTACTGAGGCTACCGCCGTTAATGCTTTAGCATTGACCAAGTTAGATGGTACTGCAAAGGGTGGTGTTGTGATAGGGATATCAGATCAATTTAAAATACCCGTAAAATATATAGGTGTAGGCGAAGGGAAGGATCAGCTGCAGTTGTTTGATCGCAAAGGTTTCGTCGACTCGCTTTTTAAAAACTAAAAAAGATAGATTGTCATTCTGAGCTATAGCGAAGAATCTTATACGCCTTGCTACTGAGCGCTTTGCTGGTACCGTTTATAAGATTCTTCGCTATAGCTCAGAATGACAGCAAGGAAAAGATTAATGCGTACAAAATCGATAAAATCCCCAATAGCTATTAAAAAGCCGCGCGTAAACGTGGTTACTTTAGGCTGTTCAAAAAACATCTACGATTCGGAAGTTTTAATGGGCCAGCTTAAGGGCAACGCTTTTGATGTAGTGCACGAAGCTAATAAAGTGGGCAAGGATGATATTATTGTAATAAATACCTGCGGTTTTATTGATAATGCCAAGCAGGAATCAATTGATACCATTTTACAATACAGCGAACTTAAAGAGCAAGGCAAAGTAGGGAAAGTAATTGTTACCGGATGCCTGAGCGAGCGTTACAAACCTGAGCTGGAAGCTGAAATAACCAATGTGGATGCCTACTTTGGCACCAACGATCTGCAAAACCTGTTAGGCACTTTGGGTGCCAACTACAAGCACGAACTGATTGGCGAGCGCTTGCTTACAACACCATCGCATTTCGCTTACTTTAAAATAGCAGAGGGCTGTAATCGTCCGTGTTCATTCTGTGCCATACCGTTGATGCGTGGTACCCACGTATCCACACCAATGGATGAGTTGGTAAAAAATGCGGAGAAATTGGTGCGCAACGGCACTAAAGAACTGATACTGATAGCACAGGACCTAACCTATTACGGCCTTGATGTGTATGGCAAACGGAACCTGGATGAGCTGCTTCGCCGCTTATCAGATGTTAATGGTGTGGAGTGGATCAGGCTGCAGTACGCTTATCCTTCAGGCTTCCCTATGGAGATACTTGATGTGATGAACGAGCGTAGCAACATTTGCAAGTACCTGGATATGCCGCTACAGCACATCACTGATAATATGTTAAAATCAATGCGCCGTGGCATTACCAAGCAAAAAACCATTGATGTCGTTAATCAGATCCGCGATAAGGTGCCCGGCATTGCCATGCGTACCACGCTAATAACCGGTTATCCCGGCGAAACCGAGCGCGATTTTGAGGAAATGCAGCAATGGGTAGCCGATACAAAATTTGACCGCCTGGGTTGCTTTACGTATTCGCACGAGGAAAAAACCCACGCACATAGTTTAGTGGATGATGTACCTGATGAAGTGAAACAGGAACGTGCCGACGCCATTATGGAAATACAGCAAGGGATATCGTTTGATAAGAACCAGGAGAAAATTGGTAATACCTATAAAGTACTAATTGATAAAAAAGATGGTGGCTATTTTGTTGGCCGTACCGAGTTCGACTCGCCCGAGGTGGATAACGAAGTTTTGATCAATTCAGCTATAGATTATGCTACAATTGGCAGTTTTGTGCAGGTTAAAATTGATTCGGCAGAAGACTTTGACCTTTATGGACATATTGTAAAATAATCGGGATTTACGTTAGCCATTATATTTTTAAGATTTTAAAATCTAAATTCGGCATTCGGTAAATCCGAAATAGAACATCCGAAATCCGAAATCAAATGGACGTTTCCTGTATAAGCTATAAAGACACCGGTTTTTTTTCTTCGGGCCTAACCGATTACCTGGAGGGTAAAGCCGAGCTTGACCCATTTTATAGTTATCGCCCCAATTTTGAAGGTTTTGCAGAGCTGCTAAAAAGCAAGAAGGTTATTGCGGACCGCGGAGTGCTTGCCGGTGTTTTAACGGAACAATATCAAATAATAACCAAATACGCCCGTATCTGGGACCCTTCTTTTGAAATTCCTGATGCTGTTCGGCAAAATATTGAACGGCTTCGTCAAAACAATAGTTATACTATTACTACCGGCCACCAGCTTAATATTTTTGCCGGTCCGTTATATTTTATTTACAAGATAGTTACCGCCATTAAACTGGCGCAGCAGTTAAAGGAAAAACATCCGGATAAGGATTTTGTACCGGTTTACTGGATGGCCTCAGAAGATCACGACTTTGCAGAAATAAGTTATACCTACATCGGCGGTAAAAAAGTGCACTGGTGGCTCGAGGCATCGGGTGCTACAGGCCGCATTAATCCTGAAACTTTAAGACAGGCGCTTAATCAATATAAGGGAGTTTTAGGTATGGAAAACTTTGGCCCTGAATTAGCCGAAGTTGTTGAAACCGCTTATACCCGCTTTGACAAACTGGCCGATGCTACCCGTTACATGGTTAACGCCTTGTTTGGCAAATACGGGTTGGTAATTATTGATGCGGACAATAGTCGCCTTAAACACCAGTTTGCGCCTATTGTAGAACGCGATATTATTGAGCAAAACAGCTTTAACAACATCAATGCTACCAATAAAAAATTGCACGATCTTGGGATGCACATTCAGGTAAACCCGCGCGAGATCAACTTTTTTTACATGAAGGGGGGCACCTTGCGCGAGCGTTTGGTTTTTGAGGATGGTGTTTACAAAGTTTTAGATACCGAGATACGCTTCTCTGAAGAAGAATTGAAGCAACAAATTACCAGGCATCCCGAGCGTTTTAGTCCCAACGTGGTGATGCGGCCGCTTTACCAGGAGTGCATTTTACCCAACATAGCGTATGTTGGAGGCGGTGCCGAGATTATTTACTGGTTAGAGCTTAAAGCAAACTTTGACTTTTATAAAGTTGATTTCCCGATATTGATATTACGTAACTCGGCTATGGTGGTACGTAAAGAGTCGGCAGGGAAAATAAAGCGAATGGAACTGACGGTTGCTGATCTGTTTAAACCAACAGATGCCATAAAAACCAAGTGGATAAAGCAGCACAGCGTGAGTAACCTGTCTATACAAAGCGAATGGCAGCAAATGCAGGCTGCTTTTGATCAGATAAAAGTTAACGCGTCTCGTATTGACGTATCGCTTGTGCCATCAACCGAGGCGGTGCAGGCCCGCTTAAAAAAGGCGATGGATAGTTTGGAGAAAAAGTTGATTAAAGCCGAAAAGCGCAACTACCAAACGCGCTTAGAGCAGATAGATCAAATAAAAGAGGAACTTTTCCCTAACGGGGGTTTACAGGAGCGCACCGAAAATTTTGGAATGCTGTACGTACGTTGGGGGCAAAGTTTTATTGACGAATTGATCCGCCACTTTGAACCGCTTAACTTTGAGTTTGCGGTGGTAACGGAGTAGTTTCAATTTTAAGTCATGCTGAACTTGTTTCAGCACCTCATCAAACAGCCAGCGCATTGCTTAGCGCGTGAGGTACTGAAACAAGTTCAGTATGACCTGTCAGATTTTATTTCCGCTTTTCTATCCTAGCATAAAACCCACCGAAAACATTTTCCTTAACCGCTGCTTCCCTAAAAAACTCGCCCGGGAAACCCAGGTCTATTTTACTCACCTCATCTAATTTTTGCAGATGTTCTGCACTTAATTTTACATCAACTGCCTTCATGTTTTCTTCCAACTGACTCACCTTAGTGGCACCAGCGATAGGGATAGATGAAAAGCCCTGACTCATGGTCCATTGCAATGCAACGTGACTTGCCGGTACGCCTAACTCATCAGCTACAGCAACTACAGCCTCTGCAATTTTTGTACTCCTGTCATTGCGTCGGTTGCTTTCAGCTTTAACACGGCCTTGTTCACCGCGCAAGTATTTACCGCTCAAAACGCCGCCACCCATCGGGGCCCATGGTGTAACCGTCATGCCGAAATGCCTGGCCATAGGTATCAAATCGCGCTCGGGGGTGCGTTGCAAAAGGCTGTACTCAACCTGCAAAGCAATAAACTGGCTCCAGCCCATCAGCTCAGCCATGGTATTGCCTTTGGCTATCATCCAGGCTGGGGTATCGCTTATGGCAGCGTAGTTTACCTTGCCCTGGCGGATGAGATCATCCAATCCGCGCAACACCTCATCAATAGGGGTAAGGTCATCCCAAATGTGCAGGTACAAAACATCAATAAAATCTGTTTTTAATCTTTTCAGGCTTTCCTCCACGCTGCGCATCATATTTTTACGGTTGTTGCCGGATGCGTTGGGGTTGCTAATGTTGTCTTTTAAAGAATACTTGGTAGCCACAACAAAATAATCACGGTCGTGATTAGACATGTATTCCCCAATTATCTTTTCGCTGGTACCAAGTTTGTAAATATTCGCGGCATCTAAAAAATTGCCTCCTGCTTTGGTAAAAGCATCTAATATGGCAAAGCTGGTGTCTTTATCTGCACCCCAGCCAGCTTCGGTGCCGAAGCCCATAGTGCCTAAACATAATTCGGAAACTTTAAGGCCGGAGCGACCTAATAATTTGTAGTTCATAACGTAGTAGTTTAAAGCAAACTTAAACAATAATTGCCTTGGCTTGTACAATAAGTATGAAAGTAATCACCCTACACCAGCGTATAGCAATTGATGAGCTTTTCAGTCATCTGCAGCAAAGATTGAACCCCCTGTTTAAAGAACAGCGACAAACCGATATCGATCTGCAGATATTTAAGGCAGATGACGCGGTTGAAATAGCCATACCGCAATTATATGAAGGTGCGCTTTTCCAGATAGCCATTAACGGCACTGAGCTTTGGATAACACGCAATGAGCATTACGTTGACGACGTTAACTCGTTGACTATCGAGTCTATCCTTAATTCTTTATTTGAAGACCTGACGGGTGATATACGCGGGACGGACCTGGTACAGGAAGGATAATTTTACAACTTTTAGAAAATCCTGACGGCCCCTATTTGTCATCTTGAGCGATAGCGAAAGATCTTGTAAAACTGACAGATAAGCCGTCGTTAAGCCACAAGTTCAGCATGGAGTATAAGATCTTTCGCTATCGCTCAAGATGACATGAATTTATCCAGAACACTGTAGCTCGTGTGATTAAAAAAGCTTTGGAGTGCTCCCATAAAAAAGGCCAAAACTATGTAGTTTCAGCCTTTTAATTTGAATACTTTTAAATGTAATTACCCGTATATCCAGCTAAACTTATACTCCAGCATAGGGTTTTTCATGCGCTCAGCCACGCGAAGCAAACGTGCAGGTAATGCTAAAACATAATCGCGGGCTTTTTCGCCTTGCTCGTTTAAGCCGGTAACTTTTTCTATTTGCCATTCCTCTATCAGGTCTTTTAAAATATCCACATAGTCAACAGCTGTGTAGATACCCAGGCGTTGCGCAGCATCAGTAAAGTGACCAAAGGTCTGGCCTATCTTTAAACCCACTTCGCGTAGAAAATGCGCGGGCATCACTATCTTTTTACGCATCATATCTTCAAATGCCAGCATAGCTTCGTTGGCATCAACCTCAAAAATGCGTTTTATAAAGTAGGTGTAGGCTTTAGCATGGCGGGCCTCGTCTGACGCGATAACACCACACATTTTTGATAGCAGCGCGTCGCCATCTTTTTTAGCTTGCGATGCCACCCTGCGGTGAGATACGTTGGTAGCCAGTTCCTGGAAAGAAGTATAAATAAAATTGCGGTACGGGTCATGCCCGGTGCCAATGTCAAATCCATCAGCAATTAAATATTGTGTTGATACCTCCATGGCGCGCATGTTAACGCGGCCGGTTAGGTAAAGATATTTGTTAAGCAAATCGCCGTGGCGGTTTTCTTCGGCGGTCCAGTGACGGGTCCACTTCATCCAACCACCCTCTTCGTTGTCTGATACGCCTTCAACCATGGTTAACCATGATTCATAGGTAGGTAAGGCCTCCTCGGTAATTGTATCGCCAATTAATACGGCCATCAGATCATAAGAAAGACCTTTGGAGCTTTCGCGTAACTCTTTAATTTCGGCAAAAAATGTCTCTTTTGAAGAATCGGGCAAAAAATCAGTTGGCTGCCAAATGGTGTCTATGGGCTTTAAGTATTCGTGCATTTTTTCGAGCATAAATTGCTCAATATGCTTCATTACTTCCCGCCTTTTTTCTTCAAAAAATCTCATAATAATGTATTAGCGTGCAAAGGTAATGATTTAAATGTTTTGTAGTTATCAAATTTTAACGGTGTACCCCCAGTGCTTGTTTCATACAATCCGGCAAAGTTTCCATTGATGGCTTATCCGTAAAAATAGAAAAAGTTCCGTTATAGTCCCATAACATTCCGGGTATGTTTAATGTTTTAAGTGTGCTGCGCATTGCCTTTATGTAGCGGCAACGGCTGTCAAGATCGGCATATTTATTATATACGCCATATTCCCCACATAAAATGGGCACCTTATATTTATCGCCCCACTTTTTAACCAGGGTAAGTTTATCAAATAAGGCCTGCTCGGTACCTTCTGGTTTGTACTTGTAATAATTGGTTTCGCCCCACGTGTTTTTAGCTTTAGCATTAAGTGCAGGAAATTTTTCCGCATTATAAGGAAATGGCACCCCAGTGGTAGCCATTTGGTCGCCCACCCATTCCGCACCTTGGTGGGTAAAGAAAAAAGGTTCGTAAAAATGGAAAGTGTATATAACATTTTCATCGGCAAGCCGTACAAAACGGCTCAGCTCGTATATGCTGTTATAGTTGGATGCACCCACAATAAGCGTTCTTTTTTTATCGATTTTGCGTATAGCGGTAGTGATATTATAAGCGGCATCCTTCCATGTCTGCGGGTTCATTGGAGGGGGCTCATTGTATATTTCAAAAAATAAATTGTCGGCGCTTACGCTTTTGTACCTTTTAGTTAAAATAAGCCATAAATTGATTATTTTGGGCGTTTCAGTTAAGAAATTGTTGTCATTAAGGTCGCCGTAATGGTAATCAAGTACTAGTTTAAAGCCATATTTATTGCACAGATCAAGCACACGGTCAATTTGGGCCAACACGTTGTTAAGAGGTATTTTTTGCTGCTCAATAAAGTTAAACGCAATAGGTATCCGCACGCTTTTAAACCCCAGGGATTTAAGCAAAGCAAAATCCCGTTGGTCAATATCAGCTTTTAATATATCTTTATTCCAGGTTTGCTCAAGCCATGATATACTTATGCCATTATCTAAACTTTTAGCCCGTTTGAAAGCCATTGCACGCTCAACCGGAACACTTGGTTTGCTTTTTGCATGGGGTTGGGCCAAAACATTTGATTTAGCAAGTGGAATAAATATAGCAAGTGCTAATAAAATATTTTTCATCAGGTATTTTTCAATTATTGATAACAACCGTCTAATCTTTTCATAATTTTAGAAACTAATAATGTTTGTTCAGATAACAAAAGAAGAGTTTTCAAAAGAAGTTTTAAAAAAAGCATGGTACCAAACCAACAACATTGTTTGGACCCTTATTTTTTTATATCCTTTACTTGTTGTTGTTGACTTTATTTATGCCCCGGATTTCTGGGTTCAGTTCTTAATAGTACGTATAATAGTTGTTATTGTTGTTTACGGTTTATACACTTTTTTTAAAACCAGTAAATACAATTACCGCATACTGCTACATTGCTGCTTTTTCCTGGTATCGTGTACTTCGGCCATCTTTTGCAACCTGGTACATATAGATCATTTAACCGTTTACTGCCTTGTTTACTCGGCGGCGCTTTTGTTTTTCAATATACAGGTTTTTTGGGAGCCGGTGCATTCTATAGTGCAATCGCTGGCTGCGCTGGTATTGTTATCGGTGTTTTTTAATACTTTGAATACCGGAACCGCGGAACAATTTATTAATGGCGGCGGGCAATTCTTTTTCATCATTGCGGCTATATCCTGCCTTATACCCGGTGCCCGTTTTAAAGTATTAGAACGCGAAGCCAGGCAACAGCTGCAGATAGAAAAATCTAACGAGCAACTGAAGGACCAAAACCAGGATATTATTGAAAAGAACCGCATTATTGACATGCAGTATGAGCGCATGCTTAAAATGGACGAGCAAAAAAACAGCTTTATTAATATTGCAGGGCACGATCTTAAAAACCTTATCGGGTCGATAGTGATGAGCTCTAACATGATAAAGGAAGAGGAGTACAGATTAAGTACAGATCAGCGGGAGTTTTTGGGCTATATCACTGAGTCATCAGAGAAAATGCAATACATGCTTAACAAATTGATGGATGTTAAGGAGATCGAATCGCCTGAGCTGAAGTTCAATATGGAGATATTTGACATTAACGTAGAGGTGCGCCGCATTTATCGCGGCTTGATAGAGACCGCGCAGATGAAGAACATCCACCTGATGGATAACATTCTTAAACTGCCGCTTAATGTTAAATTAGATAAAGTATTTGGCGGTCAGGTGTTTCAAAACCTATTGTCAAACGCTATTAAGTTTTCGCAAACAAACAATACCATAAAGGTTATAACCGGTTTACAAAGGCAAAAGTTTGTTTTTGAGATAGTTGACGAAGGTATCGCCATCGGGCAGGACGAATTGGACATGATGTTCAATAAACTGCAAACACTTAACGAGGCATCAACCAGCCCGGAAAGCCGCCTGGGGTTGGGCCTTTCTATAGCTAAACTAATAACCCGCGAAATGGGTGGCGAACTGTATTACCGTAGCGACGAGAACGGCAATTACTTCAGAGTAGAATTTAATGTAATAAACTAAATATATCAGCAAGCGATGAACAAATTTTTAAGCTTATTAACCTTTTTATTTTTACTGAGCACTGTTTCCTTTGCTCAGAAGATAGTATCGTTTAAAGCAATGGGGCATGAGGACGAGGCGGTGCAGGGAATGAGCGGCAGTACGGCCTATTACATAAAAATAGATCCGCTTATTGAAATGAACGGAAGTAAGCTGGTATTATTTTTTGAACCTTCGCAGGCGCTTATTCGCGAGAAATCGTTTGTTAACGTAATTATTAATGACAAGTCTGCATATAGCTCGCGTCTTACCAAAGATTCAATACAGCAAATTAGCCTTAACTTAAGTCGTAATGATCTTTCAAGCGACAAGTTTCTTAAAATTCAGGTAAAAACGTTGCTTACCGTATCTGACGAAAAATGTAAGGATCTGGATAACCCGGCCATGTGGTTAAGAGTAAAATCATACTCATACCTTAACCTGGTTAAAAGCAATGCCAACTTTTTTGCCAACGTAAACATTGGTAACAGTTTTGAAACCATGCGCGCTATCACTTATCCGGCCAATCCTTCGCTGCATGATCTTAAAGCAGTAGCCTGGGCTTATTCGCGTTTAAAGAAAGCTGATGCTAAAAATATTCAGGTATATCAGGAAGGCCACCTGCCTGATAGTGTGAAAAATTATGTAGTAGTAGGGCAACTTTCGCGCCTCAACGCAACGCAACGCAGCCTTATAAAAGTTACTCCGCAGCGTGGCGAAGGCTTAATGTATTTAAATAAAGCAACCGTTAGCGTAGCCGATACCATTGTACGTTTGGTAAATGCAGGCGGCAAAATAATGGCAATAAAATCATTAGCTGAAAGTACGGTGCCATCAGAAATATTATTTATTACCGGTGCTGACGAAACAGGTTACGAAAAATCAATCACAGCCTTAGGTAACATCAATATTTTGAATTCCACTTTCGGCGATTACCTGTTGATCAACAAGGCAGAGAACACTTTCTTTAAAACTATTGACGAGAACCGCTCAAAACTGAGTTTCAGACAGATTGGTGGTACAACCAACTTCCTATCGGGTATTGGTAATCTAAGCAGTGTATATAATTTTAAGAATAGCGATTTTAGCTTTACTCCAAAAGAAGTGGAGATACGTGTTATAGCTAACTACAGTAGCCTGGCTCCGGGCGACAGAGGTTACCTGAACATTTATTTGAACGGGATGCTGATCCAATCTGAAAGGCTGGATGGCTCTGGCAAATTGAATACCGCGGTAACTATTAACCGTTACCAGCACCATAAATATAACACGCTTGAAACGGAGTTTAGGTTTTACTCAAGCGGCGGTAACTGTTTAAACAGCTTTAACGGTTTCTTTGCCGAGGTGGATGTAGATAAATCATACTTAGAATCAAAAAACCCATTTGTTACCAGTGATCTTAGCTTTTACCAATATCCTGAAGCATTTAATAATGGCACAACACGTATAGTTATCAGTAAAAAATACGCGCCTTTTGCCGCCGGCGCTTTGGGCGAAATAATTTACGAGTTAAACAACAACATCAACGCCAATAATTTCCCTGAGTTTACTTACTCTGGCGATATGGATGTAAATGATCTAAAAAAGAACCACATCATTGCGCTGCTGGCTGCAGACGATCCTTTAATGAAGGAGTTTCCGGATGCGCCTATACAATTTGACCGGAAGTTTAGGTTATATAATAACGAGAACAACAAGATTGTATATGAGCTTTCAGACTCGGTGTCTAACGGTTTAGCGCAGATCTTTTACGGGCGAAGTAACAATGCGGTGCTGGTTTTAACAGCAACAGGTAAAAACCTGTCTGAGGCCTTCAGTTCTGCTTCGCGCTCTATTACAGAGCAGCTTTCAACCTTGTCAAGTAACGTGGCTATATCAGATGTAAATAACAACAAGTATCTGTTCAACATCAGCAAATCCAGCGAAAATCTGGAATATATAGATACCAAGAGCGTTCTTACCCGTTTCTGGGAAAGTTACAACCTGTATATATTATTGGCTATGCTGGTGCTGATATTGCTGTCGTTCCTTTACATACGCGCCAAGGTTCAAAAATCACAGGACATATTCACCGACTAATTGCACACGCTGGTTGCCCCCGGCAACCAGCGTATTTATTATAATACATGAAATTATCTGTCCCGAAAATTTTACAGCGCGACGGCTTTTTAACGCAAGCCGACCAGGACAGGATCGATGATTTTTCGCGACGTTCCGGGTTATCTTTTATTAAAATAGCGCTTAACTTTGGTTATATATCCCGCAAAAACTATGAGCGCTCGCTAATTAACGAGGGTTACGTTTTTCAGCAGATACGTGAAGAGGCATTTGACCAGGATGTGCTGGATAAAATTGAGCTCATGTTTGCTGATGAGCACCTGGCTTTACCGTTGCGTATAGAAAGCAACAAGGTGGTTACCCTGATGGCCAATCCTACTGATGAGCTTTTTATTGATTACATCAGGTTTACCTATGATCTTGAACCCGAAATAATAGTAGCATCAGACCTTGATATCACCTGGTTAAGCCACGTTTTACTGGGGCAAAAATATGTTAAATCTGCAGTTTTTGAATTGCTGAACCGCGACCCCAAAAACTCCGCCCTTACCACGTTTACGACCCCGCAGCTAATCTTCACGTTCGGGTTGCTTGGCGCTTTAGTTGCCGGCCTGGTTTTAAGCTTTTCTAACACAGCTATTATTCTTAATGTAATGCTAAGTAGCTTCTTTTTAGTGGCTATTGTTTTTAAGCTGTTCCTGGCGCTGGTAGGTTCGCGTTTTGAGTTAGACGAAGCGGTTACCAAGCAGGAGGTGCGCGAGGTTGTTGATGATGAGCTGCCTATTTACACTATACACTTGCCGGTATATAAAGAAGATAAGCTGATAAAAAAGCTGATCTGGAATTTGCAAAGTATAGACTATCCGCGCGAAAAGCTTGACATTAAGTTACTGATTGAAGAGGACGACGACAAAACCCTCAACGCGGTACGTAATTTGGATTTTCCGGCGGTATTTGAGGTAATTGTAGTGCCGTTCCACATGCCTAAAACTAAGCCCAAGGCATGTAACTATGGCCTGCATTTTTCAAGGGGTAAATTTCTTACCATTTATGATGCGGAGGACGTACCCGATACCGATCAGCTTAAAAAAGTAGTGGCCTTGTTTAATAAACTGCCCGATAACTACATCGTTATTCAATGTGCGCTGAACTATTTTAACCGCAACGAGAATTTCCTTACCCGTATGTTTACGTTGGAGTATTCGTACTGGTTTGATTATATGTTGCCGGGCCTTGATACGTTTGATATCCCTATTCCGCTGGGTGGTACCAGTAATCATTTTAAATTTGAATACCTGATCGAGCTGGGCGGCTGGGATCCCTTTAATGTTACCGAAGACGCCGACCTGGGTGTGCGGGCGTATGATAAGGGGTATAAAGTAGCTATTGTAAATTCAACTACCTACGAAGAAGCTAATAACGAGATGTTCAACTGGGTGCGTCAGCGTTCCAGATGGATTAAAGGTTATATGCAAACCCACCTGGTGCACATGCGCAACCCTGTAGCCTTGTGGAAGAAGATAGGTTGGAAAGGCTTTTTAGGTTTTAACTTCTTTATAGGCGCTACACCCATCACATTTTTAGTGTACCCGCTGCTACTTGGCATTTTTTTCTGCTACGTGGTTTTTGACCTGGATACTATACGCACGCTTTTTCCGGATTGGGTGTTGTTTATGTCTATCATTAACCTTATGGTGGGTAATATATTAATGATATATGTAAACATGATGGCCGTATTTAAACGCCGGTATTACGAGTTGATATTGTTTGCAGTAGCCAACCCGGTTTACTGGTTGTTGCACTCGTGGGCGGCTTATAAGGGCCTCTACCAACTTGTTGTAAAACCCTTTTACTGGGAAAAAACTAACCACGGCTTAAGTAAAACCCATAGTCCTACAAATGCGGTTCAGTAAAATAAAAATTAGTAAAAGCCAATCGTTGCTGATAATAACATTGCTGCTGGCAGTTTATTACCTGGTGTGCGGTTATGTGCTTAATGATATGGGCTACAGCAACCTCGAGTCGCTGTTTTATGTGGAAAAGGTGCGTATCATATTTGAGGGAGTTGGCTATAAACTAAAGGTTATAGGCCTTACAGCGCCCATCATACCGTTTTTTGCCACCATTGCATTTACCATCATTAACCCGTTGCTGGCTCCTGTAATAGCATCGTGCATAGGTACGGCCTTTCTTTTTTACCTGATAGCCGGCACTCTTGTAAGAAACCTTAAGGACGACTTTTACCTGTTTTTACTGCTCGCGTTGTTTTTATTTCATCCCGGGCTTGTTTATACAGCGTGTTCGGGAAAGTCTATATACATGGTGTTGGTGTTCTTCTATTTGTTTTTTTTCAACCTGTTCAGATACTATACCTCAAACACAACGTTTCACATATCAATTGCCAGTGTATGTTTAGTAATGTTGCTGTTTTGCGATTATAAATTTATTTGGCTTACCTTATTCTTTATACCGCTTATTTTCTCAATGGCTATACACAGCCTTAACCTGGCCGAAAAGGAATCTATTTTCCGGATGACGATGAGCTTTAATAATCCCTCATTGCGCCGTAAACTCATTAATAAAACTTTCGCGCTGTATATTATACTTTTCATTTTACCTATAGCGTCTGTTATATGTTACAAGCTGCTTAACCTTACCAACGCTAACGACGTTGATTACTTTTTGCAGAGCCCCTACGCCACCTGGACAGTACTGGCAGATCGCCTGAACTATGATCTGGCAGCAGCCGACCCGAAAGCTGAAGTGGCGGAAATTTCTTTGCTTGTTTCGGCTAAAGCGGCAATGTTTTGTCCGCTTATTATTGTAATGATGTTTTTTTTCAGGGATAAGCTTTACCAGATACTTACCTTGTTTACACCCTTTGCATTTGTTGAGTTTCTGCATTTAAAGTATGAAAAAACGCCGATAGCCTATCAGTACTACCTGATTTTTTTGGTGTTGGCCATTTTATGCATAATTATTAAAGGGGCATCTATTAAGCAGCAGTTTGCATTTAAGATTATACTTGGCGTAGTTATAACGCTGCAGGTTTTTACCGGGTACTATTTTCTAAAAAACTCAGCTTCGGCCGAGGAAAGGAAATTCATTGCCGCATTTATTGACAAAAAAGCGGATGAGAACGATGACGAGCAGGACGAGGATAAGGAGATGGCCAATTATATTAACGGCTTGCCGGAAAAGTCGCGTGTTTTACTTGATGACGCGGTAGCTTATAAAATAGTTGCTTTTACAGATAATATAGGTGGTTTAATTTTGCCTTATCAGGAAACCTACCTTGGCGCGGTAGAAACACCGAGAGATTATGCGGAGTACATATTGGTTACTACACCAAAAAATTTAATGTCGGGCTACACACTGCTAAGTTCTAAGTATCCGCCGCTGCTCTATCAGGCAACAAGTAATTACGCTACGCTGCAAAAAGTGCACGAAACCCCTAACTGGGCGCTTTACAGATTTTTATAGCTACAATAACAGCCGCGTTTTTTTATTTTTTTTGTGCCTTTAGCGTAATATTTATCTTAGCCAGGCTGTCTTTAATCTCAGCATTTTGCGTTTTCAGGCTATCTACCTGCTGTTTAAGCTCATTTAATTTCAGTGTCATTCTGCCCTCGGGCGATGATTCAGGTCCGCACGCTGTTAGTGCGACGGATAATATTAGCAACAGTACTACTACTTTCATGATGGGGTTATCTATTAGGCGCAAATAGGGTGAAAATATTACATCCTAAAACGTTTTTAATTATGTTTAATTTGCGCGTGTCTTTTAAACATAGCCGGCAAATGTAGCCGCGCCGGTAAAACATAAAGAATAAACGTACGTTCTAAATCAAATATAACACTTTAAAGATGAGTAAGTTTACCATTCCGGGCAATACCTTATACATTTGCACAGGCAGCAAGTGCGCTAAGCGTGGCGGCAAGGAGGGTTATAAAGCAGCTAAGAGTTATCGTAAAATGTTGTCTGCAGAGATTGATCTTGAGATCATTCGTACAGAATGCACAGACCGTTGCGATTACGCGCCCGTCTGTGCATTGCAGCCAGGTAATACCTGGTTAAAGGAGTATCGTGTTAAACATGTGCTTGCCCTTATGGACGAGCTTGCAGCAGGTAATTAAGCTTCGCTGTCGTATTTAATATCGCCAACGTGCTTGTCTATCTGCCAACGGCCTGTACCTTCTTCGCCAATAACTTCAAACAGTTCAAGCGCGCGGCGTGCCTTAAATTCTTCTTCACGCTGCTCTTTCAAAAACCAGTTTAAAAATTCATTAGTAACAAAGTCCTGTTCTCTGAGGCAGGTAGCGTAAATGTTTTTTATAGATTGGGTAACGTTGATCTCCTGTTCTAAAGCTTCCTCAAACACCTCGCGGAAAGAGTTGTACTCGTGCTTGTTTACAGTAACATCCGGCGATACCGCGTTGCCGCCCATATCTAATATATATTTGTAGAATTTTAGCTGATGCGTTCTTTCTTCTTCGGCCTGTTTAAAAAAGTAGGTTGATGAGTAATCATAGCCGTTGCGGTTACACCATGATGCCATAGCTAAATATACTGCAGAAGAGTAAGCTTCCATTTTAACCTGCTGATTCAGCAGTCTTTCAACGTTTTCAGATATAAGCGTTTTCACGCGGATAAGATCTTTCATAGTCTTATGTTTTAATTGAATATAATAGCAATAATAGTGCTAATATGTATCAATCCGGAAAAACAAAGTAATATGAAATTAATCTAATTAAAGCGGTAGGCGGTATAAAGTGTTGTAAATTATCTGGTTAAGTTCCAGCATTACAAAAGTGCCCTGCAAAAGTTCGCGCAGATTAATTACCTGCAGAAGTGACAGTACGTAAGTATGATCGCAGGCGCAAATAAAAATTATTTCAACATCAGGAGCCGCAGCGTGGTGAAGCAGTTTTTCTTCAACATCAATGCGGTAAAGGCAATCGCGCAGCTTAAGCAGGCAACGGTAATCAAAATTGGCTTGTTTGCCACCAAAATCAACTACCCAGCAGCGAGCGGCATCATTTTGATAAACAGCACCATGTACTGTTGAAAAAACCTCGTTAACTGAAACCTGCTCTAAAACGTTTACCATCTTGATGCTGCAAATTTGCACCTTATTTAGATTAAATCCAAATGTTAAGTGGAATTATTCTAAATAAATTTACAGCAGGAGCCTGCGATGTTTTAGCTTGAGGGTATGGTGTTTATCTCCGCAAGCAGAGCGGCATCCAAATCACCTGTTTTTTTATATTTTTCTGCCAGTTTTGCAATGCGTGCATGCCGGTTAGTTGCCCTCCGTTTTTCAAGAGCCAGCGCTACCAGGTAAGTACGCAGATCAGAAATTTGCAAGGGCTGAGTGCCCCCGGCAGATTCCATATACAAAACTGTATAATAATCTTTTGTTTGTACCGGCATGGAGCTTTGGCCGGGCTGCAGTCTTATCAAGGTTTTTCTCAATGTGTCAATAAGCTGCTTACTCCCTTCGTCAAATTTGATGTGCCGCTTTTCTGACAGCGCATTTTTTAACCGCGTGGTATCAGTAGGTTTTAGTCGTAAAGTGTTTTGCGCCTCAATAGCGTCCTGGAAATTGGCAAACGTAAAAAAGCCGTAAACAATTTGGGTTGGCCTTAGCATATAACCCTTAACCCCGTTGTAAGCACTTAAAATCTCGTTTTCGGTTACTTTCGGGTCACCGGTTAATTGCTCGTCCTGGTATTTACGGAATACTACATTATCAGTAAAATTCTTTTTGCTTAGTTTAAATTCGGGGTTGTCCAGCACCCCCATTTTTTTTGCGTCGTTAATTATATAAATATTAGAGGCCCAATTCTGTATATATTCCAATATAACTGTAGTATCAACAATAGGGAGCTTAATGGGTAAATTATTATAATAGTCTGCAAGATCAGCCACCCTTAACGCTATAATTTTATTTTCGGGGTTACGGTAGGTAGCAATATCAGCATTTAAAATATCGGTTATATCTGCTTTTTTTATCTCGTGTGCTTTTTCATATTTTGCCAGGGCTTTGTTTAAAACAGCCACTACCTGTTTGTCTGCTTTAACGGTTGACCTGATCTTTATTTTTTCGTGGTAGTTGGCAATGGCCTTTTGCTTTAAATTATTAGTAACAACATTTATGTTAACCCCCGGCTGTGCAGCTACAGCTTTTTTTACCTCATCCGCGCTAACGCCTTCCATTATTTTTTTATCTATTATTCCGTTGGGCTGTGTAAGCATCATAACAGCCACACTTTCCGCAGTGCTTTGTACATCAGCGCGATCATAATATCCCTGGGCGCGTGCATCTGCTAAGATGTATGCGCGTTCAATAAAATCATTCGCCCATAACTTCACGTCGCCCTGACCCGGGTAGCGCCCGCTTTTTTGTGTAAAATTTTGCGTAAACATTTTAAAGTGTTTTTGCAATTCAAACACCGTAAATTTTTCTGAACCAACTTCCAATATCACTTTCTCATCAACGTCCCCTGTAGCTGCCCCGGTAGGGGTTGCAGACGCGTTATTCGCAGCATCCTTTTGTTTACACGAGCTTAAAGCAGTTATACTAATAAGAAAAATTAATGTCGAAAATAGATACGATCTCATAAAAGGCATTCGTTAAAGGGTATTAATAGTAGATAAATTATTAGTAGATATAAAACGTAAAATTGCCGGGAAAGGTTGATTTCCCGGCAAACGGGTTAGTGCTAACACCGTATCAATTAATTTTCTTACCAGCTGGCCGATACCGAGGCGATTGATCCGGTTCCGTAGGTGGTGGCTGTAAGATTAAGCCAGCCCTCAAATAGCCAACCGTAAGCTTCGGAATAGTATGGAATAGTTCCGGAATATGGTCCGGTACCATAATAGTGATAAGGGTGGCCTGAGTTACTTGCCCAATTAGCTGTGCCATAAGCAAGGTGATCCTGGTCGTCAGTGGGTACGTAAGCATAAAAGTAAACCTGCAGATCCAGGCCTGTTGGAGTTACCCAAAAGTCGCGAGTCGCGGTAAAACCATCAGTTGCGCTGCAATATGCGGCATTACCACTCTGATAACAACCAGACGTGGCCCGGCTTGCATTTACTAATAATAACGAAGCAAAAATTAAACTAAATATTGTTGTCTTTTTCATAATTAAGTATAAAGGTTAATGATTATTAGATGAAGTAATTGCCGGGAAGCTTTAAGTTCCCGGCAAAGGGTTAACGCTAACTAAGTAGTAATAAAATTATTTACCAGTCGGCCCACACTCCGGCATATGAACCGGGTCCGTAGGCAATAGCGGTAAGATTAAGCCAGCCCTCAAATAGCCAACCGTAAGCTTCGGAATAGTATGGAATAGTGCCGGAATATGGTCCGGTACCGTAATGGTGATAAGGGTGCCCCGAGTTACTTGCCCAGTTGGCAGTGCCGTAAGCCAGGTAGCCTTCTGCTTCACTGGGTATATAGGCTGAAAAGTAAACATGCAGATCCAACCCTGTTGGAGTAACCCAAAAATTGTCAATAGCGTATGCTGCACTAAAAGAACCGGCTGTTACCGTACAACCGGCAGTATTGCCGCTCTGATAGCAACCAGGTGTAGCCTGACTGGTATTCACTGTTAACAGCGAAACGAAAATCAAAACAAAAAATGTTATCTTTTTCATAATTTAATGGATAAAGGTTAATAATTAGTATGTAAAGGGTGTTAGCGTAACTGCATTTATAATAGGATAAGGCTGATGTTTAAGAAACCGTTGGGGGAGGTATCTTTTTTGTTACAACTAAGGTAGACGGCCTTTATTGAAAAACATAGCGTTTTTTTTAAAAACAGACGTATTAGTAAGTGAAAATCAAATAATTACGATTTTTTAGCTTCACTAAATAAGCGATGCATTTCTCTGGCATTCCTTTTGCGAACGGCTAAAACCATGCTTTAAGGGGTGTAATGGAGTACTATCCCGGGCTAAGTTTTAGTCCATATTTAGCACTTTGCGTCTTGTTAATTACCGGTAGCGGGTTTCGGGAATTTAAAGTAGTAGCGTCCGGGGGATTTATAAATTGTAAAAGCTCCTTCCGCTGGGGATTGTCCGAAGGAGTGCTTGTAAGGTTTGGTAGGCTGTGGAATGGCGTGAAAGGAGTTTAGTGTCTTTGCTAAACCCTTCATGTACCCTGCCAACGCGAGGTGTGATAAACAGGGTTATTAACGCATCTTAAATCATAATAGCAATAGCATATATACACAAGCCCCATGCAGCAGCTTCGGGCAGTAACCTTAGCGGACTTAACCCCACCCACCATTTAACAATACTACGCAGGCGGTTGGGTTCAACATGTTCGGGTTTCATTATATAGCGCAGCATTACGGGTATAAAATAACTGAAAGTAATTACCCGCGATATAAATATAATAACCGCCGCGGTAAGCCAAACGCACCTGGCAGGGCCATCATGCAGATAAGCCATCGTGATGTTGGCTACAGAAAGTAAAACCTGCGCCGGCGACACCAGCGGCCAAAACTTTGTGCCCGCCAGCATTTGGCCCGAGCTGTGCAGCTTTGCTAATAACGTTGAGGGATGCACATCTTTTTTCCAGTTGGGATAGATAACCAGCGTTTCGTACAGGCCGCCACCCAGGCTTAAAGTGATGGTAAGCAGCAAAAGTGTTAAAAGGATCAAGTTTGTCATGCCGCGAAAGTAGCACTGCGCTGATTACCCTGAAATGATTATCAGGCGAAAAGCTATATTAAATCGGCAAAGTGCGGATTGTTTCGGTGAGGATGAGTGTTTGTTCGATAAGGATGCCGAACAATTTGCAACAGCCGAACACTAATAATGATAATGCCTGCGCTCGGCAGGGCATAGGCTTGATGCTTTGGGGATGCTTTTTACAAACAGATCTGTCCCTAAAACCGAGTGGAAGAAAAAATCAACACCGGCCTTTAGTTGGTCCGCGTCAACCTCGCCGTTGGTTAAGTGGTTAACGGGGTTAATCAGCTCAAAAAAGTAGCTGCATTTGGGTACAAACCCGCCTTGCTCAATATACAAGGTAGCTTCAATAACGGGCGTATCGCCGGGCAGGGTGGTGGTGGCGGCATCAAGTACCCGCAGTTGTATACCCGTTTCAATGGCTGTTATAATTGTAATTCCCTGCGCTGCTGCTACTGTAAACTTATCCATTGTTGAAACTTTTAACTACACAAAATTGCTAAAAATATTAGTATTTTCAAAGTGTATTCTTTTAATTTGTGATAAATATTTACGGCGATGGCAGATGCAAAACAACACCAAATAACACACCAGCAACTTTTAACTGATGCCCTTGATCTGCTGGGCGACATGCAGCACCGCATGGGTATGTTTGAGAACCAGGACTATTGGAAGATTAAGCTAAAAGCCGAAGTGTTAAACCAAAAAGCTACCGAGGAGGATAAATAGTATGGCACGCCGTAAGTTTAAAAAGGTGTTTTTGATATGCGAAAACAATAAAATTTTTGGCGACTACAACTACCAAATGGTTAACATGTACCGCGAACGCAAACATGCCGAAAGCGTATGCAAAAGCCAAAACCAGTTAGCTGTGGGCGAAGCGCAAAAACTTTACAACAAAAGCCAAACTATAACCCAAGGCACCGTGCATGCTTATTACCTGGTGCACGAGAGTTATTTTGATGAAAAGGAGAATAAATAGTGTTTGTTTGGTAAGGTTGCAAACATTTTGCAACAGGTTGAACACCCATACCCACCACGTCATTGCGAGGAACGAAGCAATCCCCGAGGGAGAGGAATAGCAGGTTTATGTCACGAGTACTCAGCCCGCTGGCCTGCGCTGCATACTCGCGCCAGCATGGGGACAATAATGTCCGACATCATTGATTTGTTGGAAAGAATTGGATAACTTAGCATAGAAACTCAACGATTTATCACAATTGACGATAGCTCCGTAATGTTATTTAAGAAAAATATTCAGCTTGCTTTCGGTGTGGCTTTTACTCTGATAGGAATTTTACTTCTGTTTTTGAGGGATGATTTAGCTTATTTTATATTCGCAAATAAAGATAGCACTATTACTATTGCACTTGCGGCAGTAGTTTTTTTACTATCCGGAGTTGGAAATATACTTTACAGCTATTTGCAATTCAGTCAAAAGGTACCATATGAGGATTTATCGTCCTTAAAAACAAATGCTTATGAAAAAGAATTAGAAAGAATTAAATTGGACCTACTAAAGATTAAGAGTAGTGTCAATTCTAACGATATCAATCAACAAGAAATAGATGGCCTGATTAAAAAGATTGTTGAACAAAATTTGGAAAAATCTAGTTTTTTGAAAATATTAGAAACTAAATTCGGGCACAACATAATAGAAGCTAATAGAATTGATCAAATTACAAACGATTTTGAGACTATTGGACAAAGAATTAATTCGGAGATTCAACGCCTTACTAAAAGCGCAAATCTAAATTTGGTTTTTGGCAGTATCACTACGTTGATAGCTATTGGCTTTTTAGCATATGAAGTTCTTTATAAGGAAGTCAATTTTACAGAGCTTATACCACTTCTTTCCCACTATATTCCTAGAATTGCAATTGTTATTTTTGTTGAAGTATTTGCTTTTTTTTTCCTCAAGATATATAGAGCTAACTTAATCGATATAAAATATTTTCACAACGAAATGACTAATGTTGAGTTAAAGTTTGTAGCAATAAAAGCCTCTATAGCAAGTAAAAATGAAACAATTATTCAGATGGCAATTCAGGAACTAGCCAAGACAGAGCGAAATTTTGTTTTGAGAAAAGATGAGTCAACTATTGAATTAGAAAAGGAAAAGATTGATTTGCAATCGAGCAAGGGCATAATAGACGCTCTTAAGGATATAGTAAAGTTAAAAGGCAATTAGTTCCTCCCTCTGGCGCGAGTATGCAGCGCAAGCCAAGCGGGCTGAGTACCCGTGACAAACAATTTCCTATTCCTGTCTCTCGGGGATTGCTTCGTACCTCGCAATGACGCGTGGAGAACATGTTCGTTCTCGCCCCACACACAACAATCAAACACCCCAAACACCCGTTAACCAATCCGCAATATCAACGCCATTGGGCATTTCATCTACCGGCATAGCGCCTTCGGTGTAGCGGGCCATGCCAAAGCGTACATCGGGCAGGCGGATGCGCAGTTGCCGCACGCGTTCTTCCCATTTATCGTACATACCCGCATCGGGGAAAAGCAGCACCTGTCGGCCTTTTAACGGCTTGCATTTTTCAAACGTTAGTCCTTCAACACCACCGGCTGCCAGCCAGCAATGCTCTGGCATGTAGCCTGATGCTATTACGGCCGTTTTCTCGCTCTCAACAATAGCAACCAGGGCATCGGTATCGTACTGTAGCAGGTGCTCGCCAAAAAAGCATTGCTTCAAGTTAAATTCTGTACCTGTTGAAGTGCGGGCGGGTATGGCGCTGCCCTCCCTTATTTCGCGGTTAACGCCGGGCAGCGTATGTACCCATGCTATGTGCGAGTAAGGCTCTTTAACACGCTTGCCGGTAACAGCATCATACAACATAATTTTGCCGGTACGTACCTTTTCGTTACGGTCAACCTGCCAGAATATTACCGAGCCGGGCCAGCGTTTTGCGGTGCCAATGTGGTAGTCTTCAATCAAGCGGTTAACGGTTTCCTCCTCAAAAATATTAAGCAGGTATTGCACAAAATAGTTATGCTCATAAGCCTTTAAAGTGGCCTGTAACGATGCCATTGATATGGTGCTTGGCATTATTACCCGCGGCGGTGGTGGCCGCCACGATGCTGTGCTGTAGTTATAGGGCTGTTGGTGGGGATTGGCTTCAAAGTATTGCTTTGGCGTGTAATGGTAGCCGCATTTATCAATACGGTCGCATTTGCCAACGTGGTCGGCAACGTGGGTTTTGGTTTCTACATTAATATACCGTGTAAACTTTTTATGCTGCCCGCATTGCGGACAGGTAAACCGCGATGACGGCGTTTTGTAAGGTTGCAGGGTGAAGCGGTGCATGGGGGCTGGTTAGTTAGAGAATAGTTGATTTGGTTTTAGTGGTTGATAGCATAAAAACTCCCTCCCCCGGGAGGGGCGCGGCTGGTGGTGTTGTGGCGGGGAGGGGTTTAACACGCGACTAAACCCCTCCCTACACCCTCCCGAGGGAGGGAATCGCACGGGGCCTAAGCTTTGTAAGTGTTCGTTCGTTCCATTGTGCCTGGCAGCCGAAACAAACGAACAGTTGGTGATTAGCTGACTGATTGGTGAGATCTAGTCAACTAATTAACCGGTCTCTAATCAACTAATCTACCGGTTTAGCCGACGCTGCTTTGAGCAACCTATCTACCTTTGAAAAATGGATGCCCATAATGGCAGCGGTTTCGCGCAGACTTTTGCCTTCCAGTTTAAGGGCCACGGCCTGCTCCACCAGCTTCTGGCTCAACCCCTCGCTGCGCTTGCTTAGGTGTTCCCACTCTTTGCCGTAGGTTAAAAACTCGTACTGTAAAAAGTTATGCGGTTTGGCTATGGTAAACAGGCAAACCTTTTCGGCACCGTATACCTGCTCGGTATTGCGCTGTTTAATCTGCTTGAGGTAACGCAAGCTGTTATCCTGCTGACTTTCGCCAATGGCGAATGAGCTATCGCAAAAGTTCATCAGCATTTTGCTGCCCTGCAAATCGTTTCGGGTTATGGCCTGCGTCATATCGCGCTTGGGGGTATGCGCCAGTACCAAAATGGATAGATCGTACTTGGTTTTTAAGGCTTTAAGGTGCTTCATTAATGGTAAGGCATCCTTAGCCTGCTCATTCTCGGTACCCAAATAAGTAATGTTATCAATTACAATTACTTTGGCTTTTGTTTGTACTATCGACCGCTCTAACGCATGGTTTAGGTACTGGTTAAAATTGGTAAAGCCATCAGGCAGTTCCATATCATTCAGTTGGCCACGATACAGATCATCCCTAAAAATATAATGGTCTGCAAACTCACGGCTGTAGCGTGCCTCAAGCTGCTTGCTGGTTAGCTCAAAATCATAATACAAAACCGGTTGTGCATCCGCCTCAAACTCAAAAGGGGCAATGGGCACACCACGATTGATGGAATTGGCAATTTGCACCGCAAGGATAGATTTGCCCAGGTTGCTATCGGCAAACATAATGCAGAGTTCGCCCTCGTACCAAAACCTGTCGAACAGCATTTTAGGCACCTTGTGGGTGGCAGCTTCGGCCAGCCAGGTGTTGGCGCTTCGTATTTTAAACAGGTCGTCGCTGTCGGCAAGGTCTTGCACTTCCAGCTTAAAATGCTCGCATTGTTGTTGCAGGGCATTTACTACCGCATGTGGGTAGGTTGGGGTTAAATCTTGGGTCATGTGTATGGTAAATTATTAAATGGCAAAATTTATAAAATACCCCTCCTACAGCCTACCTACAGGTTAAGTGGCTGTTATTGCAGGTTTGATGTGCAACTATGCAGACTATGTATTTGGTTGTGGTGTTTGTTCGGCAGAGATATGCAACACTTTGAAACGAACAAACACTAATTAGAATAGGATGCGTAGGTAATACTACCAGTGAGGGTTATATTCACCACAAATATACAGATTAATCTTTATAATCAAAGAAAAATCTTTAAAAAAGAATTAAATAGGTGTTCGTTCGTTGCAGATGTAGTGGTTTATGAAACAAACACAACAGCCGTAGGGCTATGCCTGCCCCAACCGTTCCCTTATACGGCTTTCTGCCAAAGCCACCAACTCATCAACGGGGGCTCCGTTAGGCTCAATAGGTTCAAGCACTTGCAGGGTAACGCTTATAAATGTGTTAAGCGGGTAAATGCCATAGCGCACCACTTGCCACGAGTTATTAATGGCGATGGGTACCAGCAGGGCGTGGGGGCATTTCTTCAATATAGTAGCAATCCCCGCCGACTGGAACTTGCGCACAACTCCATCGGCAGAACGGGTACCCTCGGGGAAGATAACGGCAGACCAGTTGTTGTCTTTCATGCGTTGGCCCAGTTTCATTAACTCGGTTATAGACTGGCGCTGGTCCTTACGGTCAATATTAGCGCCGCCGCCTACCTTTAAGTTGTAGGATATAGAGGGAATGTTTTTGGTAAGCTCTATCTTAGAGATAAACTTAGCGTGATACCTGCGCAGGTGCCATATTAACGGTGGTATATCCAGCAAACTTTGGTGGTTAGCCAAAAATATAATGGGGCGGCCTACGGGTAAGTTTTGATGGTTGGTATAAGTTACTGTATCGCCCAAAAAGTAAAAAGTAGCGGTAAGGCAAAAGTTAAGTATATCAACCGAGCGCTTATGCGCGGCATACCCGCCCAGCCTGTAGCAAAGCCACTGTACGGGCTGGAAGATGCACAGCACCAAAAAAAACAATACTATAGTTATGGGCGATAAAAAGTAGCCTAAAAGTTTCCTCATGCCGGTAATTGCGCCTGCTAAATTAGAAATATTTTATCTATTGTAAGCTCAAATGCTGCCTTCCAGCATCATCAGTTTCACCCGCAATATTCCCGCTACCGTAACCGAGTCGGTTATGCGGCCATCGCACACCATTTGGTAGGCCTCGTTAAAAGGCAGCTTGCGGGTTTGCAATTGTTCAGTGTCCTCGGGTTCGGCCTCAAACTGTTCCAGGCCTGTTGCCAGGTAAATAATACAAAGTTCATCACATACCGAGTTGCTTAGGTACATGCGCTGTATCTCTGTCCAGTTACTGGCTTTAAGGCCGGTCTCTTCAAGCAACTCGCGTTGGGCGGCGGTTAAAGGGTCCTCATTTAAAGGGGCACCACCTTCGGGCAGTTCCCAGCTATATTCATCCAGCGGAAAGCGGTATTGGCCTACCAGGTAAGTGTTCCCATCGGCATCAAGCGGTACAATGCCTGTAGCGCGGTTCTTAAAATGCACTTTGCCATAAATGCCCGGGTTGCCCGATGGGTTAATAACCTGATACTCGGTAAGGTTTATCCAGTTATTATCGTAAATATTCTGCTGCGATGTTATTTGCCAGGGATTCTCTTCGGAATGTTGCATAGCCTATTTGCGCACATTTAAAATGTCATCAATATTGCCGCATTTTTTGTTCTTATCCGCCTTGGCAACATAGGGGTTACTTACCGTGGCCGATTGCGTTAGCCACACGTTACCGCTGCAGCTAAGCTTATAAACAGGTTTTTTATTAAGGTTGAATAACTTAAGGGTTTGGAAAAACTGGGCAGACAGTTCAGAAAACTGCAGCTTTTGTGCATCCAGATTACGGCCCTGGCTTATGCCGCGGCAGGCCATCATCAGCTTGTCTAAATGGCCTATCCATTGTCTGCGCTGGGCATCGCTCATTTCGCTGGCATGCATAGCCCGCACATCCCAAATAAAACCCTGCGAATTTTCGGTAACGCGTGTGGCATTCCCTGCTTCAATAGCATTGCGCATATTGGTGTAGTCTTCAGTAACCTTACTAAGCGCGTCGCGTAAGTTTTGCGCGCTGGCGGTATAGGCAAGCATTACCGGCAATACTAAAAGTAGTTTAGCTATTTTCATATCAATTAATAAAAACAAAAAAGGGCGGTTATATACCGCCCTAAATTAAAACTATTAATTAATATTCTTACAATCCGAATGCTGCTTTAACTTTATCTACATAATCCAGCTTTTCCCAGGTAAACAACTCCACCTCGCGGGTAATTACAGATCCATCATGATGGGTAAAGTTTTTAGTTACAGTTTGGCTTGGCTTGCCAAAGTGGCCATAAGCCGCGGTTTCGCTGTAAATAGGATTGCGCAGTTTAAAGCGGGTTTCTATGGCGTATGGGGTCATATTAAATATGCCTTCAACTTTTCTGGCTATATCGCCGTCATTTAAACCAACCTTTGCGCTGCCATAAGTATTTACATAGATACCCATGGGTTGCGCTACACCTATTGCGTAGGATACCTGAACCAATACCTCGTTGCAAACGCCTGCTGCCACTAAGTTTTTAGCAATGTGGCGGGTAGCATAAGCTGCAGACCGGTCAACCTTTGAAGGGTCTTTGCCCGAGAAAGCACCACCACCATGCGCGCCTTTACCACCGTAGGTATCTACAATTATCTTTCTACCGGTTAATCCGGTATCGCCGTGCGGCCCACCAATTACGAATTTACCGGTTGGATTAATGTGATATTTAATATCGCTGTTAAAAAAGTGCGCGTATTTTGGATATTTAGCCTTTATCCTTGGGATAAGTATACCGATAATATCTTCGCTGATTTTAGCCAGCATTGCTTTTTCCTCGTCAAAATCATCATGCTGGGTAGATATTACAATAGCATCTATACGGGTAGGCTGGTTATTATCATCATACTCCAGCGTAACCTGTGATTTTGCATCCGGGCGAAGGTATTTTATATCAGAATTTTCTCTGCGGATGGCTGCCAGCTCAATTAACAAAGCGTGGGCAATATCAAGCGCTAAAGGCATATAGTTATCAGTTTCAATGGTGGCGTAGCCAAACATCATTCCCTGGTCGCCGGCACCTTGTTCTTCTTTTGCCTTACGGTCAACACCCTGGTTAATATCAGGAGATTGCTCATGGATGGCTGAAAGCACGCCGCAAGAGCTACCGTCAAACATATATTCGCCTTTGGTATAGCCGATCTTGTTGATCACCTCGCGCGCAATTTTCTGAACGTCCAGATAAGTTTTGGATTTTACTTCGCCAGCCAGCACTACCTGTCCGGTGGTAACCAATGTTTCGCAGGCCACTTTTGATTCGGGATCAAATGCAAGAAAATTGTCTATCAAAGCATCCGATATTTGGTCGGCAACTTTGTCTGGATGTCCTTCTGATACGGACTCTGAAGTAAATAAATAAGGCATTTTTATTATTAAAATGAATGTATAACAGTAAACGCTGGTGGGGAGTTTACAATTGAACTAAGTAAAGAAGCATGGTTTTAGCACTTTTTTACGTGGTTGCAATCCGGCCGTTGTTAATAAGCACAAGCTGGGCATCTAAATCAATCCACTATCAGCGGGCCAAAAGTAAAACAATTTTCACAAAGCAGAAAATACAATTACTTTTGGCACCTTAATTAGTAGGTGGTTGAAAAAGAAAGCATTATTTATTATAAATCCGATATCGGGGGGTAAGAAAAAGGATGAAGTGCCGGGGCAGATAGAAAAGTATTTGGATAAAGCTTTGTTTGAGCCTACCATTGCGTTTACAACCGGCGTAGCGCACGCGCGTAAAATGGCCGCAGATGCTGTAGGAAAATACGACATTGTTGTTGCAGTGGGAGGGGATGGTACGGTAAACGAAACAGCGTCTGGATTGGTTGGAAGTAATGTTACCTTGGGTATAATTCCATGCGGATCAGGTAACGGATTATCGCGTTTTTTAGGTGTGCCAATGAATATTGCTGAGGCAATACAAACGTTAAATAAACTGCACATAGAAGCTATTGACTCGGCCGAAGCCAACGGGCATCCATTCTTTAATATAGCTGGAATGGGTTTTGACGCGCACATAGGCCAGGTTTTTGCCGGTGGGAAAAAGCGCGGGTTTTTCAGCTACGCCAAATCATCGCTTGCTGAAATTATAAATTACAGATCGCATACATACTATTTAAGTATTGATGGCGTTAGTTATACCCGTAAGGCGTTTATTTTAAGTATAGCCAATTCATCGCAGTACGGTAATAACGCGCATATATCGCCAAAGGCTTCGGTGCAGGATGGATCACTCGACGTGTGTATAGTAAAGCCATTCCCACTGTATCGTTTTCCTGAGATGGTATTGCGTATGTTTACCAAAACGGCTGATGGCTCAAAGTTTGTTGAAATAATAAAGGGACAAAGCATAACTGTTAAACGCGACGAGGCCGGGCCGATGCATCTGGATGGCGAACCTGCGAAAATGGAAGCGAAAGTAGATATAACCGTAAAGCCCGCTACTTTAAATGTAATTGTTGGCGATACTTTTAAGAACTAAAAACCAACATGGCAAAAAAATTGAATAGTTTTTCCGGACTGGTTTATTCTACCGATCCGGAGTTTAAAGTTGAGCAAGAGCAAAGTGATGGAGTGACAATACCACCGCAAAAGCAAAATTTAAAAATATATCTGGACAGGAAAGGTGGCGGTAAAATGGTTACAGCCATTACAGGTTTTGCCGGGAAGCTTGCAGATATGCAGGATTTGGGTAAGAAACTCAAAACTAAATGTGGTGTGGGAGGTTCTGTTAAAGATGGAGAAATACTGATACAAGGCGATTTTCGAGATAAAATTTTGGCCATGCTAATAGCTGAAGGCTATAAAGTAAAAAAAGCCGGCGGATAAATAATTATAGACTGTATTTACAAGTAAAAAAAAATTGTATCAGAAATAATAAAATAACTATTTTTTTAGTTATACTTGTAATGATTATTATTGTGCAACCAATTAAACCAATTTTATAAACGTATTGCAAGTGTTGTTTTAAAACATGGCGAGTTTTTACTTGAATGCCGTATGCGGGCGAAAGTTTATCTTTAGCACGCATGTTTAAGTAACAAACACGAAAGTTTAACTATAACAGTATAATTACATAAAATATGTAAATTATTGTTTGCGATTATAAAAAATAATGGGTTTCATTGTAAAATATTGTTTAATACAAAGATTTCTAGGTATCTGCGTTTGATAGAGAGAGGCCAGGAATTTTTATTATTAAATAATTGTTAAAGAATAACAAAACAGTTTTTTTATTTCATTAAAAGTTTAATTTTGTTATCCGCAAAAAAAATGCACGTTATAATAATTTAAAACATAAACAAAAACTAAAATCAAAACTAAAATTTAAAGTAATGGCAAACGCACCAACAAAACCAACTACTACTGCTAAACCAGAAAGCGCAAGCAAAAGCGGCATTTTTGCAAGCCTGACTATTCCAATCTGTATTCTTGTGGCAATCGCAATATTTGTATTTATATTAGGTAATCCAAGCCATTATAAAGGAGGAGACGTTATTGACGGCGAGCCAACAGACATCTTCGGCATCGTGCATAAAGGTGGTTACCTGGTACCAATTGGTATGGCTTACGTATTAATGGTTATCGTATTCTCAATTGAAAGGTTTATCGTTATTGGCAAAGCTTCTGGCACCGGTAACGTTGACGCATTTGTTAGAAAAGTACAAGGCTTTTTAAATGCAGGTAACATTGATGCAGCTTCTGCTGAGTGCGACAAGCAAAAAGGCTCAGTAGCTAACGTAATCAAATCTGGTTTGAAAAAATACCGCGAAATGGAGCAAGACGCTACATTAGATGTTGATCAAAAAACATTAGCTATCCAAAAAGATATTGAAGAAGCAACCGCGTTGGAAATGCCAATGCTTGAGCAAAACTTAACTATCATAGCAACATTAGTATCTATCGGTACATTAACCGGTCTGTTAGGAACGGTAATCGGTATGATCAAGGCCTTCTCTGAGTTATCAGGTTCAGGTAACAATACTTCTAAACTGTCTGCAGCTATCTCTGAAGCACTTGTAAACACTGCAATGGGTATTACAACATCTACTGTATCAATTGTAATGTACAACTTGTTCACTTCAAAAATCGATGGCTTAACTTACGCTATTGACGAAACAGGATTCAGCATTGTACAAACATTTGCTGCATCGCATAAAAACAAATAAATTTTAGTGTTTGCCTAATATCCGGCCCCAAAAGGGCCGGATATATAAACAAGTTAATTTAAACACTAAATATTAAAAGATTAGATTATGCCCAGAGCAAAAGTAAAAAGAAAGAGTACAGCGATAGACATGACCGCCATGTGCGACGTGGCTTTTCTCTTGCTAACATTCTTCATATTATCGGCAAAACCAAAAACGCAGGACCCAATTACCGCTAACCCACCTGCTGCCACTTCGGAGGTTAAACTTCCGGAAACAGATTTTGCTGCTATTATTGTTGGCCAGGGAAAAGTGTTTTACAGTATTGAAGGTCAGGACCTGAGAATGGAAGCACTAAAGTCAATGGGTGAAAAATATGGAGTAACATTCACACCCGAAGAAGTAGTTGCCTTTAGTAACACAGAATCGTTCGGTGTGCCTATCAAACAGTTAAAACAATTACTGGCTGTCCCTGTAGCTGATCGCGCAGATGTTCAGCAACCAGGTATTCCTGTTGACACCACTGACAATAATGAACTGTTCCATTGGGTGAAGGAAACACGCAAAGCTGATGCAGCACTTCACAATGTTGTGCTAACGGTTGCTATTAAAGGTGATAGTAAGGAAGAGTATCCTAAAATTGCCGATATTATAAAAACCTTGCAAAAGCAGGAACAAAATAAATTCAGTTTAATTACTTCTCTTAAAAAAGAGCAAAAATAAAAGGAAATGGCAGAATTAGATACCTCCGGGGGGGGTAAAAAAGGTGGTGGGAAGGTAAGAAGTAAAAAGGCATCAACACGTGTGGATTTAACTGCAATGGTTGACTTGGCTTTCTTGCTTATTACGTTCTTCATCCTTACTACTACCCTCCAAAAACCTAAGGCAATGGATCTTACCATGCCTGATAAACAGGAAGACAACAAAAAGGTAGAATTAGACGTGGCCGAAAGCCGTACAATGACTATTTTAATTGGAAAAGACAATAAAGTAGAATGGTACATAGGCCAATTGTTAAAACCTATAGCAGGCCCAACTATTGAGGGTTTTGGAAAAAATGGTTTAATAAAGACTTTAGTTGAAAAACAAGCTGAGATCAAACGGACCCAAGGGAAAGATATGATCGTAATTATAAAGCCAAGTGCCAAATCTACTTATGAAAATGTTGTTACTGTTATGGATCAACTAAACATAATAGGTAACCAGATAAGAGCAATACAAGACATTTCGCAAGATGATGTTGGTTTGCTTACTGCACACGGTTTATACTAAGGAATAATAAATAGAAGAATATAAACGTTAAAAATTAAACTCGGAACCATGCTGGGATCTAAATTAGACATATTAAAGCAAGAGTGGATCGACGTTGTTTTTACCGGGCGTAACAAAGCATACGGAGCATACGAGCTAAGAAAATCTAATCCGCGTAATACTAATCGCGCATTGGCATTTGGCATTGTATTTTTCGTACTGGTTATATCCCTTAAAACAATCATCAATATTATTGATGGGTTCATTCCGAAGGCCGATGAGAAGGTTAAAATGACGGATGTTATTTTAGCCCCGCCGCCGCCAGAAGAACAGAAAAAAGTGCCACCTCCGCCACCACCGGAGCCGCCAAAACCAAAAATTGACCAGGTAAAATTCCCTCCTTTGGTTGTTAAGCCGGATGTTGAGGTGAAAGAAGATCCACCAACTCAGGAAGAACTGAAGGTAGCCGATCCTGGTCCAAAAGATCAGAAAGGTGACCCTAATGCGGAGATCAGAATTGATGAGCCCGTAGGTAACTCAGACATTAAACAGGTTACAGAAGACGAAAATAAAATTTTCGTTTCGGTTGAATCTTCACCCGAGTTTCCGGGTGGTGCGGCTGCCTTTACCAAATATTTGGAGAAGAATATCAAGTATCCGGGCGTTGACAGAGAAAACAACGTATCGGGTAAGGTTTTCATTTCATTTGTGGTAGAGAAAGACGGAAGCTTAACTGACATAAGTGCAGTGCGCGGCCCTAGCTCTACTTTAAAAGAAGAAGCCGTACGTATACTTTCAAAATCACCAAAGTGGAAAGCCGGTATTCAAAATGGCCGACCAGTACGTGTACAATATACCGTTCCTATCAACTTTACGCTCGGCGAAGAGCAATAGTGTAATGTCGTTAAAATTTGATAGTAAGCAAAAATCGCTCAAAAGGCGGTTTTTGCTTATTTTAGGAGCTGTAACTGCTGTTTGCGTTTTGGCCCTTGGCCTTATGGTAATATTTTGGAAAGACATGTTACCACAGCTTTCGAGCTTTCAGCGAACCGGATTTGGCGTTTTGATTATGGTATATGCGGTGTTAAGATTTGCCCGTTTGTTAAGAAAGGACCCGGATGAAGTTTAAAGCAAAATATTTGTTTGTTGCTTTGCTGGCAATCACCGCGTGCGGAGAGAAGAAGAGCGAGGGGAAGCAGAAGGAAACTACAATAAGTGGTACAACTTTAATCGCCGTTGATGAGTCGTGTCAGCCTATTGTTGATGAAGAGGCGTTTATTTTTAAAAGCCTTAATGAGGGCGCAAATTTAAATATAGTATACGGGTCAGAGAACAGGGCGGTAAGAATGCTGTTAAATGACAGTGTTAGATTAGCCATACTGTCGCGTAAATTGAGCACTCAGGAGGAAAGGATACTCATAAATAGGAATTTAGCGCCACTGGTTGACAGATTTGCCGTTGATGCAGTTGCACTCATAGTAAATAACGCATCAGTTGATACGTTGATTACCGTAAGTGAACTAAAAAGTATGCTTAACGGAAAGACTAAAACAGAATTGAATATTGTTTTTGACAACCCTAATTCAAGTCTGGTAAGGTATTTGAAGGCTTTTTCTGGCAGTGCAGATTTAAAGGGAAGAAATATTTATGCCCTTAAAGACAATAAGGAAGTAATAAAATATGTTAGCCAGCACACAAATGCTATAGGCATAACAGGTTTTAGCTGGCTAAATGATCCGGATGATGATTTTGCTGATGCGGTTAAAAAGGTTAAACTGGTTGGAGTAAAGGATGACAGTAATAAGACAGAGTATTTTAAACCTTCGCAGTCTACTCTGGCTCTAAAACAGTATCCGCTTACCCGCGATCTTTACATCGTTAATAGTACAGGCAAACAGGGTTTAGGATCAGGATTTGCTTATTTTTTGCTGGGAGAGAAGGGCCAGCGGATACTCTTGCAATCAGGAATATTGCCTGATTCAATACCAACACGAGAAGTGAATATTATAAAGAAGAACAAGTAACAGACGTAAATTATAAAACTAAAATAGTAAAAGATGAAAATGATCAGAAGAATAGCTGTAGCTGTAACGGGCCTTGCGCTTATGGGATCATCAGTTTTTGCACAAAGCCTTGCTGATGCCAAAAAAGCAATTGATGCCGAGCAGTATGTAAAAGCTAAAGCGATGCTAAAGAACTTGACAAATACGCAGCCAACTAATGCTGAGGCATTTTTTCAGTTGGGTTGGGTATACCTTGCGCAGGAATATGTTGATTCTGCTAAAGTAGTATTTGACAAAGGCGTTCAAGCCGATGCTAAATCACCTTTAAATTTTATAGGTTTAGGTGCTGCGGCTCATTTAAACAAAGACGAAAAAACCGCTACCGAACAATTTAACAAAGCCATTGAGTTAGCGAAGAAAAAAGACGCTGAGCCTTTTCTTTATATAGGCAAAGCTTACCTTTTAGGTGCCGAGGATGGTAAACTGTCTGGTGAAAATGCCAGGTTGGCCATTGCCGCGTTAAATAAAGGTAAAGAGCGCGATGATAAAAATGTTGATGTATATATTGAACTGGGAAATGCTTATCGCTCGCAGTTTAATAGCAACGACGCTTTTAAAAACTACCAGGAGGCTTTAACGCGTGATCCAAAATCGGTTAAGGCTAATACAGCTGTAGGCGTATTGTGGAGATATGCAGACAGCTTTGACACAGCAGAAAAGGCTTTCCAGACAGCTACCGCAATAGATGCCAATTTTGGCCCTGCGTACCGCGAGTGGGCTGAAACTGAAAGTCGCCAGGCTGGCACCGACCGTAAAGTGGCTGTTGAAAAAATAAATTCTGCTGTAAAACACTATGAAAATTTTATAACGCTAACAGACAAGTCTGAGGAAACACTGTTGCGTTATGCAGACTTTTTAGTACGTGCAGGTAAATGGGCTGAGGTAAAAGATGTTGCTACCAAATTGGCTGCTTCACCTAATGCTAATGCGCGTGTTTACCGTTATTTAGCTTATGCTGCTTTTGAACTTAAAGATCCTAAAGCTGCCAATGAGTGGATGGGTAAATGGATTGCAAAGGCTGATCCAAAGCGTGTTATTGCTCGCGATTTTTTATATCACGGTCGTGCCCAAATAGCAGCGGGCCAGGATACTACTAAAGCGATAGAAACGCTGACAAAAGCTGTTGAGTTAGACAGCACATTTGCGGATGTTTATAGGGATATAGCAAAGGTGAATGTGGATAGAAAAAGATATGTGCCCGCTTTCAATGCTTATTCTAACATATTGAGAAAAGATAAGAACCTGACTTTTGGCGATTATTTAAGTGTTGGTAGATTTGGTTATTTTGCATTTACTGATCAGGTTACTAAGGCAAAGACTGACCCAAGTATTAAACCAGATTCAAGCTTGTTAGTGAGGGCTGATTCTGCGCTTAGTTACATGCAGAAAAAGATGCCTACCCCAACTTTTTATGCTCCTTTATTTAGAGCGCGAATAGCAGATCTTCGTGATCCTAATAGAGATAGTAAATTAGGTTTAGCTAAGCCTTACTATGAGCAGGTTATTCAACTTTTGGAGCCGAAAGCAGCTTCAGTAGCCGGACAGGAAAGAACCGCGTTGATAGAAGCTTATGATTATTTGGGTAACATTTATGCTTACAAAGAAAAAGATGATGTAAATGCCGCATTGTACTTTAACAAAGCAAAAGCACTTGACCCTGCCGACGCGCAGGCAGACTTTTACTTTAAGCAAAAGGCCGGCGCTAAAAGCAAGTAACAAATAACATTTTATGTAATAACAAAGGCTTCTTTTTAAAGAAGCCTTTGTTATTTATAAGCCCTTTGTATATTTGCAGCATGGAAACTCAAAGTTTACCGGTAAATTACTTACCAATAATTTTCCAAATGCTGGTTGCACTTGGTTTTGTTGTGGCAACCATGTTTGGTACGCACAAATTAGGCCCCAAACGGGTAACCAAGGATAAGCTTACGCCTTTTGAATCGGGTATTGAGGTTATTGGTAACGCGCGTACACCTATCTCTATTAAATATTTCCTTGTAGCCATACTTTTTGTATTGTTTGATGTAGAGGTAATATTTATGTACCCCTGGGCGGTTAACTTCAAAGCGTTAGGTAAAGATGGCATGATAGAAATGTTTATTTTTATGGCCACCCTTTTAGCAGGCTTTATTTACGTTATAAAGAAAAAAGCGCTGAACTGGGACTAAAGAGCACATGCTGGTCGCTTAATAGTGGGCAAAGCTTTTCAGAGCAGCTGTTCCAAAAGTGTTTCACTTAAGTTGTAAATTTTCGTTATTTGCAATCGCTTGACAGGCAGTTTGTTAGGATTATTTTACAGCTAAATTTTCTGACTTATAAGTTGTTTCAAAGTGTTTCAGCACATAGTATTATCTCGTTGTATATCAGTTGTTTAACAATTTTGGCTGTTCCACGTGTTTCACTTGTTCCGCGGAACACTTAGCAGCATATTTTTAATAGCAACGTTAAAACGATAAGCAGGAGCGAGGCTATAAGCGCAGTTGTTTAGAATAATTCTAAATATATTTGGTTTAGCCTTTAGTGTATCTATTACAAGGTATTTTATCATAAATTTGCGCGTCCAAATGGCATACTTTGGATGAGTATTTGATAACTATAATTCATGAGTGATATTCAAATAGTTGGGGCTCCCGCGGGAGTAGAGGGATCGGGATTTTTTGCAACATCATTAGATAAGGCTGTCGGATTGGCTCGCGCAAACTCGCTTTGGCCTTTGCCTTTTGCCACTTCATGTTGCGGTATCGAGTTTATGGCCACCATGGCCTCGCATTATGATCTTTCGCGTTTCGGTGCAGAGCGTTTAAGCTTTTCGCCACGCCAGGCCGACCTTTTAATGGTTATGGGAACCATCGCCAAAAAGATGGGCCCGGTGCTACGCCAGGTTTATCTGCAAATGGCCGAGCCACGTTGGGTAATGGCCGTTGGCGCATGCGCATCAAGCGGTGGTATTTTTGATACTTATTCGGTTTTGCAAGGTATAGACGAGATCATTCCGGTTGACGTTTACGTGCCAGGTTGCCCGCCACGCCCCGAGGCCATTATTGATGGCTTTATGCACATACAGGAGCTGGTTAAAACAGAATCAACCCGCAGGCGCGAAACTCCTGAATACCAGAAATTATTAGCTTCATACGGAATTCAATAATGGGTAAGATAACTAACGAAGAAGTATTAAATAGCATAACTACCCAATTTGGTGATAAAGTAACGGTAGTGGGTGAGCCTTTTGGTTTGCTTACGGTTGAAACTACAAAAGAGCAGATAAATGATCTGTTGGCTTTGCTTAAAAACTCAGCAGTTCTTCAGTTTATTTACTTAACAGATATCACTGCAACGCATTACCCTGAACAGGAACTTACAATAGGTGTGGTTTATCACCTGCACAGCCTGGTAAATAATGTGCGTGTGCGCATAAAAGTGTTTATTGATGGTGATAATTGCCATATCCCTACAGCAACCAACCTTTGGAATGGTGCCAACTGGATGGAGCGCGAAACTTACGACCTGTTCGGTGTAATATTTGACGGCCACCCTGATTTGCGCCGTATATTGAATGTTGACGATATGACGGCATTTCCGATGCGCAAAGAGTTCCCGCTGGAGGACCCGAACCGCGTTGATAAGAAAGATTATTTTTTTGGAAGATAGAGCATGGAGAATCATCCCGTATATATAGATAACGATCCGCAAAGCGAACATTCCACGCTTAACCTAGGCCCTACGCACCCGGCCACCCACGGCGTTTTTCAAAACGTATTAGAAATGGATGGCGAGCGTATTATTAGCGGCGTTTCAACCATAGGATATATCCACCGTGCGTTTGAAAAAATTGCCGAGCATCGCCCTTTCTATCAGATAACTCCACTTACCGACCGTTTAAACTATTGTTCATCGCCCATAAATAACATGGGCTGGCACATGACGGTTGAGAAACTGTTAAATATACAAACCCCGAAACGTGTAGATTACTTACGCGTTATTGTAATGGAGCTTGCCCGTATTGCCGACCACATTGTATGTAACGGTGTATTGGGTGTAGATACCGGTGCTTTTACAGGTTTCCTTTACATGATGGAGTTCCGTGAATCTATTTATGAGATTTACGAGGAAGTTTGTGGCTCTCGCTTAACAACCAACATTGGCCGTATAGGCGGATTTGAGCGTAACTTTAATACAAAAGCTTTTGCCAAACTGCGTAAGTTTTTGGTTGAGTTCCCTAAAACATTAAAAGAATTTGAAGCGCTGTTTACGCGCAACCGCATATTTATTGATCGTACCAAAGGCGTTGCAGCTGTAACTGCTGAGGATGCTTTAAGCTACAGCTGGAGCGGGCCGTTATTGCGCGCTGCCGGTGTTGATTACGATGTGCGTGCCATGAATCCCTACTCAAGCTATGAGGACTTTGATTTTGAAGTCCCGGTTGGCGAGAATGGTGATGTTTATTCGCGCTTTTTAGTACGTAACGAAGAAATGTGGCAAAGCCTTCGCCTGATAGAACAGGCATTGGTAAAGCTGGAAAAAGAGAACAGCGACATTTTCCACGCTGATGTGCCGGAATTTTACCTGCCTCCGAAAGAGGAAGTTTATAATAACATGGAAGCGCTTATCTATCACTTTAAAATTGTGATGGGCGAGATACCTACCCCACATACCGAGGTTTATCATGCTGTTGAAGGTGCTAACGGCGAGTTAGGCTTTTACCTGATAAATGATGGTGGCCGTGCACCTTACAGACTGCATTTCCGCAGGCCGAGTTTCATCAACTACCAGATGTATGCGCCAATGAGTGCGGGTATGTTGCTTTCAGATGCGATAATTAACATGAGTAGTTTAAACGTTATAGCCGGAGAGTTAGATGCTTAGAGTTGAAAATACCGAACTGGTTCCGGTTGAGTTTTCAACCTCGCTAACCAACCAATTTGCTGACATTGTTAGCCGCTATCCCGAAGGAAAACAAAAATCGGCTTTGCTGCCAATACTGCATTTGGTACAAGCGGAGTTTGGCTGGGTTAGTGCACCGGCAATGGATAAGGTTGCCGAATATTTAAAGATACAGCCTGTTGAAGTATACGAGGTGGCAACGTTTTACACCATGTACTTTATGCGCCCTCAAGGCAAATATGCATTAGAAGTTTGCCGCACAGGCCCATGCTGTTTAGTGGGCGCCGAAAAAATAATGGATCACCTGGAACAAAAACTGGGTGTTAAAGAAGGCGAAATTACTGCCGATGGCTTGTTTAGCTGGCGCGGTGTAGAGTGTTTGGCTGCATGTGGTTTTGGCCCTGTTTTACAGATAGGCCCTGAATACACATTTTATGAGAAACTGACTAACCAGTCTGTTGATCAATTGATAGAGGATTTAAAAGCTAAGGCGAATAATTAATGGGACGCAAATTACTTTTAGAACATATAAACGTACCTGGCATCAATACTTTTGATGTGTACCGCCAAAAAGGTGGCTACAGATCTGTTGAGAAAGCTTTAAAACAGATGTCGCCAGAAGAAGTGGTGGAGGAAGTTAAAAAGTCGGGTTTGCGTGGCCGTGGTGGTGCAGGTTTCCCTACCGGGATGAAGTGGAGTTTTTTGGCTAAGCCGGAAGGTGTTGCACGTTACCTGGTTTGTAATGCTGACGAGTCTGAGCCCGGTACTTTTAAAGATCGTTATTTGATGACCTACATCCCTCACTTGTTAATTGAGGGGATGATCACATCAAGCTATGCTTTAGGCGCAAAAACATCATACATATACGTTCGCGGCGAAATGATGCCGCAGATCCGCATACTTGAAAAGGCCATTGCCGAAGCAAAGGCGGCAGGCTTTTTAGGTAAAAATATTTTAGGTACCGGCTATGATCTGGAGTTGTATGTACAACCCGGTGGCGGTGCTTACATCTGCGGTGAAGAAACTGCCTTGTTAGAATCATTGGAAGGTAAACGCGGTAACCCACGTATTAAACCACCATTCCCGGCTATTGCTGGTTTGTATGGTTGCCCTACAGTGGTTAACAATGTTGAATCTATCGCTGCAGTAGTGCCTATTATTAATGATGGCGGCGAAGAGTATGCTAAACTAGGTATTGGCCGTAGTACAGGTACTAAACTGATATCTGCGGGCGGTAACCTGGCTAAACCGGGTGTTTACGAAATTGATCTGGGCCTGCCGGTTGAAGAATTTTTATACAGCGACGAATATTGCGGTGGTATTGCCAACGGCAAACGCTTAAAAGCGGTTGTTGCAGGTGGTTCATCTGTGCCAATTTTACCTGCTAACCTGTTTATGAAGACAGCCGCGGGCGAAGGACGCTTAATGAGCTATGAGTCATTGTCTGACGGTGGCTTTGCTACCGGCACCATGATGGGTTCAGGTGGTTTTATCGCTTTTGACGAAGATCAGTGCATTGTACGCAACACCTGGAACTTTGCCCGTTTTTATCACCACGAAAGCTGCGGTCAATGTTCGCCTTGTCGCGAAGGTACCGGCTGGATGGAAAAAGTATTGCATCGCCTGGAAATGGGCCATGGCACCATGAGTGATATGGACCTTTTGGTTGATGTATCAAAGAAAATAGAAGGAAATACAATTTGTCCGCTGGGCGACGCGGCAGCATGGCCGGTAGCCAGCGCTATACGCCATTTCAGAGATGAGTTTGAGTGGCACGTGAGCCATGCAAGCGAGGCGGTAACAAGGAATTATGGATTGGCACATTATGCTGATCCGTTGCCTGCACCTGTTCAGGCTGCACAATAAAAGTTGTCATTGCGAGGTACGAAGCAATCGCAAGGACGCAAAGCAATCATGCATAATTCGCGATTGCTTCGTACCTCGCAATGACAGGAAAAATATTAAAATTGACTAATATATAACGTCAAATGAAGGTTACGATAGACGGAATATCAGTAGAAGTGCCAGACGGAACAAGCATCCTTAACGCCGCAAGGGTTATAGGTGGCGATATCGTTCCGCCTGCTATGTGCTATTACTCTAAATTGGCCGGCAGCGGTGGTAAATGCCGTACCTGTTTGGTGCAGGTTAGCAAGGGTTCTGATAAAGACCCGCGCCCTATGCCTAAGTTGGTAGCATCATGCCGTACTAATGTTATGGACGGCATGGAAGTGAAAAATATCACTTCGCCGGAGGTTATTGAGGCACGTAAAGGTGTGGTTGAAATGTTATTGATAAACCACCCGTTGGATTGCCCTGTTTGCGACCAGGCAGGCGAATGCCATTTACAGGATCTGGGCTTTGAGCATGGCAGGGAGAAAACCCGTTATGAGTTTGACCGCCGTACGTTTGAAAAAATTGATATTGGCGATAAAATTCAACTACACATGACGCGCTGCATCCTTTGCTACCGCTGTGTTTTCACTGCCGATCAGATTACAGATCATCGCATCCATGGTATTTTAAACCGTGGCGATCACTCCGAAATATCAACCTACATTCAGGCTGCTGTTGATAATGATTTCTCAGGAAACGTTATTGATGTTTGCCCTGTGGGTGCTTTAACTGATAAAACTTTCCGCTTTAAAAATCGTGTTTGGTTTACCAAACCTGTTGAGGCGCACCGCGATTGCAACCACGAAAATTGCAATGGTAAAGTAACCCTTTGGTATAAAGGCGAAGAGGTTATCCGCGTAACTGCACGTAAAGATCAATGGGGAGAAGTAGAAGAATTTATCTGTAACGAATGCCGTTTTGATAAGAAGAAAACTTCTGATTGGGTGATTGAAGGGCCGCGTAAGGTATCGCATCATTCGGTAATCAGCGCTAATCACTACGAAATGAAACCGCTTCCGGTTGTTAAAACCAACCCTGTTTTGCAGGAAGCTAATAAAACACAATTTGAACGGGAGACACGTTTATAATGGAACTAACTGATATCCTTATAAAATTTACGCTGATAGTGATCATTTTCGCTATTAGTTTGGTGGTAGCCATGTACTCTACTTACGCCGAGCGTAAGCTGGCGGCATTTTTTCAGGATAGGGTAGGCCCTAACCGTGCCGGTCCGTGGGGTATATTACAACCCCTTGCCGATGGTGGTAAAATGTTTCTGAAAGAAGAGATCATTCCTACCAATGCAACAGGTTTTCTGTTTATTGTAGGCCCGTCCCTTGCAATTTTTACCGCATGTATCGCATCAGCAGTTATCCCATGGGGGCAGAAACTCACTATAGGTTCAACGGTAATTGATCTGCAGGTTACTGATATTAACGTAGGTATATTGTACATTTTTGGTGTGGTATCATTAGGCGTTTATGGTATTATGATAGGCGGCTGGGCATCAAATAATAAATACTCTTTATTGGGTGCTATCCGTGCTGCATCACAAAATATCAGCTACGAAATTTCAATGGGCCTTTCTATTATCGCTTTGATAATGGTTACGGGCACCATGAGTTTAGGCGAAATTGCCGGGCAACAGCATGGCTTTTGGGCCGATGGCTGGTTTAGCTGGTTTGTATTTAAGCAACCATTAGGGTTTTTGCTATTTATAATTTGTGCATTTGCCGAGACAAACAGATCTCCGTTTGATTTGCCTGAGTGCGAAACGGAGTTAGTGGGTGGTTATCACACAGAATACTCGTCAATGAAACTGGGCTTTTACCTGTTTGCAGAGTATATCAACATGTTTATATCATCCGCAGTAATGGCTACGCTTTATTTTGGTGGCTATAACTATCCGTTTATGGATTGGGTGGCTGCCAATGCAGGTACCAACATATCTGTGATATTGGGTGTGGTATTGCTATTTGGCAAAATATTCGGTTTCATCTTCTTCTTTATGTGGGTGAGATGGACAATACCGCGTTTCCGCTATGACCAATTGATGGACCTTGGCTGGAAATCATTAATACCATTGGCCATAGCAAATATTATTATAACAGGTTTGTGGATGACTTTTATTAGAGGATAATATGGAACCATTAAGTAATAAAAGAAAGGTATTAGAGTCGAAGCCGCTTACTTTAATGGAGCGTGCTTACCTGCCTGCTATTTTGAAGGGTTTGAGCATTACCATGAAGCACTTTCTGAAAGTGGTTTTTGCTAAAGGCGATGTGACCATTCAGTATCCCGAACAAAAACGCGAATTCTCTGAGAACTTTAGAGGAATGCACTCGCTTAAGCGCGATGAAGATGGTAAAGAGCGTTGCACTGCCTGCGGATTATGCGCTTTATCTTGCCCGGCAGAAGCAATTACCATGACAGCCGCTGAACGCCAAAAAGGCGAAGAGCACCTATATCGCGAAGAAAAATACGCTGCTGTTTATGAAATAAATATGCTGCGTTGCATTTTCTGCGGTTTATGTGAAGAAGCCTGCCCTAAAGAAGCTATTTACCTGGATGGTGATATTGTACCATCAGATTATTTGCGGAAGGATTTTATTTACGGTAAGGACAAATTAGTAGAGGCTCCGTTAAATCAATAAAGAAGTTTTATACCTTTGCCCAACTTTTTCAGGGGTGTAAGGTACGTTAATAGATAACCATGAATCCATTTTACATTGTAGCGTTTTTGTCTATCTGCTTTGCCATTTTGGTGATCAGCGCAAAAAACCCGGTGCATAGTATACTTTATCTTATACTAACCTTTTTTACCTTCACTATTCACTATATTTTACTGAACGCGCAGTTTTTAGCGGTTGTGAATTTTATAGTTTATATGGGCGCTATATTGGTGTTATTCTTATATACACTGATGCTTATTAACCTGAATGAGGATTCGGAGCCGGCAAAATCAAACTTTGTAAAAATAGCCGCGGTTATTGGCGGCGGGTGTTTTTTGGTAACCATTGTGGCATCAATAAAAGCCCTGGGTGCATCAAACGAAGTATCAATGAAAAACCCTGATCTGGGTTTGGTTAAAAACCTCGGAAAAGTATTGTTTAACGAATATTTATTGCCATTTGAGATCTCGTCAATATTGCTGCTATCGGCAATGGTAGGCGCGGTGTTATTGGCTACTAAAGATAAAGACCCAAAAGCAGCGTAATATGCAAAGTTTAACAAATACTATGTTGGGTGTGCCGCTTAATCATTATATACTATTTAGCGCCATCATATTTTCTATAGGTGTTATGGGTGTATTGTTACGCCGTAATGCCATAGTGATCTTTATGTCTATTGAGCTGATGTTAAATTCGGTTAACCTGTTGCTAACAGCATTTTCGGTTTACCGTGGTGATGCTGCCGGACAAGTGTTTGTGTTTTTCATTATGGCACTGGCCGCAGCCGAGGTTGCAGTGGGATTGGCCATCATTGTAATGATCTATCGCAATACTAACTCGGTAGATATTAACGTGCTGAACAGGTTGAAATGGTAGCCCCCCAGCCCCCTAAAGGGGGAGTTAAAGGGCAAATAATATAAAAGAAAAGACCACCATTGTTCCCCCTTTAGGGGGTTAGGGGGCAAAATATTATGGATAAATATATCTGGCTTATTCCTTTATTACCGCTGCTGGGCTTTGTTATCAATGGCATCGGTCGCAATGCGTTATCAAAAGGTGTTATCGGCGCAATAGGAAGTTTAGTAATACTTGCATCTTTTGGTTTAAGCGTTGCTGCTTTTTTCCAAATAAAATCTACAGGTGTACCAATTAACGTTGATCTGTTTACCTGGTTCAGCGTGGGCTCATTGCATGTAAATTTCTCTTTCCTGGTAGATCAGTTGAGTTCTATAATGCTGCTGATCATAACCGGAGTAGGTTTCCTTATCCATTTATATTCTACAGGCTATATGCATGATGATGCAGGCTTTGGTAAGTTCTTTTCTTACTTAAATCTGTTCGTTTTCTTCATGCTGCTACTGGTAATGGGTGCTAATTACCTCATCATGTTTATTGGCTGGGAGGGCGTAGGTTTATGCTCATACCTGTTAATTGGCTTTTGGTATACCAACGCAAGCTACGCTGATGCTGCGAAAAAAGCTTTTATAATGAATCGCGTAGGCGATTTAGGATTTCTTATCGCCATATTCTTGATCTTTAATCACTTTGGAAGCATCAGCTATGCCGAGGTGTTTGAGAGCGCTAAAACATTAGGTGCCGGTGGTGCTCCGCTTGTATTGATCACCATTCTGCTGTTTGTAGGTGCTACGGGTAAATCGGCACAATTGCCATTGTTTACCTGGCTGCCTGATGCGATGGCTGGCCCAACACCTGTATCAGCATTGATACACGCGGCAACAATGGTTACAGCAGGTATCTATATGATAGCCCGTTCTAATATCCTGTTCACAATGGCTCCCGAAACGCTGGAGGTTATTGCCATAGTAGGGTTAGCTACTGCCTTGTTTGCAGCACTAATAGCACTTACACAAACTGATATTAAAAAGGTACTGGCTTACTCCACCGTATCTCAATTGGGTTATATGTTTTTAGGCTTAGGGGTTGGAGCGTTTACCGGCTCATTCTTCCACGTATTAACCCATGCTTTTTTTAAAGCATTATTGTTCCTCGGCGCAGGTTCTGTTATCCATGCCATGGGCGGCGAGCAGGATATGCGCAAAATGGGCGGCTTAAAAGGCAAGATCAAAATAACGTTTATTACCATGCTGATAGGTACTATAGCTATCGCAGGTATTCCTCCGTTTTCCGGCTTCTTTTCAAAAGACGAAATTTTAGCGGCAGCTTATGCGCATAACCCAGTTTATTATGTAATAGGAGTTATTACTGCTATGCTAACGTCATTCTATATGTTCCGTATGATGTACCTTACCTTTTGGGGTAAATTTAGAGGAACGCATGAGCAGGAGCATCATTTACATGAGTCGCCTGCAAGCATGACCATTCCATTAATTGTTTTGGCTGCTCTATCTGCTGTTGCCGGTTTTATAGGTGTACCCCAAGTACTTGCCCCCTATGCAGTTGTTGATCATCATGCGTTAGGAAGTTTCCTTGCTCCTGTTTTTGAGGCATCACATACAATAATGGGCGAGCATGAACTGAGCCACAGCACAGAATGGCAATTAATGGGGCTTTCAGTTGGAGGCGCTTTAATTGCTATGGCTTACGCTTATTCAAAATATGTTAAAGGCGCGCATGTGCCTGTAGCAGATGAACAGGAGCGCACGTTTTTTGCAAACCTATCCTACAATAAATTTTATGTTGATGAACTGTATGATGCCATTATCCGCAAGCCATTAGATGCCCTTTCGGTGTTTTTCTATAAAGTTGTTGACAGGTTGGGCATAGACGGTATTGTGAACAGCTTGGGTAAAGGCACCATTGAAGCCAGTAAAAGCTTCAGATTATTGCAGGCAGGTAACGTAGGTTTCTACATATTTATGATGGTAGTTGGCATTATTGCCATCCTGCTATATAGCTTAACAAGTGTTATTTAAAATGACGGTTAGTATACTTATATTTTTGCCGGTAATTGCAGCGCTGGTTGTGGCGTTCCTTAAAAACGAGACAGCTAAACACGCCGCGTTATTTTTCTCGGTTGTAGAACTGGCAGTTGCGCTGTTTTTTCTAAGCAATTTTGTACCCGATGCCAGCGTACAGTTTAAAATCGACGTACCCTGGATCTCACGTTTAGGTATTTATTTTACCGCAGGCATCGATGGTATCAGTATGATAATGATATTGCTCACCACGGTATTGGTTCCGTTAATAATCCTTACCACCTATCAGCATAACTATAAAAACGCAGGAGCCTTTTATGCACTGATATTGTTTATGCAAGCTGCTATGCTTGTTGTATTTACGGCATTAGACGGGTTTTTGTTTTATGTTGGATGGGAAGCGGCATTGATACCTATTTACTTTATTTGTGCTTTGTGGGGTGGCGAGAATCGTATTCGTATCACTATTAAGTTCTTCATTTACACATTTGCCGGCTCGCTGTTTATGCTGGTGGCGATGATCTATTTATACACTGCAACGCCTGATAAGCTGTATAGCCTGGAAAGTTTTTACCATTCAGGTTTAACGCACGACCAGCAGATATGGGTATTCTGGGCATTCTTCCTGGCATTTGCCATAAAAATGCCGGTATTCCCCTTCCATACCTGGCAGCCGGATACTTATACCGAGGCACCTTCAGCAGGTACCATGATGTTATCAGGCATTATGCTTAAGATGGGTGTATATGGCGTGATCAGGTGGCTTATTCCAAATGCGCCAATAGCTGCTTTTGAGTGGCAGAATTTAACCATTATATTATCAATAGTTGGTATTGTGTATGCTTCTATCATAGCATTTAAGCAAACAGATGGCAAGCGTTTGGTGGCTTATTCATCAATTGCCCACGTTGGGTTAATAGCCGCAGGCATATTCGCGTGGAACGTACAAGGTTTGCAGGGATCAATGGTGCAAATGCTTAGCCACGGTATAAACGTAGTAGGCATGTTCTTTATATGGGATATCATCAGCCGCCGTTTAAATACACGCGATCTTTCGCAATTAGGTGGTATTGCTAAGTCAGCACCGGTTTTTTCTATCGCTTTCCTTATCATCGTTTTAGGTACAGTGGCACTGCCGCTAACCAACGGTTTTATTGGCGAGTTCTTGCTGCTGAACAGTGTTTACCAATACAATATATGGCTGGCCGCAATAGCCGGTTTAACCATCATATTTGGTGCCGTTTACATGTTGCGTATGTACAAAAGTGTTATGCAGGGCGAAGCTAACGCGTTGACCGCTGTTTTTACAGATGTTAAAGGCTCAGAAGCTATCGCGTTAGGCATAATTTGTTTTTTAATAATAAGTATTGGTGTTTATCCGCAGCCTATTTTGCATATATCCGAAGCTGCGGTTAACAATTTGATACACACTATAAATCTCAGGTAGTTTAATATGAATACTCTAATAGTTATATCTGTTTTACCTATTGTGCTGCTCTACCTGGGCCTGTATAAAATGCAGAAGGCGCTACTGCCTGTTACCGTTGTTGGGTTATTAGTTGCACTTGGCCTGGCCGTAGGCCATTGGAATGACGGAGCCGTACCCATCTTTAGCGGAATGATGTTGTTTAACAACTTCTCGGTAGTTTTTTCATCAGTTGCTATCATATCCACCCTGTTAATATTACTGCTTTCAAAAGATTATTTTGATAGAATAAGCTCGCACGTGGCAGAGTATTACGCGGTTATTTTATTCTCGCTGGCAGGTATCATAGTAATGGTATCCTACTATAATTTATCGATGCTATTTATTGGTATCGAGATCATGTCAGTAAGTTTGTATATCCTCGCTGGTATCAAAAAGCGCGATTTCGCATCCAACGAGGCTGCGTTAAAATACTTTTTAATGGGTGCCTTTTCAACAGGCTTTTTACTGTTTGGTATCACTTTAATATACGGCGCATCAGGCTCATTTAATTTGGAAGAGATCCGTAACTGGATGTCACATGATACGCACATTGATTGGCTATCATTCACCGGTATGATGTTGATATTAATTGGCCTTTGCTTTAAGGTTGGAGCCGCGCCTTTTCATTTTTGGACGCCGGACGTATACGAGGGTTCTCCAACGCTTATAACCGCGTTTATGTCTACAGTAGTTAAGGTAGCAGGCTTTGCAGCGTTCTACCGTTTATTTTCAGTGTCATTCGGCGTTGCAAACGGGTTTTGGATACAGCCCTTATCAATCATTATTATTCTCACTTTATTCGTAGGGAACATAACGGCTTTATATCAGCAAAGCTTTAAGCGGATGCTGGCTTATTCAAGTATTTCGCACGCGGGGTATATGCTTTTTGCAATAATAGCTTTGGGCGGAGGTTCTGCAGTTTCAGTATTTGTATACGGTAGCGCCTATTCCATCGCTTCAATAATTGCATTTGGCGCGCTTATATTAGTACAGCAGCAAAGTGGTAATGATAATTTTGAAAGCTTTAATGGCTTGGGCAAATCTAACCCGTTTTTAGCCCTGGTATTAACCATCAGTATGCTTTCTTTGGCGGGTATTCCGCTAACTGCAGGCTTTATAGGTAAATTTTACATGTTTAGCACGGCTATAAGCAAGTCGCTATATTGGCTTACCGTTTTAGCTGTTATAAATGCTATAATCAGTATCTTCTATTATTTCAGGGTTATTATAGCAATGTATTTCCGCAGCAGCGAGCGTACAGCTGTTATAGTACCGGGTAATTATGTTTTTGTATTTGCAATTGCTGCTATAGCAACCATTGTTATCGGAGTTTACCCCGACCTGATATCCCGGCTTATTTAAAATTCATTAAAATCAAAATCCGTTTCTAATTGGTTTAATATTTGTAGTTTTACAAATATAGTTAATGGAAAATTTTTGGGAATACCTGCAAAACCTAACCGACGCTAAATCTATTTTAAGCAAGGGAGGGTTTTATTTTTTGCTGGTTGTGGTTTATGCCGAAACAGGATTGTTTTTCGGCTTTTTCCTGCCCGGCGACTATCTTCTGTTTTTAGCCGGACTATTGTGCGCATCTGGGATGATAGACGTTCCATTGGGCACCTTGCTTTTTGCTGTTATGGCGGCGGGGGTGTTAGGTAACTTTACCGGTTATTGGTTTGGCTATCGCACAGGGCCAATGCTGTTTAAAAAAGACGATTCTATTTTCTTCAAGAAACGTTATATAACAGTTGCCGAAGAATTTTATAACAAACATGGAGGTATGGCATTAGTTTTGGGAAGATTTTTCCCTATAATAAGAACTTTTGCACCTATCTTTGCGGGGGTTGTTAAGGTTGATTTTAAAAAATTTACCATATACAATCTGGCCGGGGGTATTGCATGGACATGTACCTTTATTTTGTCCGGTTATTTTTTAGGGCGAAAGTATCCACAGTTGAATGATTACCTTGAATATGTTATATTAGGGCTTATAGTTATTACATCGATACCGCTATTAATAGCTTTTTTAAAAAGAAAGACTGCAAGTACTGAAAAACATACATAATATATATGGCTACACTACACCCATGGCACCAGGTTTCTACTGGCGATAACGTTCCGGAAATTGTTAATGCGATAATTGAGATCCCTAAAGGCTCAAAAGCAAAATACGAAATTGACAAGGAGTCCGGTCTACTTAAATTGGACAGGGTTTTATTTTCGTCAGTAATGTATCCGGCTAATTATGGCTTTATCCCGCAAACTTATTGTGATGATAAAGACCCATTGGACATTTTAGTGCTATGCTCTATAGATGTTTTCCCAATGTCAATGATAGAGGCGAAGGTTATTGGCGTAATGCACATGGTTGACAATGGCGAGCAGGACGACAAAATTATCGCGGTAGCAAAAAACGATATGTCAGTAAATTATATTAATGATCTGAATGAGTTGCCACCCCACGCCATGACGGAGATAGTACGTTTCTTTAAAGACTATAAAAAGCTGGAAGGCAAGAATGTTACCATTGAGCACATGCTGGGTAAACGCTACGCCTACAAGGTTATTAGCGAAAGCCTTGAACTTTATCAGGCTACCTTTCCTTCACCAATAAACATTTAATGGACCCCGGAGACTATCATATAAGCGGCTTTAGTATTTTAGCAACCATTTTTCTGGTTCTTTTAAACGGCTTTTTCGTTGCTGCAGAATTTGCCATGGTTAAGGTGCGTACCTCGCAGATAGAACTGCGGGCAAAGGCAGGCAACAGCGTAGCAAGAATTGCCCGTGGCATGATGCACAACCTTGACGGTTATTTGGCAGCCACCCAGTTGGGTATAACCATAGCGTCACTTGGATTAGGTGTTGTGGGCGAAGAGGTTGTTACTAATTTGATGGTAAATGCGTTCAGGGCTTTTAATGTAGAACTTGCTCCGGGTGTAATAACAGCAAGCCACGTCATCGCTTTTGCAACCATTACTATTTTTCACATAGTCTTTGGTGAATTGGCACCTAAATCATTAGCCATCCAGCGTTCGTTACGCACGGTAATGACGGTGTCTATCCCGCTTAGATTTTTTTACATTGTTTTTAAGCCTGCCATTTGGGTGCTTAACGGGTTTGCTAATTTTATGCTGAAGTTGTTTGGTATAAACCCCGTTGCCGGGCACGAAGCGCATCATAGTTCTGAAGAGTTGCAATATTTACTTGAACAAGGCAGAGAAACCGGGGCACTTGATTCGTCTGAACATGAACTGATTCAAAATGTATTTGATTTTAATGAGCGCGTAGTAAAGAATATCATGGTACCCCGTACCAAAATATCGGGCATTGAACTTAATACCGAAAAAGAGGAATTATTAGAAATGCTGATCTCCGAAGGATATTCGCGTTTGCCGGTATATGATGAAGTTATAGATAAGATAGTAGGCATTGTTCATGCTAAAGATATATTGCCTTTATTGGCGCGTGGCGAAGAAATTGTATTGAAAGATATTATACGCAAACCTTATTTTATCCCCGAAACAAAAAAGATCAATGATCTGATGGCCGAGCTGCAGCAAAAGCGTATACAGATTGCCATTGTTTCTGATGAGTTTGGCGGTACAGCGGGTATGGTAACCCTGGAAGATATTGTTGAAGAGTTGGTTGGCGAGATACAGGATGAGTATGATGAAGAAAAGCCAATTGTTGAAGTAGTGAACGAGCGGGAGTTTATTGTTAACGCGCTGGCTCCTATTTACGATGTAAACGAACATTTGCCACATGATTTGCCAGAAGACGGCGACTTCGATACTGTATCAGGGTGGCTTGGCCATGTGTTTGGTAAAATACCTGATGTTGGCGAGCAAAAAGAATCAAATGGCTATAACATTACCGTTTTAAAAAAATCTGACCAGAACATTGAATCAGTGAAACTGGAGTTATTGCTAAATGAGGAAGATACAGTAGATTTGCATTGATCTGCCGTAAAGTATGCACCTGTTTTACACACCCGATGTTGATGCTTCGCACCCGATGTATTTCCTCAGCGAGGAGGAAAGCAAGCACTGTGTTAGGGTTTTACGCCTACAGGCAGGTGACGAGGTTCAACTGATTGATGGTCGCGGTGGTTTGTATCAGGCCGTAATACACGAAGCTCATCCCAAAAGAACCATTCTTAAAATAACCAGCGTACAATCCGGGTTTGGTAAACGTAATCACCACCTTCACATTGCCATAGCGCCCACCAAGAATATTGAGCGTTTTGAGTGGTTTTTAGAAAAAGCTACCGAAATAGGTATAGACGAGATAACCCCTATTATCTGTCAGCGCTCTGAGCGCAAAGAAGTAAAAACAGACAGATCTGCCAAGATCATAACCTCTGCCATTAAGCAATCCTTAAAGGCATACCATCCCATTTTAAATCCCCCAATCCCATTCAGTAAATTTATCCGGCAGCAATTTGATGCGCAAAAATTTATTGCGCATTGCATAGCGGATAGCAAAACAAGTTTATCAGCCGAGGTTGAAAAACAGGGGAGTTATGTAATATTAATAGGGCCGGAAGGGGATTTTACCCCTGCTGAGGTTGATTTGGCTTTGCAAACCGAATTTAAAGCTATAACTTTAGGTGATAGCAGATTGCGGACAGAGACAGCCGCCCTGGCTGCTTGTTTTGAGATCAATTTTTTAAACCGGTAAAATAACAATGAGGAATTTGGTATACACAGCTGTACTGCTTGGTTTAATTACGCTAAGCAGCTTTAACGCGCCTACCTATAAAATTGCCAAGCTTAAGTACAGTGGCGGCGGCGATTGGTATGGCGACCGTACCGCTTTGCCCAACCTTATTAAGTTTTGCAATGAGAATTTGAAAACAAATTTTGACAGAGAGGATGATATAGTTGAACCGGGCAGCTCACAGCTTTTTAGCTATCCGTTTGTTTTTATGACGGGCCACGGTAACGTTATTTTTTCTGATCAGGAAGCGCAGAATCTGAGGAAGTATTTAACCGCAGGCGGCTTTTTGCATATTGACGATAACTATGGTTTGGATAAATTTATACGGCCGCAAATGAAGAAGGTATTCCCTGAACTTGATTTTGTGGAGTTGCCTGTTAACTATCCTATCTATCACCAAAAATACAGCTTCCCTACAGGGCTGCCTAAAATACATGAGCATGATGGCAAACGCCCGCAAGGTTTTGGGCTGATCTATAAGGGCAGATTGGTGTGCTTTTACTCGTTTGAGTGCGATTTGGGTAATGGCTGGGAAGACCTGGGCACTTATGCCGGCGACTCGCAGGAGGCGCGCCTTAAAGCACTACGCATGGGTGCCAATCTGGTTCAATACGTTTTAACCCAATAACGCATGTTAGAGGTTACAGTAAATAATGCGCATAAATACACGGTTGAAGAAAGTGCCGACGGTGTAACTACTATCAATAGCGAAAAAGTTGATCCTGATATAAGTGAAGTGGGTGCCTCTGCCTGGCATATCATTAACGACCTGCAATCCTACAATGCCGAAGTTGTCAGCTTTGACAGCGCCTTGAAAACCGCCCAAATTAAGATCAATAACAATTTGTATACCGTATCGGCGAAAGATCAATTTGACCTTTTACTGGATAAAATGGGTCTGAGCAATTTAAACAGCGCTAAGATTGGTGAACTTAAAGCGCCAATGCCCGGGTTGGTACTTCGCACTTTTGTAAAAGAGGGAGACGCTGTAAGCAAAGGAGATAACCTGCTGATACTGGAAGCCATGAAAATGGAGAATATTATTAAGTCGCCGGTTGATGCTGTTGTAAAGGCAGTTAAGGTAAGCGCCGGCGATAAAGTAGAAAAAGGACAGATACTCCTATCCTTTTCCTGACTGTAGGGGGGCTCTGAGCCGGGTGAGCCACCGTGAGCCCCGTGAGCCTCTGTGAGCCACCCTCACGGGTAGCTTTGTCATTTACAAAAACAAATCCCGCTTTCCCGCAAAATACCTACTTTTGCGCAATCAAAATTCAAACGATAATGAGCACTACCAAAGGACCCATCTCTCAGTTTATTGAAAGAAACTACCTGCATTTTAATGCTGCCGCTTTAGTTGACGCGGCCAAAGGTTACGAAACACACCTTACCGAGGGCGGTAAAATGATGGTGACACTGGCCGGCGCCATGAGTACTGCCGAATTGGGCATCTCACTGGCCGAGATGATCCGTCAGGGCAAAATTGATATAATTTCGTGCACCGGGGCCAACCTTGAAGAGGATATTATGAACCTGGTGGCACACTCGCACTATAAACGCGTACCTAATTACCGTGATTTGAGCCCACGGGATGAGTGGGATCTTTTAGAGAATCACTACAACCGTGTAACGGATACCTGCATACCCGAGGAAGAGGCTTTTCGCCGTTTGCAAAAGCATATCCACAAACTTTGGAGCGATGCTGATGATGCCGGCGAGCGTTATTTTCCGCATGAATACATGTATAAAATGCTGTTAAGCGGTGTGCTGGAGCAGTATTATGAGATAGACCCAAAAAACTCGTGGATGCTGGCGGCTGCCGAAAGGAACCTGCCGATAGTAGTACCGGGATGGGAAGACTCCACCATGGGTAATATCTTTGCATCCTACGTTATAAAGAATGAAATTAAGGCCACCACCATGAAGAGCGGTATTGAATATATGGCCTGGCTGGCAGATTGGTATGTTAAAAATTCATCAGGTAAAGGTGTAGGGTTCTTCCAGATAGGCGGTGGTATAGCGGGCGATTTCCCGATATGCGTTGTACCTATGCTTTACCAGGATATGGAGATGCCCGAGATACCATTCTGGGGGTATTTCTGCCAGATCTCAGACTCAACAACGTCTTACGGTTCTTACTCCGGCGCGGTGCCGAATGAAAAAATTACATGGGGTAAATTAGACATCCATACACCTAAGTTTATAGTGGAGTCTGATGCAACTATAGTAGCACCATTGATATTTGCGTGGATATTAGGACAATAGCAAATAATTTAAATTGAGCTGATATTATCGCAAATAATTGCAACAATTAGTTATAAAAATTACAACATTTCTATTTATTTAGAAAGATTATAAATTAGTTATTACTGTCATTTATTTGTCAGCGATTATTTAATAAATTATACTTTTGTGGCTGAAAAATTGGCTAAAAGTGGCTTCTTTTAACAATTTCAACACATAAAAAATAAACTATTTACACAATACAACTTTATGAGAAGCATCTCATTGATTTTTAAACAATTCACTAAACCGGTTTTACTTGCGTTATGTTTTACCGTTTGGGGATTTTCTGTTAAAGCGCAAGGGGACCCTGCAAAAGGAGAAGCCTTGTTTAAATCAAATGCCTGTAACAGTTGCCATGCTTTAGATAAGCGGATGACCGGTCCGGCTTTGGGCCCTTTGTTAACAGAGGATAAGGACGACAAATGGATAACCAAGTGGATCCAGAACAACCAGGCGTTAATTGCTGCTAAGGATGAAAAAGCGCTTAAGATATACAATGAGTATAACCAGGCGGGTATGCCCACTTTCCCCAGCATTACTGATGCTGAGGCGGCAGACATTATTGCTTATGCACGCGATGGCTACAAAAAATTAGAAGATGCTAAGAAAACAGCGGGCCCTGCGGCTGGCGCAGTTGCCGAAGAAAAAGGCCCAAGCAACTTAGTTATTATTGGTCTTATTGGTGTTGTTGTTTTAGCGCTTATCATCATCCTGGTATTAAACAGGGTAATTGGTACGTTAGAAACTGTTGTTACTAAAAAGGGTATTGTACTTGATGCGGAGGACGCAGAAGGTGAGCAGGTTGACCGTTTTGCTACCCTGAAAAGGATGGCTAAAAATAAAAAGCTGGTTTTCTTTGTTCTGTTGTGCCTTACTATAGGTGGTGGTGCCTGGCAGTGGAACATTTTGTGGAACACAGATGTACATAGTGGTTATCAGCCTGTACAGCCTATTAAATATTCGCATGAGCTGCATGCCGGCATCATGAAAATTGAATGTCAGTATTGCCATACCGGCGCGTTCAAATCTAAGAATGCTTCCATACCATCACTAAACGTGTGTATGAACTGCCACAAAACAGTTAAACAGGAATCGCCTGAGATACAAAAAATATATTCTGCTTTGGGTTACGATCCGGCAACTACTAAATACGATAGCACCAAAGCGCATCCTATTCAGTGGGTACGTATACACAACCTGCCAGATCTGGCTTACTTTAACCACTCGCAGCACACTACTGTAGGCGGCATTAAATGCCAAACCTGCCATGGCCCAATAGAGACCATGCCGGAAGTTAAGCAATACAGCCCGCTTACCATGAAATGGTGTATACAGTGCCACAAACGTACCGAGGTTAACAGCAAAGGCAGCGCTTATTATGATCAGGTATTAGCCGCTCATGATGAGATCAAAAAAGGCCACAAGCCAACCGTAGCATTGTTAGGCGGTATTGAGTGCGGCAAGTGCCATTATTAATATACAGATAGAATTTAGAGCATTACAGTTTTATATTACAGCTTAAATGGATAGCAATAAAAAATACTGGAAAGGTGTTGAAGAACTAACCCGAACCCCGGAATTTGTTGAACTGAACAAAAACGAATTTGCGGAGCCTATTCCAATTGAAGATGTTTTGGAAGGTGGCGGCCTTGCGGGTAAAACTCCTCGCCGCGATTTCTTAAAAGCGGTAGGTTTTGGTGTTGGCGCGGTTACATTGGCTGCTTGCCAAAGGGTACCTGTACACAAATCCATCCCATATTTAATTAAACCGGAAGAGGTTACGCCGGGTGTTGCCAATTACTACGTGTCAACTTACGAAGGTTCGGCCATTATGGTTAAAACCCGCGAAGGAAGGCCTATCAAAGTAGAAGGTAACCCGAATGATCTTCTTTCAAAAGGTGGTTTGAGCGCTCAGGCTCAGGCATCGGTACTTGAACTTTATGATGTTAACCGTGTACAAGGTGCAGTTAAAGATGGAGCAGGCGTTACCTGGAGCACACTTGATGATCATGTTATATTAGAGTTAGCTAAGATTGTTGATGCCGGTACAAAAATCCGTATCGTATCTTCAACCATTTCCAGCCCGTCTACACTAAGCGTAATTGCTGATTTTATAGCTGCTTACCCTACTGCAAAGCATGTAACTTATGATGCAGTATCCTACACAGGTATTATTCAGGCTAACCAAAATAGTTTTGGTAAAGCTGTTTTGCCTCACTATAATTTTGATAAGGCTGACGTGATTGTAAGCTTCGGCGCCGACTTTTTAGGCACCTGGATCTCAGGCGAAGAATTTACCCGTCAGTATGTATCAAAACGCGCTGCTAAAGCACTGGAAGAGAAAAAAATGTCTCGCCACATCCAGTTTGAAACAGGCATGAGCTTAACCGGCACCAACGCTGATGTGCGCATAGCGCTAAAACCATCAGAAGAGGGTATTGCTTTGGTTAATCTTTACAACGCTATTTCTGGTACTACTTTACCGGGCAGCAAAGCATTGCAGAATAAAGCTGCCAATAACGCTATAGCTGTTGTGGCTAAAGAGCTAGTTGCAGCTAAAGGCCGCTCGCTGGTAGTTGCAGGCTCAAATGATGTAGCTATACAAATATTGGTTAACGCTATCAACGGTTTACTAGGCAGTTACGGTACTACAATTGATCTGGATAACTATTCAAGACAATATGCCGGTAACGATGCTGAATTAGCTGATTTTGTTAACGAAGTTAAGCGCGGCGAAGTTGGCGCGGTATTCTTCCTGAATGCTAACCCTGTTTATGATTTTTATCAAGGCGCGGCATTAGCTAAGGCTATTGAAAAAGTTCCGTTGCGTGTATCATTCTCTGACACAAAAGATGAAACTGCAGCTATATGTAATGTAATAGCACCTAACCACCACTACTTAGAGTCTTGGGGTGATGACAGCGCTATTGAAGGTTACTATACCGTAATGCAACCAACCATTAACCCGGTTTATGATACCCGCCAGGCTGAACAAAGCTTATTGGTATGGTCATCTAACGCGGTTAATAATTACTACAACTATGTTAGAAACGTTTGGAATACAAGAGTACTTCCGTTAGCAGGTCTTTCAGGCCAGGCCGGATGGGAAAGTGTGTTGCAAACAGGTTTTATAAAAGCTGCTGATAAACCAGCCGGTGCTTACGCATTCAGCTTTGATCTGAATGGTGTAGCGCAAAAAGTATTAAGCCAAAGCGCTCAGTTAGCCACTTCAGGCGATAACCTGGAATTGCAGATTTATCAAACTTCAGCAATCCGCGATGGTAAGCATGCTAATAACCCATGGTTACAGGAGCTGCCGGATCCGGTCTCTAAAGTTACCTGGGATAACTTCGCTGCCATGTCTTTAGAGGACATGAAGCGTTTAAGTTTAGTAGAAGGTGATGTAGTTACAATTGACGCTAACGGATACTCAATTGCTTTACCTGCTTTATTACAGCCGGGCCAGGCAGCCGGAACGGTATCAGTAGCGGTAGGTTATGGCCGTACCAGCGGTGGCTTGGTAATTGAAGGTGGTGTAGGTAAAAACGCTTTCCCTTTCTATAGCTTGCGTAATGGCACCTTCCAAACTACAACTGTTGCTAAGGTTGGTAAAACCGGCGACAACATACAATTAGCACAAACACAAACACACCACTCTATTGAGGGGCGTAACATAGTGCGCGAAACCAGCCTTGCTGAGTTTGTTAAAAACCCTGCACACGCGGTTGGCCATCACGAAGGGCATAAAAAATATGATCTTTTCTGGCAAGAGCATGAGCGCCCTAATTATGATTGGGTTATGGCTATCGACCTTAACGCCTGTACCGGTTGCGGTGCCTGTGTGGTAGCTTGTAACGCCGAAAATAATATCCCGGTTGTTGGTCGCGATGAGGTACGTCGTCGTCGCGAAATGCACTGGATCCGTATTGATCGTTACTATACTTTCAACGAAAAAGGCGAAGGTATTACAGAGGAAACTGAAATAGCTAAACTGGAAGATATCAGCAATGTATCAGTTGTTCACCAGCCAATGCTTTGCCAGCACTGCGATCACGCTCCGTGCGAGACCGTATGCCCGGTATTAGCTACCGTTCACTCATCAGAAGGTTTAAACCACATGGCTTACAACCGTTGTGTGGGTACACGTTACTGCGCTAACAACTGTCCGTTCAAAGTACGCAGGTTTAACTGGTTCAACTACTGGAACGACTCACGTTTTGATAACTACCTGAATAATCCGCATACACAATTAGTATTAAACCCTGATGTAACTACCCGTTCACGTGGTGTTATGGAAAAATGCTCAATGTGTATCCAAAGGATACAAGCAGGTAAGCTGAAAGCTAAAGTTGAGAAACGCCCTGTACGTGATGGCGAGATAAAAATGGCCTGCGAGCAAACCTGTTCTGCCGGTGCCATCATATTCGGTAACCGTAATGACCCTAACTCGGCAGTGTCAAAAGCATTGAAGAGCGAAAGAACTTACTATGTGCTTGAAGAATTTAACGTTGAAGCAGGTATAGGTTATCAGGCAAAAGTTAGAAACACATTTGAATTAGAAGCTTAAGCTATCATTATTATATATAAAGTATGGCATCTCATAAAGAATCAATAATAAGGGAACCGTTAATTACGGGCGAAGGCATTACCTACGCCAAAATAACTAACGATGTTCTTACACCTGTTGAAAATGCACCTAACAAAGCCTGGTGGATAGGTTTCATCGTATCTGCTATAGGCGCTTGCCTTTGGGTGTTTGCAGTTAGCTGGACCTTTTGGTACGGTATCGGATCATGGGGTTTGAATAAAACAGTTGGCTGGGCCTGGGACATTACCGGTTTCGTGTGGTGGGTAGGTATCGGTCACGCCGGTACGCTTATCTCGGCAATCTTGTTACTGTTCCGTCAAAACTGGCGTAATTCAATTAACCGCTCTGCCGAGGCGATGACGATCTTCGCGGTAATTTGCGCCGCTACTTATGTAGTATCGCACATGGGCCGCCCATGGTTGGCTTACTGGCCTTTGCCGCTTCCAAACCAGTTTGGTTTGTGGGTTAACTTTAACTCGCCGCTGGTATGGGACGTGTTCGCGATATCAACTTACTTCTCTGTATCATTAGTATTCTGGTACATTGGTTTATTACCGGATATTGCCTCAATCCGCGACCGCGCTACAGGCCTTCGCCGCAGAATTTACTCAATCTGCTCATTCGGTTGGACAGGTTCAGTTAAAACATGGCAGCGTTTTGAAACTGTATCATTAATATTAGCAGGTATATCAACGCCACTGGTACTTTCGGTACACACCATCGTATCAATGGACTTTGCTACCTCATTAGAGCCGGGCTGGCACACAACAATTTTCCCTCCTTATTTCGTTGCCGGAGCAATCTTCTCGGGTTTCGCCATGGTGCAAACACTATTGCTGGTTACCCGTAAGGTTTTAGGTTTGGAAAACTACATCACCATGTTCCACATCGAATCAATGAACAAGATCATTCTTGTAACAGGTTCAATAGTAGGTGTGGCTTACTTAACCGAGTTCTTTATCGCTTACTATTCAGGCGGCGAGTACGAGCAATATACTTTCCTTAACCGCTTTACCGGTCCGTTCTGGTGGGCTGGCTGTATGATGTATGGCTGTAACATCCTGATGACCCAGGTAATGTGGTTCAAAAAGATCCGTACCAATATCGCCATGGCTTGGGTGTTATCTATTATAGTAAACATCGGTATGTGGTTTGAGCGTTTTGTAATTATCGTAACCTCTCTACACCGCGACTTTATACCATCAAGCTGGTCAATGTTCTATCCAACATGGGTAGATGTGAGCGTGTTTATTGGTTCAATTGGCTTGTTCTTTACTTTGTTCCTTTTGTTCCTTCGCGTGTTGCCTTCAATTGCAATGGCCGAAGTGAAACTGTTACTGAAATCATCAAGCGAGCAAGCTAAGAAGAAACAAATTGAAGAAGGTCACCTTGATCCGGAGCAGGTTCAATACTATAAAGATTCATTGATCCCTTACGATACGGTAGATTTAGAAAAATACGAAAACGCATAATCAACAATGAGCAGCACTAAATATATATTAGGACTTTTTGACGATCCGGATGTGATGATGCACGGGATTGACAAGTTACAGAAAAATAGTATCCCTATTTATGATGTATACACCCCCATGCCTATACACGGTATTGACGCCAAGTTGGGCGTTAAGGAGTCGCGCCTGGGTTATGCGGCATTCATGTTCGGTTGCTTAGGCGGTACCGTTATATTCAGTATTATTTACTACTGTTTGGTACATGACTGGCCAATGAACATTGGTGGTAAACCCTATTTCGCCGTTCCGGATTTTATTCCGGCAACTTTTGAGTGGACGGTTTTATTTACCGCTTTTGGTATGGCGTTCACCTTCTTTTACGCTACGCACCTTTTTCCGGGCAGAGCGCCAAGAGTAATGGACCTGCGTGCAACTGATGACCGTTTTGTAATAGCAATTGATGCTAAGGGCAATGTACCGCACGAGGATATAACGAATATATTAAAAGAAGCAGGAGCAGTAGAAGTTAAGCATAACACCAGAAAATATGTTAGCTATGAATAAATATAAAATATTGGGAACAGCGGTTGTGGCTGTTGTTGCATCGGTGGTAACTACATCATGTAATGACAAACGCAGTACCGGATGGGAGTATGCACCCAATATGTATGAGCACATTGCATATGATCCTGATCAGAAGAATGAGCAATTTAAAGACGGTAAAACAGCACAGGTTCCGCCTGCTAATACCACACCAATAGGCTTTACCCGTTTTGATTTTCCGAGTAGTAATGAAGGATATGCAGCAGCTGCAACAGGTATTGTAAATCCACTTGCTGCTAACCCTGCAACTTTAGCCGAAGGTAAAAAACTGTACATTACATTTTGTTCGCCATGCCACGGTGCTACCGGCGCGGGCGATGGTGAAGTGGTGAAACATGGCTTCCCGCCGCCACCAAATTATGCTACAGGCCAGTCATCACGCGGCGGTACAATGAAAGAACTTAGCGATGGCAAGATCTATCATACTATAACTTACGGCTTAAACGCAATGGGATCATACGCATCGCAACTGGCGCCAGAAGAGCGTTGGAAAGTTGTAATGTATGTTCACCATTTACAAAACTTATAAGAAACAAATTTGATGAAGACTCATAATAATTTTGACGAACAGTTTGAATTTGCGGGCAAAGCAAAAACCTGGAGCCTTGCGGCCATCGCTATAGGTGTTATAGTGATTGCGCTTGGTTTTATTACGGGCCAGGTTGAGCGTACCTTTTCTAATTTATTACTGATGGGCTATTATACTACCTGTGTAAGTTTGGCTGGTGCGTTCTTTTGCGCCATTCAGTATGTAACTCAGTCGGGTTGGTCAGCTTCAATACTTCGCGTTCCGCATGCTTTTATAAAGATATTGCCTATACCTGCTATTATTTTGGTAGTGATTATAATTGCCGGGCTTACTTTTACCCAAACTATTCCTAATGAAGAAGGGCATAATGTTGTGGCACCTTACCTTTACAAAATATGGGGCCAACACGAGATCACTAAAGCAGGTACAGAAGGATACGATGCAATTATTGCCGGTAAATCTGGCTACCTTAATTTAGGATTCTTTTTAGCACGCGTAATTGGCTTCTTATTGGCTTACATATTACTTAGCCGTTTATTTGTGAAATACTCAACTAACGAGGATGAACTAGCGGGCATGTCAAATTACGACAAAAGCTTTAAACTGGCCTGCGTATTCCTGGTAATATTTGGTTTCACTATCCCGGTATTCGCGTTTGACGTTATCATGTCATTAGAAGCACACTGGTTCTCAACTATGTTCGGTTGGTACAACTTTGCCGCCCTTTGGGTAACCGGTTTAGCCACCATGACGCTAATTATCATTTACCTGCGTAAGCAAGGATACTTAGCGTGGGTAACGCAAGATCATTTGCATAATATGGGTCAGTTAATATTCGGTTTCTCTGTGTTCTGGACTTACCTGTGGTTTGCTCAGTTCCTGTTAACCTGGTATGCTAACATTCCTGAGGAGACAGCTTATTTCTATAAGAGATGGGAGCCTGATTTTAAACCATGGTTTTGGTTAAGTATAGTAGTTAACTTTTTAACACCATTGCTTGTGTTGATGGCGCGTGATTCAAAACGTTCAACTGCTATATTACAGGCAGCTTGTGTTATCCTGATAGTTGGCCACTGGTTTGATTATTTCCAAATGATAATGCCAGGTACCGTTGGGCATTTTTCTGAATGGTTTGTGGCTGTTTCATGGATAGAGGTGGGTACGTTTATTGGGTTTGCCGGTTTATTTGCATTCCTGATATTTACTGCCCTAAGCAAGTTCAAGGCTTTGGCGCCGAAGAACCACCCGTTCCTGCAAGAGAGCTTACATCATCACATATAATTATATTGTTAAATTTGCAACAAAAACAGAATACCAAACTACCAATTACAATGGGATTCAATCAAATACTAATTTCTAAAAAGAAGCTTTCGCTTGCTGCTGTTTTGATGCTTACCGGCACCAATTTGCTTATGGCGCAAGGTACTGCTACTGCGGCAGCAGAGAAGCCGGGTGTTGACTGGTTAAGTGTGAGCTATTATATATTGCTTTTCGTACTGGCTTGCATAGCTGTTGCTATTGTCGGCAAAATTTTGCGGGTTTATGATCTGAGCCAGAAGATACAAGGTAAAACAGGTATCCACTGGAATAACCTTATGGGTGTTATTTGTATCCTATTCCTGGTAGCTGGTGGCATTGGCACCGTTTGGTCTTTTTCCGTACACGGAAACATGATATTGCCTGAAGCAGCTTCTAAACATGGTGTTAAAATAGACAGCATGTTCTGGACAACTACCGGCATTACCATGGTGGTTTTCGTAGTTACACAGATATTACTTTTTGGGTTTTTATTTGCATACAGGCATTCAGCAAAACGCAGGGCTTACTTTTTACCACACAATAACACTATTGAAAAGGTATGGACAATTGCACCGGCTATTGTATTAACCGTATTGGTAATTTTCGGCTTTTTTACATGGCAGGAAGTAACCAATACTAAAGAGGTTAAGGGTGATATAAACGTGGATATAACAGGAGAGCAATTTGCCTGGAACCTGAGATACCCGGGGCCGGATAACTTGTTAGGTAAAAAGAACTACAAGTTGATTGCAGGCGCAAATAAACTGGGTATTGATTATACCGACAAAAATAGCCTTGACGATTTGAAAGCCGACACTATGTACTTACCGGTTAACAAATCAATAAGGTTGAATATCGGCTCTAAGGATATTATCCATAGCGTTTACATGCCACACTTCCGTGTTCAGCTGAACGCGGTACCCGGCTTGCCTACGTTCTTTAAGTTTACACCAACGTATACTACAGAACAGATGCGCCAAAAAACCGATGATCCTAAATTTGAGTATCTGGTTTATTGCAACAAAATATGCGGAGCCAGCCACTACAACATGCAAAAAATTGTGCGTGTAGTAAGCGAGGCCGAGTACAACCAATGGTTAGCCAAACAACAACCTTATTTAACACCGGCTTTAAGAACGGAGTTGAAATTAGCCGAGGTTAAAAAAAATAATATTTCTACAAACAGGTTAGCGTTAAACAATTAATTAGCGAATATGTCAACATTAGCAGTTCACGATCACGCAGTAGGACATCACGAAGAGGGTCACGAGCATCACCATAAAGACACTTTTTTAACAAAATACATTTTCAGTCAGGATCATAAAATGATCGCTAAGCAATTCCTTATAACAGGTATCGCTATGGCTTTCATCGCAATGATACTTTCTATATTATTCCGGATCCAGTTAGCCTATCCTGATAGAGCATTCCCTTTATTAGAAACATTATTGGGCCGTTTCGCGCCTGAGGGTCGCCTTGATTCTGAGTTTTACCTTTCATTGGTTACTATACATGGTACCATCATGGTATTCTTTGTGTTGACAGCCGGCTTGAGCGGTACTTTCAGTAACTTATTAATACCATTACAGGTAGGTGCGCGTGATATGGCTTCGCCATTTATGAACATGTTATCATACTGGTTCTTCTTTACGGCCTGTGTAATAATGCTTTCATCATTCTTTATCCAAAAAGGGCCTGCCGGTCCGGGATGGACAATTTATCCGCCGTTATCAGCATTACCAACCGCGATGAAAGGTTCAGGCATGGGCATGACGCTGTGGCTGATCAGTATGGTATTTTTCATTGCTTCATCGCTAATGGGTGGTATTAACTACGTTAGTACCGTGTTGAACATGCGTACTAAAGGTATGGACCTTTGGAAGATGCCTTTAACTATATGGGCATTCTTCTTAACGGCTATCCTGGGTGTATTATCATTCCCTGTATTAGTAGCAGGTGTTGTGTTGTTAATTTTTGACCGCAGCTTTGGTACCAGCTTTTACCTATCAGACATCGTAGTACAAGGACAGGTTATGCCTTTTGAAGGTGGTAGCCCTATCTTATTCCAGCACTTATTCTGGTTCCTGGGTCACCCTGAAGTATACATCGTAATTATGCCGGCAATGGGTATCTCATCAGAGATCATGTCGGTAAATTCACGTAAACCTATCTTTGGTTACCATGCAATGGTTTACTCATTAATTGGTATTACAGTATTATCATTTATAGTATGGGGTCACCACATGTTTGTAACGGGTATGAATCCGTTCCTGGGCGGTGTGTTCATGATCACGACATTGATCATCGCGGTACCATCAGCTGTAAAAACGTTTAACTGGCTGGCTACTATATGGCGCGGTAACATCAGGTTTACACCTGCTATGTTGTTCGCTATCGGTATGGTGTCGTTCTTCATTTCTGGTGGTATTACAGGTATTTTCCTTGGTAATGCTGCTTTGGATATCAATCTTCACGATACTTATTTCGTAGTAGCTCACTTCCACCTGGTAATGGGTTCTGCGGCTATATTTGGTATGCTTGCCGGTGTTTATCACTGGTTCCCTAAAATGTTTGGCAAAATGATGGATGACAAATTAGGTTATCTGCATTTCTGGTTAACCTTTATAGGTGCTTACCTGGTGTTTTTCCCAATGCACTTTATGGGTCTTGATGGTGTACCACGCCGTTATTACGCATTCACAGAGTTTGTTTCTATGGAGCGTTGGTTATCAGTTAATATGTTTATTACCTGGGCCGCCATTATATCTGCATTAGCGCAGGTTGCGTTCCTGTATAACTTTATCCACTCTATATTCTGGGGTAAGAAAACCATTCAAAACCCATGGCAGGCTAATACCCTGGAGTGGACCGCGCCTGTTGAGCATTTCCACGGAAACTGGCATGGAGAGATACCTTCGGTTTATCGTTGGCCTTATGATTATAGCAAGCCTGGTGCCGAAGAGGATTATATATTACAAACTACTCCATTGTCGCAAACTATGAGTTCAAACGTTCCGCATGATTTTGAAGATAATCCTGCCGGTTTAGAGGAACTTAGTAAATGGACAAATACACAAAAAGCTAACGAAGAAGTAAAATAATATTTACTGATCTGATTCTTTTAGGGTATCTGTACCGGAGTAATATCCATAACAGATACCCTAATTTTTTAAGATAGATAGATGCACAAAACCACCGCGAAACATAGATTTCAAAGGATCAATCTTTTTAGCATTATACTGCTTTTTGTTTTGATACTTGCAGGCGGCGTGGTGCGCAGCACAGGTTCGGGCATGGGATGCCCCGATTGGCCTAAATGTTTTGGGAGTTATATACCTCCCCTAAGTGCAGACCAGTTACCTGAAAATTATAAGGACAAGTATTTGGAGGGCCGGAGAGCTAAAAACCAACGCTTTGCCAAAACCTTGGATGTATTTGGCTACACTGATTTGGCAAAACGCCTGCGCGAAGACCGGTCAATATTGGTTCCGGAAGAGTTTAATGCCGCCCGCACGTGGACAGAGTACGTTAACCGCTTAATTGGCGCTGCATCCGGCATATTCTTATTACTTACCGCCGTTTATTCTTTTGCTTACGCTGATAAAAATAAACTGATACCATTTTTAAGTGTTTTTAACCTGGTACTGATCGGCTTTCAGGCCTGGTTGGGGTCTATAGTAGTATCAACTAACCTGGTGGCATGGATAATTACTGTACACCTGTTATTGGCACTCGCCATTCTGGCTATATGTATTGCAACGTATCATCTGGCCCGCGCAAGTGGAAGACCGGCCTTGCGGGTTAACATGATAACCTATATCGTTACTATAGCGGCATTGGCTTTGTCGGTTGTACAAATAACATTTGGTACAGAAGTACGTGAGCGTATTGACGCTATTGCTACGCGCCTGCAGGACGGCTATCGCGCTACATGGATAACTAATGCCGGTAAAATTTTTACTGACCACCGCGACCTTGCCTTACTGGTACTCGCGGTGAATATTGTTCTATACATCCTGATACGCCGGGGCTTTAACAGGCACTCTATACAGCAGCAGATAATGAGCTTTTCGTTCCTGATGATCGTATTGCAAATAGTTACCGGTGTTGCATTGGCTTACATGGCGCTGCCACCTGTGGCGCAAGCCAGCCATATACTGTTGGCGAGTTTATTGTTTGGAGCGCAGTTTTATTTGTTGCTGAATTTATATCGCTCGGCAAGTTTACACGGGGGGCATCAATGAAGTATAGCGATTTTTCAAAGCTTATAAAATTCAGGCTCACCTTTTTGGTGGTGTTTTCTGCATCTATATCCTTCATCATAGCGGTAAAAGCTAACGGCGGTAACACCTGGGGTTCATTATATAGTTCAACAATGTGGTTAAACTGGGTAAAGCTGGTTGTTGGCGGGTTTTTGGTAACCGCAGCAGCTAACAGCTTTAACGAAGTTATAGAGGTGGATCTGGATAAGCTAATGAAACGCACTAAGGACCGCCCTATGCCTGCCGGACGTATGACCACCGGGCAAGGTTTGGTTTTAGGTTTAGGCATGGGTATGGCCGGCACTTATATATTAGGCACCCTTAACATACTTACCGGCCTGCTCTCTGTTTTGTCAATTTTGTTGTATGCCTTTGCCTATACGCCGTTGAAAAGGAAATCGCCTATATCGGTTTTTGTGGGAGCTTTCCCGGGCGCGTTTCCGGCATTGATAGGTTATGTTGCGGGGCAGCCACACGGACGTATTGACGAGATCGCGTTGGTGCTGTTCTCCATACAATTTGTGTGGCAGTTTGTACATTTCTGGGCTATAGCCTGGGTTTTGGATGATGATTATAAGCTGGCAGGTTTCCGTTTGTTACCCACCGGGAACAGGGACGCCGGCAGCGCCATAATTACTGTTATATTTGCCGTAATATTGGTACCCGTAAGCTTGCTGCCAACTATTTTAGGTTATGGGGGTTACTACGTGGGTGGTGTATCATTAATTTGCAGTCTGATATTTTTATACCAGGCAATTATGTTATTGCGCACCCGGCAGATACCCGAAGCGAGGAAACTGATGTTCGGATCGTTTTTTTGGTTGCCGGTAGTGCAGTTAATGTTTTTATTTGATTTTATAGGAAAGTGAGATGATGATGGCTCAGATACAACAAGAAGATAAATTAAACCTCGGCGCTAAAAAATTCAACATGTGGATCTTCATATTCACATCGTTTATGTTTTTTGCGGCCTTAACCAGTGGTTTTATTGTATACATAGGCGGCAGGGGCGGCAAAGCCCTTGGTATGCAGCTGCCCGATGCTTTTAAATACAGTACAGCGGTAATTGTGCTAAGCAGCATCACCATATTTATGGCTTCAACAGCTGCAAAGCGTTTGCAGTTTGGTAAGCAACGGCTATACCTTTGGGTAACAATTTTGTTAGGGGTAGCTTTCTTTGTTATACAGGTATTAAGTTGGGGGCAGCTGGTAAAAGCGCAGGCCTTTTTAGTTAATACCAATGCATCTATATCCTTTGTATACATATTTACAGGGATGCACCTTTTGCATATTATAGCCGGGTTGGCTTTATTGAGCTTCACATTATTCAGAAGCTATCGCAATGCGCCACAGGTTAAGAACTTATACAACATGCAGATGTCATCTATTTTTTGGCATTTTGTGGATATTATATGGATTTATCTGTATGTTTTTTTACTTTTGAACCAACATTAATAACAATTCTATAGCTAAACTACAAATGAGCGAAGCAGTATCAAAAATTGATGAAATAAAAACAACCCCATGGGCCGGTGGTCATTCTCCTTTTAAGGTTGAGTACGGTAAAATGATGATGTGGTTCTTCCTTTTATCGGATGCCTTTACCTTTTCTTCATTACTTATATCATATGGTTCCCTTCGTTTCAGCATGCCTACATGGCCGGCTGCCGATAAGGTTTTCCAATCTGTACCGGGTTTGGTAGATAGCGGTTATCCTCTGGTTTTTGTGGGTATCATGACGTTTATCCTGATCATGAGTTCAGTTACCATGGTATTAGCCGTTGAGGCGGGCCATCGTAATTCAAAAAGCGAGGTGGTTAAATGGATGATCTGGACAATTATTGGCGGTTTCGCGTTCCTGGGTTGCCAGGCTTTAGAGTGGACGCACCTGCATCACGAAGGTTTCTGGTGGGCAAGTATCCCTAAAGATCCTCATGTATTAAAAGAATTTTTTAGTGATGAGCATGGCGTTTTAGCTACGCAGCAAACAGCAGCGCAGGCTTTTGCCAACCTGTTCTTTACTATTACCGGTTTCCACGGTTTCCACGTATTTAGCGGTGTTATTATCAATATTATTATCACCCTCAATGTTTTAGGCGGTACCTATGAGAAACGCGGCAGCTATTTAATGATCGAAAAAGTTGGCCTTTACTGGCACTTTGTAGATCTGGTTTGGGTATTCGTATTTACCTTCTTCTATTTGGTTTAACTTTTTAACAGATATATATTATGTCATCACATACAGACGTTGCACACCACGATCACGACCATGATCATGGCGAAGGAATGACCGCCAAGAAAATCTGGCAAGTGTTTTTCGTATTGCTTGGAATAACAGTAATTGAGTTCATTATAGCGCTTTACTTTGTCGAGAAAGGATATATAGATCGCAGTATTGCTAATCCAATATATATAATTTTAACACTGGCTAAAGCCTTCTACATTGTAGCTTACTTTATGCACTTAAAGTTTGAAAAAGTGGGTTTGGTTTATTCTATCATAGTTCCTATTCTGTTCATCATCGGTTTAATCCTGGTGCTTACTAATGAGAGTCACCACTGGATTGGATTGAGACATCCGTAATGAAACCCAGTTTACTGAAAAAAATATTGATCCTGGTAGTGATATTAGCACTACCGGGATTTTTATATTATCTACTTACCGCAAAGGGTAAAAACAGGTATAAACCACTTCCGGTTTATGGCCCCAAACAGGTTGCCAAAACCGGGCATAAGTTTCACGGGAAGTTTATTCCTGATACCATTTATCATCAGCTGCCTCAGTTTAAATTAACCGACCAGGATGGCAACGAGGTGACTACCAAAGGCCTTGATAGCAATATTTTTGTAGCTAACTTTTTTTATACCAATTGCACCGGTGTTTGCCAGGCTACTAATACTAATTTGAAGGCCCTGCTTGACACTTATAAAAAGAATAAACTGGTTTCATTTATATCTATAACGGTTGATCCCAAGCGCGACTCGGTAGCCGTATTAAAAAAATATGCTAAACAGTTTAATCCCGCGGGCGTAAAATGGATGTTCCTTACAGGCGACACCGCGAGCGTGTATCCGTTGGCCCGGCAAGGGTTTTTGGTAAACGCTGTTGATGCCGGCAATGGCAATTTTATATATAGCGATAAGCTGATATTGATAGACAAAAAGAAACGCATACGCGGTTATTACTCCGGCGCGTCAATAACGGAGATAACCCGGTTAAACGACGAAATAAAAGTGTTGATAGCCGAAGAATTGCGCGAGATGGATGAACCGCTTTATTAGATTCAAGAAGCAAGAGTCAAGAAAATAGGCGATTATCGGGAGGGTTACTATTTTAATAATGCAAAGAATCTTGACTCTTGGCTCTTGATCTTACATCTAACAAAAAATGACTGATAAATTTATATTCCGATTCGTAGCCATTGTAACCGTTGTGGTTATACTGGTGGTAGTTGTTTTAAACCGGCACATCATCCCGGGTCCGGCTGTAACACCTGCCTTTACACCTTATTTGCCCATGCTTAATGCCTTTATTAACGGCACTTGTACGGTGTTGCTGCTGGTATCACTATATTATATAAAGCAGGGCAACATAACTGTGCATAAAAGGCTAAATATTTTAACCTTTTGCCTGTCGGCTATATTCCTGGTGTCGTACATCCTGTTCCATTACCTTATGCAACGCGACACCATTTATGGCGACATTAACGGCGATGGCAAAGTTTTAGGCAATGAGATAACACAGTATGGCACGCTGCGCAAAATATATCTCGCTATTTTAACCCCGCACATTATCCTGGCTGCCGGGGTTTTGCCATTAATATTATTAAGTTTCCATCGCGGCCTGCAAATGCAGGTTGAAAAGCACCGCAAACTGGTGCGCTGGGCCTTCCCTATATGGTTATTTGTAACTGTAAGCGGGGTAGTGGTTTATTTAATGATCAAGCCATTTTATCACTTTTAAAAAATACGCTAATCATAAAAGGTAAAAAGCCTCCTGCGCATGTTCTTGCGGGAGGCTTTTTGTTTAATGGCTAAGTTTAACTTAGCTTTATCAGGGTCTTAAAAATATTTCGTTTTCTCTGCAACCAATTGCCTGTAGCTTTCATCATACTATTAAATGCGATTATTGAAACCAACTTACACAATTGATGAATTAGTTACCCGCTGCAAAACGGGCGAGCGGAAGGCGCAGGAGATATTGTATAAACTGTTGGCTTCAAAAATGCTGGGGGTTTGCATGCGTTACGCCACAGACAAAGCAGAAGCCGAGGACATGCTTCAAAACGGTTTTATCAACCTTTTTAAAAAGTTGAATGACTATCGTGGCGAGGGCGCATTTGAAGGGTGGGTTAGAAGAATAATGGTACATAGCGCGATAGAGTATCATCGTAAGTATCATAAATCGCTGCAATTGATGGATGTTGTTGATTCGGCTCATGAGCCTTCAGTTAACGCCGTTGCAATTGCCACATTAAGCGCAAAAGATCTGATGGGGATTATACAGGATCTGCCGCACAATTACAGGATAGTATTTAACCTGTATGCTATTGAAGGGTATTCGCACAAAGAGATAGGGGAGATGGTGGGAATAACCGAGGGTGCGTCAAAATCGCAACTATCAAGGGCCCGCTCAATTTTAAAAGATATGGTTATCAAAATGGAGGATAAAAGATATGGAAATGCAGGATAAGGAGTTTGACCAGCTATTTAACTCAAAGTTGGGCGACTTTGAAATGGAACCATCAGCACATGTTTGGCAGAACATTACCCGGGATTTAGATGGTAAAAAAGCCAAACGCTCAATTATGCCTTACCTGGGTATTGCAGCAAGTGTTATTGTACTGGCCTGCGTATCCGTGTTGTTTTTAAATAAAACGGTTAAAAAACCCCATCAGCCTGTTACTTTGGTAAAAGTAAAACCCGTTAAGCCGCTATCAACAAGCGATACCAGCAAGCCCCCTGTTGAAGTTGACAATGTGGAGGATGATACTTATTTAAAAGAAAAGGCAGTGGTGGCGGTTGAGCCAAAAAAGCCGGTGCCGGCAAACAAAGTACCGCAGGTTGAACAGGTAAAAGAAGAAACTATACTATCCTCGAATCCTGTAGCACAAAAAACAGAACCGGTTTTAGCTAATGCGACGGTAGAGAAGCCAATACTTTTGCGGCCCCAGGCTCCTGATACAGAGATCGGCGCGGTTACGGCAACCTTAATTAATCAGCCGAAGACGATCACGGAAGCACCTGGATCATATATAACTGACCCGATACCAGAAAAAAGCCCCGAAAAAAAACGCGCTCATGGCTTAGGCGGCTTTTTTAATACCATTATTGCCGCTGTTGATAAAAGGGAAGATAAACTGATAGAATTTACAGATGCTAATAACGACGAGGGAACAAGAATTACCGGCGTAAACCTGGGCATTTTTAAAATAAAAAAACAATAACATCCTATTATTATTAATACATACGATATATGAAACGCTTTTTACTTACCGCCATAATAGCTGCGGTTGCAAGCATGGGCTTTGCACAAACCGTTACAACAGTAACAACAACTACAACAGTAACAAAAAATGATACCATAGTAAAAACCGACACTACCGTTACGGTTAAAAAAAGGAAGATGGTTATGTTTAGTTTTGGCGACAGGAAAGCCAAGGTTGACAGCGCGCGTAAAGCCAGGGCCGGAGCGCCTGGATTTAATTTTGGCATTACTTTTTCAAGGTTTGACATAGGCCTGGCTACGCTGATTGATAATGGCAGCTTTACCCTATCGCCGCAAAACCAGTTTTTAAGTTACCGCTCATGGAAAACCAGTAACGTAGGTTTTGACCTTGTACAGTTTGGTTACCGCTTTAACAATCACTTTAAAATGTACATATCAGGTGGTTTCGACTGGACACTTATCCGCCTTAGAGAGAACGTAACTATACAAAAAGGTGGCTCGTCATTAACCTATATAAATGATAATGTTAATTTCAGCAAAAACCGTTTCTCATCAACCTATTTGCGTATCCCGCTTTCGTTTGAGTTCAGGACAAAGGAATTTTCTAATGGCAAGCGCTTCAGGTTTGTAACAGGTCCGGAGGTTGGTATTTTAACCGGAGGGCGCGTTAAACAAATTAGCGCTGAACGCGGCAAACAAAAAATAGACGACGACTATCACTTTACCAAAATGCGCTACGGTGCGTTTGCGCGCTTAGGGTATGGCGGTGGAGGCATATTTGCCAAATACTACTTTAACGATATGTTTGAGAACAGCCCGGCGCAGGCAGGTTTAAAGGGCTTTAACTTCGGGTTTACGTTTGGGTTTTAAAGACCAATAGATTTGAAAATGTTATGCTAAATTTATTTCAGTATCCCATAAGCTCAGCATGGGTTGAGGTTTGGTGGGTTGCCGAAATAAATTCGGCATGACGTTTTTAGTGGCTATCTTTGCCACCCATGGCAAACCAATCTCCATTTCTTGAGGCACAATCCGTAAGTAAAATTTACCCGGGCAAGCAGTCGGCCGGGGTAAAAACAACAACACTAAGTATTGCGCAAGGGAAAATAACCGCGATTATAGGCGAGAGCGGCAGCGGGAAAAGCACCCTGCTTAAAATGCTGTATGGGTTGCTGTCGCCGGATGAAGGAGAGGTGAAATTTAAAGGAGATCGCGTTTGGGGACCGGAGGAGAAACTGATACCCGGCCATGATGCCATGCGCATGGTTACCCAGGACACGGATGGTTTGAACGTTTTTGCCAAAGTATGGGATAACATTGCCGTGCTTTTACCTAATACGGATGTAGCTGCCAAGGAGGAAAACACACAACGTGTACTGCAGCAACTTAACATTACCCGGATAGCAGACAAGCAGGTAACTTTTTTAAGTGGTGGCGAGAAGCAGCGCGTAGCTATAGCCCGTGCCCTGGTAACTAAACCCGAAGTTTTATTGTTAGACGAGCCTTTTAATCAGGTTGATACTTCCTTCCGCGAAGGATTACAACAGGATATAAGACAGATAGTAAAAGAAACCGGGCTGACAGTAATAATGGTATCGCATGATCCGGCTGAAGTGCTGAGCATGGCAGATGAACTGATAGTTTTAAAAGATGGCGAGATACTTGAGGCGGGCCATCCAAAGCAACTCTACCAAAAACCGCAAAACCTGTACACCGCGCGTTTGCTTACCGGCTGTAATATACTCAACCAAAGCGAAGCAGCCGTTTGTGGTATACACAGCGATAAAGAACATATAGTGATTTACCCTGAATGGGTAAGGCCTACCACCAGTTGGACCCGTAAAGACTGGATGATAAAACAGGTGCTTTTTAAAGGCAGCCACGAAGGATTATTGGTTGAGAAAAATGAAGTAACCCTGCGTTTGCTGAATGACCAGCCGGATAAATATCAAGAGGGAGATAAGGTGCATATCAAAATAAGCAGGTACTTGGAGTTTTAAAGCTTTGCTATATAAGCCACATCACAAAGCCCCTGGATTTTTTAAAACGCGGGTCAAAGCGTATTTTAGCGTTTAAAGGGGTAATCTTGAAACAGCATCAATCACAAACACTCAATCCCGGCCTGCAAAATACTTACCAGCCCCATCTTGATGGCCTACGCGGAGTTGCTATAATTTTAGTGATACTGGCTCATATTGGCTTTGGGCAAATAATACCGGGTGGTTTCGGTGTTAGTCTGTTTTTCTTTATCAGCGGCTTACTGATCACCCGCTTGCTGATAGGTGAGTATAATACCAACAACACCATCAACCTCAAGAATTTTTACCTGCGGCGTATAATAAGGCTTTACCCTGCTTTATTATTAATGACAGTGCTGGCGGTAGCGCTGTTACTGATATTTCATTCGCGCGTACAGCCATTAGCCATTCTTTCTTCGCTGTTTTATTTTGCTAATTACTACTACATCTACCTTAAACCGCCGGCCACTAACGGGTTTGATGATATTTTTAACATAGTATGGTCATTGGCTATAGAAGAGCATTTTTACCTGGTTTTTCCTGTATTGTTTTACCTGCTGCATAGTAAAGGCAGCAAATTGCTTTATTTGTCGCTTGTGGTATGCCTGGCCGCTTTTTTATATAGACATTATGTACTTTATAATGCCGGCAACAATTACGCTGCAACAATGCGCATTTACGTGGTAACCGAAGCCAGGGTTGACGCTATTATGTGGGGCTGCATTTCGGCATTGCTTATTTATCAAAAGCAGGCCAAGTGGTATATTAATATTATAAAGTCGCCCTGGGCTTTGCTCATAGGCATAGTTATTATATTAAGTTCTGCTGTGTTTGGTAGTCACATTTTTGCCGAGTCGTTCAGATTCACCAGGCAATCCATTGCTTTTATGTTTATCGTACCTGGTATTGGCTACCTGGCCCATACTTCCATCATCAGAAGGATATTTGAAAATATTGTGCTGGTTTTTATCGGTAAGTTAAGTTATTCGCTGTACCTTTTTCATTGGCTGGCGGTTACCGTGGCCAATCATTATTTTGCATTTGCCACCCCAACGTGGCTTTGTTTAATGCTGGGCTTAACGCTTCTGTTGTCGCTGGCATCTTATTATTTAGTAGAGCGCCCGTTTGTCAGGCTTCGTAAAAAATTCGGATCGCTTGCGCGGTAATGAACCTCCTTTTAGTTTTCTGAAACAAAATAACCCGGTAGCTATTATATACTAAACTGCCCGCTATGAAAAAACGAATTGTTACTTTGCTGTTCCTTGGTGTGTTTTGCACCGCGCTTATTGCCGGATGCGGTTCATCGCGCCGTGTTTCACCGCCACCCGCGCCACCCGGAGCACCGCAAGGTTAAGTTTAAAAGCTTTTAAAACAAATGGCATCCTGTGGGTGTCTATCATAAAAACATCACAGCTATGAAAAAGAAATTAATAAGCATGCTACTCTTAGGCGCAATTTTCGCTGCTATTGGCGCGGGTTGCGGTTCTTTACCAAAACCGGGGCAGGCGCCGCCACGGCCAGCAGGTGCACCGGGCCCGCCAAGATAGAAGGCTCCAACCAGGCTCCCCGCTTTTTAAGCCGGGAGCTTTTTTGTTTTATAAAATAAACCTAACTTTAGTAAAAATAACCCTGAATGAAGAACCTTGTCCTGTCTTTTGTAATGCTTTTGTGCGCATTTAAAGCGGTATCGCAAAACCCACCCGACCTTAAATTTGATAAAAATTTTACCGCCTGCGAAAAGAAATGGGTTGTTTTTGAACGCGATGCGGCCCGTGGATATCCTTATGGATTTGTTTATATAGATCTGACTGCCGGGTTTACATTTGATTTGAAAGGTTTTTTTTCTGTACTGCCTGATGGAAAGTTTGTTGCCGATAGCACGATCTCAAAGAACGGAAATATCAAATATCGCTTAGCGCAGGGTACTAAAAACGTAGCAATTTTGCCGGATGCACGTATAAAAGAGCTTAACTTACCGGCTGAACCCTACTGGATAAAAGTGTACTACACCGGGGTTAAAGATAGTGTGTATTATAATTACCGCATGGGATGGAACTACAACGCGGCCGGCAACCCAACCATCGCGCTTAAGTATCTGGAAAAAGCTAACCGGGTAAACCCCGCAGATGATAAGGTTAGATTTGAGATGGTATTTGCGTACAATGCCCTGGGTCGTTTTGAGGATGCAATTAAAATGCTGGAGGCTGATATCCAAAATAAGCCTAAAGACTTTAACCTTTACAAGGAGTTGGGTTATGCCTATAGTGGTACAAAAAAGTTTGATAAAGCCATTGAGGTATTTAAAAAAGGATTGTTGCTTTTTCCTGATAATGTAAAGTCTGATCAGCGCGGCGAAATGGCAGTGAACACCGCAATTGCATACAAAGACCTGAACAATAAAGAAGAGTACACCAAATGGATGCGTTTAGCTAAAGAGTATTACCCGGTAGGATCGCCCACCTATCAAAGGATTGTAGCTTCGGGGTTTTAGGCGATGAAATTAAATCAGTTAGTTGTTCAACACTGTTATTGAAAAGCCACCATACGATAAGTAGTATCCGCGTTAGGGATTGCAGCGGATACCGGCCTTGCGCCTAAGGCCTGCAGGCGTATGAGCGGAAAGCCCGGCCGCAGGCAACGCCCATGTTATTTATATTCAGTTTATAGAAAGATACATTATTAAAGGAAGGGCAATTAGCGCGCTCATAATCAAATAAAAAAAACGCTTTTTCCGGTCAATAAGTGCGTTTAGTAACATTACTATTGTGCCACCTATACTTAAAAGAAATATTAGCAAATATCCATACATTACACCCTCACCTCTGGCTACTTTTTCTCCAGCGTCCATGTGGTCAATTTCGGTGTGGTATTGTGATTGCGTACTTACTGTGATCCACCAAATAGCCAGATAAAAGGAATAGGCTATAATAGTTGCCTTATAACTTTTATAAAAAGCGACGACTCTTATTAATCCAGACTGCATATACATTAATACGGCCATTATAAAAAGGTGACCTTTAGACTGGCGTACCACCCACCCAATGAACTTAATGCAACCACTCACCCCAAAACAAAAAACTTTTTCATCCAACCACTTGAATATCAAAAAATAACTCCGTACTTTTGCAGTCCCGAAAACCGGGATAAAAACAAATAGACAAAAAGGAAAGAATGCCTACTATTCAACAATTAGTTAGAAAAGGTAGAGTAGCTCTGGTTGACAAGAGTAAGTCGCCAGCGTTGGACAGCTGTCCACAGCGAAGAGGCGTGTGCACACGTGTGTATACCACTACCCCTAAAAAACCAAACTCAGCAATGCGTAAAGTTGCGCGTGTACGTTTAACCAATGGTAAAGAAGTTAACGCCTACATCCCTGGAGAAGGCCACAACTTGCAAGAGCACTCTATCGTGTTAATTCGCGGTGGCAGGGTTAAAGATTTACCGGGTGTACGTTACCACATCATTCGTGGTGCGTTAGATACTTCTGGTGTTGCAGGTCGTAACCAGCGCCGTTCTAAATACGGTACTAAACGCCCTAAACCAGGACAAGTAGCCGCGGCTCCAACAAAAGGCAAAAAGAAATAATTAAAGGAGGATAGTACAAATGAGAAAGTCAAAACCAAAAAAGAGAATCCTTCTTCCTGATCCAAAATTCAATGATATTTTGGTAACCAGGTTTGTAAATAACATGATGTACGATGGTAAAAAATCTACCGCGTATTCTATATTTTATAATGCAGTAGAGATTGTTGAAAAGAAAACAAGCGAGAACGGTTTAGAAACCTGGAAAAAAGCTTTAAACAATGTTATGCCTGCAGTTGAAGTAAAAAGCCGCCGCGTTGGTGGTGCTAACTTCCAGGTACCTACCGAGGTTCGTCCGGAGCGTAAAGTTGCTTTGGGTATGAAATGGTTAATTAGCTATGCACGTCGTCGTGGCGAAAAAACCATGATGGAGAAATTGGCAGGCGAGATCATATCAGCAGCTAAAGGTGAAGGTGCAGCAGTGAAGAAGAAAGAAGATACGCACAAAATGGCTGAGGCTAACAAAGCGTTCTCACACTTCCGTTTCTAATGAGTGAATTAGTGATTGAGTGAATGAGTGAATTGTTGATTTGGTAATGTTATGCTAATCAATAATTCGCTCATTTGCCCATTCACTCAATAAAAAAAACATGTCAAGAGATCTAAAATATACAAGAAATATTGGTATTGCCGCTCACATTGATGCGGGTAAAACCACCACTACCGAGCGTATTTTATACTATGCCGGTGTTAGCCACAAAATAGGCGAGGTGCACGAAGGTGCTGCTACTATGGACTGGATGGCGCAGGAGCAGGAGCGTGGTATTACCATTACATCAGCTGCTACTACCGTTAACTGGAAATACCGTGGTGATAACTACCACATGAACATTATTGATACCCCGGGCCACGTGGATTTTACCGTAGAGGTAAACCGTTCATTACGTGTGCTTGATGGTTTAGTGTTCTTATTCAGCGCGGTTGACGGTGTTGAGCCTCAGTCAGAAACTAACTGGCGTTTGGCTAACAACTACAACGTACCACGTATTGGTTTTGTTAACAAAATGGACCGTAGTGGCGCCGATTTCCTTAACGTGGTAAAACAGGTTAAAGAGATGTTGGGCAGTACTGCTATCCCATTGCAATTACCTATCGGTGCTGAAGACCAATTTAAAGGTGTGGTTGACCTGATCAACTGGAGAGGTATTGTTTGGAACGAGCACGATAAAGGAATGACCTTTACTGAAGTGCCAATTCCTGATGATATGATGGAAGAAGCTACCGAGTGGAGAGAGAAATTGTTAGAAGCTGTAGCTGATTTTGATGATTCTTTAATGGAGAAATTCTTTGACGATCCAACCACTATCACTGAGCGCGAGGTATTAGACGCTTTACGTCAGGCTACATTAGCCGGTAAAATTGTTCCGATGACCTGCGGTTCATCTTTCAAAAACAAAGGTGTGCAAACCATGCTGGATTATGTGATGGAGCTTATGCCTTCACCTTTGGATTCAAAAGGTGTTGTTGGTACTAACCCTGATACCGGCGCAGAGATCATTGTTAAACCGGATGTTAAAGAGCCATTTGCAGCTTTAGCATTTAAGATAGCTACCGACCCGTTTGTAGGCCGTTTATGCTTTATCCGTGTTTACTCGGGTAATCTTGATGCGGGTTCATACATCTACAACATGCGTTCAGAGAACAAAGAGCGTATCAGCCGTATCTTCCAGATGCACGCTAACAAGCAAAACCCTATCCCTAACGTAGGTGCAGGTGATATTGCTGCGGTAGTGGGCTTTAAGGATATTAAAACAGGTGATACGCTTTGCGACGAGAAACACCAGTTGGTTCTGGAATCAATGGTATTCCCTGATCCGGTTATTGGTTTGGCAATTGAGCCTAAAACTCAGGCCGACGTTGATAAATTAGGTATAGCTTTAGGTAAATTAGCCGAAGAGGATCCAACCTTCCGCGTACAAACAGATCAGGATACAGGCCAAACTGTAATTTCTGGTATGGGTGAGTTACACTTAGACATTTTGATGGACCGTTTAAAACGCGAATTCAAAGTTGAGGTTAACCAGGGTGCTCCGCAGGTAGCTTACAAAGAGGCTATTACCGGAACAACCCAACACCGCGAAACTTACAAGAAACAAACCGGTGGTCGTGGTAAATTTGCCGATATCCAGGTGGTTATTTCTCCGGGAGAAGAAGGTAAAGAAGGATTGGAGTTTGTTAACGAGATTGTTGGTGGTTCTATCCCTCGCGAGTTCATCCCATCTGTAGAGAAAGGCTTCAAGTCTGCTATGGATAATGGTGTATTGGCAGGTTACCCGCTTACCAGCTTAAAAGTACGTTTAATAGATGGTTCATTCCACGCTGTCGATTCGGACGCGTTATCTTTCGAGATAGCTGGTCGTTCTGCATACCGCGAGGCATTGCCAAAATGTAAGCCGGTATTGTTAGAGCCGATCATGAAAATTGAGATCCTTACTCCTGAAGAGAACATGGGTGACGTTATTGGTGACATGAACCGTCGTCGTGGTCAGCTGCAAGGTATGGATACACGTGCAGGTTCTCAGGTTATCAAAGCCCAGGTGCCACTTTCTGAAATGTTTGGTTACGTAACACAATTGCGTACTATTACTTCAGGTCGTGCAACTTCAACCATGGAGTTTGATCACTACGAGCCGGCTCCGCGTAACGTACAAGACGAGGTAGTTGCTAAAAACAAAGGTAAAAAGCAAGTATCTGTAGACTAGTATCAATTTTGAATTATTGAGTTAGGGATGGAGTGAATGCTCTTAGCTAATTCAATAATTCATTAATTCAATAAATCAATAATTACACCTAATAAATAGCTCTTAGGGTAGTTTTAAACAAAAGTAAACATGAGCCAAAGAATCAGAATCAAATTGAAATCTTACGATTACAACCTGGTTGACAAATCAGCAGAGAAGATCGTAAAAACAGTAAAACCTACGGGTGCTGTAGTTAGCGGACCGCTTCCGTTACCAACTGAAAAGAAAATCTTTACAGTATTGCGTTCACCGCATGTTAACAAAAAAGCGCGCGAGCAATTCCAATTATGTTCTTACAAAAGACTATTGGATATCTACAGCTCAAACTCAAAAACTGTTGACGCTTTAATGAAGCTTGAATTGCCAAGCGGTGTTGAAGTTGAGATCAAAGTGTGATAGGACCGGAAGATCCGAAAAATATAGAAAGCCATTTCCGAAACGGAGTGGCTTTTTTGTTTGTCAAATTCTTATATTTGATTATGAGCACTTACATAGTAACCCCAACAGCTGAACAGGAAAAGCTTATAGCTGATTTTTTAGAAAGCGAGCATATCGCTTTTATTAGAGATGAAAGCGACAATTACCTGCCTGCCCACGTTTTAGATGGAATTGCGCAAGGGCAGGAAGATATAAAAGCAGGAAGATTTATTACTTATGAAGAGTTTAAAAAAAAGTATCCTGCTGAGTAATGTTATTCACCGTAGTTTTTACTAATAAAGCAGATTATACATTTGAAGCTATAGGTAATCAAATTTTAGATAGATGGGGAGAACATGAACGAAATGTTAACGAAGGCGTGTTTACGAAGTAATGGATACAATCAGCAGATTCCCATTTATTTTTAAAGCTATCGACAACGAAGGAAATGTTAGGAAGGGATTTGTTCACAGAAACTGTTCTGTTTTTTATCAGGTAAAAGATACAACTATCGAAATATTATTCTTTTGGGATAACAGACAAGATCCCATATTATAAGCGTCAAATCATTCTTGTTATACCGTGGTCTTTTTATTAACCACACCGTCATGCTGAACTTGTTTCAGCACCTCATACCCCAGGCCATCTGCAATTAATAACTGACTTTAAAGTAAGAACTTCCTGTCACTATTTTCCAACCTTTCCTGCTGCCACAAACCCGCCACCCGCCACAGCCAGCGCTAACAACAAAGTCGTCCATTCACCGCCATCCTTAATATTGGCCGCCAAAGTGGGTACACTATACAACAGGGCAAATACCAGCAGCAAGGCCCCCATAGCCAAAGCACATACCAGCGCGTAACGCCGGGCAACAATGCATACGCCAAGGCCAGTCATTGCAGCGCCAACAAAGTAGTCTATTATTGAAGCAGCCGGCAAATAGGCTGGTACTTTAGGTGTAATTAAAGCCGGGTGCATAAAATGGGCCACGCCCAATAATATTAAAGGAAGCGCGTATAAAGCGATGCCTGCCTTATTAAATGTTTTTGTAGAAGTAAGCATCAGGGCCGTACCTAAAATGGCCAGATCCTGCATAGCACGTATCCAGTTGTTTATCTCGTGCGGGGCGCTTATTAGTTTGGGTATGTGTATCAGCAGTATAAAGCCCAGCATCATCAGGCTTAAAAGCATTGCCGCTAAGGTCGTTCTTCGCCTAATTAGAAAACTTACACCAGCTAATATCATGGCAGCGCCTGTAAGCCCGGCCCAAAGTATTTTAACGGGCATATAAGCAGGCACTAAAGTGGCTACAAACTGCAGGTATATAAAATGTTGAAGCCCGGTGCCTATAAATGCTAAACCTAATAATACCGAACCGGCATAAATATATTTTTGGGCGGCCACCCGCTGGCGTATGCTCATAAGTGATTGGTTTTAATAAATGGTTAAACAAATTTAACTTATTGATTTACAAATGCAAACCGCGTTATCACGCTGAGTTATAAAATCCGTGGCCGCTAAGGCTAAGTGAGCATTAGGCATACCCCCGCGCCCACAGCCGTATTCAAAAAGTTAACCAGGTTATTTCCCATCCAACCCTTAAGCTCCAGTGTAGCGCCTAAAACAGAATCAAAAACATTACCTGCGAACCCGGCAATCACTATCCACAATGCCAATATGTTCCAACCAAAAAACAAGGCATAAATGGTAGCAATAGCAAAAGCGCCCGCTATACCAAATACCGTGCCTTCCAAACTCACCACCCCATCCAGGCCGCGTTTATCTTTTTTTAAGCTAATGATGTTATAAAAGTGCCTGCCGTAAACAGTTCCCAATTCAGATGATAAGGTATCGGCCATTGCGGCTGCAAAACTTCCCGCTATCATTAACTGAACTATCGGCAAATATTCATTCCGCCAAAAGGCCAATAGCGCCAGTATACCTGCAACACCGCTATTGGCAACTACCTGCCAGGCGGTACGGCGGCCCTCATTATGGTCCGAAGCATTCATCACGGCTTTCTTATGGCGCTGCCATTTTGTAGCTGCCGAGCCAATCAAAAAAAAGAAAGTCAGCATGATAAAACAGGCCAGGCCCGCGCCTTTAAATATGATAAAACCGGTAATAGCGCCTGTTGTGCTGCCTGCAATGGTAAGCTTACCCGAGGTATAGCTCCACACCCCGGCCAACAACAGGGTTGCATATACAATAATGTCGGTAACAGGCATTGGTTTTCTGTTTATGGTTTGTCTTTTTGTCCCGCGCGTGGGACAAAAAAGTCTGAATTTTCAGTATGTCTGATTATCAGTATTTTAGATAACATTTACAGCTAAATTTCCTGACGAATAAGTAGTCTCACTTTGTCCCAGGTAAAAATATTAGATCGCTAAATATCAATTAATTACGCAAAAATCTGTCCCGACTTGTCCCATTTTGTCTCAAACACACGCGGGACAACTACACCTCTCTATTCTCTAAAAAATCCTGCCAAACGCCTTCAAGTTCGTCAACCAGCTCAGGCTTAATTGATATACCTGACGCCTGCGGTGTCCAGGTTTGTTTGGCCAGGTTGCCGGTCTTTAAAATATCCAGGGTAAGTATAGTTTCCTTATCAGGATTCAGCAAGGTATCAAACTGAATGTTGACACGGTAATAATGCCGCCCGTTACGGTAAGCAACATAAGGGTCAGATGATATAACACCCGACGCGAAGATCCCCTTAGGCTCAACGCCCACCCGCATTACAAAGGCCCTGTCGCCCGGCTGTATGCTTTTATGGCTGGCAGCGCTCCAATTGTCTTCCAGTACCCCGCCTGATTGGAGAAGGGCTATGTCATCATCCAGATCGGCCCACGCAAACTTAACGGGGTTCCAGCCAAATAGGAAAGCCTTACCCCCTAACCCCCTAAAGGGGGAACTCTTATCTAAACTTACAAATGTCGACATATGTTAATCCTCCCCTTTAGGGGGCCGGGGGGGCTATTTGCCTGTCAGTTCATCCACCTTGTTGCGCTCGGTTTGTAGTTCGCGGGCCAGTTTCTTTTCCTTTTCGTTGGCTTTGGCTTTGTAGGTTTTGTACTCCTCTTCCAATTCACTATACAGCTTGGTACGGTAGGCAGCCTCAGATCGTGCACTGCCTGACCGGAATATTACGGTAGCGGCCACAGCCCCTAATACTAACACCAAGCCCCACATCATGGTGCTGTAACCGTTTTTAGAAAAGGATATGCCAATAAAATCAACAGAATCGGCTTCAGAGAGCTCGGTTTCATGCGCCGTTACACTCGTTTGCAATTGGTTGATAGATTGATTGCTTGCCGCCAGTTTATCGTTAACCTCTTTAAGTTGCCTGCGGTTGTTGTTAAGCGAGTCGCGTATGTTCTTCCAGAATGCAGCCACAAAAGGTTGCTGATAGTTGTAAACTTTGGTTAGCAGGTATTGGTACTGGCCATTCAGGCTCTTGTCAACCACAACGGGTGTGGCGGGTGCAGTTGCAACAGGTGCCGGTGTAACAGGCTGAGGGGTAACAACCTTTTTAAGGGTGTCCGCTTTCTTTTGAGCCTGATAAGCTTTCGCGTTAGCGCCATATCCCCACTTACTGTAAGGCCGCCCGGTTTTAGGATTAATAGGTATGCCGCTTTTCACTGCAACAGGAGCCGCCTTGGATGCCGGTTTGGTTACTACCGGTTTTGCAGCAGCCTTCCTGGTAGTGTCCTGTGCATTTGCGAATATGACGCTCATGCAAATAACCGCAATAACAATATTAATTCTCAATCCGACAGAGTTTCTCATGATAACAAAAAGTAATATACAGCTCCTAAAAAACACTCAAAAATAGCTTTTATTATGGTTTTTTTGTTGTGTAAGCTAATATTGGGCCAGAATTGTTACCTCCCATAACTATATTAGCGGGATGAATATCGGTATAATTGGTTTAGGTGATATGGGGCGGTTATACGCCAAAGCTTTTGCAAAGGCTGGTTATACCGTTTGCGGCTGCGACCTGCCTGCTAATCGTTTTGCACTGGAGCAGGAACTTGCACCACACCACATAGCGGTACTTAATACAGGGCGCGAGGTTGTAGAAACCAGCGACCTGATCATCTATTCGGTAGAAGCAGAGAAGCTGGAAGGGGTAGTGGCAGAGTTTGCTATCTACACTAAACCGGGCGCTATTGTTGCCGGCCAAACATCAGTAAAAACACCAGAAATTGCGGCATTTGAAAAACACCTGCCGCACGATACCCAGATAGTTACCTTTCATGGTATGCATGGCCCCGCGTTTGAACCGAAAGGCCAAACGCTTATATTAATACCGCACAGAGCCAATGAAACTGCCCGGCAGCAAATGTTGGACCTCTTCAACGCTATAGGCTCAAAAATAGTGGAACTGGTTGATTACCACGAACACGACAAAATAGTAGCCGACACACAAGCCGTTACGCATGTTGGTTTTGAGAGTATGGGTACGGCGTGGATGTCGGCAGGGTTTTTCCCATGGGAAAATGCATCGTACATAGGGGGTATCGATAATGTTAAGATATTAACCACCCTTCGCATTTTTAGCTACAAAGCACACGTTTATGCCGGGTTAGCCATAATGAACCCCTACGCCCGGCAGCAGGTAAGGCAGTACGCGGTTTCTGAATCAGAATTGTTTAAGCTGATGATACAGGAAGAGGAAGAAACCTTCCGCAAACGCTTATACCGCGCGCGCGATTTTGTTTTTCATGAAAGCCGCAAACCCATTATGCTGAGCGATAAGGTGATGAAGGAATTTTCGCTTTCTCAAAACCATGAGAAGCAAAAACCTAACTCGCATTTAAGTATTTTAAGTATGGTTGATGCCTGGTATCATTTGGGTGTTAATCCTTATGATAACCTTATTGGGCAGACCCCTCCGTTCCGTTTACGGTTGGGTATTGCTGAATATCTGTTTAAAAATGATGAGCTGTTAGAAGAATCTATCCAAGCGGCGCTGTACGATAAAACTATCCGTGGCGACGATCTGGAGTTTCATTCGGCCGTGCGCGAGTGGTCGTCTATTATAGGCTATGGCGATATGGAAGGCTACAAAAAGCACTTTAACCAGGTTCAGACATTCTTTAACGACCGTCTGGAGGAAGGCAAAAAGCAAAGCGCTGAGTTGATACGCAGGCTGATGATGGAGTAGTTATTCCCTCAATCTCTCATCCGTATAAATAATCTCAGTACGCCCGTGCGGAACCGGCTTGCCGTCTGCATCAACAGCTACAAAAACTATCTTATCAATGGTAAGTATGGTTTTCTGCGAGATCTTGTTACGCACCTCGCAGGTAAGTGTTAATGATGTACGGCCAAAGCGGATAGCTTTTATACCTAACTCAACAATGTCACCCTGTTTCGCCGAGCTCACAAAATTTATCTCAGAAATGTATTTGGTAACAACGCCATTTGTGCCCAATTGAATAGTGGTGTAAATAGCTGCTTCCTCGTCTATCCAGGCCATTAAGCGGCCACCAAAAAGCGTGTTATGAGCATTAAGGTCTTCGGGTTTTACCCATTTACGTGTGTAAAAATTCATATAAATTATAATCAGGATAATTCAGCCACCGCGGCATTCGCCGCAATATGATCGGTATTAAACATAGAACAAACAACAACGCTATTCGAAAAATCAGTATAAAGTTGCTTAAGCTTGTCAGCAGGTGTTATTTGTTCAGAACCACCTCGCATTGGCGAAAATATAACATTTGAGCTACTTCCTCTTTCTGCAGCTGCCTTGCCGTAACCCGGCGCGCCCGGCGAGTTATCAAATTGAAGCAGATCAAACTTATTTAAATATCCGGTATGCAATGGCATTTGGGTCCTCATGCAGGCTAAACCCAGCGCGCGTATCTTTCCTTGTTGCTTTAATAGATCAGCTTCAGCAATCAATTCATTAACATTAAGCAAAATCTCAAGGGGTTCGTGTATAAAAAGGCAATCAAGATAATCAGTCCCTAAAGCTTTTAAGGTCTTATCGAGACTTTTCCTCATTTCATCTGCGGTTATAGGCACGCGTTCTAAAAACCTGTTAGCAATGGTTACGCCAGTTTCTTGTCCCGTTGGTTTACTGGGCACCGGATTGCTTTTTTTAACCTTCCCAAGAGCGTAACGTACAAGCGGCTTTACCGGTGCTATTAAATTAGCTTTCCAGTTTGCTACTATACCAAATTTGCTGGCTAAAACCAGATCATGACGCATCCCCTTAATAAGTTTGCCCGCAAATTTCTCCGCCTCACCATATCCGTAGGAGCGGGCCAGGTCTAAATGATTAACGCCAGCATCTAAAGCACAATAAAGCGCGCGTTTTCCGGTAGATGCATCAACCGAACCCATGATTGGTGCGCAGCCAAATCCCAATATTGATGAATAGATGTCTTTTGCTAACTCAACCTTTCTCATGTTATTTTGCTTAAATGGCTGGCGAGCCTAACGGCAAAGGCGCCCAAAAAGAACGTTGGATTAGCCTGACCGGAAGTAGGAAAGACAGAACTGCTGCAAACGTAAATGTTATTTGTTCCGAATAGTTTTACATCACGATCCACCACGCCTTTATCTGCCGAGTCTGCAATACGCGTTGTTCCTAATTGATGCACGCCATCTTTAGAGATCTGCCTGATCATTTTTGCCCGTTCTTCTTCAGGATACCAATATTCTAACTCGCCGCAGTTGCACTTTCTTAGCCATTCATCCAACTCCTGGTGCAATGTAATAACAGACGATATATCTACATCTGTTAAATCATAATGAACAATCAGTCGTTCACCGTCTGGCCCAAGCTCCATGCGATTACCTTCATAAGGAATTTGCTCTGCATGAAAATGCAGGGCGTAACGGTTTTCGGGGTTATATAGAAAAACACCCGGTAACTTGCGTTTTAAACAGTAGCGGCGGTAAAATATAGATGCTGGTTTAAGCAGGGAACCGGGTAGGCCCTTTACTATATTCAACAAGTGTTTTGATATCCCGAACACCTTACCGCCTGTTACAGACAGCGCCACTGCCGGCGGCGCCAGCTTTTTACCCAAAACGGGCGTTATCATGGCCAGGTACATAAATGACATTGGGCCGCTGCCATGTTGTGGGTTATAATACAAAGGATTATCCAACCACATAGCGGTATTTAGCAGGTTGTTTTTTACCAAAAAGTCGGCAGAAAACTGGAAACGCCGCCTTACATAAACACCACCGTCATCCATTTGAAACCCGTAATCAGTTTTTTTAGGATCCCCATAAAATTTTATCGATGCTATTTTGCCCGATAAGTGGTTTTGATAGTATTTGCCCAGTGCCTTTGGCGGCTCAGGCAGCGCGTTAAACAACTGCAAATTACGCAGCAATAGGCGGGTGGTTTCCATCGCACCGGCAGCCAATACAAAAATATTAGCCTGTATTGTTTCAGTGGCTTTTGTTTTTAAGTCGTTTATATATAAGGTAGATACCTTGCCATGTTCATCAGGCTCAGAAAATGAGCGGGCTTCTTTGCCTTCAAAATAAGTTAAGTTAGTTAGGGCATTTAGCTCATCGGCATACCGGCTGCCAAAGCGGGTGGGCATGCTCCATCTTTCAACAATACTATCTGTAATATCGCCCTGAATAAATCCTTCGGCTATCCTGGTGGCTGATTTTGCCTGTATTTTATTGAGATCGAACAGAGCTCTGCCACATTCAAAGTAAGCTGCGGCCTTGTCGGTATATTGATCTATATCATCAAATAAAGCTTTATCCCAGGTGCAGTTTTCGCCAATGGCATCACGTTTAACAAAGTCAACCTCGTCGTAGTTTACGCAGCGCCCGCCCCAACTTGCAGATGTACCGCCAAGGCCTTTGTTGGTACATTCATACGGATAATGGTGGTTGACGGGATTCTTAATTGTTATGGAATCATCAAGATCATTTTCGGGCCCCAGGTTTTTAAAACCGTACTCAAGCAGTAAAACTCGTTTATCAGGATTTGACCTGCAGTATTCAAGCGCTGTAATTATTCCGGCCGGGCCGCTTCCAATTATACAGAGGTCATATTTAATGGATGTGTTCCCTTCCGTCATTCTTGCCGCTTATTAGGCTGATGTTACAATATTGCGCTTTTTAACCTCCACGGCCGGATTACCTGCATATACCGTCCAGGCCGCCATGTCTTTCCCTGTTACAGAAGCAGCGCCAAGCACACTGCCCTCATAGCAATGTACGCCGGGTAAAACCACCGCCCGGGCGCATATCCACACATAGGGTTCCATCACTATTTGCTTTTTTATATAAGTAAAATCAATAGTCTGGTAATTATGTGTAGCGCCGCATAAAAAAGCGTCTTGCGAAAGGATGGTATGGTGACCGAGTTTTACGCCACCGGGATTGTAAATTTCAACCCCGCCGCCAATGGTAACCACTTCTTCGGTTTCTAATAGCCAGGGTGCCCATATATTGCAGTTGGGATAGATGTAATTTCCCTCCCCGATTTTAGCCCCGAATAAACGTAGTATCATTGATCGCCACCTATGCATGGGCGCAGGCGTAAACCGGCATAATAAGAACCAGGTCATCATCCAAACAAAGCGTCTGATCTTGTCGGAAACAGGGAATGACGGTCTTTTATAGGCGTCTTCGGCGTTAGGATCGTGCGAGAAAATCATCAGTGCTATAAAGGTAAAAATAAAAAGTATACTTTGTCAATGAGTGGAATGTATGGACACACTCTGTATGTGTTATTTCCGGGACATATTTCTCTTAATGTTTTTATAAATTTGAGTTGCTATTTTATATTGTATGAGCCATGTGAATTATTCTCCTGAAGAGATACTTCAGATATTAAGGGACTTTTACAATTTTCAGTCAGTGTTTGACCCGGAGGTTGATGCAGGAGCACAATTGACCTTTGCGACATCCATTGCTGATTGGATTTCTATTTGCGATTTGATCAGTCATAAAAAGCTGGCGGAATATTATCACAAACTTTTTAATTTGAATACCCCGGTTTTTGATTTAGAAAGTATACTCAAAAATAAGAGCAGCACTTTAGAAGATTTTTGCAGATATATATCAGCCTATGCACAGCGACAACGAATAACGCCTGTTGTAATAATGAGCAAATCATGTGAAACTGCGGCTATTTTTAAAACTTTGATGAACAATTTGGCCAAAAGGGGTGTCGACACACAAAACATCAGCCCCGGTTCTGAAATAGCGCCGTTGTTTGAAAGGAAGAAAAGTTATATTTGGTTAGAGGAAGTAAATAAGCTGGCTCCTGGTTCATTAACAAAATTCAATTATCAGGAAAACAAAGTAATGCAAGTGGCTTGGGCCATGTTTGGTCTTTTTGCATTTTCTACGGTTGCTGTTTCCCTTATCCGGCATTTTCACTGGGGTTTATTGGTTATAATGTTTATCAGCGTAATCTTATTCGTAATGGGAAATCGTATTAAACCGGCCAAAATCACTATTGGCAGTTACAAGACCGTGCGAGATCTGGTATTGAGCATGCACGCAAAGATTAATTATTAGTCTTTTCAGGTTACCCACTTTAACCGTGCCCAGACCCTATATTTTCCCCTAAATAATTTATAAAAAAATAACTCACTAAGTATTTGACATTTAATACAAAATATCTATCTTTGCCGTCCCTTAACGGGGATAACATGCCTTGAACGAAGCCCTACTGCTTCGATGGGCAACAAAAAATATTAAAATGTCAGGAATAATTGGTAAAAAGGTAGGTATGACCAGCATATTCGATGGCACAGGGAAAAACATCCCTTGTACCGTTATCGAAGCTGGCCCTTGCGTGGTAACACAAATCAAGTCTGTTGATACAGACGGGTATTCTTCCGTACAGTTAGCTTACGGCGAGAAAAAAGAGAAAAACACCTCAGGTCCGTTAAAAGGACACTTCCAAAAAGCCGGAACAACCCCAAAACGTAAATTAGTTGAATTCAAATCTTTTGAAGATCAAAAATCTTTAGGCGACACCGTTACTGTCGAGATTTTTGCAGAAGGCGACTTTGTTGATGTGGTTGGTACCTCAAAAGGTAAAGGTTTTCAGGGTGTGGTAAAACGTCATGGTTTTGGCGGTGTGGGTATGCAAACTCACGGTCAGCACAACAGATTACGTGCTCCGGGTTCATTGGGTGCTTCATCATGGCCATCTCGCGTATTCAAAGGAATGCGTATGGCGGGCCAAATGGGTAATGAGCGTGTAAAGGTTCAAAACTTAGAGGTTTTGAAAGTTTATGCTGATCAAAATCTTATAGTAGTTAAAGGTTCTATCCCTGGAGCCAAAGGTTCAATGGTAATAGTGGATAAATAAGATGGAAGTTAAAGTATTAAATGTATCAGGTAAAGAAACAGGTGCCAAGGTGCAGCTTCCTGAAGCTATTTTCGGTATAGAGCCCAATGATCACGCTATTTATCTTGATGTTAAGCAATTTTTAGCTAACCAGCGTCAAGGTACTCATAAAGCAAAACAGCGTAATGAGATTGCAGGTTCAACCCGCAAATTATACAAACAAAAAGGTACAGGCGGTGCACGTGCCGGTAGCGTAAAATCACCATTGTTTAATGGTGGTGGCCGTGTGTTCGGTCCGCAGCCGCGCGATTACAGCTTTAAGTTGAACAAAAAACTTAAAACGCTGGCTCGTTACTCTGCCTTATCATACAAAGCAAAAGACAGCAACATTATAGTTTTAGAAGATTTCAGTTTTGATGCTATCAAAACTAAAAGCTACATCAAACTGGTTGCAGATCTGCAAGCTACTGATGTTAAAACATTATTAGTATTGCCTGCAGCAAATAACAATGTGTATTTATCAAGCAGAAACCTGAAAAAAACAAAGGTTATCACAGCCGACCAGTTAAACACTTATGATGTGTTAAACGCAGGCAAACTTTTGTTAACCACAGGTACTGTTAAAGTTTTGGAGGAAGCATTAGCTAAGTAATATGGAAATTTTAAGAAAACCCTTACTTACTGAAAAAGTTACTCAGTTAACTGATAAGCTTAACCGTTACGCTTTCCTGGTTCATCCAAAAGCTAACAAGATTCAGATTAAATCAGCTATTGAAGCCATGTATGGCGTTAATATAACAGCTGTAAATACCATGAGGTACGTTGGAAAACTTAAAACCCGCAACACTAAAGCCGGACCGGTATCAGGTCGTGCTGCTACAGTTAAGAAAGCGGTTGTTACGTTGAAAGACGGTGAAACAATAGATTTTTATAGCAATATATAAATAAGGAGATGGCAGTAAAAAGATTTAAACCGGTTACGCCGGGTACCCGCTTCAGAGTAGGTGCTGATAACTCTGACATTACTACAAATGTACCTGAAAAGTCATTGGTAGTATCTGTAAACACCAGGTCAGGTGGTCGTAACCATAGCGGTAAAATGACCATGCGCTACTTAGGTGGTGGTCACAAGCAGTTATACAGATTGATTGATTTTAAACGTAATAAGTTTGACATCCCCGCAACTGTTGCTACAATTGAATATGATCCAAACCGTTCAGCACGTATAGCATTGCTACACTTTGTTGATGGTGAGAAAAGATACATGATAGCTCCTGAAGGTTTAACAGTTGGACAAACTGTTTTATCTGGCGAGAACGTTGCACCGGAAGTTGGTAACACTTTACCACTTAAAACTATTCCATTGGGTTCAATCATTCACAATATTGAATTGAATCCTGGTCAGGGTGGTACAATAGCACGTTCAGCAGGTACTTACGCGCAGCTTGCTGCACGTGATGGCAAATATGCTGTTATCAAATTGCCTTCAGGTGAGACCCGTATGATCTTAGCTACTTGTTTAGCTACTATCGGTACAGTTTCAAATGGCGAAAGGCAAAACGAAGTATTAGGTAAGGCCGGCAGAAAACGCTGGTTAGGCCGTCGCCCAAGAGTTCGTGGTGTAGCTATGAACCCGGTAGATCACCCTATGGGTGGTGGTGAGGGTAGAGCCTCAGGTGGTCATCCACGCTCACGCAAAGGTTTATTAGCTAAAGGCTATAAAACCCGCGACAAGAAAAAAGGGTCTGATCGTTATATCATTGAAAGAAGGAAGAAATAATAATGGCACGTTCAATTAAAAAAGGACCGTATATTGATCATAACCTGGACAGAAAAGTTCTGACCTTGAATGAATCAAATAAAAAATCAGTAGTAAAGACATGGTCTCGTCGTTCCATGATTTCTCCGGATTTCGTTGGTCATACATTCGCAGTACACAACGGTAACAAATTTATACCAGTGTATGTAACAGAAAACATGGTTGGTCACAAGCTGGGAGAGTTTGCACCAACCCGTACATTCCGCGGTCACGCAGAAAAGAAAAAATAACAGGCAATGGAAGCAACAACAAAAATTAAAAGGTCTGTATTGATCAGGCAACAAAAGGAAGCTGCTAAAGCCGAAGTAGGTGGCGCTTCTGTTGCAAAATTACAGAACTGTCCAACTTCACCACGCAAAATGCGTTTGGTAGTTGACCTGATTCGTGGCGTTAACGTTGAGAAAGCGTTATATATATTAAAATTTACTAACAAAGAAGCTGCTATTCGTGTAGAGAAACTTTTGTTATCAGCTATTAAAAACTGGGAAGCAAAAAACGAAGGCAAACGTGTTGAAGACAGTGGCTTATTTGTAAAAGAAGTATCAGTAGGCGGCGGCCGTCAGGCAAAAAGATTACGCCCTGCACCGCAAGGCCGTGGATACCGTATACGCAAGCGTTCAAACCACGTAACGCTTATTGTTGATAGTAAAAATGAAAACAACTAATTAGGAAATGGGACAAAAAGCACATCCAATAGGTAACAGATTAGGAATCATCAGAGGTTGGGATTCTAACTGGTTCGGTGGCAACAACTACTCCGATAAATTAGTTGAGGACGAAAAGATCCGCAAATACTTATCAGCCCGTATCAACAAAGGCGGTGTAGCCAAAGTTGTTATTGAGCGTACTTTAAAACGCATAACTGTAACTATCCACACTGCCCGTCCGGGTATTGTAATAGGTAAAGGTGGTGCCGAAGTTGACAAGATAAAAGAAGAGTTGAAGAAACTGACTAAAAAGGAAGTTCAGATCAACATCTTCGAGATAAAACGCCCCGAGCTTGATGCACAATTAGTTGCAGAAGGCGTGGCCAAACAGCTGGAAGCGCGTATCTCTTTCCGTAGAGCAATGAAAACTACTATCGCTGCAACCATGAGAATGGGTGCAGAGGGTATCAAGATCATGACATCAGGCCGTTTAGGCGGTGCGGAAATGGCGCGTAGTGAGCAATATAAAGAGGGAAGGATTCCGTTACATACTTTCCGCGCTGATATTGATTACGCATTAGCCGAAGCTTTAACTACTTATGGTAAAATAGGTGTTAAAGTGTGGATTTGCAAAGGTGAGGTTTACGGCAAGCGCGACCTGTCTCCAAACATTGGTGGCACAAGCAGCGCAAGCGGTAAAGGTGGACGCCCTGAAGGCGCAGCAGGTTTCAGCAATGAGCGCGGCGGCGACAGAGGTGACAGAAGAGGCGGTGGTGACCGCAGAGGTGGTGCAGGTGGTGGCGATCGCGGCAGAAGCGGCGGTGCTCCGGGCAGCAACCCAAACAACCGTGGTGGTGGTAATAACCGTCCGGGTGGCCCAAATCGTGGTGGTGGCGGTAATCGTCCCGGCGGTCCAGGCAAGAGATAATTATTTAGACATTAGATGTTAGACACAAGATATAAGATTCTTGGTCTTATTTTCAAAGTCTGATTTATAGAAAAGTTGAATTAGGATAAAGGTTTTTGATAAGATTTACATCTTATATCTTAAATCTTGCATCTCAAATCTAAAAAAGAAATGCTACAGCCAAAAAGAACGAAGTTCAGAAAGATGCAAAAAGGCAGAATGAAAGGTTTAGCCACCCGTGGCGCCGAACTTTCATTCGGATCTTTCGGTGTTAAATCACTGGAAGCAGCCTGGATAACCAGCCGCCAGATAGAATCTGCCCGTATTGCTGTAACACGTTACATGAAACGTGAAGGCCAGGTTTGGATCAGGATTTTCCCTGACAAGCCTGTAACCAAAAAACCAGCAGAGGTACGTATGGGTAAAGGTAAAGGTGCGCCGGAATATTGGGTAGCGGTAGTTCGCCCCGGTAGGATCATTTTTGAAGCAGAAGGTGTACCACTGGAAGTTGCAAAAGAGGCTTTACGCCTTGCAGCCCAGAAATTGCCGGTACAAACAAGATTCGTAGTTAGAAAAGACTACGTAGAAGCATAAATTGAGAGTTGTAAGTTATAAGTTGTAGTTTATAAGTAATTATAAGTCTTACAACATACAACTCGCAACTTGTAACTGAAATTAAAAAACACAATGAAGAACTCAGAAATTTTAGAGCTCGCAACTGAAGAGTTGGTTGCAAAGATCGGCGAGGAAAGGGCAAACCTTACCAAGTTGAAATTTGCACACGCGGTTTCGGCCATAGAAAATCCAAGCCGTATTACAAAAGTACGTAAGGAGATTGCTCGCTTAAATACTGAATTAACTAAGCGTAAAGCGGCGTCAGCTTCTGAACAAAATTAATTTTTTACGCGTCGAGAAAAATGGAAAGAAATTTAAGAAAAACACGTACCGGCCTGGTAGTTAGCAATAAAATGGAGAAATCTATTGTTGTGGCTGTTGAGCGGAAAGTGAAGCACCCTATTTATGGTAAGTTCGTAAAGAAAACTACCAAGTTTATGGCACATGACGAAGCTAACACTTGTGGTGTTGGCGATACCGTATTGATTATGGAAACTCGTCCGCTGAGCAAAAACAAAAACTGGAGATTAGTTCAAATTTTAGAGAGGGCTAAATAAGATGGTACAACAGGAATCAAGATTAAATGTAGCTGACAACAGCGGCGCTAAAGAAGTTTTAGTTATCCGTGTGTTAGGCGGTACCGGTAAAAGATATGCCTCAATTGGCGACAAGATTGTAGTTACCGTTAAAAGCGCGCTGCCATCAGGTAACGTAAAAAAAGGTACTGTATCAAAAGCCGTAGTGGTTAGAACCAAAAAAGAGATTCGCAGAAAAGACGGTTCATATATCCGTTTTGACGATAACGCGGCTGTTTTATTGAACAACCAGGATGAGCCAAGAGGCACACGTATCTTCGGCCCTGTTGCAAGAGAATTGCGTGAGAAACAATTTATGAAAATCGTTTCATTAGCACCGGAGGTATTGTAACATGGAAAAGAAAACAAAAACAACTAAACTAAAGATCCGTAAAGGCGATTTAGTGAAAGTAATAGCCGGTGACTCAAAAGGATCACAAGGCAAAATTGTGGAAATAATAGTTGATAAAAATCGTGCTATTGTTGAAGGTGCCAACATGGTATCAAAACACACTAAACCAAATGCAGCTAACCCTAATGGCGGTATTGTAAAGCAGGAAGCTGCTATACATATTTCAAACCTGGCGCTGGTTGATCCTAAAACAGGAGCAACAACCCGCGTTGGCCGTAAGAAAAACGATGCCGGTAAATTAGTTAGAGTAGCAAAAAAATCAGGGGAGGAAATTAAGTAATGGCCGAGTCAACTTACACACCAAGATTAAAATCAAAATACAAGGAAGAGATACGCACTACCCTGAAAGATAAATTTCAGTACAAAAGTGTAATGCAGGTTCCTAAATTGGAGAAGATAGCTATCAACCAGGGTGTTGGTGGTGCTACTACCGATAAAAAACTGATTGAGAACACTATCACTGAACTAACTACCATCACCGGTCAGTTAGCAGTATCTTCAAAATCAAAAAAGGATATCTCTAACTTTAAATTGCGTAAAAATATGCCTGTAGGCGTACGCGTTACTTTGCGCGACAATACAATGTATGAGTTTTTAGATCGTTTGATCTCTGTAGCTCTGCCACGTATCCGTGATTTTAAAGGTATCAATGATAAAGGTTTTGACGGAAGAGGTAATTATACTTTAGGTATTACTGAGCAAATTATCTTCCCTGAGATCAACATTGATAAAATTAACAAAATACAAGGTATGGATATTACCTTTGTAACCTCGGCAACTAATGATGTTGAAGCATTAGAGTTACTGAAACAATTTGGTTTACCATTCAAAAATCAAAATAACAATGGCTAAAGAAGGCGTAAAAGCACGCGAACTTAAACGTGCTAAATTAGTAGCTAAATATGCTGAGAAAAGAGCAGCGTTAAAAGAAGCTGGTGACTGGGTTGCATTAGATGCATTGCCTAAAGCATCATCTGCTGTAAAACTGCACAACCGTTGCAAATTAACAGGCCGCCCACGTGGTTATATGCGTCAATTCGGCATTTCGCGTGTTACTTTCCGCGAGATGGCCCTTGAAGGCAAGATCCCGGGAGTTAAAAAGGCTTCTTGGTAATATTTTCAGTTGTAAGTTGTATGTTATAGGTTGTACTTTCAACTTATAACATACAACTTACAGCATAATAGGAATTAACCGATGAAAGGTCGCCCGGAAGGCCGGGAAGGAAACCATCGTCACAAACAATAAATAATGAATACAGATCCAATCGCAGATTATCTTACACGAGTAAGGAATGCTATTAAAGCCAACCACAGGGTTGTTGAAATTCCTGCATCGAACCTTAAAAAAGAGATCACTAAAGTTCTTTTTGATAAAGGTTACATTGCAAACTATAAGTTTGAGGATAATGGTCCGCAAGGCACAATTAAAGTTGCTTTAAAGTACCACCCAATAACTAAAATTCCAGCTATCCGTTCAATTGAGCGCATAAGCCGCCCGGGTTTACGCAGATACGCAGGTATGGACACCATGCCACGTGTATTAAATGGTTTAGGTATCGCCATCCTGTCAACTTCAAAAGGTGTAATGACCGATAAAGAAGCTAAACAGTTAAATGTTGGTGGTGAGGTTTTATGCTACGTATATTAATAGGAGGAATTAAGCAATGTCAAGAGTAGGAAAATCACCAATTGCAATACCTGCAGGCGTTACTGTTACCGTATCAAATGATAACGTGGTAACTGTAAAAGGCCCTAATGGTGAATTGCAACAAGCGGTTGATGCAGATATAAAAGTGGTACAGGAAGGTGCCGAACTATTGGTTCAACGCCCAACCGACCAAAAACGCCACAAGGCATTACACGGTTTATACCGCGCTTTGTTAAACAACATGGTTGTTGGCGTAACTACAGGTTACAAAGTTGTTCAGGAATTAGTGGGTGTGGGTTACCGCGCTACTAACACCGGTAACACTTTAGACTTAGTGTTAGGTTACTCTCACCATTATGTGTTTGAGTTACCAAAGGAAATTAAAGTTACAACTACTGCTGATAAGGGTAAAAACCCAACCATCATTCTGGAATCAAACGATAAGCAGCTGATAGGCCAGGTAGCGGCAAAAATACGCTCGTTACGTGCTCCTGAACCATACAAAGGTAAAGGTATCAAGTTTGCAGGCGAAGTATTAAGAAGAAAAGCAGGTAAATCAGCATCTAAAAAATAATCGTCATGGCAGCTAAAGCGAAATTATCAAGAAGAGACAGAATTAAAATGGGTATCAGGAAGCGCCTGTCAGGTTCTTCAACCCGTCCACGTTTGTCAGTGTACAGAAGCAATAAAGGTATTTATGCGCAGATCATTGACGATGTTAACGGTAAAACCCTTGTATCAGCATCATCTTTATCAAAAGAGTTTGCTGCTGATGGTACCAAGTCAGATCAGTCAGTAGCGGTAGGCAAACTGGTAGCTCAAAAAGCTATTGCCGCTGGTATTAAAGACGTTGTTTTTGACAGAAACGGTTACCTTTACCATGGTCGTGTTAAATCACTGGCCGAAGGTGCACGCGAAGGTGGTTTAAATTTCTAATTAGTGAATTAATGAATTAGCGAATGAGTGAGTGTTTGAATAAAGGAAACTAAAATCACACATTCACTAATTCACTCAATCACTCAATAAAAAAAGAAGATGTCAACAATTAACATAAAAAGAGTAAAAACCAGCGAGATCGAATTAAAAGATCGTTTGGTTAGCATACAGCGTGTTGCCAAAGTAACCAAAGGTGGCCGTACTTTTAGCTTCTCAGCTATCGTAGTGGTAGGTGATGAGCAAGGTGTAGTAGGTTACGGTTTAGGTAAAGCTAAAGAGGTTACAGAAGCTATTGCAAAAGGTATAGACGACGCTAAAAAGAACCTGGTAAAGGTTCCTATCATCAATGGTACTGTACCTCATGAGCAAATAGGTAAATTCTCTGGTGGTTTTGTATTTATAAAACCAGCCGCTAACGGTACCGGCGTAATTGCAGGTGGTGCAATGCGTGCAGTATTAGAGAGTGCCGGTGTACATAACGTATTGGCAAAATCAAAAGGCTCATCAAACCCACACAACGTGGTTAAGGCAACAGTATCAGCATTATCGCAACTGCGCGATGCTAACACTGTAGCTCAGCAACGTGGTATCAGTTTAGGAAAAGTATTTAACGGATAATCAGAACATGGCAAAGATCAAAATTACCCAGATCAAAAGCGTGATCGATAGGACCGAGCGCCAAAAAAGAACAGTGGAAGCACTGGGCTTGAAGAAAATAAACCACAGCGTGGAAGTTGAAGCTACTGCGGCTATTATTGGTATGGTTAGAAAAGTTAACCACCTGGTAGCGGTAGAAAAAATTTAATATCATCATGAACTTAAATAATTTAAAACCTGCAGAAGGTTCTACTAAAAATAGAAAAAGAATTGGTCGTGGTACAGGTTCTGGCCGTGGTGGTACATCAACACGTGGTCATAAAGGTGCCGGTTCACGCTCAGGTACAAGCACTAAAATAGGCTTTGAAGGTGGCCAAATGCCATTGCAACGCCGTGTGCCAAAGGTGGGCTTTAAAAACCCTAACCGTGTAGAGTACGTTGGCGTTAACCTGGATGTTTTACAAGGCTTGGCCGAGAAATTTTCAATTTCAACAATTGATCTGGCTACTTTGAAAGATCATGGTTTGGCATCAAAGAACGACAAGGTTAAGATATTAGGCCGTGGCGAACTGAAAGCCAAAGTAGAAATTACAGCACATGCATTTACTGCTACCGCGCAAAAAGCAATTGAAGCAGCTGGTGGTTCCATAGTTAAGCTATAATATTTGTATGAAGAAATTCTTCACCACATTATCCAATATCTGGAAAATTGAAGATCTAAGAGTGCGTATAACTAACACACTCTTATTTCTTTTGATATATCGCGTAGGTTCATATGTGCGCCTGCCTGGGGTAGACGCGCAAACCGGAACTAAGGAAGCCGAAGGCCTGGTTGGTTTGCTAAACATGTTTGCGGGCGGTTCTTTCTCGCGTATATCTGTTTTCGCTTTAGGTGTTATGCCTTACATCTCTGCATCTATCGTGATGCAGTTGTTGGGTATAGCTGTTCCGTATTTTGCTAAAATGCAGAAAGAGGGCGAAAGCGGCCGTAACAAGATCAACCAGTGGACCCGCTACCTTACTATCTTTATTACAGCCATACAGGCGGTAGCGTATCTTAATTCACAGGTAACTGCTAATGAGATATTGATTGCTAACCCAATGTTTACGATAATGAATACCATGGTATTAACCGCGGGTACATTATTTGTAATGTGGTTAGGCGAGAAGATTACAGATAAAGGTATTGGTAATGGTATTTCATTAATTATAATGGTGGGTATTATAGCCCAGTTACCAAGCGCTTTTGCAGCCGAGTTCTTAAACCGTACAGGTGGACAAGGTGGTTTAATTGCCTTTATTGTTGAGCTGGTAGCACTTATAGGCGTGGTAATGTTTACCATACTTATTGTACAGGGAACCCGTAAAATAGCGGTTCAGTATGCTAAGCGTATAGTGGGTAACAAACAATATGGCGGCGTTCGTCAGTATATTCCATTAAAGGTAAATGCTGCCGGGGTTATGCCTATAATATTTGCCCAGGCGCTTATGTTTATACCTGCAACTTTAGCTTCATTTTTTCCTAAAGCGGCATCAAACGGCATTCTGATACAGTTATCTAATTATACATCGTGGTTACACAATGGCCTGTTGGCTATATTGATCATCGTATTTACTTACTTTTATACTGCTATCACTGTTAATCCGAAACAGATGTCGGATGACATGAAAAAGAATGGCGGATTTATTCCGGGCATTAAACCAGGCCTTCCAACAGAGGGTTTTATTGATGGCGTTATTTCAAAGATCACCCTGCCAGGTTCTATATTTTTAGCTATTATAGCTATTATACCGGCTATTGCCAACATGGCAGGTGTAAACAACCTGTTTGCGCGTTTCTTTGGTGGTACTTCCCTTATAATTCTGGTTGGTGTTGTGTTGGATACTTTACAACAGATAGAAAGCCATTTATTAATGCGCCATTACGACGGATTGATGAAAACAGGCAGAATAAAAGGACGTTCGGCTGTACCAGCCGCTGCCGGAACAACTCCGACAGCCATATAATAACGCATGTCAAAGATCATTTATAAGTCTGCCGAAGAGATAGAACTGATAAGAGAGAGCGCACAGCTGGTTGCAAAAACACACGGCGAAGTAGCCAAAGTTATTGGGCCGGGTGTGCGAACTATTGATCTGGATAAATTAGCTGAAACCTATATACGCGATAACGGCGGTGTCCCCGCCTTTTTAAACTACGGCGGTTTTCCCTATTCACTTTGTATTTCCCTGAACGATCAGGTAGTGCATGGTTTCCCGGGCAAGTACGAGTTAAAGGATGGCGATATCGTATCTGTTGATTGCGGTGTAATACTTAACAAATATTATGGCGATTCTGCTTTTACCTTTGCCATTGGCGAGGTAAGCGAGCAAGCTAAAACGCTTTTGCGTGTAACCCGCGAGTGCCTTGACAAGGGAATTGAAAAGGCAGTTGTAGGTATGCGTGTTGGCGATATTGCTTATGCTGTGCAGGAGCATGCTGAGAAGCATGGTTTTGGTGTGGTTAGGGAGTTGGTTGGCCACGGTGTTGGAACCAGACTACACGAGAAACCCGAAGTGCCTAATTATGGCAAACGCGGGGCCGGTGTAAAGTTAGAAGAAGGAATGGTGATAGCTATTGAACCAATGATAAACGCGGGCCGTGCCGGTGTTAAGTTTTGGGACGATGGTTGGACAGTATCAACAGTTGATGGCAAACCATCAGCGCATTTTGAACATACTGTAGCCATACGCAAGGGTAAAGCTGATATATTATCATCGTTTGATTACGTTGATAATGTTTTAAAAGAAAAATAAATAATTGAAAATATTTTATTAATTTTGCGTCCCGCTTTTGGGGCGGATAATTGGTTGAAATAGAGATAAGATGCAGGAATTTAGAGCTAAGAAATAGCTACTTGTATCAATATCTTGAAAAAGACAAAAAAGAAGGCGATGCAGGTAAGGCTTATTTGTTAATTCTTGCATCATAAATCTAAAAGAAAAAATATGGCAAAACAATCTTCGATTGAACAAGATGGTACAATTCGGGAAGCGTTATCAAACGCGATGTTCAGAGTTGAACTTGAAAACGGTCATGAGATTATTGCGCACATATCAGGTAAAATGCGGATGCACTACATCAAAATATTACCTGGCGATAAAGTAAAGTTGGAAATGAGTCCCTACGATTTAAGTAAGGGGCGTATTACATACAGATATAAATAACAAACGAGATGAAAGTTAGAGCATCCATAAAAAAACGTAGTGCTGATTGCAAGATCATTCGTCGTAACGGCAAACTTTACGTTATCAACAAAAAGAACCCTAAGTTCAAACAACGTCAGGGATAATTAAAAAACGCGACAATTCGTACAACGGTAGCCGCCGTTCGGTTGTGCATAAAAACAAAAACAAATATGGCAAGGATTTCAGGTATTGATTTACCAAAGAACAAAAGAGGCGAGATAGGCCTAACCTACATTTACGGTATTGGCCGTTCAACTGCTGTTGATATTTTAACTAAAGCAGGTATCGATCTAAACACTAAAGTGCAGGATTGGAATGACGATCAGCTTACAGCTATTCGTACTATCATTAACGACGAGATTAAAGTAGAGGGAGCGCTTCGTTCAGAAGTTCAGCTTAACATTAAGCGTTTAATGGATATTGGTTGTTACCGCGGTACACGTCATCGTAAAGGTTTACCTCTACGTGGCCAACGCACTAAAAACAACTCACGTACCCGTAAAGGAAAACGTAAAACAGTTGCTAACAAAAAGAAAGCTACTAAATAGTGATTGATGAGTGGAGATTAGTTTTTCTATCTCCTTCATTAGGAATAAATAAATTATAAACGATTAGCGGGTCCGAATTATAATTCAATAATTCAGTAATTCACTAAATCAGTAATTAAAAAACAAAATGGCTAAAGCTAAAAAAGTAACCAAAAAGCGTGTTGTAATTGTAGAGCCGGTTGGCGAAGCACACATAAACGCTACTTTCAACAACATTATCATTACCCTAACCAATAAATCAGGTCAGGCTATATCATGGTCATCAGCCGGTAAAATGGGCTTCAAGGGTTCAAAAAAGAATACTCCTTATGCTGCCGGTCAAGCTGCAGGCGATTGCGGTAAAGCTGCTTATGATCTGGGCTTACGTAAAGTTGAAGTATTTGTAAAAGGCCCTGGATCTGGTCGCGAGTCGGCTATCCGTACCTTGCAAACTACCGGTATTGAGGTTACTACTATAAAGGACATTACTCCGCTTCCGCACAACGGTTGCCGTCCTTCAAAAAGAAGAAGAGTTTAATTAATTAATTTTTTAAAGCTAAGATTCAGCGGCTGCGGGCCGTTTGATACTTTAAAAGCAACAAACAATGGCAAGATATACAGGCCCCAAATCAAAAATTGCACGCCGTTTCCGCGAGCCCATCTTCGGTCCGGATAAAGCGTTAGAAAGAAAAAACTATGGCCCTGGTATGCACGGCGCTTCAAAAAGAAGAGGCAAGCAATCAGAGTACGCAGTACAGTTAATGGAGAAACAAAAGGTTAAATACACTTATGGTGTGTTAGAGCGTCAGTTCGAGAACCTGTTTCACCGTGCTTCTGCTAAAGAAGGCATCACCGGCGAAAACTTGTTAAAGTTCTTAGAAGCTCGTTTAGATAACGTAGTATTCCGTTTAGGTATTGCTCCAACACGTTCAGGCGCACGCCAGTTGGTTGGTCACAAACACATCAACGTAAACGGTAACGTGGTAAACATTGCTTCTTACCAGGTAAAAGCGGGCGATGTTATTTCAGTTCGCGAGAAATCAAAATCTTTAGAGGCTATTAGCTTATCAGTAGCTGGCCGCAAAATAAACAAGTATAGCTGGATTGAATGGGATGCTGCTAATTTAACAGGCAAATTCCTTAACTATCCAAACCGCGATGAGATCCCTGAAAACATCAAGGAGAACCTTATCGTCGAGTTGTACTCTAAATAAGATATAATAATTAAGATGTGAGGTCTGGGATCATAGAGGTCGCAGATTTCGCATTTAAATATGAGTCAAAAAAGGTGGCAGGCCTGAGATAGCTAAAAGAGACAAATGGTCTCAGATCTCAAAGCTCACATCTCAAATCTATTAACAAACAATAAATAAAGGATATAAATGGCAATTTTAGCATTTCAAAAACCAGACAAGGTTATCATGCAGAAATCGACTGATTTTGAGGGTACGTTTGAGTTTCGTCCGTTAGAACCAGGCTTCGGTGTAACCATTGGTAATGCTCTGCGTCGTATCTTACTTTCATCGCTTGAAGGTTATGCTATTACTTCTGTACGTTTTTCAGGAGTTACGCATGAGTTTTCAACCATAAAAGGAGTTGTTGAAGACGTTACCGAGATCATATTGAATCTTAAACAAGTTAGGTTTAAAAAAACAGGTGAGTCTGGCGATAGCGAAAAAGTTTTCGTGATCATTAACGGTCAGGATGCTTTTAAAGCCGGCGATATTACCAAGTTCTCAAACAACTTTACCGTTTTGAATCCTGATATGGTTATCTGTAACATGGATTCTTCAGTAACCCTTGAAGTTGAGTTTACTATCAACAAAGGACGTGGTTACGTACCAAGCGAAGAGAACAAAAACCCGGATGCGAACGTTGGCGTAATTGCTATTGATTCCATCTACACTCCAATAAAGAACGTTAAATACACCATAGAGAACTATCGTGTTGAGCAAAAAACCGACTATGAGAAATTAGTTTTGGATATTGCTACTGATGGATCTATCCACCCTGAAGACGCGCTTAAAGAAGCTGCTAAGATCTTGATCCAGCACTTTATGCTATTCAGCGACGAGAACATGATGTTAGAGGCGCAAGCTAAAGAAGAAACTAAAGAGGTTGACGAGGAAATTTTACACATGCGTAAGATCCTTAAAACTGAATTGGTTGATCTTGATCTTTCTGTTCGTGCGTTAAACTGCTTAAAAGCAGCTGATATCCGCAGCCTGGCTGACCTGGTATCATATGACGTTGCAGACATGCTGAAATTCAGAAACTTTGGTAAAAAATCGTTAACAGAAATTCAGGACCTGGTTAAATCAAAAGGATTATCTTTTGGCATGAACCTGGCTAAATTTAAACTGGACGAAGAATAATATTAGACCAGAGGTTAGAGATTAGTTAAATAGTCTTTAACCTCTTTTCATTTATAAGGTTAGAGAGGCGCTGGTGACTAATCTCTGATCTCTAATTAACTAATCACTAAAACCGCGTAATTCCGAGGGCTTGACGATAAACCGCCGCCCAACGGTATGCACGTGCCACAAAACAAAAAACAATGAGACACGGTAAAAAAGTAAACCACCTGGGCCGCACTAACAGCCATCGTAAGGCAATGTTAGCTAACATGGCTACCTCGCTTATCTTACACAAGCGCATTACAACTACATTAGCTAAAGCAAAAGCGTTACGCGTTTATGCAGAGCCTATTTTAACAAAATCAAAAGACGATACCACACACTCACGTCGTACAGTGTTTAGCTATTTGCAAGACAAAGACGCGGTGTCTATTCTTTTCCGTGATATTGCAGCTAAAATTGCTGATCGTCCGGGAGGCTACACTCGTATAGTTAAATTAGAAAACCGTTTGGGCGATAACGCTGAGATGGCAATAATTGAATTGGTAGATTACAACACTACTTACACTAAAGGCGAAGTTGCGGTTGCTAAAAAATCAACCCGTCGTCGTGGTGGTAAAGGTGCTGGTGCTGCTGTTGCTGCTCCGGCTAAAGAGGAAGTTGCTGTTGCTGAAGAAGTTGTTGAAACACCTGAAGCAGAAGTTGCAGAAACTCCTGTTGCTGAAGAAGTAGCTGAGGCTCCTGTAGCTGAAGAAACTGCTGCACCTGCTGCAGAAGAAGCTCCTGAAGCACCTGCTGCAAACGAAGAAAACGCAGAAAAAGGCGAATAAGCCCCCTCTAAATCTCCCCCGGTAGGGGAGACTTTATAATATTAAAACGGCCCTGATATCATCGGGGCCGTTTTTGTTTTTAAGCTATTTGAAACTGTGTATATTTATAATGGTTGAAAAAGAAAATCTTAATATTCGTAGTTTTTTCGCTTATCATAATAACGATCCTTTCCCTTAACAAAAAGGAATTACCACATAGCAAAAAAAATCCCGGCAGCCTTTCGGCATACCGGGAACCGGAAAATGAAAGTTTTATAATTAATGCACCGCTACCTCGTTTGCCTGTACCTCGTAAACATAGCCTAACTGGTGCGCATCATTAGCGCTAACGCCAAGGTCTTTTATCAACCCTGTGCCAATATCAACTATCCAGCCATGTACATAAAGGTCATCGCGTTCTTTCCAGGCGTTTTGTATAATAGTTGTTTTGCAAAGGTTATATGCCTGCTCTGTCACATTCAGCTCAACCAGCCGGTTTACTTTTTGCTCCTGATCGGTAATGCGGTCCAGCTCATGGCTGTGCAAACGGTAAACATCTTTTATGTGGCGCAGCCAGTTGTCAATCAGTCCGAATTGTTTGTTGCTTAAAGCGGCTGCTACGCCGCCGCAGCCGTAATGGCCTGCTACAATTACATGTTTTACTTTTAATACGTTCACAGCATAGTCTAATACGCTAAGCATATTCATATCCGTGTGTACGCATACGTTAGCTATGTTGCGGTGTACAAATACCTCGCCCGGTTTAGTACCGGTAACCTCGTTGGCAGGTACACGGCTATCGGCGCAGCCTATCCACAACACTTCAGGGCTTTGGCCCTTAGCCAGCGTGTTAAAAAACTCCGGGTCTTGCTGAAGCTGTTTATCTACCCAGCTCCGGTTATTTGATAGCAGCTTGGTGTAGCTTTCGTTATTTACCAATTGTAATTTATATTTTTCAGAAGTAGTTACTCCGTTATTATTATTGTTTTTCATCTGTAGTTCTATTTAAGTTCTTTTAACAGGTCTTTCATTTTGGGTACGTCGTACCTGTCTTTTATGTTTTCAAGTGATACTATAACCCCTTTAGTGTAGGCGTTATGTTTAAAGTTATGTATGATCTCCAGCACGTCTGGGTCTATATATCTTGATGCGGAGCCATCTATAACAACTTCTGTCTCTTTAGGTACATTAGTTAGCGTTACCTGTATAGCTGCCTTGTTCAGGAAGGACACTTCCTCTGCCAAACGGATCCGTATTTTTTTACCATTACTTTCTATGTGGTAGAAATAAGAGTTACGTAAGTTGGTTAAGAGCAGGAAGAATATAGCTACCACCATGCCAATGCCAACCCCTTTTAACAGGTCGGTAAAATAGATGGCAACAATGGTAACCACAAAAGGGATAAATTGAGGCAGGCCCTTGTGCCACATGTGTTTAAACAGGCCAATGCGCGCCAATTTATAACCTGTCATCAAAAGTATAGCTGCCAGGCATGATAGTGGTATCATATTAAGTACCATAGGTATGGTTAGCAGCGATATCAGCAGTAACATGCCATGTATTATAGCGCTTACCTTTGTGCGGGCACCCGCGTTAACATTTGCAGATGATCTTACAATAACCGCCGTCATTGGCAGGCCGCCTAACATAGCGCTTACTATATTGCCTGTGCCTTGTGCCAGTAATTCGCGGTTGGTTGGCGATACCCTTTTTATCGGGTCTATCTTATCAACGGCCTCTAAACTCAGCAATGTTTCTAAGCTGGCTACTATGGCAAAAGTTGCAGCCGTTAACAGTACGTCTACCCGGCCTATCTGGCTAAAGTCTGGCGACTTAAAGAGGCCAAAAAATTCGCCCATACTGTTTACCACAGGTATGTTTACCATCTGCTTATCGCGTAAGTCTATACCTGTTCCGCTAAAAGCCAATGCTAAAATAATACCTATTACCACAACAAGTAAAGGAGCGGGCACTACGGCCAGTTTTTTTACTTTGGGCCAGTAAATTAATATAGCCAGCGATACCATAGTAATGATAACAGCGCCGTAATTTATTTTAGATAACGCTATCATTACACCAGAAAGGGTATTGTGCTGATCAGTTTGAGTAAATCCTTCGTCTCCCTCAAAATCAGCATCATAACCTACAGCATGCGGAAACTGCTTCATAATAAGGATGATGCCAATAGCGGCCAACATACCCTCAATTACTGATGAAGGGAAGTAATTAGCTATTGTACCTGCCTTTATTAAGCCAAATATAATTTGCATAACCCCGGCCAGAAAAACAGCAAGCAGGAAGGTCTCGTAAGAACCTAAGCCTGTAATAGCATTTAATACAATTACGGTTAAGCCGGCAGCCGGCCCGGCAACGCTAAGTTGCGAACCGCTAACCATACCTACTACTATACCGCCAACAATGCCTGTAATAAGGCCCGAAAATAAGGGCGCGCCTGATGCGAGCGCTATACCTAAACATAAAGGTAACGCTACCAGAAATACTACAATACTTGATGGAATGTCCTTTTTAAGGTTTTTGGAAGAAAAATATTTTTTTATATTAAGGAAGCCAGCAATGCCTCCATTCTGCTCTGATTGCATAATGATGTTTTAGTTAAATTTTAATAAATAGGCGTACAAGCCGGGAGGATGCCCGGCTCAATTTAACTAAACGTTGGGAGGAGGGGTAGGAACTACTTTGTGATATAACCTTACCGCTAAAGCCTTTTCCTGATTATGCAGGCAATTGGTTTCAACCAATACGGGTTTGTAGTCAAAGAAGCTGTAAATATGTTCGTCAAAGTTCTTTTTTTCTTTAAAAGCATCTTTGTCGGTATCGCTTTTATCGTTTTTGCTCTCCTGCTCAAGCTGCATAATTACAGATGCAGCTATATTAGCGTCAAGCATAGAAAATATAGGAATAATGGATATCATCATCTTTGTAGAAAAGACGATCATAAACAGAAAACAAGCAAAGCTTCTTTTATTCCTATTATTCATTCGATGCAAATATATAAAAATATGCGCCCGCAAATTGTAAATCATTTGTGATGACACCTGTTTTAAAAATTAGGTCGGATTTATCTATTCAAAAAAATCAACCGCATGTTTCCAAACGTTTGCTAATGAGTCTTATTGTAAACAATAAATTTTTTTTATGTATGTATCACATTTGTTTCGCCAAACAAACGAAATCGCCTTTAAGAATAGGACAATTGTTCCAGCGGAACAACTGGTAGGAAGACGATTTTTGTATATACCAACCAATTGTTCCGCTGGAACAAAGGTAATTTCCATCTACACCTACTCTTGTTATTTAACTATATTATAACAGCAAGAATTACTATTTTTAGCATTACACATAACACAAACCATTGTGACCAACAAAATAAACGAGTTAAATAAGAGGCGCCGCGATGCGCTGGCAGGCGGGGGACAGGCAAGGGTAGAGAGCCAGCATAAAAAAGGTAAGTTAACGGCACGCGAGCGTTTGCACTTTTTAATGGATGAGGGCTCATTTCAGGAAGTTGGGATGCTGGTTACCCACCGTTCGGTTGATTTTGGTATGGAGACCGAAAAGTACCCCGGTGATGGCGTTGTTACCGGGTACGGTACAATTAACGGTCGCCTGGTTTATGTTTATTCGCAGGATTTTACGGTTTTTGGCGGCTCGCTTTCTGAAACGCACGCCGAAAAAATATGTAAGATAATGGATATGGCGCTAAAGAACGGCGCGCCTGTTGTTGGCTTGAATGATTCGGGTGGTGCACGCATCCAGGAGGGGGTGGTATCATTAGGTGGCTATGCCGATATATTTTACCGCAATACGATGGCATCAGGTGTGGTGCCGCAAATTTCGGCTATTATGGGGCCATGTGCAGGTGGGGCAGTTTATTCGCCCGCTATAACTGATTTTATTCTGATGGTTGAAAATACCTCGTATATGTTTGTTACCGGCCCCAATGTGGTAAAAACCGTTACGCACGAGATAGTAACATCCGAAGAATTAGGCGGAGCCAATACGCACGCAAGTAAATCTGGCGTAACGCATTTTGCATGTGCTAATGAGATAGAAGCCATCCAGCATGTAAAGAAACTACTATCCTACATGCCGCAGAATTGCGAAAGCATTGCGCCCGCCTTACCCTACGATGCGCAAAACGAATTGCGGCCGGAGTTAGACCATCTGCTGCCGGAAACCGCGTTGCAGCCATATGATGTGCGCGAAGTTATTGGCCATGTAATTGATGAGGGTGGTTTTTTGGAAGTTCACAAAGATTTTGCTGAAAATTTAGTGGTGGGTTTTGCGCGTTTGGCGGGCCGCAGTATAGGCGTAATTGCCAACCAGCCTGCGTTTTTAGCCGGGGTTTTAGATAGGCATGCATCTGTAAAAGGTGCCCGCTTTGTACGTTTTTGCGATAGTTTTAATATCCCGCTACTGGTTTTTGAAGATGTGCCGGGCTTTTTACCGGGAACAGACCAGGAGTGGAACGCCATTATTACTAATGGCGCCAAGTTACTTTATGCTTTTTGCGAAGCCACTGTACCGCGTGTTACGGTTATTTTACGCAAAGCTTATGGCGGTGCTTATGATGTAATGAACTCCAAGCATATTGGTGCCGACATGAACTACGCCTGGCCAACTGCAGAGATAGCCGTGATGGGTGCAAAAGGCGCTGCCGAAATTATTTTTAAGCGGGAAATAAACTCCGCTGCCGACCCTGAGTCGAAGTGGAGGGAAAAAGAGCAATTGTATTCAGAAACATTTGCCAATCCCTATCGCGCGGCAGAACGTGGCTTTATTGACGAAGTGATAGAGCCTGCCGAAACCAGGCTGAAATTGATAAACGCTTTTAAAATGCTGGAGAACAAAGTGGTAAACAATCCGCGTAAGAAACATGGGAATATCCCGTTATAACAGGTACTACCTAAAAAAAATAATACATTAACTGAATAATACAATAAATGAAAAGAATGAGAATGATCAAAAAATTAGCACTTGTACTATGTTTGTGCATACCGCTGTTAGCGTCTGCGCAGGAAGCTAAGAAACCGGTATCGGGCTGGCAAAACCTTGACCTTAAAACAGATTCACTATTTGGCATCGGTACAGAAAAAGCTTATAACGAACTGCTGAAAGGAAAAAAACATACTACTGTATTGGTAGCGGTAATTGACGGTGGGGTAGATACAGCGCATGAGGACCTGAAAAGCGTGCTATGGATAAACCCAAAAGAGAAAGCGGGCGATAAGATAGATAACGACAAGAATGGCTATGCCGATGACGTGCATGGCTGGAACTTTATAGGATCGGCCAAAGGCAATGTGCATTATGATAACCTGGAGATAACCCGTTTGGTGCGCGATTACAAAAAGAAATTTGCCGCATTGGATACTAATAAGTTAACAGGCGCTGATGTTGCGGCATTTGCACAATACAAAAAATTAAGTGAAGAAGTAAATGCCGACGTAGCTAAAGCGAGACAAAGCTTTACCGGTGTAAATAATTTTAAGGTAGCATTAGATGGCATTTTAACCGGTGTGGGTAAAAAAGATCCTACTGCCGATGAATTGGTTAAATATCAGCCTAAAAACACCAGGGAAGCCAGTGTGCAAAGAACGTTATTGGGGGCTTTACCCGAGTACAAAACTGTGAGCGCATTTGTTGAGGCCGAAGTAATGCCGGCCTGGGATCATTACAATGAGCAATTAGAGTATAACTACAATATTGATTTTGACCCACGCGGGATTGTCGGCGATAACTATACTGACAGCAAAGAGCGCCTTTACGGCAATACGGACATTACCGGCCCTGACGCTGATCACGGGTCGCACGTGGCAGGTATAATTGGCGCAAACAGAACCAACGGTATAGGTATTCAGGGTGTTGCAGATGATGTAAGGATAATGGGTGTTAGAACCGTACCTGCCGGCGATGAGCGCGACAAAGATGTTGCTAACGCTATACGCTATGCTGCTGCAAATGGCGCGCGTGTTATTAACATGAGTTTCGGTAAATCATATTCTTACGACAAGAAAGCTGTTGATGAGGCGGTTAAGTTTGCGATGACCAAAGACGTTCTGATAATACATGCGTCGGGCAATGATAACAACAATACCGAGAAGGAAAATAATTTCCCAAGCCGTATATACGAAGACAAGAGCGGGCAAGCAGCCGCCTGGATAGAAGTGGGTGCTTCGGGCCCCAAAAATGACCTTACCTTGAAAGCTTCTTTTTCTAATTATGGCAAAACAACGGTTGACGTGTTTGCACCGGGTGTTGATATCAACTCAAGTACACCGGGTTCAAAATACGCGTTGCATAGCGGCACAAGCATGGCGGCACCGGTAGTTGCCGGTTTGGCAGCGCTTATACGTTCTTACTACCCTAAACTAACAGCTTTGCAGGTTAAGGACATCATTTTACGGTCTGTAGAAAAAGTAAACCATAAAGTAACCCTGGTAGAAGGAAAAGACAAACGCGAAGTTAATTTTGATGAACTTTGCGCAACAGGAGGTATAGTTAACGCTTATAACGCGCTTAAACTGGCGGCAACTTATAAATAACCGAAGAAATTTTTTCAATGCAGACAAGATCAGTATTTCTTGTCTGCATTGTTTTTTGACTGGCTACACATTGGAAAACGCCTAAATTTTTGTCTCACTGTGGGACAAAAAAACTCAATTTTATAGTTTCTTGATAATCAAATATTTAACTCAAATTCACAGCTAAAAATCCTGACGAATAAGTAGTCTCACTTTGTCCCACTGCAAAATTATAATATATTAATTATCAGTTTGTTGCAATAAATATTGTCCCATGTTGTCTCATTTTGTCTCACACTCACGCGGGACAGCAGGAACGCCTAATAAGATACACCATGCTATCAATAGAACAGATCCGCCCCGAACTCACCTGGCGCTTAAGACGTGATGTGCTGTACCCATCTGAACCCCTTTACGCTATGGAAATGGAAGAGGATAACGATGGTTACCATTTCGGCGCGTTTGCAGATAACCAATTAATCGCCGTCGTCTCTGTATTTCTGATAGAAGATGATTGCCAGTTCCGTAAATTCGCTGTAGTACCCCAGGCGCAGGGACAGGGTGTGGGCCAGGCACTGCTTGCCTACATTACTGATTTTGCCACTAGCGAAGGTTGCAAACGTTTATGGTGCAATGCGCGTTTATCCGCCATAGGGTTTTACGTTAAGTATGGTTTAAAACAAACCGGCAATGCATTTACCCGCAATGGTGTTGATTATGAGATAGTGGAAAAGCTGATAAATTAAGAACATTATATGTGTGCCTTTGTTATATTTGCTTTCGGCCGGGTAAAGGCCAAAAAGCGAATACGATATGTCTAAAAAGAAATCCGAAAAACAACCTCATGTTGCAGTTGTAAACGATAAATCACTATCCTTTCTTGAAAAATACATCAACAATGCTTCGCCCACCGGTTTTGAGTGGAAGGGTCAGGAGCTTTGGCTGGATTATATTAAGCCCTACATTGATGATCATTATGTAGATAACTATGGTACGGCCGTTGGTATAATTAACCCTAAGGCGGAGTATAAGGTAGTTATTGAAGCACACGCCGATGAGATCTCATGGTTTGTGAACTACATTACCAATGATGGTTTGATCTATGTTATCCGTAATGGTGGTTCTGATCATCAGATAGCACCTTCAAAACGCGTAAATATCCATACAGATAATGGTGTAGTTAAAGCTGTATTTGGCTGGCCCGCTATTCACACCCGCTTAGGCGGCGAGAAGGAAGAAGCGCCATCCCTTAAAAACATATTCCTTGACTGTGGATGTACTTCAAAGGATGAAGTAGAAAAATTAGGCATCCACGTTGGCTGTGTAATTACCTACGAGGACGAGTTTATGGTGTTGAACGACCGCTACTATGTTGGCCGTGCGTTAGATAACCGCGTAGGCGGCTTTATGATAGCCGAGGTGGCCCGTTTGCTTAAAGAGAACAAGGTTAAATTGCCATTTGGGCTTTATATAGTAAACGCGGTTCAGGAAGAAATAGGGCTGCGTGGTGCTGAAATGATAGCACACCGCATTAAGCCTAACGTTGCAATTGTTACTGACGTAACCCATGATACCCAAACCCCAATGATCAGCAAAATAACCCAGGGCGATCTGGCTTGTGGCAGGGGGCCGGTAGTATCTTATGCGCCTGCCGTTCAGAATAACGTGAACAAAGTGCTGATAGAGACCGCGCAGAAAGCGGAAATACCTTTTCAGCGCCAGGCATCGTCGCGCTCAACAGGAACAGATACCGATGCTTTTGCTTACTCAAATGATGGCGTGCCGTCAGCTTTGATATCCCTATGTTTACGCTATATGCACACGACTGTAGAGATGGTGCACAAAGAAGACGTAGATAATGTTATAAGACTAATTTACGAGTCGTTGCTGGTAATAAAATCAGGGCAAGACTTTAGGTACATCAAGTAAACTTTTTAATATCAACAAAAACTAATCACACTACACAATACATCCTTATGAAACCTACTCTACTTATTTTGGCCGCAGGCATGGCCAGCCGCTATGGAAGCATGAAACAAACCGATGGCTTTGGCCCTAACGGCGAAACCATAATTGACTACTCTATATATGATGCCATTAAGGCCGGATTTGGGAAAGTAAGTTTCATTATCCGCGAGGAGTTTGCTGAGAAGTTTAAATCGATATTTGAACCTAAACTGAACGGCAGGGTAGAAACGGATTACGTTTTTCAAAGTTTTGACCTAAAACCATTTGGTATTGATAAAGAAATTGAACGCGCTAAACCCTGGGGTACTGCCCATGCTGTATTAGCTGCCCGTAACCAGGTGCACGAGCCTTTTTGCGTTATAAACGCCGACGACTATTACGGTTATGATGCCTTTGAAAAAATGGTTAAATTTTTAACTACAGAAGCTTCTGATACACAATATTCACTGATGGGTTATCAGATAGATAAAACGTTATCAGAAAATGGTTCAGTATCTCGCGGCGTTTGCGAGGTTGATGACAAGGGCAACATGACCGGCGTTAATGAACGTACCGAAGTATACTTTAAAGAAGACGGAAGCGTAGCCTATAAAGATGCTACAGGCGAACACCCGCTCCCTAATACTAAACCTGTATCTATGAACTTTTGGGGATTCACACCGGCAGTATTTGAGCAAAGCCTGCCTATGTTCCAAAAATTTGTTGAAGCTAATGCAGAGAACCCTAAAGCAGAATTTTTTATTCCACTGGTAGCTGACGAGTTGATCAAGAGCGGTACAGCAGCATTTAAGGTTATCCCTACACCATCAAAATGGTTTGGCGTAACTTATAAAGAAGATAAAGAAATTGTACAGGCATCTATCTCAGCTTTGGTTGAGAATGGAACCTACCCTGCAAATTTGTGGGACTAAATGAAGCTTAACAATAATAAATAGAAAAAGCCGGCTACTACAAGCCGGCTTTTTTATTGGTTTGAATATTTATCTTTTTCAAACCAAAGAATATTCTCAGCGTTGCATTAATATGCAAGTTGAACTTTTAGGAAACGTTGAATCTGCCGAAATGCGGAACGGCGCTTTTATCATTAATACCGCTGTTGCGCAGGCGCAGGTTACGGTTTATAGCGATACCATCATTCGGGTATGTATTACACGCAAGGGCAAACAGCCCGAGTCCCTGGCTGTAATTGAAAGACCGTTGGATAATTTCACCTATCAAAAACTGGATGATACTATTGAAGTGAATACGCCGGGCCTAAAACTGGTTATAGAAAAAAATCCTTTACGATTCAATTTTTTTACCGCGGATGGCAAGCATTTAAGCAGCGACGACAAGCGTTTTGGTACCACGCTGCATAGCGACAAGGTAATGAACTACCGCCAATTGCACAGTGATGAAAAATTTATTGGCCTGGGCGAAAAGACAGGTAACCTGAACCGCCGGGGTATGCATTACGTAAACTGGAACACCGATGCCGCTGAACACACCATAAAGGACGATCCTTTATATAAGACCATTCCCTTTTACATTGGCTTGCATAGCGGCGTTTGCTACGGCTTATTTTTTGATAATCACCACAAAAGTTATTTTGATTTTGGCGCCAGCACCGATGAACAGTTTACCTGGTTTGGTGCCGATGGCGGCGACATGAATTACTACTTTTTTGGAGCGCAGAGTATTGCTGATATTATTAAAGACTACACCTGGCTTACAGGTCGTATAGAAATGCCGCCATTGTGGAGTTTGGGGTATCAGCAATGCCGCTGGAGTTACATGAGCGCTGATGAAGTGTTGGGCATCGCCCGGAAATTCCGTGAGCGTAAGATTCCGGCTGATGCCATCTATTGCGATATAGATTACATGGATAACTTTAAAATATTCACCTGGAATAAACAAAATTTTCCTGATCCGAAAGGAATGGTTGATCAATTGAGAGCTATCAATTTTAAGTTGGTGACGATTGTTGATCCGGGTATTAAAATAGAAGAAGGGTACAAAGAATATGATGAAGGTGTTGCCAAAGGCTATTTTGCTACCTATCCCAATGGCGAGTTGTACACGGGCAGCGTTTGGGCGGGCCGCAGTCATTTCCCCGATTTTTTTAACGAAGAGGTGCGCGAGTGGTGGGGCAATGCCTTTACTGCACTTACTGAGCCGGGCGTTGAAGGCTTTTGGAATGATATGAATGAGCCCGCTGCCTGGGGGCAAAATATACCGCCAATTGTGAAATTTGGCGAACGTTACATGCCCGAGGTGAGGAATGCTTACGGTATGCAAATGGCACGTGCTACGCAGGCTGGCACAAAAAAGCTGCTTAAAAATAAGCGGCCATTTATACTTACCCGTGCGGCTTACGCCGGTACGCAGCGCTATTCTGCCATTTGGACGGGCGATAACTCCGCCAGCGACGAGCATATGTTATATGGCCAGCGATTGGTTAATAGTTTGGGTTTAGGTGGATTCTCATTTATCGGGGTAGATATTGGCGGTTTTATGGGTAATCCAACGCCCGAGCTAATGGTGCGTTGGAACTCCCTGGGCGTATATACGCCCATGTTTCGCAACCATGCGGCACAAGGTATGTGTATGAGAGAGCCATGGGAGTGGGGCGAGGAAAATGAAAGTATCATTCGCAAGGATATAGAACAGCGCTACAAATTGCTGCCTTACATCTATTCAGGCTTTTATCAATCTACCCAAACAGGTATACCCTTAAGCCGCACATTGGCAATTGACTATACATGGGATGAAAATGTTTATGATGAGCGTTTCCAAAATCAAAGTATGTTTGGCGAGGCTATTTTAGTGGCCCCTGTAATAAGTACCGCATTAAACGCCGACGTTTACCTGCCGCAGGGGGAGTGGTACCGGTTTAGCACTGATGAGTATTTTGAAGGTGGACAGGTAGTTAATGTAGCCGCCCCTTTGAATGATCTGCCTGTGTTTATAAAGGGCGGTGCTATTATACCAATGCAAAGCCTGGTGCAAAGTACCTCTGATAAAAATGATGGAGTGCTTTATATCCACATATGGAATGGCGCGAATGCGAATGAGTTTGTGTATTATGAGGACGATGGTATAAGTTATAATAATGAAAAAGGCGAATATTATAAACGTACTATCCGTTTTGAGCCGGAAAATAGAGCGGTAACCTTATTTGCAGTTGAGGGATCCTATCCTTCAAAATATAAAACCATGAAATTGGTATTTCATGGTTTTGAAGGAGCGGCGACTGTTGATAAGGAGAATAACAGCGATGTCATTATAATCAGTTTTTGATTTTTGAGGTTCACACCTTTTTTCTATCTTAATGGCATTATTGCCATGAAAGAACACGATCACCTTTTAGACCAGCACGACCCCGAGCGCAGGGATTTTCAGATAGAGCGCCTTATTTTATTTACCGACGCTGTATTTGCTATCGCTATTACGTTATTGATAATTGAGATAAAAGTTCCCGAGGGTCATCATAAGAATACCCACCAGCATATTGTTGATCTGCTGCATATGATACCAAAGTTCATCGGTTTTATAATGAGCTTTTTTGTTATAGCCATTTACTGGCGTAGCCACCACCGCATATTTGGTTTTGTGACCAGTTTTACCGAGAAGCTGATTTGGATGAATATGCTGTTTCTGTTTACGGTGGTATTGATGCCATTCTCGTCGGCATACTTTAGCGAGTACCAAATGGAAACTATTCCGTATGTATTTTATAACGCCAATGTTGTAATTATGGCCCTTGTTAATTATCGTATAATTAGCTATGTGTTCAACCCTGCTAATAAAATCGTGACACATATGCCGTCGGCACGGTTTTTACATTTGTTTAAAATGCGAGCCATAGCCATACCGGCATTCTTTTTTTGCTGTTTATCAATTGCTCTGATTTTTGGCGCCCCATTTCCGATAATATATTTTCTGATATGGCCAATGATGTATGTATTAAACAGATATAACAAACGCAAATTTGAAGCTAAGCCTGTAGTAGCCAACGAAGCAACAGCAGAGTAAATCTCACATCCACTAAAAACAAAAAGGCCTCCGGAAAATATCCGAAGGCCTTTACTATATATTGAGTTTACTTATTTTATTACTTCACTTCTTCGAAGTCAACATCTGTAACATCGTCAGCTGCACCTTGTGGGCCACCGGCGTTACCGCCGGCCTGGCCTGCGTCAGCACCCGGTTGTTGTCCGGCTTCGGCAGAAGCTTTGTACATGTCTTCAGAAGCTGCTGTCCATGCAGTGTTAAGTTCTTCTTGTGCTACTTCAATATCAGCTAAGTTTTTAGATGCATAAGCAGTTTTTAGCTTGGTTAAGCCTTCTTCTATAGCACCTTTTTTATCAGCAGGTATTTTGTCGCCATACTCTTTTAACTGTTTTTCTGTTGAGAAGATAAGGGCATCGGCACCGTTCAGTTTTTCAACTTCTTCTTTTGCCTTTTTGTCAGCATCAGCATTAGCCTCAGCCTCGTCCTTCATCTTTTTGATCTCAGCATCAGTTAAGCCCGAAGATGCCTCAATACGGATCTTCTGCTCTTTACCGGTTGCTTTATCTTTTGCAGATACATGCAATATACCGTTAGCATCAATATCAAACGTTACTTCAACCTGAGGCACACCGCGTGGAGCTGGTGGAATACCATCCAGGTGGAAACGGCCTATAGTACGGTTAGCCGATGCCATTGGGCGCTCACCTTGCAAAATGTGGATCTCCACAGATGGCTGACTGTCTGAAGCTGTAGAGAACACTTCCGATTTTTTGGTCGGGATAGTAGTGTTTGACTCGATCAGTTTGGTCATTACACCACCCATTGTCTCAATACCTAATGAAAGTGGGGTAACGTCTAATAGTAACACGTCTTTCACTTCGCCGGTTAACACACCACCTTGAATAGCTGCACCAATAGCAACCACCTCATCAGGGTTAACACCTTTTGAAGGTGCTTTTCCGAAGAATTTTTGAACAGCTTCCTGTATAGCCGGTATACGGGTTGAACCACCTACTAAAATAACCTCGTCAATATCGCTGGTGCTGTAACCTGCATTTTTCAATGCGGTTTTGCAAGGCTCAATAGTACGTTTTATAAGGCTGTCAGCCAGTTGCTCAAATTTAGCACGGGTTAAAGTTTTAACTAAGTGCTTTGGCACACCGTCACCCGCGCTAATGTATGGCAGGTTAATTTCTGTTTGAGTTGAGCTTGATAACTCAATTTTAGCTTTCTCTGCAGATTCTTTTAAACGTTGTAAAGCCATTGGGTCTTTACGCAGGTCAATGCCTTCGTCGCTTTTAAATTCGTCAGCCATCCAGTCGATTATAACCTGGTCAAAGTCATCACCACCTAAGTGAGTATCACCATCGGTTGATTTTACTTCGAAAACGCCATCGCCTAACTCCAGTACAGATACGTCATGCGTACCACCACCGCAGTCAAACACAGCAATTTTCATGTCTTTATGTGCTTTATCCAGGCCATAAGCCAAAGCAGCAGCAGTAGGCTCGTTGATGATACGACGAACTTTTAAGCCTGCAATTTCACCGGCTTCTTTAGTAGCCTGGCGTTGCGCATCGTTAAAGTAAGCTGGTACGGTAATAACAGCTTCAGTAACTTCGGTACCTAAAAAGTCTTCGGCAGTTTTTTTCATTTTCTGCAAAATCATGGCAGAAATTTCCTGCGGCGTATATTTACGGTCGCCAATTTCAACACGCGGGGTGTTGTTGTCGCCTTTTACTACACTGTAAGGTACGCGGTCCGCCTCTTTAGTAACCTCGTTAAACTGGTTACCCATGAAGCGTTTGATAGATGAAATAGTTTTGGTAGGATTAGTAATAGCCTGACGTTTTGCAGGATCACCTACCTTACGCTCGCCATTGTCGATAAAAGCTACTACTGACGGCGTAGTACGTTTGCCCTCGCTGTTGGCTATAACTACAGGCTCATTACCTTCCATTACAGCTACGCAGGAGTTTGTTGTTCCTAAGTCGATTCCGATTATTTTAGACATATGATTTATTGTTTCTTTACTTGATTGTTTTACCTAATACAGGGTTATTAACAAGGGTTGTGCCAATTTAGGTTTGTCAGTTGTTATTGAGGTGAAAGGTATAAGGTAAATGGTAAAAGGTATTATTTGGTCAGTTTTTGACCGAAAACGGTGACAGGTTGGCAGGGTTACAGGTGAGTGGGTTGGTGGTTGTACATTGGTTTGGTTAAGTAAGATTTGAAAGCTTTTCCCTATCTTTAAAATACAAACCATCCATCTATGCTACGCAAGTCAAAAACAGACCGTTCCCTTCGCGATAATTTGTTGCTGGCCTCTTCAACGGCCACGGTGTCTGGCATTACCAACGTGGCAGGCATGGTGGCGTTCCTGGCCTTTACCTCGAACGTTACCGGGCATGTGGCTACTATGTCAAAGCATTTGGTTGAGCAGAATTTCGGCGAGATATTGGTTTTTGCCGTCTGGCTTTTAATGTTCTTTGCCGGTGCGTTCCTGTCCAGTTTTATTGTGCGGTCAATGGAGGGCAAGAGTTATTACCGGGCACATGCTACACCCATTATAATAGAGATTGTCATTTTATTATTTGTGGCTATTTATGGGCACAATTTTTACCGGGAAACTGATACCGAACGCGAGATAGTTATAGCCGCTACGCTGTTTTGTATGGGTTTGCAGAACAGCCTGGTTTCGGTTATTTCCGGCGGGTTAATAAAAACTTCTCACTTAACCGGGTTATTTACTGATCTGGGTGGCGATATTTCCGACTGGCTGCATCCCAAGGTAGAAACCACTGAACTTATCCGGAATAAGATCCGCATCCGCTTTACTGTGCTGGGTTTTTATTTTTTGGGTGGTATAATTGGCGGATACTTCTTTAATTTGTATGAGTTTGGTATATTTTACGTTGTGCCTATAATACTGGCAACAATTTTATATTACGATATATCTACAGTCGCCTTAAAGAAATTAACAAGCAGGCTTGCAAGAGCCAGATAACACATTTACAAAAAACCTATGTGCGCACAAATTCACGATACTACCCACATTACCTACGAGAGCCTTTTAGAGGGTAATCAAAAATTTATTGATAAATCGCTGGCGCTTGACCCGCAGTATTTTGAAAAGCTGGCCAACGGGCAAAAGCCGCCCATTTTATGGATAGGCTGCGCGGATAGCCGTGTACCCGCCAACCAGATAACCAATACGCAACCGGGCGAGATATTTGTACATCGTAACATAGCCAATATGGTTATCCATACGGATATGAACATGCTAAGCGTATTAGATTATGCTGTTAACGTGCTAAAGGTAAAGCATGTTATAGTTACCGGCCATTATGGCTGCGGCGGCGTAATGGCTGCCATGAGCAACAAGGAATTCGGGCTTATAGATAACTGGCTGCGCCACATAAAAGACGTTTACCGTATTTACGCAGAGCAATTAGACAGAATTACCGATGAGCACGAACGTACCAACAGACTTGTTGAATTGAACGTGGTAGAGAACGTTTATAATCTTTGCAAAACTTCCATAGTACAGAATGCGTGGTCCGCTGGGCAGGAGCTGGCTGTGCATGGCTGGGTTTACAGTATTGAAACAGGTAAGATAAAAGATATGGGCGTAAGCACCCGCAATAATGAGAATATGGATGAAGTGTTCAGATTTAGCCCCCCTGCCCCCTAAAGGGGGAGTTTTCGCCGCAAAATACAAAAGCCCGACCATGCAATATGATCGGGCTTTATGCTTTTCAAAAGCTCCCCCTTTAGGGGGCGGGGGGGGCTAAGAACGGATACCTGTAATCCTTCGGCGGGTCAAAAGTTTCCTTAATTGTTCTTGGCGATACCCAGCGCAGCAGGTTGATCATGCTGCCTGCCTTATCATTTGTACCGGAGCCGCGGGCGCCGCCGAACGGCTGCTGCCCAACAACTGCCCCGGTTGGTTTGTCGTTTATGTAAAAGTTACCTGCCGCGTTACGCAAATGGTAAGTGGCTTGCGCAATAGCATACCTGTCTTGTGATATGATACTGCCGGTAAGCGCATAAACAGATGTTTTATCAACTACATCCAATATCTCGTCAAATTGTTCATCCTCGTAAACATAAACCGTAAGCACCGGACCGAATAGTTCAGTACACATGGTTACGTAGTAGGGATCGTTTACTTTAAGCACAGTAGGTTCAATAAACCAGCCTTTAGTTTTATTGTAGCCGCCACCTGCAACCACTTCAACACCACTATCGGCTTTGGCGGCATCAATGTATTTAGCCAATTTGTCAAATGATGCTTCGGTGATAACCGCGTTAACAAAGTTGCCAAAATCCTCAACCGGCCCCATTTTAATTGAAGCCAGATCCCGCTGCATTAACTCTTTTACCTTTGGCCACAGGGAGGCAGGTACATAAGCCCTTGAAGCAGCCGAACATTTCTGCCCCTGATACTCAAAAGCCCCACGAACCAGGGCGGTGCTAACCACTTCGGCATTGGCGCTTGGGTGGGCTAATACGAAGTCTTTACCGCCAGTTTCACCTACAATGCGCGGGTAGCTTTTATATTTATGTATGTTGTTCCCGATAGTTTGCCATATGGTTTGGAAAACCGGGGTAGAGCCTGTAAAATGTATCCCCGCAAAATCAGGGTGATTAAATATCACATCGCCTGCAACCGGGCCATCCACGTAAATTAAGTTGATAACACCCGGGGGCACTCCCGCTTCGCGGAAAACCTGCATCAATACATTGGCCGCGTAAATCTGGGTATAAGCAGGTTTCCAAACCACCACGTTACCCATCATAGCCGCGGATGTTGGTAAGTTACCGGCAATAGCTGTAAAATTGAATGGTGTAAGCGCAAATACAAAACCTTCCAATGGGCGCTGTTCAACGCGGTTCCAGATCCCTTTGGGCGATATTGGAGGTTGCTGCTGGTAGATCTCCGTCATGTAATGCACATTAAAGCGCAAAAAGTCTATCATCTCACACGCCGAATCAATCTCTGCCTGGTAGGCGTTTTTTGATTGCCCCAGCATGGTGGCAGCGTTTATCTTCATGCGGTATGGTCCCGCAAGTAGGTCGGCAGCTTTTAAAAATATGGCAGCGCGTTGTTCCCATGGCAGGCGTTCCCAATCGGCCTTAGCGGCCAAAGCAGCGGCAATGGCATCTTTTACAGTGCCTTCGTCTCCTTCAGAAAAAGTGGCTAAAACGTGTTGGTGATCGTGCGGTGGGCGTATGTCCAGTTTAGTAGCAGTGCGTACTTCTTTATCGCCGATATACATCGGGATATCAATTTGCTGCGATCTCGCCTCGGTTAAAGCGGCTTGTAGTAAAGCCCGCTCGCTACTTCCGGCGGCATAATTCAATACCGGTTCATTGTGCGGTGTGGGCACATTGAAAAATCCTTTGAGCATAGTAGTATCAGTTAATGGAGATCAAATGTAACAATAATACTTCGGAAGATGGAAAGGGAGTAGGTCGGGAAGATGTAAAAATTTGGTCCCGCAAACCAATTATGCAGTTGACACACAGCCGCAAACTCCTGTTTGATTTGTGGCTGTATTGTAGTAATTTTAATTGCCGATATTTTATCCACACATGATCATCGAAAACGACCCATCGCAACTTTACTCATTGCTGCAATCCATAGGAGCAATAGTTTGGAATGCTGATATGGGTATGCAGCGGTTCTTTTTTATTGACGAGCAGGTAAGCACGGTTTTAGGCGTCAGTCCTGATGAGTGGCTACAGACTCCCGGCTTTTGGGAAGCAAGGATACATCCGGATGATCGCGGCATTATTGAAAAATACAAGGGGTTAAACCATGAAGCAGCATCAGGGCAGGTTTTTGAATACCGCATGATAGCAGCAGACGGAACCGTAGTATGGATAAGAGATACGGTTTCCATCGCGTACAACGAAGAGGATGGATACAGGCTATGCGGCGTAATGCTTGACATAAGTGTTACTGAACGCTTGCAGGTAGTAGAAAATTTGGAGCGTAATATTCTTCGTCTCAACTCAGACCTGTCTGTGTCTCTAACAAACGTGCTTATGGCATATCTTAAAGGCCTGGAAGAATTATTTCCGCAAATGAGCTGTTCTATACATCGCATTGCCAATCGGCGGCTAACCGAGGGTTTGGCGCCTTCCTTGCCTGTAAAGTATATGGAAGCGATTTCCGGCATAGCTATCGGCGAGAATGTAGGCTCATGCGGTGCCGCAGCTACATTGAAGCAACAGGTTATTGTAAGCGACATAGCCACAGATCGCCGCTGGCAGGAATACACGATGCTTGCAGAACAGCATGGTCTTGCAGCATGTTGGGCCAACCCGGTTATTAACGCCGATGGTAAAGTAATTGCTGTGCTGGGAATGTATTATAACCAGCCTAAAAGCCCCGGCCGCGAGGAGCTTAAAGTAATGGAAAAGGCCACCGCGCTGCTACGCATAATTTTAGAGAACCGGCAGCAAACAGAAGTAATCAGGGATGCAAACCTGCTGATGCTGCAAAGCCAGGAACTGGCCCATTTTGGCAACTGGCGATGGGATATTGTTAATGATGTGGTTAGCTGGTCGCCGGCGCTGTATACTATTTATGGGCTTGATCAGCACAATTTTAAAGCGACATTTGCGGGTTACCTGGAACGCCTGCACCCTGATGATCACGACAGAATATACAGAATAATTAAGCAGGTTTTAGACACCGGGGAAGGAGCCGAGTTTGATGAGCGCGTGTTCAGGCCTGATGGTAGCCTGCGCTACCTGCGGTCTTGGGCTAAACTAAAAACAGACAGTACAGGCAGGCCACTTGAAATGATTGGGGCGTGTTTGGATAATACCGAAAAAGTGCTCTATGCTACCGCCGTTGAGCAGCAAAGCAGGCAACTGCTGGATATTGCGTGGCTCCAATCGCATGCCATACGGTCGCCGCTGGTAAGGATAATGGGTATTGCCGACCTGCTTTGTAATATGCGCAACTCTGAAGAAGAACAAAATAAACTAATGGCTTACTTAATGACCTCAGCGCGCGAGCTGGACGAGCAGGTAAGGCTTATCTCCTATAAAACTGAATCAGCCGGGTAATTGATTATTTCACCTCTCTGGTTTTTTCAGTTACCTCTTTTTTGGTTACTATTGAATCTTTGCTGAAGTAAAGCACCAGGTTTTTTGTATAAATGGGCTTCTTTTTTGGGTTATACTTGGTGCCGGTATCTTCTATCTGGTAAGAATATTTAAAGACGCTTGTATCTCTAAATTGTGGGCTTCCTAAAAGTTGAACAACCTGGTAATGGTTAAGGCCTACTATTTTGTGGTTGGCTAACAGGTCATCCAGTATGTTCTTTCTGGATGGGAAATCCAGCCCATCGCCATAGTGCCACAATTCCCGGGTAAACTTTTGTTGATTGTTACAGCCCGTAATGCCTATAGCAGCAAGTACCACAAGCGTTAACATAAAAAATGTCCTGTTCAAACTCATTAAGGCAAAGCTACTAAATGCTTTGTTAAACCTATAGCCTTGCGGGCTAATTTGTAGGTGGTGAAATTGCTATTGGTGCTTATTGCTATAACGCTGGTGTTGCAGGAATATAGGCAACACTTTGCAACACTTGCAACAGTGTTTTTTGCAACTAGTTGATAATTAATTATTTATAACCATTGAATGTTTAAACATGCAACACTTTGCAACACACATATTCGTCAGAAAATTTAGCTTCAAGAATCATATAAATATCTAATTATCAATTAATTGAAAAAGGGTAAAATTTTAGCTTTTTGTAGAGGTATTTGCAACACTCTTTTTTGTTCCCGGGTGGTTATCACGTAAGTAATAATAGTTTAACTTTGAGTAAAGACATTTAACGGTACGCCAATGATAGCTCCAACTTTAGCGCCTACAAAGCATTTAACGATAACTACCGTTAAAGCCGGCGAGGTGCTGCAAGGTGCCGATGTTGTTTCAATTGAGGAGCCCCTGGAAATTAAACTGGATTATGGACCCGGTAATGATCGCGCAACTAAAAATTTATCGGTTACCATGCGTACGCCGGGGCATGATGATGATCTGGCCGCAGGGTTTTTATTTACCGAGGGAATAGTTAATAACGCAGGCGATATTGAGGACATTTTTTATGCCGACAGGTATTGCGCAGAGCAGAAGCAAAACAGCATTGTTGTAAAGTTGGTCGCCTCATGTTTACCGGTGTTGCAAAACGCCGACAGAAATTTCTACACCACATCAAGCTGTGGCGTGTGTGGTAAAGGCTCCATTGAAGCTATCCGCACGGTTAGCAAATTCGGTACTTTGAATGGGGGTGATATAAAGGTGGAAAAAAATATTTTATATCAACTCCCGGCTGCGCTGATGGAGCACCAGCACGATTTTTCACAAACAGGCGGCATCCATGCAAGCGCGCTATTTTCCCTAAGCGGCGGGTTGTTATCGCTTCGCGAAGATGTTGGCCGCCATAACGCCTTGGATAAGTTGATAGGCAATGCCCTGGTTACAGGTCTGCTTCCGCTAAATAACCACCTGCTTTTATTAAGTGGCAGGGCAAGTTTTGAGTTGGTGCAAAAGGCCGCCATGGCGGGTATCCGCATTATCGCGGCCATTGGGGCACCATCAAGCCTTGCAGTGGAGCTTGCGGCCGAATTTAATATTACTTTGGTTGGATTTTTGAAGAGTAACAGGTTTAATATCTATACATCACCAGAACGCATCGTATAAAACATGAAGATAAGGATAAAAGGAAACTCGTTGCGGTTCAGGCTTACAAGATCTGATATAGCCACACTTGGAAGTGGCAGCGCCATTAAAGAGCAGACGGAATTTTTATCAAAAGCCTTCGGATATCAGATCATCCCTTTTGATGGAGAAATCATGAATGCCGACTTTGACGGGGATAACCTGGTCCTTCAAATGCCAAAATTGATGATAGATGAACTGGCGCATACAGACAAGGTTGGATTTAGCGCCATTAGCGGAGCTGTTACGGTGCTGCTTGAAAAAGATTTTACTTGTTTGGATAATGTAGATGAAGACCAGAGCGATAATTTTCCGAATCCGTTACTAAAAAAGTATTAGCCGTGACAAACAATAAAAGCCAGCAAGCAAATCCGCAAAACCCGGAGAAACTCTCGGAACTTAAATACACCGGAGTAAAGAATACTACCGGGGGGATACCGGCTTTAACAGCCTCTATAGCTGATGTGCTGAAAGAGGGGATACCTTTACGCGGAACTACCGCGCTGTTTGCCATGAACCAAAAAGGTGGTTTTGATTGCCCCAGCTGCGCATGGCCCGATCCGGACGATGATAGGTCGCCGTTAGGAGAGTATTGCGAAAATGGTGTAAAAGCGTTGGCGGAGGAAGCCACTACGAAAAAAGTAACGCCGGCATTCTTTGCAGAAAACGCGGTGTATGACCTTGCAAAGCTTACCGATTTTGAAATAGGAAAAAAAGGGCGCTTAACAGAGCCAATGTATCTTCCGGCAGGTGCAACCCATTATCAGCCTATTAGCTGGGATGATGCCTTTAAAAAAATAGCAGGGCATTTAAACGCGCTGCCATCGCCTAACGAGGCTATATTTTACACTTCGGGCCGTACCAGTAACGAAACGGCCTTCTTATACCAGTTGTTCGCCAAAGAGTTTGGCACTAACAACATGCCCGACTGCTCTAACATGTGCCATGAAACATCAGGAACGGCTTTGCTGCCTACCATTGGCATTGGCAAGGGCACGGTTACACTGGATGATTTTTACGATACGGATGTAATAGTAATTATTGGCCACAACCCCGGCACCAATGCGCCCAGAATGATGAGCGCTTTGGAAAAAGGAAAAAAGAACGGTGCCAAAATAATTGCCATTAACCCCTTGCCCGAAGCGGGCCTGATGGGTTTTAAAAACCCGCAGGAATTTAACGGCATATTAGGTAAGGGTATTCAACTGGCAGATCTGTACCTGCCGGTTAAAATAAACGGCGACATGGCGCTGCTGAAAGCGATTGAACTGCTTTTGATTGAATCAGAAAAACAATTTCCGGGTGAGGTTTTCGATGCGGAATTCATCGAAAAAAGCACTACCGGAATAGAAGCATTTTTGGGTCAGTTTAAAAATTACGACTTAGACACCCTGGCTAACCAGGCGGGCGTTTCTGTTGATGATCTGAGAGAAGCGGCAGCCATGCTATCATTTAAAAAAAGCATTATATTTTGCTGGGGAATGGGCCTTACCCAGCAGCCCAACGGCGTTGATATGATACGCGAGATACTAAATATTTTGCTTTTAAAAGGCAGTATAGGTAAACCCGGTGCAGGGTTATGCCCCGTACGCGGCCACAGCAATGTGCAAGGAAACCGCACTGTGCTGATCAATGAGAAACCCACTAATGCACAATTGGACCGCTTGAAGGCAGTTTTTGGTTTTGAGCCGCCGCGTAAGCATGGTTACGATGTGGTAAACTCCATTAAAGCCATGCACGCCGGCAAGGCAAAAGTGTTTTTTGCTATGGGCGGTAATTTTTTATCGGCTACGCCGGATACCGTATATACAGCGGAAGCGCTCAGAAAGCTTGATCTGACTGTCCATGTATCAACCAAGCTTAACCGCAGTCATTTAATACATGGGCGCGAGGCATTGATATTGCCCACACTATCGCGCAGCGACAAGGATATTGTAAATGGCGAAGTGCAGTTTATCAGCACAGAAAACTCTATGGGTGTTGTGCAATCGTCAAAAGGTGTCTTGCAGCCCGTATCAGAGCATTTAATTAACGAAACCAGTATTGTATGCCGCATGGCAATGGCAACGCTGGGCAGCCGGTCGGTAATTGACTGGAACAGGTATATGTACAGCTACGATGCTGTGCGCGATGTTATTGAAAAAAGCATACCCGGTTTTGAGAACTATAACCAGCGTGTGCGCGAAAAAGCCGGTTTTTACCTGCCCAACGCGGCACGGCAGGGAAAGTTTATTACAGAGAAGTATAAAGACAGGGCACCATTTACCCTTACCAATGTTCCGCAAAATATTTTGGCCAATGATGAATATTATATGGCCACCACCCGCACGCACGATCAGTTTAACACCACTATATACGGCCTGGAAGACAGATACCGCGGTATTAAAGGCGAGCGCAGGGTAGTGCTGATGAATAAGAAGGATATTGATGCGGCGGGCTTTAAAGCAGGGGATAAGGTTGACTTGTTTAATTATGACGACGGCATGGAGCGTATAGCCCGGCTGTTTGTTATTGTAGCCTACCCCGTACCCGAGCGCAACACGGTAACCTATTTCCCCGAGACCAACGTTTTACTATCTATTAATAATGTAGTAGGCGAAAGCAATATGCCGGCGGCTAAGTTTATTAAGATAAAAATAAAGGCGCATGTTAGTTAATGGTTTTCTTTGTCACCTTTATATGACAGCCAATCTTATGGTAAAATGCATAGATAATCCGGGCCATCAAGTCGTCATAACCAGATAAACCAAAAGCGCTATACTTATCAAAAAGATGAACCCCACAAGCAGTTTTATCAGGAGCGAAGAATGGTGATATTCGTCTGAATCTAACTGGCGCTCGGTATGCCGGTACTGGATGTAAGCAAACACTATGCTTAACGTGCCTAAGGCCACAAGCACAATACCTATTTCGGCTGAGTAGCCATGCGGTTTTGTAAGGTTCTTGCCAAGCACCGCGGATACCTGCCGAACAAAAAGCGAGAACTTTACTACCGCGAAACCAAAAGCGATGATGCCTATGCCGGTACGCACCCAGGCAAGCATGGTTCGCTCGTTAGCTAAATGGTCTGCTACGTTTTGTTTCTTAATAAGTTGCTCGGTGAGTTTCTTTTCCTCCATATATTGCTTGTAAAGCCTGGATGGCTATGTTATTTGGATTTGAATAATGCGGTGAGTTCTTTGTAGGTCCAAATATTCCCCTTATCAAAAAAAGCGTAGGTTTTATCCCAGTCCGCACCCTTTCCCCAGCCAATCATTGATGAAACAATTTTGGTATGGCTGTCATCAATAGCAATAAACTGTATTACCTCTTGCAGGTTTTTATCTTCGGCCCTGGCCTTTTTAGTGAAATTACCATTAAGATTAACCTTAAGGGTTATAAGTTCATTCTCTATATAATTAACGATATCATTTCTGATGGCAGACTTATCCGTTATTGACTTGGTTTTATCATAATTCGTCAGCAAGGCGCCTCCCGTTTTAAGATCAATATGTGCCACGGGTGCTATCCATAGCTTCAGTTTTGCATCGTTTGTAAAATATTGCCATGCCTGCGCCTTTGATAATGGAAGAACAAATTCCAGGCGCAACACCTTCTCGCCTGATTTAGTTTGATAGGAGGTATTTGTTACATCCTGCGCTTTCAATTGGCATATGCTGCCGGCCGCTATGATTAACAGCGTGATAAACGTTTTTTTCATTAGGCGTAAATATAATAGTTTATGAATCAACTATTAACGATGATTAAAGAGGATGTTTTTAACTTAATCTTTAGTTAAAGAAGTTTCAAATCAACGTAGGTGTAAATTTTTTCAACCTAAACGCAAACGATGTAGTGGCAGGACGGCTAATTTGGTACTAACCAATTAGTGAGTAATAGTGGTTTATTTAATATGATAGTACCGTTGAGGTTTTGATAACGGGGAAATGCTGTTTTTATTGTAGCCGCTAATACATTAAATTATTATTAAACTGGGGTATCCCCCACCTGATTAAAACATTGAACTACAAAAAAGAGCATATTGTGCCGCTTTGGCAACGCATATGTTTTAACGACGACGTTAAGGCATTTGAGGCGTTCTATTATTTGCTGTATGATGCATTGGTGCGGTTCAGTATGATGTATATTCATCAACGGGAAGAAGCCGAAGAGATAGTAACTGATGTGTTTGTAAAAAGCTGGATGAACCGAAGTAATATGCAACACGTGGAGCGCCCCGATACCTATTTTTTTGTAGCTGTAAAAAATCAATCGTTAAATCACCTTAAAAAATTCTCTTCCATTCATATTGTACCGGTTGAAGACTCAAAGGAAGTAGATCTGATAGACACGGCTGATCCGCAGGTTCAGCTTGAAAAGAAGGAATTGCATTTTCATTTGGATCAATCTATTGATACATTACCACAGCAATGTCGCATTATTTTTAAGTTAATTAAAGAGGACGGCTTAAAATACAAAGAGGTAGCAGAAATATTAAATATATCTCCGCGTACTGTGCAAACCCAATTATTTAGGGCAATGCAAAAACTTAGCGTTTGTTTAGCAGGTTATGCTGCGGCCCCTTCGCGCCGGGCAAGCGGTGGTAATATAGTGTCCAAAATTGTGATGGCGCTGGTTTTTTCAGAATATTTTTCTAGCCTGTAGGCAATTTCCATTTTTTTCTTGTCCTTACATTAAACCAATTATAATATTCTTTTTGTTACATGATTGAAACGCGATTTGTTGAGTTGCTTACAAAGGACTTGATAGAAGGGCTAACTCCGGCTGAAAAGCAGGAGATTGATCTTTTATTACAGCAAAATCCTTTGTATAAAAAGCAGAGCGCTATCATAAAAGAATATTGGAACAGCGACAAAACAGCCTATAAAAAAAGCGCGGCTAATTTTAGTAAATTAATGGATGTTATCCAGGTTACTGAGCAGTCTGTTAACGGTAATAGCAGTACAGCCGGTAAACACAAGGAGCGTAAGTTATGGCCTGTGCTAAGGTATGTGGCTGCGGTTTCAATTTTCTGCCTTACATTAGGCTGGTATATTTTAGGCAATCCGGGTAATGGCATTGCAATAGCATCAAACTGGAAAAATAAAACTACTTCGCCGGGCGAGAAAGAGCGCCTGGTATTGGCAGATGGTACAATTGTAATGCTTAACGCAGGCACTACATTGCGCTACCCGCTTTCCTTTGGCAGCAAAAACAGAGAAGTTTATTTAAATGGCGAAGCTTTTTTTGAAGTGCATAAAGACCGCGAACATCCTTTTATTATTCACACAAAAAAGATGAATGTAAGGGTGCTGGGCACTGTTTTTAACATTAAATCTTATGACGATGCTCCGCAGAGCGAAACCTCGCTTATTCAGGGCTCAATAGAAGTTACGATTAACGATCGTAAAGCCGACCGCATTATACTTAAGCCAAAAGAGAAATTGGTTATTGAGAATGCGCCGGCATCGCAATTACTTACAAATAAACCAACAGGCCGTAATTTAAAGGCCGTTATAGAGGGAACCCAATATTCCCTTACCAATTTAACCTATCTCCCCAATATTGACAGTGCAGCAGTTGAAACCTTATGGTTGAAAGACAAGCTGGTGTTTAAAAATGAAGACTTTGAATCAATTGCAGCAGACATGGAACGCTGGTACGGCATTCAGATAGTTTTTGAACACGAACAATTAAAGCATTTAAGGTTTACTGCAACATTTGAAAAGAACACCACCGTTTCATCGGCGCTGAGATCTTTGCGTGCAGCTGAGCCTTTTCAATTTAAAAAGAAGAGTTTAACGTTTTACATTTCAAAATAAATATGCCTATGCAAAGAGAATGACCTACCAAAAAAAAACGGGACAACCTAATGGTTAGTCCCGATCCAGTAAGATGACCAATTATATATAACAGCAGATGTTGTTGGCACGGCTACCTGTTGTTATTTCACCTTAATCTTTAAAGTTATGAAAATATTTATGCACTCGTGGAGTGTATCGGATAAATTTTATCTATTTAAGCGTCTGTTAATAATGAAACTGACACTATTTTTTATATTAATATTTAACATCGGAGCGTTTGCGAATGTTTTTTCGCAAACTACTATATCCCTTAATTTAAAGGATGCCGATTTGGAAAAAGCAATTCAAACCATCGAAAGTAAAAGTAGTTTTCGTTTTGTTTATAGCACTACAAAGAAGCTTACAGACAAAAAAATTAGCTTAAGGGCTGATAACGAGAACCTTACTGATGTGCTTAATAAAGTATTCGGTGAATTTGGCTTAGCTTACAAAGAGGTTGATACACACTTGGTATCACTTACAAAGGCTGGTGAAGCGACTACTTTTGACGATGTGCAACAAGGTTTTAGAGTAACCGGTCAGGTTACTGATGAGACCACGGGCGAAACCCTTATTGGAGCAACAGTTAAAATAAAAGGCACAACTAACGCTGTAGCGGTAGACGTTAATGGTAGGTTTACATTAGATGTACCAAACGCTAATTCTGTTTTGGTAGTGGCTTTTATTGGTTACACCGAACAGGAAGTTGCTGTTGACGGTAAAAGAGTACTTGATGTGAAGCTTACAAAAGTAACACGTAACTTAGAAGAGGTTGTTGTTTCTGGTTTTGGTTTAACCAACAGAAAAGCGACACTTGCCGGAGCGATAACAACACTTAGCGGCGACGATCTGTCGCGCTCACGTGCTACATCAGCCTCAGGTGCGTTGGTTGGTAAAGTATCGGGTGTTAACTTTAGGCAAACTAACGGAAGGCCGGGTGCTACACCTACTATCCGTATCCGTGGCTTTGGTGGCGATCCGCTTTACGTTATTGACGGTATAAGCCGTGACGCCGACGCGTTTAATAACCTTGACTTTAATGATATTGAGCAGATAAACGTATTGAAAGACGGTTCTGCAGCTATTTACGGTTTCGCGGCCGAAAATGGTGTAATAGTTGTAACCACCAAGAAAGGTAAACGTAATCAAAAACCTACAATAGGTTTTGATAGCTATTACGGTATACAGCAGGTGGCAAACTTTAACAAACCTGCTGATATTAAAACTTATATTAAAGGTATTGTACAATCAGAAACCTACGGTAATGGTATAACAAGCAATGCCGTAAGGTCAGTAACCAAAGCTGATTATGATAAGTGGATGGCCGGTACCGAACCAGGTTACCAGGGTTTTGACTGGTACAAATATATTTATAAGGATGCGCCGCAAAGCCAATACAGAGTTACCTTATCCGGTGGTTCTGAAAATGCTGATTATTATATAGCCGGATCTACAACTGCCCAATCGCCTATGCTGCGCGATTTCGGTACTGGTTTTGTTCGTCACAATATTCAGGCAAATATTAACGCTAACGTTAGTAAACGTATTAAATTCGGCGTTGGAATTAACGGTTACTGGTCTAAACGCGAGAATACCAATATACCGGGCGATGACTACGATTTTGCAGCGGAAACTTCTTACCGCAACTTGCCAACTAAAGGCCCATTTGCTAACGATAACCCTTTATATCCGCAAAATTCAGCAGCCGGAGACTGGACCTACAGTTACGGATTGGTTAATGGAACGCGTTCAGGGGTAGAATCAAACACTACCAGAAACCTGCAGGTAAATGCCAACATGGAAATTTCAATTGTTGACGGACTTAAAGCCCGTGTGCAGGCCGCTTACGCCTTTACAAGTAATCACCTTAGCTCACGTCGTTTGTCAAATACAACGTACAAGTATAACGCCACAACCAATACTTACGATGTAGATCAGTTTAACGACAGCCGTAACCTTGATCGTTCCATATCGCTTTCTGATCAAACAACTTTACAGGGTCAGTTTGATTACAAAAAAGCATTCGGCAAGCACAACATTAACGCCGTTCTGGGTTTTGAAAAAAGATTAGGCTACAATCCGAGTTTAAGGGTTAATGGTAACCCGCCGGCAAATAACATTCCATATACCCCCAATGTAAGAGATTTCATTACTAACATTGAGGACAATATAAGTAATTACAACCCAAGGCTTGGTTATATTGGAAAGGTTAACTATGACTATGCCGGAAAATATATTGTTGAAGTAAGCGGTCGTTATGATGGAAATAGCGGCTACCCTACTTCAAGACAATATGGATTTTTCCCGGGTGGTCAGGTAGCTTACCGTATCTCTCAGGAAGATTTTTGGAAGAATAGCTCAATTTTGAGTAAGATAGATGACTTTAAGATCAAAGGTTCTTATGGTGTTGTTGGTTTTAACGAAGGAGCCAACACCTATTTCACAGGCTATACTTATAATCCAACAAACAACGGTCAGCCGCAGCCTCCGGGTGTATTGAACGGATCGCAAATTTTAGGTACAGCAGTAAGAGGCTTACCTTCAACCTTAACTTGGGGACGTGTTTACCAAAGTAACGTAGGTATCGAAGCTACCTTGCTTAATAATCGCCTGAGTTTAGACTTAGCCTATTTTAACAAGACCAGATCAGGTATAGCAGCGTCAAGGGATGTTAACCAACCAGACCTGGCAGCTATTACTCCCGGACAGGAAAACCTTAACTCTGATAAAAACCGTGGTGTTGACGGCTCTATCCAATGGCGTGACCGTATAGGTGAAGTTAGCTACAACATTGGCGGTAATTTCAGCTACGGAAGGTCTATTACCGGTTTCCGTTTTAACCAGCTCTTCTCAAGTACTTATAACAGATGGAGAGGTAGTGCCGTGGATCGTTTAAACGGTGGCCCATTCCAGTTAGTAAGCGTTGGCCAGTTCCAAAGCTGGGAGGATATTGCTACTTACCCGATTGATCAGGATGGTAAGGGTAACCAAACCTTCAGGCCCGGCGATTTCAAATTTAAAGACACCAATGGCGACGGATTTATAACCGACGAGGACAGGCAGAGAACAGGTTATGGTTTAAATACCGCTAATAACGGTAACCCGGCACCGGCGTTGCTAAACTTTGGCTTCAACTTTGGCGCTACTTACAAAGGCTTCAATTTCAGTGTTGATTTTGCCGGCGGTACAATGATGACGTTTGACCAGGGTGGATTTATGCGTGAGTGGGAGCAGAACAAAAATACCTCGCAATATTTAATGGATAATTCAAGCTGGTACAGTGATATATGGGATAGAAACAGCCCTATAATTGTGGGCAAATATCCTTTACTATTACAACAAACAGCCATTGTGGGTTCAACACTTACACACTCGGGCTGGCAAACTAACGTAACTTATGTTAAGATGCGCAACGTTGAAATAGGTTATACCCTGCCTTACACACTTTTGAAACCAATAGGCATATCTAATTTTAAAGTTTATGTGTCTGGTCAAAATGTGTTGCAAATTTCAAACATGCCGGCGGGCCTTGATGCTGAAATTGCATCAAGCGGTGGTAACGCTATGCCAAGCCCAAGAGTATTAACTGCGGGCGTACAAGTTAAATTTTAAAAATAAAGAAGATGAAAACGAAATTTTTATATTGTTTATTTGCACTCTTTGTTGTAAACGTATTGTTTATTGGGTGTAAAAAGGAGCTTTCGGTTAAGCCGAACAACCTGGTGCTGGATGAAGACGTTTTTACTGATAAAAACTTGATAATTTCAGTTTTAGCCAGGTTCTATCAAACTATATATACCAATACCACCACCGCAGCTGCTAATGGCGGGGAGCAAAACAATAACGGTTGGAATTCATTCCAGCAAGACCCTGATGATGGTGTTAACAATAACGGTGGGCCAAGTACCGGTAACCTTACGTGGAGCCGTGACAGGTATAAGACGTTTGATTACCAAAGGATCCGCGAGTTGAACCAGTTTTTACAAGGCATACGGTCTGAGGCTTCAAAAAAAGCGATGACCGCCGGTGAAAACACCAGCTTTGAAGCGCAAGGTATGTTTTTGCGCGCCTACCTTTTCTTTAATATGGTGAAAACCCTAGGTGGCTTGACCATTGTTGAGGATAAAGTATTTGATTATACTCCAGGTGATGATATAACCCCATTGAGATTGCCACGAAATTCAGAGGCAGAATGTTACCAATATATTATTGCCCAATGTCAATCTGCAGCTGATAAATTTACAACTGCAGGCGCTCAAAATGCTAACCTTGGTCTTAATAAGACCACTAATTCTGCTATAGCAAACAAATGGGCAGCGTTAATGCTTAAAGCTCGTGCAGGTCTGTATGCAGCTTCAATAGCTAAATATACTCCGTTGCGTGCTGCTGCTAACGTTAAAAAAGACGCCAAGGGTACAGATGTGGTTGGTATACCTGCAACCATGGCTAATGACTTTTATACTACTGCCCTTGCTGCTGCAGAAGACGTTATTGCTAATAGTCCATACGTTTTACAAACCAACTCAGCCAACCCTGAATTGGCGTTTTACCAGGCAACTACCATTAAAGCAGCCAACACCGAGGTAATATGGGCTACAGACAGGAAAAGCCCGAGTGGAAATGAGAACATAGCTACACAATTCACCAGACACACAGCACCTATTAGTAAGGGCCATAACGATGGACAAGCCGAAGGCAATAGCTTAGGCCCAACTTTGAACCTTGTTGAGGCATTTGAAAACAGGGACGGTTCTGATCCGAAAATAAAGGATTTTGATGCTTCCGGCAATCACATTATTTATGACGATGTAGAAGCCCCGTTCAAAGCAAAAGACGCTCGTTTATGGGGAACGGTTATATGGCCATACGCGGTATTCCGCGGTACCCCTGTTCCACTTAGAGCCGGAGAGTTAAGAAGCTTTACCAGAAGCAATGGTGGCACCGGAAGTTACACTTATACAGTTAACGCGCCTAACGCGAACAGAACAGATGGCCCTGAAGCTACAGGTCCAAACGGGCCCGCTGACGTGAGCACCAGTTTTATAAATAAAACGGGTTTTAACATGCGTAAATGGGTTGATGAAACACCAAACTCAGGTATTGCTCCTAACTGGAGTGAAATATGGTGGCCGCGTTTCCGCTTGTCAGAAGCATATATGATTGCTGCTGAGGCCGCATTTGAATTAGGACAGACTACTAAAGCCTTAACTAACATCAATAAGATCAGGGTAGAGCGTGGCCGTATTCAACCGCTTACAGCAGCTACACTCACCTTTGATAAGATAGTTAATGAAAACCGGGTAGAGTTTGCGTTTGAAAATCACCGTGTTTGGGATTTGATAAGATGGAGAATGGCCCACATTTATTGGAACGGAATAACTGATGATCCGATTGCACAGGCAATGGAATTATATCCTTACAGGATAAATATTTCTGGCAATCCTAACAACGGCAAATGGGTATTCAGAAGGGCGAGATCTTACAGAAGGGTAACTACTCCTTTTACTTTTAACATAGATAGTTACTATTCAACTATAACTCAAACTTGGGTTAGCCCGAATAACCCTAACTGGGTGGGTAATCCTTATCAAACGTTTTAATAGGACCTTTTAAAATTAAAAGACATATTATGAAAAAGAATTATAGAATAACGCTTGTAATAACGTTGCTGGCTGCTGCCGGTTTCCTGTTGCAATCATGCGGTAAGGATAATCTGGTGTCGTATCCTACCTCAATAATAAAAGGTGCAATTACTTATAACGGACAGCCGGTACGTTTAATGAGTTCAAATAATCAGCTTAACTCTGGTGTTGCTACCCAAAACTTAAACACTTTGGTTTTAAGACAAACAGGCCCACAGCCATTGCAAGGGGGTGACAACAGGATTTTCGCCAGAAATGACGGAACATTTACTGTTAACACTTTTGACGGTGACTACGAACTAAGACCGAATCCGAGCAGAGCTCCTTTTCAGGACTTTACTCCTATTCCGTTTACGTTGAATGGTGAGCAAACTATTAACATACCTGTAACCCCATACTTTTGGGTAAGTAACTTCCAATCAACCTTTGTCGATTCTGTTTTTACAGCGACTTTTAAACTGGATAGGATAGTATCTACTGCGGCTTTACAGGAAGTTAGGGTGTATTTTAACACAACCAACAAGGTTGATGCAAGCGCACAGGTTTTTTCGCGACAATTTACAACCGTTGCTCAAGGTGTTAATATTAACGGTAATTGCACAATTACTGTTAATTTAAAAGGCTCAGGCATGACACTTGCTGAAAAGCTATCGGTAAAAGCAACCACGAAAAGACTTTGGGCTAACGTGGCTGTCAAGACGAGCAATATAGTTGACGCGTTGTATCAACAAAACATAGAACTGAAGTAAGGTTTAAGCCTTATCACAATTTAATTTTAGAAATCTCCGCAGGTTTAAATTCATTTAGAATTTAAGCTTGCGGGGATTTCTGTTTTATTGTTTAACGGTATTGTTATTAAGATTAATTTTATTACACCATGGGGGATGATCTTCGTACAACGCTCACACTAATATCAACACAGCTTGCTGCGATTATAAAAAGTGTAAACGATGAGCAGCTTAAAGCAGAGTTAGAAAGCGTTCTTGAAAATGCATTAATTGTGTTGGATAAGGTAAACGATTCTAATTTTGCTATAGTAAATGAACTGTGCTGCGGCGACAATGGGCCAACCTATGACCAGGAATTAATTGAACGCGCGCTTAAATTTGTAGATGATAATCTGCAGAATTCTTCCTACTCCGTTATGCAACTAAGTAAAGACATGAATATGGACCGGACCGGACTATATAGAAAATTAGTAGCGCTTACCGGCCATGCTCCAACAATGTTTATACGTTCCATTCGTCTTAAAAAGGCTGTTATGCTTTTAAACCAGAAAAGGTACAGCCAGGCCGAAATTGCCGAGAAGATAGGTTTTAGTAACGCCGCCTACTTTAGCAAGTGCTTTAAAGAAGAATATGGAGTAAGTCCATCAAATTATCAGCCTGATTAAACCCGGCATACGTTAGCCCGGTATCAAAACAAGCCTAAAAACTTTTTCCTTTTTTTCCTTTGCGGCTCGGGCGGGTTTTTTCTTGCATGCGCTGCTCTGGCCCTATCAATACTATCAAGCCGCGCTCTTATGGCGTGCTCACGCTCAGCCTTCATCATGCTATCAACATTATAAGGCTTAAAAAAGACATATGGCGATTGGTAACTATATGGATTTCCTCCTATGTGATCGTTAGCCGAGAAAACCTTATAAAGGAACAGCGACAGACATAGCCCTGCTATGGCAATTAGCCCCGTTATAGCTTTTTTAGGAACAATTGCCATTTTTGGGTCGCGCTCATAAACATCCTTGCTGTGATTGTAAAGCGTGCCGGCTGCGCCTTTAAACGAAGCCAATTGCTCAAGCAAACGGCTGTTCTCAGTTTCAAGGGCTACGGCACTTAAAGCTGCGCCCGGCCCGGCCGAGGCAGATATACTGCCGCTTATTATAGCATTGTGTAATTCAATGCCGTCTGCAAAGCGGTCTTCGGGCTTTTTTTGAAGGCATTTATAAAGTATTTCAGTAAACCATAACGGCACTTGCATCTCCAGTGCTTTTTTTTCTTCATTCCATTCAGCGGGCAGGTTGGCGCTGCGCAGGTTTAAAGCATCCGGAATTTCCTGCTCCATGTGGCTTAGCATCACCGCGTTGCGGCCGGTATCGCCATCACCGGCCAGCGCAAAAGGCACCTGTCCGGTAAGCAGTTCGTACAAAATAACGCCATAGCTGTAAATGTCAGTTTGCATCAGCATTTTACCTTCGTGCTGCTCCGGAGCCATAAATTCAATAGCCCCGGCATGGCGTATGCTGCTGCGGCGCTGTTCCTCGCTCATAATGGCCAGGCCAAAATCAAGCAATACATAATTGCCTGTATGTATGTTGTACTTTACGTTATTGCTTTTTATATCGCCATGTTTTACACCCACTTTATGGCAGTGGGCCAGCGCGAAGGCCAACTGGTCGGCAACTTTTATTAGTTCTTTAAGGGTAAATATTTTATCATGCGGCGGGTGCAGAAGCTCGGCAAGGTCAGGCCCCTCTATATATTCCATTTCTATAAAGGGGAATGAGCCGCTTTCGGTAATACCGGAGCTTAGTATCTTAACTACGTTAGGGTTAGGATTTTCATTAACCTTTTGAAGCTTGGTTACCTCATTTTGATAGTTGCGGTAGTTTTTATCGTCTTCGTTTTCGGTGTAAATAGGGGTGGGTATTAGTTTTACAGCAGAATAAATTGGTCCGTAGCGCCTGCCTTTGTAAACAGAACCCTGGCCGCCTGTGCGTAACGCGCCCAGGTTTTCCAAACCTTCAGCTATAGTAAATACCTTACTCATTTTTGAGGCTGATAGCTAAACTCAAGTACTGCCGATTCGCCTAAGATTATCTGGTCCCCTTCCTGCAATTGGTGGCCTATGTGAGTTGCATGCAGCTTGGTTATTTGCTCGCTGCTTTCTGACCTTACTTTAACTTTATTACGGGGCGGTACGCCTCCTTCGTCGGCAAATATCATAAAGCGGCCGGCATCATTGTTCCACTCAATGTGGGCATGCTGACGGCTGATAAATTTATTCTCTTTGCTTGCGCTGTCAGACGGGAAAGCAATATGGTTGGTACGGAAATAACCCTCGTCAGACTGCGCTTTTTTATCGCGGCCAATGTTGATCTTACTGCTGTCAGACTGTAGGGTGTATTCTGCTTCCAGCGTTTCGCCGCTTAGCGCTCTAATGTAAGCCGTTGCCGTTTGCTTTATAAAGTGCTTATCTGTTTTTACAAAAAAGGCCACATCAATATTGGGTGCGGCGGTGGCTTCTTCCGGTACTTTATCATCAAAACTCACATCAAGCGACCAGTTGGTTGGCAATTCAACCGCGTAATCGTCAGCAATACGTTGTATCTCGTCTTTTAGTTTTTGCGGTTCATCAGCATAAACGGCTGCTTCGTAAACATGTCTTTCTGCATCGTTGCTGGTAACGTACAGGCATACACCTTTTATGTTGCCGCCTTCGCCACCCTCGGCTTTTTGCAGTTGCTGCTTAACAAATAACAGCAGGGCATGCCGCACACCTTTAACATCAGCCGGACGCTCTTCGGCTTCGCTCTTAAAAAAATTTAATACCATGTCCGTTCAATGTTGACGAGATCTTCATCTGAATTATTTATTTAACCTTACTGCAATTCTTTTGTTTGCGATGTAATGTCTTTAATGTACCCTTTTTCTTTCAAATAGGGTATAACGTGCCTGCCCGCCAAATGCACCGCGTCCGAAGAGCCTTTAGTAGATTCTATCCGTATACAAACCACAATGTTGCCATTATATTTTGCCATAGGCGCAAAAAATACGTACCATCCATCATTTATCTGCTCTTTTTTCCAGATCCGCTCAGGCGTACCGGTTTTGCCCGCTACAGAAACGCCCAGCGTGTAGGCTTTGGGGGCGCTTTGTTCTATCATGTATTCGCGCAATAGTTTTGCATATTTAGGATCATTAGCCAGTTTTATTCCCGGGTTTACTTGAGCTAATGAATCGCTAACCTTTAACACATACCGATTACCTACCAACACGCCATTATTGGCTACGCTTGATACCAACCTGGCCACCGCCGCAGGCGAAGCTATTAACTCTCCCTGCCCCCATGCCATGCCCGATATACCCTTGGCGCGGGTACGCCTAATATTATTAGGGTTATAACGTGGCTTGGTATTAAATTCTGTTTTGCGCCAAAGTTCCTTCCATTTTTCTTCCTGCGCGGGGTTTTCATCGGGCTTGTTATAATAGTAACCGCCAACTCCATGTAAAAACATACCGCTTTTTAAATACAGATCGCCCATTTGCTCTTCCAGATGTTCCTGGTTAGCCAGTTTGATGAAGTATACGTTGTTTGATTTTACCAAACCGCGCCGCAGGTCTATCACACCTGTTTCGTCGGGCTCCAAACCTTTGGTGCGGATCCGCTCCCAGGAACTTACAGTGTAGTGTTTGTTAGCGGCTTCAACCCCCAATTTATTAAACGCTGCCATAGACGTTAACACTTTAGCAGTGGAACCGGGCTGAGTAAAGTGAGTAAAACCAAGATCAGAAGTTGTCATCCATTGCGAAAGCTGGTTTTGCTCTGCATAGCTCATGGTAAGTTTTTCCCAATTGTGTACGGGCGGCAGCGGGTAAACAGCTGATGTAAGCACATCGCCTGTATTGGCCTGCATAATTACTACAGAAACCCGGTTGTCATTTAACGATGTATCAGTAGCAATGGAGCGCTGTATACTTGTTTGCAGTCCTGCGTCCATCGTCAATTTAACATCCCGGTTGCGGCGTTTAAATGCTTCAACCTCCTGGCTGTTTATGCCAGCCAGCAGCAGTGGCGCAAGGGCCTTATAGTCCTTTTTTACCACGGTCATTTCTTTTACGCCGCGCGCCAGGTACCTGTTTTCGGCGTATCGCCTGGCTAAAACGGTAAACCGGGTTGTAGGCATGTTAAATCCGCGAAGCTCGGCGGCGTGCTCGTATTCGGCAAAATATCCGTTTACGCTGCCATTAAATACTCCCGTATTGGCATCACCCGTCCAAAAAAACATCTGGTCATCAAAAGGATAGTACCTGTCAACCCGTTTATGCATGGCAGAATCGAGATTGTAATTTTCAATTCCTGCTCCGTACAATTTAAAATGTTGCTTTTTAACTGTGGCGGCATCACTGGTTGCCAGCAGTACGCCATTACGGTCAAACAACGACCCCGCTTTAAGCTTATTCATTAAAATGGCAATACGCGGGTTATAGCTAAACATGCGTGCGCCGCTGCGGTCGGCTACGAGCGAGGGCTGTACAACCCAGGTTTTATTATTGAACAAATACCGGGATACGTTTACGGTTAACAGAATTATGCCCAAACACGCGGCAATTAAGGCCGGTACCAGGTTTTTATCGTGTTGTTTAGAGATGTAGCTCATTTGCACAGGTGTACCCTTTACGCACGATGCAGACATTAAAAACCCCGATGCCAGTAAATTGGCTACTAATGAAGAGCCGCCATAACTTTGAAATGGCAGCGAGACCCCCGACAGCGGTAGTGCCCCAGTTGATCCGCCCGCAATAAGCAAAAACTGCACAAATGTGGATATGCCGATACCGGCACAGAGGTAAAAGAGGAAAGGGGTGCCCGTTCGCCGGCCGATAATGATGGCGCGGTGCAGGTACAATAAAAACAAGACAAATATGGTTACAATACCCATCCACCCAAACTCTTCGCCCATTGATGGCAGTATCATGTCCGTATGCGCTTCGGGGATGGTTTTGGCATAGCCTTCGCCTACGCCCTGCCCGGTTATACCCCCGCCAGACATGGCCCACAAGCCATTAGCTACCTGGTCGCCGCCGTAAACCTCGTTGTTCCAGGCATCCTGCCAAATGGCTTTACGGTCAACCAGGCGTTGCACCGGACCGGGAAAAAGTTTGTCCAGATAGGGCACCTGGTCTATAGTTACAAAAGCAGCCATTATAACCAATACCATTATTGCCGATTCGCTTAGCTGCCTGCGTTGAAACACCATTAACAAGGCAACCGCGGCTAAAGTAGCTGCGGCAGATAGCCATACATTTTTAAGCACCCACGATGCTATTACATACAGCACCACAGCAATAACCATAAACATAAAGTCGCCGCGCGAAAAAGAGAATAAGGTTATAAATGTAAAGCACACCACCATTGCCGGACCTAAATCGCCCAACAGCAGAAATAACAGTAGCGTTACCAGGGTGGATACCAACGCGAATGAAAAGAATGACCAGCGCTTTTTCCAACTGGTGTATTCGCTGATGAGTTTTTCGTTGGCAGCGAAAAACCCTGCCAGGAAAAGTATAATAAGGTATTTTACTATCTCGCTGGGCTGAAAGCCAAACAGGTTAACCTTTACTCCGCTACCCTCGGGCCCGGTGCCAAATTTTATAGTTAAGGCTAAAAGGCCAATAGCCGTAATTACCCAGGGCCAGCCGTTGGCAGCAGATGGTACATTTTTAAATACCAGCATTCTGTATAACCGCGAGTCGGCATTGAACGTGCGCAATCTGATGAACAGCATAAGCAGCATAGCAGCAAAACCTATAGCCAGGTAAACCAAGCTGCCTTTCGCTAAAAATCTGTCACGCAGGGGGTCCTGCAAGCTTAACAGCGTTAAAAAGGAAAGCCCGGTAAGCAGCATAATAACAGGCAGGATAAATTGGTCGGCAGTACTGAACTTCCATGACAAGATAATGTGCATTACCACAAACGCGCCGATAAAGCTGCCCGCGATAATGAAAAACCATTGGTTAAACTCGTCCGGCGTGCGTATAATGAGGGATCTTTCCTTTTTTAGAATATTAAAGTCGCGGGTAGAGAACAGACGGATAGTGTGCGGCTTTTGTTGAAAATTGAACGAGGCGTCGTCGTCTAAATTTTGTACGCCTTGTGATGCGCCGAACTGATAACCCGGCTGCAAAGGCAAAACCTTAAAAGCTTTATTGGCAGGCAGGTTGGTAAATTCAAAATGCCCTGCTTCGTCAGTTCTGGCGTAAGCACTCAGTTCCTGTAAATGCTTTTTGCCCGCACTGTCTGGCATGTAAACGGTGGTAATACCCTTAGCAGTTGAGGTGATGAGTTTAATGTCTTCGGTTGGCTCATCATTATAAATGCTATCCTGCGGCAGCACCAATTGAAGCTTTACCAGCACACCCGGTACCGCTGCGTCTTTATTTAAAATGGTGCCGCTGATGCTATGGCTGCCCATATTCAGATCTGTAGTTTCAGGTAACTGTGGCGGGTTTTTCAGCTCCTGGTAGAAACGCAGAGAATCGTCTCCGGTATAACCTAATAACGAACGCGAAGCTTCAACGCGCGACTTAAAAGATTCACCGCCTTTTGCGTAAGCCTCATCGGCAGAAATATCAAAACGCCGTTTGTTCAATTCGCCAACGTTGTCAATTTGCTCGCCTGGTTTAAGAGCGCCTGCTACGGTAGCTTCTATCAGGTCAACGTCACGCTTATCATCAAAGTAATAGCCCTTTTCAAGCAGATCACGAACAGCCTTAGCCGGGTTCTTCGCGTTCAGGTTGATCATGGTGCCGTTCTTTAGCCGCGTATCCACGTCTGCAAACCGGAGCTGCAATACGGTATATAGCCTGAAAAAAAATAGCGAAAGCAGTACGGCTACAACTAATAAAAATACACGCTCAGTGTTTCTGGCTACAGTGGGAACAGAATTATCTTTTTCCATTTGCGGGCTTGGTGCGGGTAGTAACGGTATCAGCAGACATTAAAACAGGCACTCTGGCGGTAACATTGGTTTTTTTACCAAACGTGTACTTGTTTATTACAGGATTTACGCTGCCGTTAAAATGTGTGTTTTTTAAGACCAGCACGGAGTTATTAAGATAGATGGCCGTAGGAAAATCATTAAACTGCAGGCTGTCCAACAGCGTTATTTTTGCCGATGGCGATATTACTAATGCCGGGCCGTGATAGGCAGTATCGCGCTGTAAAATTATATTTCCTTTTGCCTTAACAAACAGACTATCGGCAGTAATAAATAAGGTATCTGTTATTACTACAGGGGTTTTAAATATACTGTCAGACAGTATTACGGTATCGCCTTTGGCATTGTTAAAAGCATCCTGCAATAAAATTTCCTGCTCGTTGCGTTGGGGTTTTGCGGTAATTACATTTTCAACCGGCTTATATTTTTGCCATTGCATAAAAAGCCACACTGTTGAAGCCAGCAACGCAAGGCAAACTATGCCTAATATCAATGTTAAGCTGCCTCCTTTTTTAACAGGCGCTGCAGATGTATTGTGTATGTGAGGGTTATTTTGCATTACAGGCTCAACTGGTTCAGTAGTTTTAGGGCTAGGACTTTTTTTTTCGGTGAATGCGGGCAGAGTGGCCTCGGCCATTTGCGGGGCTTTGTTGTTTTTTACCAATACAACGGTAATATTATCATTACCCCCGTTGTTGTTGGCAGTTTCAATCAACGCGGCTACTTTTTGTTGCAGTGTATCGTCGCCGGTTATTAAGTTGGTGATATCTTTTTTGTTTACCATGTCAGATAAACCGTCGCTGCATAACAGCAGCATATCACCGGGTAAAAACGGCGAGGCTCCCGTTTCAATGTAAGTATCATCCGTATCTATTTCTTCACTAAAACCCAGTGCCTTGTTTATCTCGTTACGTTTAGGGTGGTTCATGGCATCAGTTTCGGTAAGCCTGCCCGAGTCTTCCAGATACCCTACGAATGAATGATCTTTTGATATTTTTATCAACGAGCCATCGCGCAATAGGTATAGCCTGGTATCGCCTACATGCGCGTAGGTAAACTGATTGTTTTGTATGTCTGCAACCACCAACGTAGCCACACAGGCCATCTGGTCGTGCTCTTTATTATTCTGCCGTTCTTTGTAAATTTTAGCACTGGCTTGCTTCAATGCCGTTATCATTTCGGGTATCAGCTCACCATTACTTTTGCCCAGCACGGTCAATATTTCATCGCGCGCAATTTCTGCGGCAACTTCGCCACCGTGATAGCCTCCCACGCCATCAATTACGCAGGCCAGTATATACCGCTTGTTTAAAATAAATTGCGCAATAAAGGTATCCTCGTTATTGTCGCGAATTTTGCCGGTATCTGTCAGTCCGAAAAAGTTTTCAGCCATTTTGTTTGCCCGATTTTTTTATGTCGATAAAATGCGTTACCAATAAACCAACAACAAGCACTAATAAAGCTATTGATAAAATGTGCGACATGTTATGATTTAAAAAGATTAACACCAACTATTCCGTTTAACAACAGCCGCGAATTAACCGGTAGTTCTACCCAAACCGGTGCATTCACATCGCTGCGGTTAACAGTAACTTCGTTCATGGTAGTAACCTCGCCAAATGAGGCAAGGTAAAATTTGCCATCAGCCTTGTTGTATTTAATTTGCAGATGCGGCGCGTTAACCCAGTCTGATGGAATTACAAAAAGGTTAGCTTCTTCGCGCGTTTCATCGCTACCAGATATAATGATGTCGTTTTCCCGCATCAAATATTCTACCTTTTTACCGGCAAACTGCTTATCGGGTATGATAGTTTCAAGGCGTGCAATGATGTTATTATTACTATTTACGGCTTTATCATCAGTATACTCTAACTCTTCCTCGTAAGGAATCTCCATGTAGCCGTCGCTGTAATAGGTAAAGCCTTTTAAAATATCATTGTTAACATCAAAGGTTTGCGCGATACCCGTTTGCCGCGGAATAAAGGTTACCCGCAGGTTTTCTGTTTTTTGAGTGTTATTATTGTCAGGTAGTAATTTACCTATAAAGCCTTTATCGCCCCGCATATAGTCAGGGTGAGATACCAGCCTGAAAACCCATTTAGAGCCGGATGGCTCAACAGTTTTACCTGCCGCCCTGTGCTCCTTTAATATCTCGTAGAATTTTTTTACAGTTTCCTTAGCTATCAAACCAAAAATGCCTTGCTTGTTTTCAACAAAATCCCGGTAATCTTCGGCGTTAAAGCTGATGATAAACTCGTGGTAAAACACAACACGGTTACCAAAGGATAATTCCTTTACCGAGTCGGTAAATTTTTGAATAATATATTTATAAACAGCGTCAGGTGTAAGGGCAGGGGTTTTCCCGTTTATGCCCGATGTTTCGTCGGTTAAAAACCAATCCTGTATACCTAAGCGTTGCCAAAAATTTCCTTTAGTTTCCATTAAATATTAAAGTATGTGTACTGAACGTTTTACCGTTGCAGATGTTTTAGGTTGACTGTGTTGTTATTGACTCACCTGTGGCGCTAAACTTGTATCGGGCGTCAGATCTTCGCCGGTATCAGTATTTGCCGACTCCTCCTCCTCTTTAAGACGACGCCGCTCTTCCTGCGCGTCCCTGATAGAGTCTTGGTTACGGCGAAATGCCTGCTCTGTTAACTCGCGATCTTGTGCATTTGCCAAACTGTCTGCATTGGCTATACTATCTGCTTTAGCTGCATCCACATTCGCTGACGCATCCCTGATGAAAAGCAGGTAGCCCGACAGCAGCATAAATACGATCATCAGCGCAAACACCCCATTAAAAAATGCTTTAGATACAGGCGCGCCGGGCCTGTCAGATGATATTACCGTTTGCGGTTGTTCCGCCAAAGCCCGCTGCAACCTTTTGTTTTCTTCCTGCAAAGCAATTATTTCGGGCTGCATGCTGGCTAAAACATTCACCCCTACAGATACTGTCCCTCTTTCAATCGCCTGGTGCAGTTCTACACCACTATCATAACGATTTTCGGGAAGCTTTTGCAGGCATTTATTTAGCAGATCAAGCAGCCAGGCAGGCACCTGCATTTCTTCGTCTTTTTTTTCTTTGCTCCAGCTTTTAGGCAGATTGTCTTTTCTGAGGGTCATCACATCCGGAACGTCTTCTTCCAAATGCCCAACCATTACCGTGTTACGTCCGGTATCGCTACCATTATTTAAAGGGAAGGGTACCCTGCCACCAATTAACTCGTATAATATCACCCCGAAACTGTAAACGTCGGTTTGCAAAAGCATTTTTCCTTCATTCTGTTCAGGTGCCATAAACTCCACGGCACCGGCGTGGCGTATGCTGGTGCGGCGCTGCTCCTCGCTCATTATGGCCAGCCCAAAGTCAAGCAGTATATAATTGCCCGTGTTCGAATTGTATTTTATGTTATCGCTTTTTATATCGCCGTGCTTAACGCCCACTTTATGGCAATGAGCAAGCGCGCAGCCCAGCTGGTCGGCCAGCTTTAAAATTTCTTTTATGGTAAATATTTTCTCATTAGGAGGGGTAAGCAGTTCGCTAAGATCGGGCCCTTCAATGTATTCCATTTCTATGTAAGGGAACGAGCCGCTTTCGGTAACGCCCCAACTCAACATTTTAACCACATTGGGATTAGGGTTTTCATTTACCTTTTGCAGTTTAGCTACCTCATTTTGAAAATTGCGGTAGTTCTTATCCTTCGGGTCTTCGGTATGGATGGGGGTGGGTATAAGTTTTACCGCGGTATAGATAATGCCATTGCGTTTTCCTTTATATACAGAGCCTTGTCCGCCTGTGCGCAAAGCACCTAAATTTTCAAGTCCTTCTGCTATTGTAAATACTTTACTCATACTTAGTAAAATTACAGTTAATAGGGGTGTTTTGTTGTAAGGAAATAAAATTTCATTAAATCATAATCTTGTTTAATATGTTGTTGTGTTGATATTTTAAAATGCTATTAGTTAATTAAGTAAATTTGGTAACCGTTGCAGACATGCCTTTGAAAAAACTTATATACGCTGTTATATTTTTATTGTCGGTTAATATGGTGCGGGCGCAAGATTCAAAGCCCGATACCGTTATAGCCGGTGCCTACATCACCAGTATTCACGATATCGATTTTAAGGAAAAAGAATACTCGGTAAACCTATGGCTTTGGCTCAAGTACAAAAACAAAAAATACGACTTTGTGCAGAATTTAGAGATTCCGCAGGCAAAATCATTTACCAAATCGTATTCAACTATTGATAGTACCGGCGGGCGCATATACCTTTTAATGAAACTGCAATGTGTTATGAAGGATTCCTGGGCGATCGAGAATTTCCCTTTTGATAGTCAGAAACTGCGCTTCTCTATAGAAAACTCACAATTTGACTCACATGCGCTGGTTTTTTCGGCGGATACCCTGGGCAACCATTTTGATCCGCGTTTTACGTTGCGCGGATGGAACATTGACAGTATTAGTGTAACAACAGGTACCAAAGTGTACGAAACTGGGTTTGGCGATGAATCATTGGATAAACCGCATACCGAATACAGTAACTTTAAAGTGCTGCTGCGTATTAACCGCGATGCTACAGGCCTGTTCTGGAAAATGTTTTTGGGTATGTATACCGCATTTTTAATTGCCTACATGTGTTTTTATATCCATACAGATAGTATAGACTCCAGGTTTGGCTTAAGCGTTGGGGCGCTGTTTGCAGTTATTGGTAATAAATATATCGTTGATTCATCATTACCAGACTCAACTACATTTACACTTGTTGATACGCTGCATGGCCTTACGCTGCTGTTTATATTAACGGTTATAATAGCAACGGCCTACTCTTTAAGGTTGATTAAAAAGAACAAGGCTGCGAAAGCGCAAAAATTTGATTTTATTATAGCTCAGATCTTATTAGCAAGCTATGTAATATTAAACGCGTGGTTTATTTATAACGCAACCGCAGCAGCGTAGATTCTCTTTATGCCGCTAAATGCCGGTCTATTTTGCCATACAGTTGATCCAGATCAAATGGCTTGGCAATAAAATCGTCCGGTGCCCCCGGCAGATGTAAGGATTCCACCAGATCATGCGTGCCCGAGATCAGGATAACCGGTAACTCACGCGTCAAAGGGTCTGATTTAAGGCCCTTGCAGATCTCGCGGCCATCCATTTCACCCAGCATAACATCCATTAAAACCAGATGGGGTTGAAAATCACGGATGTCTTCAAAAATAGTTTCACCGTGATTTAATGCTTTAACCTCATAACCTCGTCCGGCGAGTAACAGGGTTACTATTTCCAGGATATCATTATCATCGTCCACAACCAGTATCTTATCACGTTTCATGTTACTCCCTTTCTATTAATATCCCCGGAATGGTAAAGCAAATGGTGGTGCCGGTGCCGGGCGTGCTTTCCACGTCTATCCTGCCGCCGTGCTGGGTAACAAAGTCGCTTACCAGCAAAAGGCCCAAGCCGCTGCCTTGTTCGTTATTGGTTCCTAACAATGACTTTTGCTCTGTATTATTGAATAACCGGGCCATGGTATCGGCGGCCATACCCACTCCCGAATCTGTTACAGAAATGCAGGCCATTTTCGCGTCCATTTTTGCGCTAAGCCGCACCAAACCGCCTTCGGGTGTGTACTTTATAGCGTTGGTAACCAGGTTTTGAACTATAGAACGCAGCATTAGCGGATCGGCCATTACCTCCATATCTTTTGGTATATGGTTTTCTAAGCTTATCTTTTTCTGTTGCGCGTTAGGTTTCAAAAGCTCCAGTGATTCTTCAGCACCATGGGCAAGCCTTACTTTTTGTGGGTTAAAACTGTTTTTTTGACTTTGCTTTTTGGCCCATTCTATCACCTCGTTCAATTGGTTGAGTAGTTTGTTTGATGTACGGTGAATGATCTGCGAAAGTTGTTTGATCTGGCCAGGGTTTAGATTTTCCGGATCTTCATTTAACTTACCCGACGAGGCCAGCAAGGCCGTGAGCGGGTTGCGCAGATCATGAGACATAACCGAAAGAAATTTATCTTTAGATATATTAAGCGCCTGGAGTTCCTGGTTGAGGTTTTCCAGCGCGAGTGTACGATCGAGCACCCGCTGTTCCAACTCTCTGTTTAAACGCAACAGATCAGCATTAATAGCCTGTAGCTTTTCTTCCTGTTTTGTTAAAAGTTGATTCTTGCGATAAAGCTCTGCAAAGACAGCCACTTTTGACCGTAACACATCCGCATTAAATGGTTTCCTGATAAAATCTACCGCTCCGGCCTGGTAGCCTTTAAACATGGCGGCCTCTTCATAATCGTGCGCGGTTATAAAAATAATGGGTATCTGCTTCAGCTTGTCGCGCTGGTAAATCAGTTCGGCCGTTTCGTAGCCGTCCATTATGGGCATTTTAACATCCAGCAGGATCAGAGAAAAATCTTCCTCATGCAGCAATATCCTTAAGGCCTCGCGACCCGAATTGGCGCGGAAAAAGAGATAGTCGCCTTTTTCCAGTGCCACTTCCATGGAAAGGAGGTTATTTTCGTTATCATCAACCAGTAATATCTTTATCGGCATCGGCTAAAATTTTATTTTATCAGCATCGGCTAAAATTATTTGATCAACCACACCCGCATCAGGGATAAAAGCTGATCGGTTTTAACCGGTTTGGTAATATAATCAGACGCGCCCGAGGCTATACATTTTTGCCTGTCGCCAATCATGGCTTTAGCAGTTACTGCTATAATAGGCAGATTTTTGTTGCGGGGTTCTTTTCGTATCATCTGTATCGTCTCGTATCCGTCCATTTCGGGCATCATAATATCCATCAGTACAATATCTACCTGCTTATCTTCATTGATGATATCCAGCGCCTCGCGGCCACTTTCGGCAGTAATAACTTCAATGTTTGATCTTTCAAAAACTGCCGTAAGCGCAAATAAATTACGTACGTCATCATCAACCACCAGCACTTTACGGCCATCCAGTATATCTTTGCTATCTCTAATCGTATCAATCATTTTAAGTTTGCTTTCGCTGATATATTTTTTATCGATATGCAGCAGCACCAATATTTCCTCCAATAAGCGCACATGCGAATCGGGGGTTTTGGTAATGATCTTGTGGTTCAACCGTTTCAAATGGATCAATTCGCCATGGGTAAAGTCACGCGCCGAATGCAGTATCATGGTAGTTTGCGGTTGTTTTAACAGGTTGATCCGGTTAATCAGATCAAGACCATTGGCATCAGGCAGTACAAAATCTACAATAATGCTGTCAAACACTTCTTTTTTTAATACCGATAACGCTTTTTTAGCTGTAACCGCGCCAAACACCTCTACCTTATCATTGGCTAACAATTCCGACAAACGTTGGAGTTCGTTCTCATTGTCCTCTATCACCAAAACCCTTTTTTTAGCGTGCTCGTGGAACCTCACTATTCCGCTGATCAGCTCATCTAACGAAGTATTTGACAATGGCTTCATGCTGAATGATCGCGCTCCCAGCTTAAGGGCTATGATCTTATTGTCTTCTCCGGAGATAACATGTACAGGGATATGACGCAGGTTGATATCGGTTTTTAACAGTTTGAGTATTTTCCAGCCATTTGATTCGGGCATGTTCACGTCCAAAGTAATGGCGATGGGATTATATTTGATGATACTGTCAAATATTTCCAGGTAGCTAATAGCTACCACAACTTTCACATCAAAATCATGGGCCTTGTCAATCAAGATCTTGGTAAACCTGAGGTCGTCCTCCACCACCAGCAGTACCTTGTCTTCTGCGGCAATACTGTGACGGTCGTCATCAATAACCAATTCCGAGCTATCAATTAGGGTATTAGACCTTAAATGCTGTGTAGGATAAGTTTCTTTAATTTTTACAGGTGCAGATTTCTCTTCCTTGTATTTTAAAGGTAAAAACAGGGTGAACACACTACCCTTGCCCAGCTCGCTGCCCACGGTAATGGTGCCGCCCAGCAACTCCGCAAAACCTTTACTGATGGATAAGCCCAGGCCCGTGCCGCCATATTTACGGCTGGTAGAACCCTCGGCTTGCTGGAAAGCCTCGAAGATGATACCCTGCGTGTTTTTAGAAATACCAATGCCCGAATCCTCAATAGCAAAGGCAATTACAGAATCCGTATCGCTCAGCGGGTTTTCCTGGCCCTGTAACGGTTTAAAGATGTGTAGTTTTACCTGCCCCTTTTCGGTAAACTTGAACGCGTTGGATAGCAGGTTTTTTAAGATCTGGTTTAGCCTTTGCATGTCGGTTTCCATCAATTCCGGCAAACCATCCTGAACTTCGATCTCGAATTTAAGGTTCTTGGCTTCCGATATTGGTTTAAATGTTGATTCGGCAAATGCTGTTATCTCCTTAAAGCTTACCGGCATAACATCTGCAGCAATTACGCCCGATTCGATCTTGGATAGATCCAGAATATCGTTGATCAACTGGATCAAGTCATCCCCGCAGGAGTGGATAGTTTTGGCAAACATCCGCTGCTTTTCTGTCAGGTTACCTTCAGGGTTTTCAAAAAGCTGTTGGGCCAGGATCAGCAAGCTATTTAAAGGCGTACGCAGCTCGTGCGACATGTTAGCCAAAAACTCTGATTTGTATTTAGAGGTCAGCGTTAGCTGCTCTGCTTTTTCCTCTAAAGAACGTCCCTTATCATGCAGCTCATCGTTAGCGCGTCTTAATTCTTCCTGTTGTGCAGAAAGCTCACCGGCCAATGATTGTGATTGCGATAACAGTTCTTCTGTACGGGTGTTTGTTTCAATATTATTTAGCACGATGCCGATACTTTCTGTCAATTGGTCCAAAAAGTCAATGTGCGTATCGCTAAAATTCTCAAAGCTGGCCAGTTCAATAACCGCCTTTACGTTATTTTCAAACAGTACAGGTAAGATCACCAGATCTATCGGGGCGGCATTGCCAATACCCGAACTGATCTGCAAATATTCGTTCGGTACATTAGCCAGCCTGATGCGTTCCTTATCAGTAGCGCACTGGCCAACCAAACCCTCGTTGAGCGAAAATTCCTGATCTATCAGCTTGCGGCTTTTTTGCGCGTAACCTGCAAATAGTTTTAATTTAGGTTCATCTGCAGATTCCGGCTGCTCCAAAATATAGAAAGCGCCATAACGCGCATTCACCAATTCGGCCAGTTCAGATAATACTTTGTTAGCTACCGCATTCCTGTCGCGTTGCCCCTGTAGCATTTGTGCAAACTTGGCCAGGTTTGATTTTAGCCAATCCTGCTCGTGGTTACGCAGCGTTGTGCCCTTTAAGTTGGCGATCATCTGGTTAATAGTATCCTTTAGGGCCTCTAACTCGCCTTTTGCTTCTACCCGGATTGTACGGGTAAGGTCACCCTTGGTTACGGCCGAGGCCACTTCAGATATGGAACGTACCTGCACAGTTAAGTTCTGCGCCAGCTGGTTTACGTTTTCCGTTAAATCCTTCCACGTTCCTGATGCGCCTGGTACACTTGCCTGGCCGCCTAATCGCCCTTGCACACCCACCTCACGCGCCACAGTAGTTACCTCATCGGCAAATACTGCCAGCGTGTCAATCATTTCGTTAATGGTATCTGTTAACTGCGCCACCTCGCCCAAAGCGTTAATAGACAAACGCTGTTTTAAGTTTCCTTTTGCAATGCCGGTTGCCACTTTAGCAATACCGCGGATCTGTCCCGTTAAGTTAGATGCCATCTGGTTTACAGAGTCGGTCAAATCCTTCCAGGTACCACCCACGCCTTTTACGTGCGCCTGGCCACCCAGTTTGCCTTCGGTACCCACCTCACGCGCCACCCGCGTTACTTCGGACGCGAAGGAGTTGAGCTGATCCACCATGGTATTGATGGTGTTCTTCAGGTCCATGATCTCGCCCTTAACGTCGATAATAACCGTTTTAGAAAGGTCACCGCTAGCTACCGCCTTGGTTACTTCGGCAATATTACGCACCTGCGATGTTAAGTTACTCGACATCTGGTTTACCGAGTCGGTTAAGTCCTTCCATGTCCCTGCAACACCCGGCACAAACGCCTGGCCGCCCAGGTTACCGTCTGTACCCACCTCACGTGCCACACGCGTTACTTCTGATGCGAAACCGCGCAGCTGGTCAACCATGGTATTAATGGTTTCCTTTAACTGCAGGATTTCGCCCCGGACGTCAACCGTGATCTTTTTAGATAAGTCGCCGTTGGCTATCGCGATGGATACATCGGCTATGTTTCTTAATTGGGCGGTTAGGTTACCGGCCATTTTATTCACTGAGTCTGTTAAATCCTTCCAGGTACCATCCACACCCGGCACATTGGCCTGGCCACCCAATTGCCCTTCCGAGCCCACCTCACGCGCCACACGCGTTACTTCTGATGCGAATGCCCGCAGTTGATCCACCATGGTATTGATGGTGTCTTTCAACTCCAATAGCTCGCCCTTGGCATTTACCGTGATCTTACGGGAAAGGTCGCCTTTTGCCACCGCCGTGGTCACCTCGGCAATGTTACGTACCTGCGATGTAAGGTTGTCCGCCATTTTATTTACGGAGTCGGTTAAATCCTTCCAGGTACCGCCTACACCCGGTACATTGGCCTGGCCACCCAACTGCCCTTCTGAACCCACCTCACGTGCCACACGCGTTACTTCCGAGCCGAATGAATTAAGCTGATCCACCATGGTATTGATGGTGATCTTCAGCTCCAGCATTTCGCCCTGAACGTCAACCGTAATTTTTTTAGATAAGTCGCCTTTAGCCACGGCCGTGGTTACTTCCGCTATATTACGCACCTGCCCGGTTAAGTTACCCGCCATTTGGTTTACCGAGTCTGTTAGATCCTTCCAGGTACCACCTACGCCCGGTACGTTGGCTTGCCCGCCCAACTGACCTTCCGAACCCACCTCACGCGCCACACGTGTTACTTCGGATGAGAAGGAGTTTAACTGGTCCACCATTGTATTGATGGTATTTTTAAGTTCCAATAACTCTCCCTTGGCATCTACCGTGATCTTTCGCGACAAGTCGCCTTTGGCCACCGCAGTTGTTACACCCGCTATATTACGCACCTGGTCGGTAAGGTTACTACCCATCTGGTTTACAGAGTCGGTCAGGTCTTTCCATACACCGCCCACACCTTTTACCCGCGCCTGGCCCCCTAGCTTACCTTCTGTACCTACCTCCAGCGCTACCCGCGTTACTTCGGAAGCGAAGGAGTTAAGCTGATCCACCATGGTGTTGATGGTCTTTTTCAGCTCCAGCATTTCACCTTTTACGTCAACCGTAATTTTTTTAGAAAGGTCGCCATTAGCCACCGCGGTAGTTACCCCGGCTATGTTACGCACCTGCGAGGTTAAGTTGCCCGCCATGCGATTCACCGAGTCTGTTAGGTCCTTCCAGGTTCCGGCTACGCCCGGCACTTTTGCCTGGCCACCCAATTTACCCTCGGTACCTACTTCCAGCGCCACCCGGGTTACTTCGGATGAAAAAGAGTTCAACTGATCCACCATCGTATTGATGGTGTTTTTTAATTCGAGTATTTCGCCCTTGGCCTCTACCGTTATCTTCCGGGAAAGGTCGCCTTTGGCCACCGCTGTGGTTACCGCCGCTACATTACGTACCTGCGCCGTAAGGTTACCCGCCATTTGGTTTACCGAATCTGTCAATTCGGCCCAAACGCCTGCCACACCTTTAATTTTTGCCTGCTCGCCCAGTTTACCTTCCGAGCCTACCTGCCTTGCTACCCGTGTCACTTCCATTGAAAACAATTGAAGCTTAGAAAGCATCTGGTTAGATTCTTTGGCAATACGAAGGAACTCGCCTTTAAGCGGGTGCCCTTTAATTTCCAGAGGTATATGTTTGGAAAGGTCGCCGTTAGCTACCGAGTTGATCATGCCCGCTATTTCTAACGTGGGCGAGGTAAGGTCCTCTATCAGGTTATTCAGTGAATTTATGCCACTGGCCCATTCGCCTTTGGCATCAGGCATTTCTATCCGCTTAGACAGGTTTCCTCTTTTTCCAATGGTGATCTCTGCCGATGATATCTCGGCCACCAGGCGCTCGTTCATTTCTATAATATCGTTCAGCACTTCGCATATGCGGCCATTTATGCCGGCCTGGGTAACCGGCATTCGGGCATTCAGTTTTCCGTTCTTTACAAGCGAAAGAACGTTCAAAAGTTCTTTTACATCAAGATCATCGGTATGCCCGTTAACCTGGCGTTCCTTTTTTTGTTTAGGTTCAAATAGAGCTTCTTCCATAGCTTTATAAGTTGTAATAAGTAACACGTTAGGTAGTAACCTGCGGCACCTGCCGAAAGCTTAATATATCTTTTATGAAATTATTTTTTTATGGATATGAACGGAAACGAAGAAACAAGGGAGGCAGCAAAATGTTTTGCCAAAAACAAAATTTTAAAACAAAATTAACGCGCAATGTACTGACCTAAAATAATGTTGGTAAAAATCCTGCACTTTAGTATCTTGTGTGTCCAAACCACCCTAATCATGAGAAGACCAATAGCTATACTTAAAGTATTCTTTTTTTTATTAATAAGCGGTTCTGTATTTGGCCAGGCAGGCACAGGTAACATCGTTATTAGTAAAGCTGATATTGAAAAGGCAGGGCGTTCCATCCCCGCTTCAGCAATCGGCGAGCCTGTTGGCTCGGTAGTACTTTATGAGCCCCGCTGGGTTGAGGCCGCAGGAACAACGCCTGCACATGGCATTGTTGAGGGTTCTATAATGCCCGTTGATCCTAAAAGCTGGCCCATTAATTTCAGGGTGATACTACCGGCAAGCTGGTCGGCAAGGGGTATGCAGCAGGGTGGTGGCGGAATGAACGGTTCACTTGGCGTAAGTGCCAGAGGTGCTGCATTGGGTAAAGGTTTTGCACTTTATGGCAGCGACGGCGGCCACCAGGCCGGCGGTATGGGGCCTGCCACCGGAGCCAACAAACCTTTGGCAACGGGCCCAAGCGGCGGAGACGACTGGGCAGTTAACGACGAAGCCATAAAAAATTTGGGCTACATGCAGATGAAAAAAACACATGATGCAGCCATAGTTATTATGGAGCGTGTTTATGGAAGAAAACCTGCATTCAACTATTATGTAGGGAGTTCGCAGGGAGGACGTGAAGCGTTAACTGTTGCGCAGCGTTACCCGGCAGATTATGATGGCATTATTGCCAATGTTCCTATCCTTAATAATTCAACCCTTATGCTGGCCCCTGTTTTGGTGCGTATACAGGAGAAAGCTGCAACCAACTGGGTAACACCTGCCAAAGTAAAAGCTATCACTGCTGAGTTTCTGAGACAGACCGATGCGCTTGATGGCGTTGCCGACGGTATGATAAATAACTACATGGCCGCCCGCGCCATATTTAACGTAAAAGACGGCATTGGGCCCAAGGATCCATGGAAGGCATTAAGATCACCAAACGGTATAGATCCAAACCCTGCAGATGCAACAGAGAACGCCAAACTTACCGACGGGCAAATAAAAACGCTTGAGTTTATGTACAGCCCGTATACATGGAAAACGCCTTTAGCCAATGGCGTTAAATCATTCGGCATGTGGTTGCCAAATACATCGCCGGCAGATTTTGGGCTTATTGCCAATGCCCGTTTTAAAGGACAGGAAGGGGCACCGGAAAATGCCCGCCCGTTCACTCACCTAGGTATAGCAGGTGCTACCGGAATGCTGATGCAGGACCTTAAAGCAAATTCGCTTGATTATGTGGAAGATGGCCAGTACGCAAAGCGCAGAACGGAGATCTCAACCTGGTTGGATGCTACCAATCCTGATCTTTCAGCATTTTATAAACGCGGCGGAAAAATGATCATTACAAGCGGTTTGATGGATAATTTGGCATCAGACGGGGCTCAGTTGGATTACTATCAGTCTGTGATTGATAAAATGGGAAGAGCCAAAGTAGACGAATTTGCCAGGTTATTTGTAGTGCCGCATGGCGGCCACGGTTTAAGTGGTAAAGGCTACGCTGTTAATGGTGAAGGAAAACCGGTAACCCCGAAAGCTATTGCCGGCCCCAATGGCGACGATAATTTAGATTTATTGGTATTATGGGTTGAGAAAAAGCAAGCGCCCGCTAAGACACTTGTTGTAGATGGTAAGGGCCGCATAGGCACAGATACAAAAGTGAAAGGATATCTGCTTTGTTCTTATCCAAATTATCCCAAATATACAAGCGGAGCTGTGGAAGATGCTTCCTCTTACGTTAGTACCACAGCCGACCTAAAATTGCTGAAGTAAGCAGCGCTATTTTTTTTAAATGAATAATAAAAAAATAGTGATTGCCGGTGGGGGTATCGGTGGATTAACTGCCGCCCTGAGTTTGCATAATGCGGGTTTTGACGTATCGGTATATGAATCTACCCCGGAGATAAAACCGTTGGGTGTAGGCATCAACCTTTTGCCGCATGCCGTGCGCGTGCTTACCAATTTAGGTTTGCAGGAAGCTATGGCTGATGTAGCCGTTGCTACCCGCGAACTCATCTACTTCAACAAGTTCGGACAGAAAATATGGGGCGAGCCACGGGGGATGTTCGCCGGTTATAATTGGCCGCAGTTTTCGGTGCATCGGGGCACGTTTCAAATGCTTTTGCTGCAAAAGGTAAAAGATGTAATTGGTGCTGATCAAGTTTTTACCGGCCACCATTTGCAGTTTTGCGAGAACACATCCAGAGGTATTTCTGCTGTTTTTACCGATAAAAGAAGCGATAGGCAGGTAACCGTTGAGGCAGATGCCCTGATAGGCGCAGATGGCATCCATTCGGTGGTGCGTAAACAGTTTTATCCGGTAGAGGGGATACCCAAATTTTCGGGTATCATTCTGCATAGAGGCACCACTATAGCAAAGCCTTTTCTTTCCGGATCTTCTATGATTATGGCGGGGAGCCGAAGTAAAAAGTTTGTAGCTTACCCCATAACAAAGCCGGATAAAGACGGAAATCAGCTTATTAACTGGATAGCCGATCTGCAGGTTGGCGAAGAGGAAAACATAATGGTACGCGATTGGAACAGGCGGGCGGATAAAGAAAAGCTGCTAAAGCAATTTCAATCATGGGAGTTTTCATGGTTAAATATTCCATCGCTGATAAATAATGCCGAAGCCGTTTACGAGTTTCCGATGTCGGATCGTGACCCTTTGCCGCGGTGGACGTTTGACCGGATCACCTTATTGGGCGATGCCGCGCATCCCATGTACCCTATTGGTTCCAACGGGGCTTCGCAGGCTATATTGGATGCGGAATGTTTAACAGAATGTCTTCATCGGAACGATGAAATTGAAACGGCATTAAAAGAATTTGAAGGCATCAGACTACCGGCAACCAGCAACATCGTATTGCAAAACCGCAAAATGGGCCCTGAAGAAGTAATGCAGATAGTTGAGGAAAGGGCGCCTGATGGTTTTGAAAATTTGTATGATATTATTTCGCAGGATGAACTTGACGCTGTAGCTGCACGGTACAAAAAAATAGCAGGATTTGAAATGGAAGCGTTAAATCAAAAACACTAAACCTACATAAACCCAACCAAGCCAATGCGCACGAATTACCGATACACCATACTGGGATTGCTTTTTCTGGCAACTACCATCAATTATATTGACAGGCAGATCATAGGTTTATTAAAGCCGATACTGGAAGGAGAATTTAAATGGACGGAGAAGGATTATGCCGATATCGTATTCTGGTTCCAGGCTATGTATGCGGTGGGTTTTGTTTTGTCGGGCAGATTTATTGATAGGGTAGGTGCCAAGATAGGTTATGGGCTTGCTGTTTTTGTATGGAGCCTTGCGGCTGTTTTTAATGGATTTGTAAAAACCACAACCGGCTTTATGTTTGCAAGGGGGGGCTTAGGTTTTGCCGAAGCGGCCAGTTTCCCGGCATCTAATAAAGCAATTGCAGAGTGGTTTCCCATAAAAGAACGCTCGCTGGCCACTGGTATTATGGTTAGCGGTTGTACGGTTGGGCCTTTATTGGCTCCTGCCTGCGTGCTTTGGATAGCCAATAATTACAGTTGGCAGGCAGCCTTCGCTGTTACCGGGTCGTTGGGTTTTATATGGGTTATAGCCTGGTATTTTTTATACAGCAAACCCCAGCAAAGCAGCCGTGTAAACAAAGAAGAACTCACCTTTATTACGGCCCACCAAACTGCTAATACAACAGTAGAAGAAGTGAAAGTATCTATACCCAAACTGCTTACAAAGAAAGCCACGTGGGGGTACTTTCTGGCTAACTTTTTAACAGACGCTGTATTTTGGTTCTACCTGTTCTGGATGCCTTCGTACCTTACCAGCAACGGCATGTCAAAAACAGAGATAGCTCTCCCTATTACCGTTGTTTATGCAATTACAGCCGTTCTTACCATTTCGGGCGGGTGGCTGTCTTCTTATTTTATAAAAAGAGGGCATACAATAAACAGCAGCCGCAAAACCACTATGTTTATTTGTGTGGCATTGGTGTTACCGGTAGTGCTTATTCAATATAGCCATGATGTATGGGTGAGTGTTTATATAGTTGCTTTTGCCGGAGGCGCGCATACGGTATGGAAAGGCGTTTTGCTAACCACTGTTTCAGATCAGTTCCCGAAAGCGGTAGTAGGTTCGGTATCAGGTATTGGCGGTTTTGGCGGCGCGGTAGGTGGTATGCTGGCAGCCAAGGGTGTAGGTATTTTGTTAGATGGTTACAAAGCAGCCAACAATTTGCAAGGTGGTTATAATCTTATTTTTATTTGCTGCGGGATGGCTTTTCTTACGGCAACGGTAGTGTTTCATCTGTTGTCACCAAAGCTTTCAAAAGTTGAATTTAGTATCAAGTAGATGCTATCTTCTTGATACTCATTTAAATAAATAAATCATGCAACCCTTACTTGAATTTTGTTTTCGCATTAGTGTAGATGTAACCGCAGGTATACAGGAAGTAGGGACGACCGCTAAAGGCATTCGTAAGATTGTGCCTATAACGGGCGGCAGTTTTGAAGGGCCCAATATAAAGGGCAAGGTAGTAGCTGGTGGTTACGACTGGCAGCTTCTTCGCTCTGATGAAGTAGTAGAAATTGAGGCGAGATATATGCTTCAAACCGATGATGGCGATTTGATCACTATAACGAATGCCGGTTTGCGCCATGGCCCACGGGAAGTAATGCAACGGTTGGCTAAAGGAGAAGAAGTAGATGTTTCTGAATATTACTTCCGTTCAATACCTGTGTTTGAAACAGGCAACCCGGAATACGCATGGTTAACACGGTCTGTTTTTATAGCAACGGGGACACGCAAACCAAAGCAAGTGTTAATTGATGTTTGGCGGATAGTATAATAAACCTGATTTGCGCGTAACCCGAACGTTTTATTGTAGATCTTATCTGGCTTTGTATGGGCGAAAAGTTGTTGTATCTTAGACATAGAAACTAAACTTAAATCACACATGCCACCAAAACGTATCATTACGTGTAGCGACGGTACCTGGGATAAACCAGGCGACAAAGACAAAGACGGAAAACCCCTGGATTCAAATGTATGTTTGCTGTATAATGCTATAGCGCCTGTAGGTAATGATGGCGTGCTTCAATTGAAAGCATACGAGACCGGGGTAGGTTCCAGCTATAGTTTGCGTGATAAGTTGCTGGGTGGCGGCATTGGCTTGGGGATAGATCAAAAGATCAAAAATCTTTATAGTTTCCTGGTGATGAGTTATGAACCTGGCGATGAACTTTATCTGTTTGGCTTCAGTCGGGGCGCTTATACGGCCCGTAGCCTGGCGGGATTTATTCGTACGTGTGGAATACTTAAGCCCAACAATTTGCACTTAGTAGACAGGGCCTATGAATTATATCGCGACCGTAATGATTATACCGAGCCACAGAGTGATCTGATGACGGCCTTCCGTCGCAATTATAGTCAGGAGGATATTACCCGCATAAAATTTATTGGCGTTTGGGACACGGTTGGGGCACTCGGTATCCCGCTGACTGCCTGGCGCGTCTACAATTTTGCCCGCTACCGGTTTCATGATGTTAAATTGAGCAGCACCATTGATTATGCCTACCATGCACTTGCCATTGACGAGCGTCGTAAACCTTTTGATGCCACCTTGTGGGAAGCCAGCACAAATACCACTGCTACCGTACGTACCAAAGATATGGAGCAGCGTTGGTTTGCGGGTGTGCATTGTGATGTTGGCGGAGGATATGAAGAGCGTGGTTTGAGCAACGGCCCGCTGCACTGGCTGGTACGGAAAGCAGTGGCGTGCGGCCTTGTATTCGACGAAAGCAAGCTTAGCGGCCTGGACCTCAATCCCCTGGGTGTTAAGCATAACTCTTTTATTTTTCTATATTGGTTTACCGGTAAGCTATGGCGTAAGATTGAAGATGCTAAATACCCCAACCAGGTAATAGACGAATCAGTTTTTGAACGCCTGGAAAAGGATAAAACTTACCGCCCTGCTAATTTGAAAAAATACTTCCCCCGCGGTTAGACCATTGCGCTGTTACTCCCTGCAATGTCTCGCCGAATGGTGCGTAGCATAAGTAAAAACCCGGCAAAAACACATCAGCACCAAACGCGTTGCCATAACCTTTGATGAATTAGCCGTATGTTAATAATGGCTATTACTCAGGCGAGCATCCTCTTCCCCACCAACACAATTGCAATAAATCATCAATAAATTGTTAGATATACATTTATTCAACAATTATTCAACATTAACTTAGGCACGCACATATCAATATGTTTTTTTTACAAAAGTGTTCTGCTATTTTTAGCAAGTATTGAAGAATATAGAGTATTTTTAGTTTATGTAATTTTGCATTAGTTTGTTGCCTAAAAGTTGCCTAAATTTCCGGGCTACTTATATCGTGATATCTTGAAAGCTAGCTGCCGGTTGATATGTATAAAGAGAAAGAGTTATGGGATCGTTTTTTAGGGGGTGATGAGGTTGCTTATGCTCAAATTCTCAAGCAGTATTCTGACAGGATGTTCGGCTACGGATGCCGTATGTGCTCTGACGAAGACCTGGTGAAAGACTGCATTCAGGAAATTTTCTTAACGCTGTGGAACAATAAAGCCAATTTAAGTTCAACTGATTCAATTACGTGGTATTTGTTAAAGTGTACAAAGACAAGCATCATCCGCGAACAGAAAAAATGGCTAAAGAACGAAGAGCTGGCAGATGAATATTTTTTCGATGTTGAATTTGATATCGAAACGAAAATAATTGCAGATCTGGATAACCTTAAAGTTGCCGATAAAATAAAGTCAATAATTAACCAACTGCCACCCCGGCAAAAGGAAATACTTTATTTAAGATTCTACGAGAATTTTACCTTAACAGAAATTGCAAAGCTGATGGATATCAGTTCTCAATCTGTTTATAATTTACTTCAAAAGGCTTACAAAAATTTTAGAGCAGAGTGGTTGCCACTGGTTGCGGTGCTCTTTAAATTTTTAAGTGTCTGATTAACAGTTATTTTTATTGAAAGTTCAACTATTTTACATTTTGTAGGGTAGATTTTCAGAAAAATTGTCTTTTACTGTTAAACCAATTATAATAAATGAATAGTTACCGGGATTTCGAGGTCGAAGACTTTGTTTGCGACGACTCTTTTATAGAATGGGTATTAAATCCGCAAAAAGAAAATTCTGATTTCTGGGATAAGTGGCAACGCGAAAACCCTGATAAGGTAACACGCTTACAAAATGCGCGGGCTATTTTAACGGCTATACGCGTTAAAGATAACAACAAGCATCTTACCGAAGATGACATATCTGATATTGTTAATTACGTTAACAAACACGCAACAGGTATGCCAGAGGCCGAGGTGGTACAAATGCCTCGCCGTTCTTATACCTGGCTAAAAGTTGCAGCAAGTATTGTTGTATTGTTTACTCTGGCAATTGGTTACAGATATATTATAAGCAACGTTAATAAAAAGGCAGATAACGTAACAGCTTTACCGGCACCCTTCGAAACCAATCTAACCAGGATAAAAAATCAGTCAAAAGAGAGTTTGGTTGTTGAACTTTCAGACGGTAGCGTAGTGGTTTTAAGTCCTAATTCAAACTTGGCATATCCAAAACATTTTTCAGCACCAACAAGAGAAGTAACTTTAGAAGGTAAAGGCTTTTTTGAGGTAAGAAAAAATCCCAACAAACCATTTTTTGTCCATACAAAATATCTTACTACAAAGGTTTTAGGTACAAGTTTCATTGTAAATGCAGCTGAAAATCAAGTAAGCACCGTTGTAGTAATCACCGGTAAAGTAATGGTTAACCGCACCGATGATCAGCAGGAAAGCAACTGGATTACTTTAACACCCAATACGCAGGTAGCCTACGCTCCGTCAACAGAAAAAATTAAAACAGATACAGTTGTTAATCATCCAACTTTATCTGCCGATGTGGCGTATAATGCATTCGTTTTTAAGGAAACTCCATTTTTTAATATTATTCAAAAACTGGAAGAGGCTTATCATATAACGATTGACTACAATAACGATAAATACGGAAAAACTTCGGTAACCGGAGACATTAGTAAGCTGTCTCTTGACGAGAAGATAAAGTTTATATGTAAAGCAGTAAACGCTAATTATCAAATAGAAGCGGGCCGTATTAGAATATATTAATTAGAAACCAATTAAAGCTATATAACCGATAACCCTAAATTTTGAAGATATGATTAGAAAAATTACTTAACAAAAAACGGCCGTATAAAATACCGCCGTTTAAAAATCCCACCAATAATGGCTTCTCACACACATTAAATCACCGCAAGGTGTTACGGGATTTTTTTTGACATGATCAATAAAACTTATTAACCATAAACCAAAAGTATGAAATTAAAACCTCTGCTAATAACTTTTATGAGGATTACTTTTTTACAGTTAGCGCTCATCTTAACAATGATAGGGTCTTCTCTCGCAAAGGATGGAAAGGCGCAAATTGCATTACAACAAATCGTCACTATAAACGAGTCTAACGTTCAGCTGATAAATGTATTATCGCAGCTGGAGAAGACATATAAAATCAGTTTTTTTTACAGCGATCAACAAGTAGACGTTAAACAAAAGGTAAATGTTTTTGCAAATCAAAAACAGCTTTCTTCTGTGTTGCTGGATCTTCTTGAGCCATTGAACTTAACTTTCGAAGCAACCGAAGGTGTTATAGTTTTAAATACCAAGGGCGACGCGCCGCCGCAATCAATACAAATTGCCGGTAAAGTTATCGACGAAAAAACCAAGACCCCTTTACCCGGGGTTACTGTAAAGGTTAAGGGAACTACCATAGCTGTTGCAACAGATGGCGAGGGATCTTACAAAATCAACGTGCCTAATTCGTCAAGCATATTGGTTTTTTCATCATTAGGCTATGATGAGATTGAAAGGGCCGTAGGCACCAACAGAACCATAAATGCTACACTTAAAGAAAAGCTAAGTAGCCTTGAAGAAGTAATTGTGGTAGGTTACGGAACGCAGAAAAAACAAAGCGTACTTGGCGCAATTTCGCAGGTAGACGCGACCGTATTGCAAAGAGCCGGAGGGGTATCAAATATAGGTGCTGCCTTAACCGGAAATATTCCGGGTATCACCACTATACAAAGTACAGGCGCGCCAGGCCTGGAAGATCCTACTATAACAATTAGAGGGCAAAGTACCTGGAACAACAGCAGCCCGCTTGTTTTGGTAGACGGAATCGAGCGTTCTATGGCTGGCCTGGATATTCAGTCAGTACAAACTATATCAGTATTAAAAGATGCATCGGCTACCGCTGTATTTGGGGTGAAAGGTGCTAATGGTGTAATACTTATAACTACTAAAAGAGGAAGCGCGGGTAAAGCAAACATAAATGTAACTATGAATGCTACTATGAAAGCGCCGTCGAGGCTTCCGCCTAAGTACGACTCTTATGATGCATTAAGAATAAGAAACTTAGCTATTGAGCGTGAGTTGGGAACCCTGCCTGCTTCGTGGAGTAAGTATGTACCATTTGCAGAGCTTGACAAATACCGCAACCCTAAAGATTTAGCCGAAGCAGAGCGATATCCAAACGTTGACTGGATTAAAGAAACAACCAAAAAAACGGCGATGTCTTATAATCCTAACATCAGCGTATCAGGCGGAACGGACTTTGTTAAATACTTTACGTCTGTAGATTACCTTAACGAAGGTGACGTAATGAAAATCTACGAAAATAATAAGGGATACAGAGCCGGCTTTGGTTATGAAAGGATAAACGTACGTAGCAACCTTGATTTTAAAATAACAAAAACCACCACGCTTTCTGCAAATTTAGCGGGCCTGTTTGGCGACAGACAGAGTACAACCAGTGGTTTTGAATATACGTTATGGCAGGCAGCATATGTTAACCCGCCTGATATTAATCCGCCAAGATATGCTAACGGAAATTGGGGATATTACGCGCCCGATAACGTTTCGGTAGCTAACTCTGTATACCTTTTAGCAAACGGAGGTGTAAGAAGCACCAAAACCACCCAGTTTAATACTGACTTTACCTTAAGGCAAGATTTGGGTATGTTAGTAAAGGGCCTTAGCTTGAAAGGAACAATATCGCTTGATAACACTTTTGTGGGCTCAGGAGGTATTAATGATGGTGGCGAGGCGTTCCAGCAGTATATATACCCTGATGATGGGCGGATATCTTATAAAAGCACAACTAATGGCACCAGGGATATGTTTGATTACATTGTGGCGCCCTGGACTTATGCGCCCGATGCCATGCAAAACGGCTCAACAAGACGTCAATTATTTTACCAGATGCAGTTAAATGAGGACCTGAAAATTGGAAATCATAATATTACTGCGATGGGTATGTTTCAGCGTAGTGAGGCCGCTACAGGTAGTGAGTTTCCAAACTACCGGGAAGACTGGGTTTTTAGAACTACTTATGATTTTAAGAGGAAATACCTGCTTGAAGTAAACGGATCATACAACGGTTCCGAAAAATTCAACAACGACCATAGATTTCAATTTTTCCCTTCAATAGCAGCCGGCTGGACGCTGAGTGAAGAGAAATTTGTTAAAGATAAATTGCCTTGGGTGGATGTTTTCAGATTCCGCGGTTCATACGGTTTAGTGGGTAATGATAACATCAACGGGCGATGGTTATATATGTCGCAATGGGCTTATGGTAACGTAGGCCGTTTAGGTGAACTCACCAACACCAACAGCCCTTATACCTGGTACAGACAAACCAGTATAGGCAACCCCGATGTGAAATGGGAAACTGTAGAAAAAACTAACGTTGCCCTTGAGTACTCGTTTTTAAAAGGTCTTGTGGCGGGTTCGGTTGAGGTGTTTAGAGATAACCGGAGAGATATTTTGATTGCGGGCAACCAGCGGGCAACACCGGCATATTTTGGTGGCGTGCCGCCAACAGCGAACCTGGGTAAGGTAACAACTAAAGGTTACGAACTGGAAATAAGGTTAAACAAGCGCTTTGGAAGCAATTGGAGGGTGTGGCTTAATGCCAACATGACGCATGCTGTAGATAAAGTTATAGATGCTGATGATCCGCAATTGTTATTTGATTATCAGAAAAAAGCAGGGTTTCAAATCAACCAGTACAAATCAATACTATCAAACGGATTTGCCAATAGCTGGGACGAGATTTACGGCAGCACAAGGCATGATTCTAATGATGGTGACAAACTTCCGGGAAATTTTAACCTTGTTGATTTTAACGGAGACGGTGTTGTTAACACTTTTGATAATGTGCCTTACGCTTACCCTGAAAGACCTCAAAATACCTACAATGCAACCATTGGTTTTGAATATAAAGGGTTTAGTGCATTTGCACAATTCTACTCTGTAAACAACGTGATAAGAAACGTGCAGCAAACCAATTTTGCAAACAGCTTAAACGCGGTATATCCACAGGGCGAGTACTGGTCATTACAAAACCGTAACGCCGATTTACCGGTTCCGCGCTGGAATACAAAAAATTACGATGGCGGCCTGGGTACTTTTTATGACCTTGATGGCTCATACATACGTTTAAAAACAGCCGAAGTAGCCTATTCATTCAGAGGCGAAATATTAAAAAGGATAGGTGTAAAATCTCTGCGTGTGTTTTTAAACGGAAGTAACCTTATACTGTGGTCAAAATTACCAGATGATCGTGAAGCGAATTTTGGAACAAGCGGTGGTCAGGGTGCTTACCCAACCGTTAAGCGTTACAACTTGGGAATTAACATGAGTTTTTAAATAAAAGAAACTAAGAACATGAAAATTAATACAAAAGCGATACTTATTACAGCCGTAGTGCTGATGAGTTTTGGAGTAGTATCTTGTAAAAAATATTTAGACAGGTCTCCTGCTGCTTCTATTTCAGACGAAGAAGCGTTTGTTAACTTCAGAAACTTCCAGGGCTTTACAGAGGAATTATATTACTGCGTACCCGATATGTCGCACCCGGATTGGACCGGCGACTGGAATTGGGCAGATGAGATAGTTCCAAGTACAACTTCTTTAAACAGATTGAGCTGGCAATTTGACCAGGGCAATTATTTGTCATGGACATCAGGTGCTTCCTGGTTAAATGAGTCATCAGCAAACACTGATCCCGGAGAAGGTAAAAACAAAGGTTTATGGCCATTAGCCTGGTATGGTATACGTAAAGCCAACCTTGGCCTTGCCAACCTGGATAAACTGGTGGATGCTACACAGGAAGAAAAAGACATAATTAAAGGTCAATTATTGTTTTTCCGCGGGTTTTTCCATTTTGAATTAATGATTTACTGGGGCGGGCTTCCTTACATTGACAGAGTTTTGCCTCCAACAGAAAAATTAGAACTACCAAGGCTTGGTTACAGGGCAACCGCGCTTTTAGCAGCAAAAGATTTTGAAGCTGCTGCTGCATTATTACCTGCCGATTGGGATAAAACCACAGTTGGCCAGGCAACGCTTAATAATAACCAGTTAAGAGTTACCAAATCTGCAGCATTAGCATTTTTGGGTAAAGATTATTTATATGCAGGTAGCCCGTTAATGAACGAAGTTAGTGGAGGCCCTGCTGCATATGATCAGGAAATGTGCAAAAAGGCAGCCGATGCATTTGTAAGAATGTTAAAACTGTCAGACAACGGCGAGGCTGTTTATAAGCTAATGCCATTTGCCACCTGGAGTAATATATGGTACATAGTTAGTAATCCTATCAAAATTCCGGGGTACCCTGAAGTTATTTTTGGCCCCCCTGTATTTAATGCCAGTAATACACCATTTGGTATAGCCCGTCAGTATATCCCTGCTGCAGGTGGTTACGATGGAGACTTAGGTACTGAGGCACCAACTGCCAATTATATTAATAATTTCGGCATGGCTAATGGTTTGCCAATAACCGACCCTGCATCTGGCTATACAACTGCCGACCCATGGAAAAACAGAGATCCCAGATTTTATAAATCGATTATAACTGACGGTGAAAGATTAATACAGGGAAATGGCGGAACGCTTGAATATCGTTACGCAAGCCTTTTTACCAACGGACTTTTGCGAAGCGAAAGTGGTGGCAGCCGCACAGGTTATTTAGAGCGTAAGTTTACCGCGCCAGGTAATAACAAGTTTGATGGTGATTGGGATAGAATGGCTATTAGAATGCCCTATATACGCTTAGGTGATGTATACTTAATGTATGCCGAAGCGGTGTTGCAGGGTTACGGAACTCCTCAAAGCAGCTTCCCTGGTTATATGACAGCGGTTGACGCAGTTAACGTAATTAGAAACCGCGCAACTGTGCCTAATATTGATCCTAAATTTACAGTGTCTAGCCAGGCTTTTATGGGCCAGCTTATTCGCGAAAGAGCGGTAGAGCTTGCTTACGAAGGACACAGATGGTTGGATCTACGCAGATGGAAGCTAGCCGGTAACCCTGAGTATTTGCAAAAAACCGGAGCAGAGTATGACCGTGGACCAGATGGAAAACCGCTTAATTATCGCGAGCGTCTAATTATAACGCGCACGTTTGAGAAAAAGCATGAGTGGTTACCATTGCCACTTAGCCAGGTTAACCTTTATCCTACTTTCGGGCAAAATCCAGGATGGTAATTTGAGCTTTAAACATAGGATTATATAGGTAACACTGCCATAAATTGTATGGCAGGAGGTTTAACTAATTCAAATTTTTAACAAGAAACTATGAAGTATATAAAAACATTACAAATGTTGCTTTTAATGCTAACGTTTGTATGTAGCAACTTATACGCGCAAAGTACCGCTGAAATAAGCGTAAGCACTACCGTTTACGATCAATATAGGCAGCCGGTATCTGGTGCTACCATATCATTAAACAAGGGCGCTGTTTTAGGAAGAACAGACACAACGGGCAAATTTAGTGTAAAGGCGTCTCCATATGCGCTCATCAGCATTAAAGCTAAGGGATTTAAAGAAGAGTTTTATAAAGCTAACGCCGTTCCAAGATCAATTTCATTGCAAAATGATAACAGTAATAAAAATTATACAGTAAACTTAATTAATCGCGAGGTAAATGTTAAAGATCTTCCGGGCGCTATAACAGTAATAAATCCAGAGGATTATATAGACCTCGATTACAGTCTTACTGTAGTAAACGGAACAGCGGGGCGTCTTGCCGGCCTGTTAGGTGCAAATAATATTTGGGGTATGGAAAATGCCTTAATACTTATTGACGGAATTGCACGTGATATAAATGATATTACATTTAATGAAGTTGGGCAGGTAACTGTTTTAAAAGGGGTAAACGCCGTAGCACTTTACGGACCACAAGCTGCAAAAGGAGCAATTTTAATAACCTCAAGAAGAGGAATAGTTGGTCCGGCGCAAATAAAAGTTCGTGCAACCCAGGGCATTTCTACTCCAACAGCGCTTCCAAAATTTCTTCAATCTGCAGATTTTATGACCTTGTATAATGAGGGTCGCCGTAATGACGGTGTTCCTACATTATTTACTGATGCGCAAATAGCAGGTTCCAGATCAGGCAACAAATACCGTTATCCAAATGTTGATTATTACTCATCTGAATTTATCAAAAACAGTACAAACAGTACAGATGTAAACGCAGGCTTTACAAGTGGTAATGAAACTGCGAAGTTCTATTCAAACATAGGCTGGTCTTCTAATAACTCGTTACTTAAGCTGGGCGAAGGCAATAACGAGCAAAACAACCGCTTTCACCTTAGAGGCAACGTAGATATCAAACTAAGCAACAGAATTACAACATCTATTGATGTTGCTGCCGTACTTAATGATAATCGTACCGGATTAGGTAATTACTTCGGTATAGCAGCTACTGCTTTACCTAGCAGATACTCTCCGCTTATACCAATAAGCAGCGTTGCTGCCGGCCCTGCCCGTGTTGTTGCCAACCAAAGCAGGAATATAATTGATGGAAAATATATATTGGGTGGAGCGCAGGATATTTTGACTAACCCATTTGCTGATCTGTTAGTTGGAGGTTATCAAAAATCAATTAGGCGTTCATTCCAGCTTACGCAAAAAATCAATGTTGATTTGAGTGGTATTTTACCGGGCTTGTATTTAAAAACCAGGTTGAATGTTGATTTTGTAAACACTTATCTTCAGTCTATTAATAATACTTATTCGGTTTATGCGCCTACTTGGAATGCTACACAGGATAGTATTACTGCGCTTACCAAATATGGTAATGATAGCCGTACCGGGGCAGAAAACATTAATAACACTGCCCAAACCATGAATAAAGGCCTTTTAGTGCAATTAGGCTATGATAAAACTGTTAATAGCGACCACAACATTTCGGCAGTTGTTGTTGGCTATGGTAACATGGGCACAATTAGCGGAGTAGCGCAGGCTTTAACGTATGCTAACGTAGCTTTGGAAGGTAAGTACAACTACAAGCACAAATACTGGGCAGATTTTACCGCCGGGGTTTCAAATTCTACCAAACTGGCCGCGGGAAGCCGTTCAGGATTTTCACCAACGGTGAATTTGGGCTGGTTAGTAAGTTCTGAAGAATTTATGGCTAACGCTAAATTTATTGATATGTTAAAACTGTCTGTTTCTGCAGGTAGTTTGAATACCGATTTGGATATTAATAACTACTATTTATATGATAACCCCTATCAGCAGGGCGCAGGATTTACATGGGCCGACGGAGGATTCTCTAACAATGCAACCGCGTCTATATATGGTGCTAACCCGGGTCTTAAATTTTCAAAACGGAAAGAAATAACGGCAACATTGCAAGGATCGTTTTTTAATGAACTTATCAGCTTGCAAACCACTTATTTCAGAACAAATATGGAAGGCCTGCCAACACAAAGGTTTTCGCAGTATCCCAATTATTACAGCACATTAACTCCATATTCAAATTATAACGCCAACCAATATACCGGCGTAGACTTTGCTGTAGGTGTTAATACCAAGGTAGGGCCTGTAAATCTTAACATCGGTTTGAACGGCACATTTGTAAAAGCCACAGCTATTAAACGTGATGAAATAAATGCTGATGCTTACCAAAACAGAACAGGAAGAGATGTTAGTGCAATTTTTGGATTAGTAAGTAAAGGTTTCTTTGCTAACGCGGCTGACATTGCAGCATCCCCTTCACAAGCTTTTGGCGCGGTACAACCCGGCGATATTAAGTATGTTGACCAAAACGGCGATAATATAATTAATGAGCGCGATGAAATACAAATAGGTCGTACCCTTTCTCCATTTAACTATGGTTTAAATATAGCCGCATCATATAAAAACTTTACCTTATTTGTTCGTGGTACCAGTTCAATAGGCGGAAGCGCAATTACTAACAGCAATTATTTTTGGGTAGACGGAGACGATAAATACTCTGAGATTGTTTTAAACAGATGGACGCCGGCAACAGCAGGTACGGCAACATTCCCTCGTTTAAGCTCACTTACAAATAATAACAACTTTCGTAATTCTGACTTTTGGTTATACAAAACAAACAACATAATGTTAAATAAGGTGCAGATCACGTACCGTTTACCATCAAAATTAATAGATGGGTCGTTTGTTAAAAATCTAAATATTTATGTAGTTGGATCCAACTTATATAACTTCTCTGCTAAAAGAGATATTATGAATTTAAACGTGGGGTCTGCTCCTCAAATGAGAAGCTTTTTCCTGGGATGTACAGCTAATTTTTAAAGGATAAATCGTACCAAATAAATAAACTTAGTATGAACAAGAAACTAACAATACTTTTTATACTGGCAGCTGTGTTTGCCGGATGTAAAAAACTCACCATTCCGTTAGACGATAATCATCGGCTTTTGGAAGATACCTATCAAGACCCAAGGTTTGGAGAAGGCTTGCTGATGAATGGATATACCAGGTTGCCTACAAATAGCTATAACTTTAATGATGTTGCTACAGATGACGCCGTTACTAACGATAAAGGAACCTCTGCTTTTGCCACATTTCAAAGAATAGGTACAGGGCAGTGGTCTGCACTAAATAACCCATTAGACAGGTGGAACAATGGCTACACGGCAATTGTTTATATCAATAAATTCCTGGTAAATACAGATAAAATAACCTGGTCTTATCTGAATAAAAATGTAAATCAGATGTTTAACGACAGGATGAAAGGTGAAGCCTATGCACTGAGGGCATACCATATGTATTACCTTTTGCAAGCCCATGGCGGCGTTGGAGCAAACGGTACTTTATTAGGTGTTCCTATTGTTACAGAAGATCTGAGTGAAACTTCTGATTTCAAAAAACCGAGAGCTACTTTTGAACAGTGTATTCAACAAATTTACTCGGATTTAACTGAGTCTGAAAAGTATCTTCCGCTTGATTACAATGATGTTACAAGTCCGGCACAAATTCCGGCAAAATATGCGGGATTTGACATAGTTGACTATAACCGCGTGTTTGGAAAAGTTAACAGACAACGTATATCTGCCAATATTGTAAAAGGCATACGCGCAAAAGCAGCGTTTTTGGCGGCCAGCCCCGCGTTTAGCGCAGGCACAACAACAAACTGGGCAAAAGCAGCAGATTTTACTGCACAGGCCCTGGCTATTACAGGCGGTGTAAGCGGTATTGACCCACAAGGCGCATTATGGTATTTAGCAGCGAATGTTGATGCTTTAAACGTAAACACCGGCAATGTTGACCAAAAAGAAATGTTGTGGAGAGGAATTAACAGTAGTCAAACTAACACCATTGAAAGGGATAATTTCCCGCCTACCTTATTTGGTAACGCAAGGGTAAATCCAACCCAGAATTTGGTGGATGCTTTCCCAATGGCTAATGGTTTCCCAATTACTGCTGCGGCCAGTGGTTATAACGCAGCAAACCCATATGCAGGTCGCGATCCGAGGTTGGCAAGATACATTGTTACCAACGGTGCAACCATGTCAAGCAAAACCATTTTGTCAAGACAAGAAAGTGGTAATGATGCCGTTGACTTTCTTCCAACATCAACCAGAACCGGTTACTACATGCGTAAATTATTACGCGAAGACGTGAATTTAAATCCGGCTTCAACATCATCAAGAAGGCATTATGCTGTACACATCAGGTTTACAGAGTTGTTTTTAAACTATGCCGAAGCAGCTAACGAGGCTTTTGGCCCGGATGGTGTAGGTACTGCTACTTACTCTGCACGTGCTGTTATTGCCGCTATACGCAAAAGAGCCGGGATAAGCCAACCCGATGCCTATTTAGCTACAATAACTGACAAGGATAAAATGAGAGAACTTATAAAAAATGAAAGACGGTTAGAACTTTGTTTTGAAGGTTTCAGATTCTGGGATCTGCGCAGGTGGAAAGATCCGCTTACTGAGCCGGCTAAAGGTGTTCTTATTTCACCTACAAATGCTTTTACCTATCGCACGGTTGAAAACAGGGTGTATGGCAACCACATGTACTATGGCCCATTACCTAATGCAGAAGTGTTAAAAGCAAACCTGGTGCAAAATCAAGGCTATTAATTATTTGTATCTAATAAATAAAAAATGAAAAAAAATATTTTCGCTTTGTTGGCAGCCGCGGTACTGCTGGCTTCCTGCACAAAAAATAACGACTGGGAGTTTCCGGACTTTGATTATTCAACGGTATACTTTCCATATCAATCTCCTGTCAGAACCATTACATTGGGAGAAGACATCTATGATAATACTTTGGATAATCAGCATAAAAGCTTAATTATGGCAACGCTTGGCGGTGTTTATAGCAATAAAAAAGATGTAGCCATTGACGTAGTTGTAGATAATACCTTAACACAAAATTTGAAGTATTCACTTCCTACCGGTGTTGCCGGGAACGTGGTGGCTATGCCAGCCAATTATTATTCATTGCCGGCAAACATGAAGATTGTTATACCTGAGGGTAAAATGTCGGGTGGTATTGAAGTGACGTTAACCGACGCGTTTTTTGCAGATCCGCTTGCTGTAACTAATAATTATGTGATCCCGTTAAGAATGACCAAAGTTTCGGGTGCCGATTCAATTCTCAGAGGCAAAACTTCTTTAAGTAATCCTGATCGCAGAATAGCGCAGAATTGGAGTATTGTACCCAAAGATTATATACTTTACGCGGTAAAATTTATTAATCAGTACCATGGCAATTATTTGCGCAGAGGGGTTGATGACGTAAAAGGCAATGGCGGCAACACCGCGCTTGATACCAAAATAAGCTACCACAAACAGTATGTTGAGCAGGATGAAGTAGTTAGTTTAACAACCAATTCGTTAACAGACAACACCTTGTCTCTGTTTGCCAGGAATAAAGACAACAGTACAACCGCATTTGCGGTTAGGATGAAGTTTGACAATGCCGGTAAATGTGTAGTTTCTGCACCTGCAGCTGCCGGGTATACCGTATCCGGAACCGGTGAGTTTGTAAAAAAAGGCGACATGTGGGGTAATGAAAAACGCGATGTGCTCCGTTTAAAATACCAGGTTGCCTTTGCGGCATCAACACATAACTTTACTGATACTATTGTAATGCGCGACAGAGGTGTGAAATTAGAGACCTTTAATTTTGTAGTTCAATAGTCCGTATTTAATTTATTAAAAGCTATTAGTGGCATAATTAAACTTAGGTTTAATTATGCCACTTTTTTTATAACGGTACTTTAGTAAGCATGTGTGGGGGTGTTGCAAGAATATATGCAACAATTTGCAACACTTGCAACAGCGTTTTTTGTAACTAATTGATCTTTAGTTGTATATAACTATTGCGCGTTTAAACATGCAACACTTTGCAACACACTTATTCGTCAGGAAGTTTAGCTGTAAAATTGAGCTAGTATATTGATTATAAGGCTATTGAAAATCAACAAAAGTTTACATTTTCTTGCAACACTTTCAGGCGGGTAAAACAACCAGGCGGTCATACTCCACGAGGTTATAGGCTCGCAGTATTCCAAATGTCAGTAACCCTCAAAAACTCCTTCCCCGGGGAAGGGTGGGGCAGACTGCAGAGTGGCGGGTAGGGGTTTCTCCCGCAAAAAAGCCCGTTAACCCCTTCCTACACCTTCCCCAGGGAAGGAATCGCACCACCCACCGCATCTTTTTAATAATCCTGTAGAAAAGGATAAGCCACAAAAAAAGCCCCTGATCTTCATCAGAGGCTTTGATCCTTAACGTTATCAGCAAATCGCTTAAATCAACACTATTTAATTTTTAGCTCTTTGCCTGCAATATCTTCCCAACGGTAATAATGAAACGTCTTATCATCGCTCATGGTAACAAACAGGCCGTGTTTAAAAGTATCATTTAAAGGCACATTTACTACGTCAGAGCCATCGCTTTGGCGGGCAGCAACATTAACTATTTTTAATAGCTTGTGCTCGGTCGGGTTTTGTTTAGTACCCTCGCGACTAAAGATCTGAAACCTGTTGGCACCCTGATCTGATACTAAAATATAGCCGGTAGAATCCGTCAGTTTATAGATAGAAATCCCTTCATGATCTGCCTTAAATCCGGTTGTGCCGAAAATGGCCAGCTGCTTATCGCCTTTATCAGGGTCGGCATCGTACTGGCGCACACCCACCTGCTCGTCAGAGTAGTAAATGTGCTTCAATTCATTATCAACCGCTATAGATTCAATCTCCTTTTTGCCGCTATACTGGCCAAACTTGCGTACCAACGTTGCTTTAACATTGCCTGTGCCGTCATCACCTAATAAATATTGCCACAAGTAACCGCCTGTTTTTGGTCCGCTTTTACGCCCTGCAATAGCGTACATTTTACCATCTGCAGCGCTGTAAATGGAAATGCCCATCAGGTCGCGATACTCAGGCCCTGTTTCGCCTTTAAAAATTTCTATGCCGCCCTTATCCACCGGCTTCATATCCGGCAATGAGAATATGCGCAGCTTATGCGTAATGCGCTCGCTGGCTATGGCAATGTCTGTAGGTTTACCGCCCAGCATAAGGCCATAAGCAAGGTCAACATTGTTAGGCCTTTTTAAACCACGCACTACCTTATCCTGTACTATTTTGCCTTGCAGATCAAATACATATAAGGCACCGTCGGCGTCTTTGTCTGTACCAATAACCAAACTTTTAGCCGGATCTGTTTTGTTAACCCATATTGCAGGGTCGTCTGTATCATATTTAACAGGCTCTGTAATTATTACCGGCTTAACCTCTGCAACCGCGGGCGAATCTGTTTGTGCAGTAGTTGCTGATGAACCGGTGTTTTGCTGACAAGCACTACCGGTCAGCATAATGGCCAGTGGTGCTAGGTAAAATATATTTAGTTTATTCATTAATGGTTGATCTTAAAATTACAATTTCGCTCCATAAGCGCCAACAAATGCTGATGGTGCAGGCGATACATAAGTTATACCGTTTACAACTATACCGCCCGCGTGGTTACGGGTAAAGCTGGTGATGCCTTTGGTTAAAGCAGGCGAATTACCCTGCAGATGGAAATCCCATGTTGTGTTAAAATCAGGGCTGGTCATTGAGTTGCTTAACGGATAGTTTACAAATTTTGGATCGTTAGCTCCGGCAACGGTGCTAATAACATCATTTACACCGCCTACAATCTCGCTGTTTGGCTGAAACTGGTTTACTGTGGCTTGGTCATACCCGTAATACCAGTTATTGCTGTATTTAGAACGATTGTCTTCCGGTTTCTTGGTATCGCGTTTTACACCAAAGCGGGTGTTGGCAAAAAGGTTGTTATAAAGCTCGGTGCGTACGCTGGCTTCTATCCAAACAGAACCACCTTTAGCGGTAGGCCTTCTCCAGCCGGTGTTTACCATGGTGTTGTTGTAAGCTATAATGTAAGCCTGCGGAATCCTGTCGCCGCTGTTTGATAGTTTAAGCGCGTTAGTGTTAGTGCTGTAAACCAGGTTATAAGCAATATCGGCAATACAGCCAGACTTAAAGTTCATGGCCTCGCCACCGCTTACGCCTGTAGTGTAAAATATGTTGTTGGCAAAAATGCTTTTACCACCTTCTATATAAGTACAATCTTCCTGAAAATTGCGGATAGTGCTGTTAACCACAATCAGTTTACCGTTAATGTTAGAGAACCATAGCGCAGGTAAATTCTCGCCTGCTGTAGCTTTGTATAAACCTTGTTTAACCGATGTTGAAGCATCAGAAGTAGTAGCGCCGCCGTACTCTAAAATGGTATGATCAAGTACCAGTTCATCGCAGGTGGGCGATGCAAGAAGTCCTCCCCAAAGTTTACCAAACTTGTTAGCGTCGGTTTTGTAAACATCGCTTACGGTAAATTTAACCGGATTGTCTGCCGTACCTAACGAGTATAGCCTGCCTTTTATCACCACTTCAGGCTTTGCTGTTACATCCATCAATACAGTTACACCCTCTTCTATAGTAAGGGTTTTTCCCTGCGGGATAATAATGTCGCCTTTAATTTCGTGCACGCTTCCTTTGGTCCATACACCTGATACCTCGCCTGTTGCTGAGCCACTCTCGGGCGTAGTGTCAACATCTATATTTGCTTTTTCGCAAGCTGTAAAAGCCAGCGTCGCTAAGCTTAATACTGTAAATAACTTTCCAATTTTCATATCTTTTTGATTTAATATATATGATGATTAATTCAGTTTGTAACGTATGCCAATCAGGTAGCTCTGCCCGTAGTAATCGCTACGAATTAGAGTTTGACCGTTTGATACAATGTTTTCTTTTATAACAAGGTTGGCCGGGTTGGTGCCTTTAATAAACAATTTAGCAGGAGTGTTCAGCAAGTTGTTGGCTTTAATAAATATGCTGATACCGCTTTTAAATCTTTTCTCTGCTGATGCATCCATCTGTACAAAGCCTTTTTGCCAAAGGTCATTGTCAAGAAATTGCGATACGGTATTAATGCGCTCGCCGGTATAAGCACCCGCTAATTGCAGTTCTAAACCGTTTTTGGTGTTTTTGTATAATAATGACAGGTTGCCAATATGCTCAGACTGGCCATATAAAGGTCTAACCTGGTCAACCAAAAACGGCTCTATGTTGCCGGTGGTAGCGTTTATGCGTCTTGATGTTTTTGGCGTAGTAATGCGCGAGTGGGTGTAGGTGTAGTTGGCCTTGATACCAATTTTGTTAATAAACTTAATGTAATCAACCTCGGCACCGTAGTTATTGGCTGTACCAAAGTTACCCGGCAGATAGTATATGTCCTGACCACGGGTAGCATCCGGCTGGAAGGTATACTCAATCGGATTCTTTATTTTTTTGTAGAAAACGCCCACCAAAAGTTGCTCTGCCGCACCCGGGAACAATTCATAGCGCAGGTCGTAATTGTCGGCAAGTGCACGTTTCAGATCAGGGTTACCACGTTCAACATATTCTTCGTTTACTACTTTGCTTGGTACAATCTCATAAAAACCCGGGCGATTAAGCGCTTTGTAGTAGGATGCATGCAATTGTGCCTTTTCGGTTAAGTGATGTTTAACGGTTAAGCTCGGTAATACATCAGTATACACCTGGCTGCCAGACGGCCTGGTTTCACCCGCCGGGAACAACAATGCGTATCCCTGGTCGGTATGTTCAATCCTTACACCACCGGTAATTTCGGTTTTGCCTGATACTACTTTAAACATACCGTAACCCGCGGTAGTTTTTTCGCTCGCGTTATAAGTTAGCGGGTTTTGTACAGCGCCTGTTGGGTTTGATACCAGCAAATTCAGATCGGTATAAGTTTTAAAATCCACACCATAAAGCGGTGCGGTACCGTCAGATTTTAACGGAGTGTACAGGTTGTATTTGTTAAAGAAACTGGTTCTTTGCTTATCGCGGTATAAACCACCTGCCATCACATCAAATTTGCTTTTGCCGTTTAAAATATTGTAGCTCAGATCAAGGTAGCCTGCTTTATCTTCATCTGTATTACGTTCCCAACGGCGTTCAACCGGGTTGGTGTTCACTAATGATAAGCGCTTGTCTACATTGTTCTGGCGTATACCGTTTAAGCTGATAGTTGTATTATCAGGCACTTCGTTTTGTGCCGACGAATAAACTGCCGACCATTGAACTTTAAACTTATTATCAAAAAATCTATGGTCGCCATGCAATGTGCTGTTATAGATCTGCTGCTCGGTTAACCTGCTGCGGGTTTGGTAGGTCAGTTCCGCGTTACCTGCGGCGGGCTGGTAAGTGCTGCCGGTATAGTTGGTACTAACGGCATCGCGCAACTGTTCATTTACCAGGTTAACATATACATTGTATAAGCTAATTTTATGGTTATTGTTAAACGCGTAATCAATCTTACCATGTAAACCTAAACGCTTTTGCTGTTCTGAATACTGGCGATAGCTTTGGCTGGTTATAACAGCGTATTGGTCTGTACCGGCAACAGATGAGTTGTAAAACGTGCTGTTGCTGCCGCGGTAGGTGTTTTGATAACTACCTGCCACTACCACGCCCAATTTACTATCCAGAAAGCGCTGGCCAATTGATAAACTGCCTGTCATGTTTGGGGCAGGTTTTTTAGATGTATAATCTAATGTTCCCTTGGCAAAATCATTCGCGGTAGCGTTGTAGCTACGACCATTCGTTTCATATGGCGATTTGCTGTGTATGCCTGATGAGTTAAAGCTGGTGAAGTTGCGGTCAAGAAACAATTGGCTATAACCGGTGGATAGGTTAGCGTTGATCTGGAAGTGATCCGGCGCGTTTTTCATCACCATATTTACTACACCGCCAACCGCATCGCCTTCCAGGTTAGGAGTAAGCGTTTTGTAAACCTCCAGCCTGTCTAACAGGTCAGAGGGGAAAAGGTCAAGCGGTACATAACGATACTTATTATCCGGACTTGGAATTTTTACACCGTTAACCAATGTGTAGTTATAGCGTTTATCCATGCCACGTAGAATAGCGTACTGGCCATCGCCATTGCTATTACGCTCAACAGATACACCTGATACGCGCTGTATAACGTTGGCAACCGTCAGATCCGGCGATACCTCTATTGCCCGGGCCGATACCACGTTCATTACCTGCAAGGCATTTTGCTCAAGGCGGCGCGCGTCGCGGTCAGATACACCATTTGATCTGCCGGTTATGGCTACTTCCTGCAGATCCTTACCCGCATGCTCCATATAGATCTTTAAATGGGGCGTGTCTTCGTTTAACACAGTGAATGCCTGTACAACGGTTTTGTAGGAAATGTAGGTAATGCGTACACTGGCAGGCCCGGCAGACAAGCCTTTAAACTCAAATTTACCATCCAGCCCGGTGCTGGTTGATTTGCCTGTGCTTTCAAGTATTACCGTGGCGCCTACCAGCGGCTCGCCGGTCTCCTTGTCGTACACATGGCCTTTTACAGTGGTTGCGCCGGCTATACTGATACTAAAAAGCAGCGGCAACAAGATTTGGAAAATTTTATTCATCGTGATATTTGTTTGCGTTTTTTATTGTTGGCGCAAAAGTGGGAAGGCCTTGATTGCAAAAAAAATTTGTGGAGTTACATAAAGGCAACACCGTTACAAACAGCATATATTAAAAAGCAACACGGTTATTTATTTAATTGATTATCAGTTATTTATAATGATATAAAAACGCCGTTATCATTTTATTACCGTTACATTGCCTTAATGTTAAGTGGTGTTTTTACGCCAAATTGTGCTAAAAATGGCTGTGCGTGTAACGCTGTTAAAGTGCCTGTATAAACGCGGTGAGGTTGTCGCCCTGGGGGATATTGAGCTTTTTACGCAGGCGATAGCGAGAAACACGCAGACTATCCGGAGAAATGCCAAGCAGGGTTGCTATGTCGGCAGAGTCAAGATTAATTTTGAGCAGCGTTATCAAACGCATGTCGGCCGAAGTAAGATCGCTGCTGTGGGTTTTCAGGTTATCAAAAAAGCGCTGGTGCACTTGCTCAAAGGCGGTGGTAAACTCCTTCCAGTGCTGCTCGTGGTTAAAGCTTTCGTTAATCTGCAATATTATCTGTTGCATTTGTTTTTTCTGATCGCGCTTATCCTCTTTAACCATGGCTTGCAGCGTGCTGCGCAAATGCTCTAAAAAATGGTTGTTTTTTATCAGGTTAAGGGTATGGGTAGATAACTCTTTACTTTTTAATTCCAGTTGCTGCTTCAGGCTATCCTCTTCCAGTTTCTTTAATTCGTGCTGCGCCTGCTGATCTTTTATTTTTAAGCGTTGCCTGCTAAATATTACAATGCCCAATATCCCTAATAACACCACCACTATGGTAACAATGCGATTGATATTCCGGTTGTTATTTAACCGGTTTATCTCGTCGCTTTTTTTACTCATATCATACAGCACCTGTAAAAACACGGTTTGGTTGGCGGCGTCTTTTGAGTATACATCCAGGTAATATCTGCGGCTCAGTTCTGAATAATGATAGGCGCTATCCATCCTGTTCATCAAAGCGTAAGCTTGCCCGATATCTTTAGTGCACGATGCCTGTTGGTAGATATTTCCCGTTTGCGATGCCAATTTAAGCGCCTTGTGCGATTGGATAATGCTTGCCGCATATTTCCCGGTTTTGCGCAGCATATCGCCAAGGTTGTTTAATACCTCTATGCTTGCAATTTGGTTATTATCAGCTGTGTAAAGTTGTAAAGAGTGGTCAAAACAGGTATAAGCCGAATCATACTTGGCCAGATCCTCGTAAATGCTGCCCAGGTTTTCGTAAATTTTAGCAGCGCCCCGTTTATTGTTGATGTTGGTATAGCTTTTCAGCGCCAGGCGTTGATAATAAAATGCGCTATCGTAGTCGTGTTTTTTCTCGTACAGATGACCGATCTTGCCAAACACATCCGCTTGCCCTTGTTGGTTATTGGTTTGCCTGTAAAGCCCAAGCGCTTTATTATAAGTTATACGCGATTGATTAAGCTGCTTATTGTAATAATAGAGCAGGCCCAGATCGGCCAGGTTTGCGGCCGATAGGTTTTTATCATCCAACTCATTAAACACCTTATCGGCATGCAAATAAAAATCAAGCGCTTGCGCGTAGTGACCCTGGGTATAGCATATCTGCCCCATTTTTTGCAGGCAAAGGCCTTCTGTTGCCACATCTTTACCATCAACCGCCTTAGCGTGAATTTTTTTAAGGATAATAAGCGCGGAGTCCGGATGTTTTTGGCTCAAGGCATTAACATCCGGGAGCTGTGCTTTCGAGTTAAATGATAACAAAGTTAACAGCGACACTAAAAAAAAGACACTTCTCATTTACAGGGGTTAACAAATAGCAAATTAACCACTATAGTGTTAAGATATCGTTAAGTTATGCAGGGTGGCAATTTTACTGTATTAAAAAGCCTCTGATGAAGATCAGAGGCTTGTGCAATTATTCTACTTTTAAAATGGTGAATTCCGTCCGTCGGTTCATTTGCCGGCCTTCGGGGTTGTCTTGTCCATTAGGTAGCGTATTTGGCGCAATGGGTCGGGTTTTGCCGTATCCTTTCGCAAATATCTTTTCTTTGTTAATGCCACGGCTTATTATGTAATCAACACAAGCCTTTGCCCGTTCCTGCGAAAGCTTGTTGTTGTAAGCATCGCTGCCTATGCCGTCGGTATGGGCAGAAAGCTCAATTTTAATCTTTGGATTATCCCGCAATAGCTTTACCAGCTCATCCAATACTGCTTTTGATTCCGGCCGTAATCCGGCTTTATTAAAATCATACAGTACATTTTTTATAACAATGGGCTTGTTAACTTCAAAAGGCTGCAGGCAAATATCTGCATTAAGCAGGGTGTCCTTCGCCATTCTGCCTGATAGGGGTACCGGTAATACTTTAGTAAAATACCCGGATTTTTCAACCACCAGGTTATAAGGGCGTTTGGTATTAATGTTAAACAGGTATTTCCCACTTTGAGCTATCTTTACCTTGTTCAGAATATTACCTGAGAGCGAATCTTTTAAACTAACCGTTGCGCCTAAAAGGGGTTTCTGGTTAACGCAATCAAGCACCTGCCCGGCCACAAAGTAACGTTTGTCATAAGCTTCAAAAAGCTCCAGGCAACAATCTGATTGGCGATCTGAACTTAGATAGAACTTGTTTTTATCCGTGTTATCCGGGTAATAATACATGTCATCTTTTGCAGAGTTAATAGGGTAGCCCATATTTTTTGGCGTGGCCCATACCCCGTTGTTGTTAAAACTCTCAAAAAAATCATACCCGCCTAAACCTAAAAACCCCTTTGAGCTATAGATCAATCTTTTTTGCGCCGAATCAAAATAAGGTGCCTCTTCATCAAAACTTGAGTTGATGGCTGTGCCCGCATTGCGCGAGTTTACAGGGTCGCCGTCTGCATTTAGGTCTGCTACCCAAATGTCCTTGCCGCCGCTTCCGCCCGGTTTATCAGAAACAAAGTACAGCTGTTTCCCGTCGCCGGTAATAAAAGGCTGTATAGCCGCGAAACCTTGTGCATTTACATTGTTATTTAGCTTCGTTAATGCTCCCCATTTGCCATTTTGCCATTCGCTTTTGTAAATGGCATAGGTGGTTTGGCTGCCCGATTTAAACCAGCGCGTAATATACATGCGCTTACCTGATGGCTCAAATGCAGGCGCACCGTATTCTGCTTCGTTTTTACCGGGTTCGTTATCATCAAAATTGAGCATCTGCGCTTTGCCGTCGGTTATTTTGGTTTGATAGATTCGGTTCAACGCGTTTTTTTCATCCTTTATTTTCCGCGATGAGGTAAAAAAATAATTGTCATCTCTTTTTACCAGCGCGTAATCTGATCCGTTAGAACTGAATGCTCCTTTTATAGTCGCGAGGTCAAGCAATGCAGGATATTTATATTGCTCGCGGGCGAATCTGCATGTGGCAATTTCTTTGCGTGCAAGCTCTATGTTTTTGCTGTCGCCTTTGTAGGAGGTAACAAATTGCTGTAACTGTTTTTCCGCCTCGTCAAAATGCTGATTGGCTCGTAAACATACGCCGTACCAAAGCCGGGCAAGGGGATACTGCGATTCATAATTATCATTCAGCACCTTATAGTACCAGGGTTCGGCCTCCAGGTAATTTTGATACAGGCGGTATGATTCGGCCAACTGGTAGCTTACGTATTCCTGATCAACATTGCTTGCATCTTTTTTTGAGATTTTACTGCCCGGTTGATAAGGCACCTGTTTTTCGCTGATCAGGTTCATGCCTGTAGCTGCCTTTTTGTAATAAAATGCAGCCTCATAATAATCTTTGTTTTTGAATGCTTTATCGCCCAGTGCTTTTGGCGATGTATTTACTTGTGCACCTGCACCGTAAAACAGCAGCATTATTATCCATGTAAAAAATGTCCTTTTCATATCCAAACAATTAAAGGCGTGGACAAATAGGTTCTGGGTCGCTTATGCGTTTTCTGAACAGGTAGCTTATAGATAGCTCAAAACCTCCGCGCGAGTTGGTGGCCCTGTTAAGCGATGACGTATTAAAATCATAACTGGCACCTATAATAAGGCTGCTAAGATGGTAACCTACGCTTGCAACGGCAGCATCATTAAAGCGGTACATGCCCCCGAAGATGATACCCTTATCGCCATCCATTTTAAACTCTGAGTAGGCACCAACAGCCTTTTCCTGAGCTTTTTGCTGCTTTATGTAAATAGCATGGGGTATTACGTCAATATACTCGCTCGCCCTTATGCGTACCCCGGCATGTACCGTGTATCGCAGCGGAAGTTTGGAATTGTCCCCTTCGGCGGCGAATGGATCGCGCGGGCGCGACAAGTGGCCAACGCTTATCCCCCCAAATAAATTGGCATTGCTCATAGGGTTACCATCATAGTAAAATACACCGGCTCCTGCATCAAAAACCGTTGTGTTGGTATTCAGAAAGCGTTCATTTGATGGTATAGACGGATCAAAACCGCCTTCGGGATTAAACTGGTTGCCGAACTGTACTTTGTTGGGATCAAAGCTTCGGTTAATGACACCCGCCTGCAGGCCAAAGCTCACCTTCTGGTTACCATCGTTAGATACAGTGATGCTGTAACCAAATGTTCCGTATGCCGAGAAATAATTGAACCCGGCATCGCCTGCGGCCTGGTTAAGCACGTTAATGCCTAAAGCCACATTGTTATTCGTCCGCATATCGGCAGATAGGGCCGTGGTTTTATAGGCGTTATTTAACTGAGGATATTGATTTTTATAGTTGGCATTTATCCTCGCATCGCCATTTATAACACCGGTAAGTGCAGGGTTTAACCATAACGGGTAAGCATAGTACTGTGAAAAATGTGGATCGATCTGCGCGCTTGTTTTCATATAAAGCACCAGAGATAATATAATGAGTATTAATAGTTCCTTTTTCATCTTAATAAAGTTATGGTTCCTTTTTTCTTAACTAATTGTCCGTCATTCATGGTGGCTTCAACATAGTAAACGTACACGCCTACAGGTTGAATGCGGCCCTTATAGCTGCCGTCCCATCCGCTGTTAAGTACATTTGTGCGATAGATCAACTCGCCCCACTGGTTGTATACCGTAAATACTATGCCTTTAACCGCGGTACCTTGTACAAACACCATGTCATTGTTGCCATCTCCATTGGGCGTAAACGCGTTGGGTACAAACAAACCGTTAGCAAACGGATTGGCAGTTGTGCCTGTTACCAAAGCAGAGTTTAAACCGGGTTGGCAAGTACCGGTAGCCCGTATAATTACCGCCGCGCTTTGATTGGCCTGTAGCCCGGTAACAGTATAACTGTTGCCTGTGCTTATATCTGTAAATGATGTGCCATTATTGGTACTAACCTGGTAACCTGTCGCGCTAGCTATGCTTGTCCATTGAAAAGTGATAGACGAGGTGCTTGCCGAAGCAACAGTTACAATTGGGGCAGCCAACTGCGGTATAATTGTGACGGTTACAGTAGCCACCGCCGATTTATTCCCTGCCGGATCTGTTGATTGTACATAAAAGGTAGTATTGGCATTTATAGTACTTGTAGTAAAAGTATTGCCTGTTGCACGCAGCGTTGTAAGGGCAGCTTCGGCATACCACCTTACTGTCAGATCCGGATTAGGATTGCTTATTGTTAAGGTGGTTGTGTTGCCCGGACAAACAGAAGTGCCGGTATTGGCTATTACCGGTGTAGCCGGCGGCACGGCCGTAACAGAAACCACACCACTGGCCCGAGAGGCGGAAGGGGTATTTGTAGCATCAACCACCGCCTCGGCATAATAGGTTGTGTTTGAATAAACGGGCGGCGAGGTATATACAGCACCGGTGAAAATAGGCGAACCTCCTGTTGGTGTGGTATACCATTTGAACGAGGTGCCGGGTGTAGTAGATGATGCCGTAAACGTTGCTGTTTGGCCCGAATTGATATTGCGTACAGGTGGATTTACAGCCACATCAGGAACAGTGTTAGCATTTATTACAACCACCCCGCTTGCTCGCGAAGATGATGGTGTGCCGGTGGCATCAACCACCGCCTCGGCATAGTAGGTTGTGTTGGTAGTTAGCGGCGGCGATGTAAACGTTGGCCCGGTAAATATGGGTGCGCCACCTGTTGGTGTAGTATACCAGTTAAATGAAGTGCCGGGTAGGGTAGACGATGCGGTGAAAGTAGCTGTCTGGCCCGAATTGATGTTTTGGCTCGGCGGCGTTACCGCTACATCCGGAACAATAACCGCTACATTTACTGTGCCGGTTGCACGTGTTGCAGACGGTATGCCTGTAGCGTCAACTACAGCTTCGGCATAATAGGTGTTATTGCTGAACACCGGTGGCGTTGTATATACAGGCCCGGTATATATTGGCGACCCACCTGTTGGCGTAGTATACCAGTTAAATGATGTACCCGGTGTTGTAGATGTTGCTGTAAACGTAGCCGTTTGCCCCGGATTAACAGATTGTGTAGGTGGCGTTACGACTATATCCGGAACTGTGGCCGCGTTAACCGTAACTGCTCCGCTTGCCCTTGTTGCCGAAACCGCTCCGCTGGCTGTTACTACAGCTTCAGCATAATAAGTTTTATTGGCTGATAAAGGTGGTGTGGTATAGGTTGGCCCGGTAAACAAAAGTGTTCCGGCGGTTGGCTGGTCGTACCAGTTAAATATAGTACCTGGTGTGGTTGACGAGGCAGTCATGCTGGCTGTTTGCCCTGAAGTAATTGTTTGCGTTGGCGGGGTTACGGCAACGTCTGGTATAACCACCGCCTGCACAGTAACTTCAGCCGGTGTTCTATCTACAGAAGCACAGGTGCCGTTGTTGGCTTCGGCATAATATGTTGTATTAGTTGTTAACGGTGGGGTTGTAAAGGTTGTTCCGGTAAATACCAGTGTGCCGCCCGTTGCTGCGGTATACCATTTAACGGTGGCATTACCTACAGGTGTGGCTTTAAACGTAGTTGTTTGGCCGCTGTAAATAGTGGCACTTGCAGGCTCAACAACCGGTTTAAGCGGCACATCATTAGCCACTATGGTAATTGGGTACCTAACAGGGCTTGTGCAGGTGCCACGTGTGTATTCAACATACAGAGTGGTGTTACCTGTTATCGGATCGGTAGTTATATTACTGCCGGTATAAACAGGTGTGCCGCCGGTTGGTGTTGTATACCAGTTAAATGTTCCGTTTCCGGGCGATGTAATAGAAAGCTGCGCAGGGCTTCCTTTGCAAATTTCCGGATTCGCGTTAGCAAAAACAGGCGCGGGATATTGCTGCGCGGTGTAAAATAACTGAACAGAAGTTAGCGCCGTTACAGCGCCAGAGCTTAAGCGGATACCTACACCGTCATAACCTGCTGGGGCGGGTACTAGCACTACATAACGGTTACCGCCACCACCAAGTAGCCTTACCTGTACTGTAGCGTTATTAAGTAACACCGTGTTAACAGGTGTGGCACCGTTGTAAATAGTTACCTGTATTTGTCCGAGCAAGGCAGCGTCTGTTAAACCTACCGGGCTTTGTATTACCAGTTTTATCATATCCCCCGCAAAACCCGGCTGCTGATATTGCAGCAATTGTTCTGCATAAGCACCTGCCAGGCCCGCGCCAACGCTTATGGTTGATGCTGTGGTAGTGTCCGCGTCAACAACAAATGTGCTGTTAGTTACGGTACACCCCGCGCAAAGGCCATTTATATTGGTTGTTTGCTGGTTGGCATAAGTACAAGGTGCGTTAGTATCTGCATTTACGTTGATAGTTATGGCCGTGCGGGTTGATGATTGGCAACCTGTGCTGTTAGCCGCGCTTACATAATAGGTTTGCGAGGTAAACAAAGCAGGCGTGGTATAACTTGCGCCGGTAAAAAATGGTGTTGTAGCGCTTGCAGTAGTATACCAGTTAAAAGTGACGCCAGGTGTGGCCGAAGTTGCGGTAATAGTCGCTGTTTGCCCGGCATTTATAGTTTGATTATTTGCTGTTAAAGTTGGCGCGGCCGGTTTGGGTTGTACAGTTATTACTGCTTCTGCCCGTGTTGCGCTGCTACATCCGCCAGAATTAACGGCCTCCACAAAATAGCTTCTGCCGGTATTAAGCGCCGGGGTGGTAAAGCTGTTGCCGGTAAATACCGGTGCGCCGCCTGTCGCGGCATCATACCATCTGTAAGTAACACCCGCCAATGGCGATGCAACTGTAAGCACGGCTACATCGCCCGCGCAAATGGTTGGGTTAGCAACCGTTAAGGTTGGTGTTGCAGGGGCAGCATTTATGGTGATGGTTACCGGCGTGCGGTCAGACTCGTCTGTACAGCCAACCCTGCTGGCTGCAACGTAATAGGTAGTAGTAGTGGTTAATAATGGGGTGGTATACGCTGCCCCGGTAAAGACAGGCGCGCCCCCGGTTGCAGCTGCATACCAGTTGAAAACCGTGTTAGGTTTTGCCGCGGCAGTAAGCGTTACAGAACTGTTACCGCATAGCTGCAGATTAGAAACCACAACATTGTTATTTGAAATAACAGGCCGCGGTAAAACCCGCTGAACTTCGTGCAGATTTAATGAAGTGAGAACATTAGCAATTCCACCACCTAAAGTAAGCTTTACCCGGTCGAACACATTTGGCGGGGCGTAGGTAACAGTTACCCTGCGGCTTGTGCCCGAAAGATCAAGCAGCCTGACGGTAAGCAACGCAGAGCTTAATGTTCGCGAGTCGCCATTGTCTGTATTCCCATTAAAAGTATTAACGGCAATGCGTGTTAGTACGCCGGCATCAATAAGTGCCTGCGGTATTGACAAAGTAAGCCTCACTGAATCGCCCGGTACGGAGAGTGACGAGAAAAGTGCTGTTTGTTGCGTAGTAGCACCAACCGCGCCAACTGATGCATTTAAAGTTGAAAATGTATTTAAGTTACCATCAATGGCGTTTAGCGGGTTGGCCACACCACCCACATCAACACCCAGGTTTAACAACCCTGCCGATATGCCATGCAATTCATCAATTGCGGTATTACAGGCAACCGCGCCGGGGGAATTATAAAATCCCTCGTACAAATAAATGCTGCTTAAAGCACCAACTAACCCGCCATTTAAAGTTACTCTTACCCGGTCGTAGATCTGTGTAGGGGTAAAAGTTACCAATATCTGGTTGTTGTTGCTCGCGGCTGATACAAGTGTTGAAGCAGCAAGTCCGGGTGCAACCGGCGTATTCCCATTATAAGCCTGTATGAAAATGCCACCCAGCGCGGTCAGATCAAGCAAATTGTCGCCACTGCCCAGTTTTAAAGAAACCGGCGTGTTGGCCGCAACTTTACCGGCCGCCGGAAAAATGAGCTCCTGGTAAGTGCTGGCAGCAATACCTACCGCAACGTTGATGGTTGAAAATGTTTGTGGGTTGCCATCAGAGGCATTGTTAGGATTGTTTACTATGCAATTAAGGCATAGCAAACCGTTTGCCCCCACCCGGTTGGTAGTTGCGTAGTTACGCTGGGCATATCCATTTAAGAATGTACAAAGCAGTAAGCATGCAGCAACAATGAAGCTGGTAGCTAAAGTAGAGATTTTCATAGTGATGATTTATTAGTTGGTAAACATCACTTAGTACAATAATTTATTAACTATAGTTTATAAACACTTCGTTCATTGTTTATCAAACAATTACAAAATGTTCATTTTATTTTAATTTGTTCATTTTGTTCATTCCTATAGGTTTTACAACCTGAAGTATGTACCTTAACGTATATTTCGATATCTATACCCCAAGTGATATTAAAATATACTGATTTGCGACTACCCAATTCCCCTGAAAATGCTTAGTAAAAAAACAAACAACAGAATTCGCTATCTAACCTATGAGTCCATTTTTACCAAGTCACCTGGAAGAATTAAAGAGCTGCGTACTTGCTACGGCGGGTATAAAAAATCCTATACCGGCTGATTGTAAGTTATTATCAATATTAATTAATAAGAAAACGCGGCAAAACGTAAGCGAAACTACGCTGAAGCGCATATATGGGTTTGCGCACAGTAAGTTTAAGCCATCTCTGTTCACCATAAATACAATGGCGCAGTTTTGCGATTATGGTGATTGGCAGGATTTTCATGAAAAGAAAATAAGCCATGTAAAAGTTAATGAAACCGTTAAAAACGTAAGCTGGAAACAGCTGCAGCAAAAGGCTGCAACTGTAACTAATTTTACACTTCAGGCGCTAAAAAACAAGTCTGTAATTCCTTATAGCAGGACTATAAAGCGCGAGTTTATTGATTACCATATTAATGAATTTGTGGCATCCGCCAGTTCCGGAACAGTATTAGCCGCGCCGGCCGGTTATGGTAAAACCGTGGCAATATGCCATTGGATAGACGAGAAGCTGGCCGCTGATGAAGCAGGTAATAGCGGTGATATTATATTGCTGTTTAGCAGCAACGCGGTAGTGAGCGCCGTGCATACCGCCGGTAATATTAGTAACTGGTTACTGTCTTTATTAGGTTATAGTACTGATAATGATGTTAAAACCGCACTGGATGTTGCACAAAGAAAAAACGGGAAGTTTTTCTTAATTGTTGATGGGCTGGATGAGTTTATGTTTAAAAACGATCAGTTTAGAACTATACTTAACCAATTAGTAGATGTATTCGCGTTTTATCAGTCGCACAGTTGGTTTAAGCTGATATTAACCACCCGCACATCAACATGGATAAATAACCGGCATTATGTTGAGTTTAACAGCGATACCTGGTACACCGGTTTTCATAGCAATTCAAACTACATAAATGTACCCTTATTTGATCTGCGCGAAATTAATGCCTTGTGCCACAAGATAAATCCCGAAGCGCACGAAACTATAAACCCTGAGCTGGCCGAGATATTTAATCACCCGCTTTATTTCCAGGAGCATTATAAACTTCATAAAAATAATTTTTCGCTCAGTTCGGCAGATCATACATCCTTGTATGAATTAATAGCAGCATTTATTTTAAATAAGGTTTATTTAAGCTCTTTCTCGTCAGAGAAAATAGCATTTATAAATGCCATTGTTGGGCATCTTGATATTAAGAACAACAATTATAGCGTTAACAAGCTAAAAATAGAACACCTTATAAAGCAATATCCGCATGCTTACCTTGAATTGATAAGCCTTGGGTTTTTACGGGAACTTAATGAAAGCAGCGCCTTTCAATATAATACACACGTCCAATTTGGCAACTATAACTACCTGGAATATAGTATAGCGCAGGCGTTGTTATTTGATAACGATGAAAGGTTTGACAGCAATTTGATGACCGCTATAAATAAGTTGCTTAACCATAACCCGCAAAAGGTTAATGTGTTAAAATGGTGTGTTATACACGCGGTTAAAGTTGACGGATTAAAAGGGTTGGAGCATATTACAGAGGTGGAGTTAAATCCGAACGAAAAAACCAGCCTGGTAACATTTATTGGCGAATTACTTGAACGGGAATACAGCCTGCTACAACAAAGCGGGCCGTTAATGCAATATTTTAGACAACCGCTTAGTGATAAAATATTTCAATACTTTTTTGGGCTTGAGCTTATCAATCCTCACTACAGAAAAACGTTAAATACGCTGTTAAAGCTGGAGCTTTCTAACAAGCGGCGTATAATTATTCTTACTGCGCTGGGCATTATAGCGCTTGTTGAACTTAATTTAGACGAACTGCACAAAATTATTGATAAGCTGGAGACTTTTCCTGCTGACGACTTTAATACCTTACCTGTAAACCCGTTAAATTGTTTTGACACTTATTATCATTGCCTTAAATACAACATTGTTAAAAAAGATGCTATAAGGGAATTAACCCATTTATATTTTAATCCTCCTGAAGATAAAGGCAATTTACGGCAGAGCGCATGCAATGATATGCTTTATTTATTGGGAGTACATACACTGCTGTTGTGCCGCAACCCCAGGAAGATTTTACGCCTTGTAAATTTTCTGATGAAAAATTACAGAGCTGATAGCCTTGATGATTATACCACTCAATACGGTTATTTTATCCAGGTGCATAAGGCCAGCATGCTTTTTGAGATGGGTTGCAGGGATAAGGCGGGAATAGTTTATAAAGACTTGTCGGCTGCCTTTGCTAACAACCGAAGCGTGCTAACGCCGTTTATGACCATTCTTTTCCACTTCCTGCGTATAAGAACAATGATGGATACCCCGAAACAATTATCCATTTTAAATGAAGTTAAAAGCATTACCGCTATAGCAGAAAAATCGGGCTATAAATATTTAAAATTGCGCACAATGGTAATGTTGATGCATAATGAAAATTTGCGTAATTCGGCGCCTGAATTTTACCGGCATATAGCCTACGAGGTAAATAAAATATGCAGAGAAAATGGCTTAAATGTAAATATGTTTTTAGTAGAACCGCTGCAAACGGCGCAAGCCAAAGACGACTAGGTTGGATATAATTTGTTAACCCTTAGCAAAACATTGCTAAGGGTTAACAAATTAATAATATTGGCTAAACCGCAAATGCACAGGTGATGTTCAATTTTGTGCCCGAACTGCTACCCCACAGTTTAAGCAGGCGATGTCAACTTACAAAGGATCCGGTATAGCGTTAAAGTTACATTGGAATGCTTTTATTGCAGAAGGAGATCAGGATGTTTTTTATTCCTTGTATTCGCATTATCATGATTATCTGATATACATCGGCAACCTGAAAGGAGCCACGCTTGACAGATCAAAAGATTGTGTAAATGATCTGTTCCTGTATGTATTTGAAAACCGTGCCCGCTTACAGCATATAAATAATCACCATAATTACCTGGTAACGGCGTTTATCCGCAATCTTTTCCGTAAGCCGCATTTTAATGCCGAAGAGGGCGTGGAGTTGCTGGATTTACCGGAAATGCCCGTTTACCCTTCAGTAGAAGCAGAATATATCAGGCAAACTACTCAGCAACAGGTAACGCAGATACTGCAAGGCTATATTGATCAATTATCTGATAGCCAGGCAAAGATCGTCTATCAGAAATTCTACCTTGACCTTACTTACGAGCAGATCTCCCTGCTGAACGATATTTCTGTAAAAACGGCGTATAATACGATATATAACGCGGTCGAAAAGTTAAGAAAGCTAATCGGTCAGGATTATGCGCAGATGCTTTCGGCAGCTGTTTCTCTTTTTACAATTCTTTTTTTCATTTTTTTTAAAAAAGCATAGGAAAAATAGAGGGCAACCTGCTCTATTGTCCAAAGCTTGTTACTAATGCCGGATAAAGACATTACGCAATTACTTGATCAGGAGAGTTTCTTGAATTATTGTTTCGGCAGAAGCGATAGCGACGTGCGGTACTGGACCAAATGGATAGCAGATCACCCCGATGAGGCGATGCAGGTTGAGGAGCTTAAACGAACCGTCATTATGATGGCCAAAGCTTCTCAGGTAGCCTTGCGGGATAAACATTTTGAAGAGCTTCAGCAAAAAATAGCCGGCTCGCCTGTAATTGTGCCCATGCGGAAAAAAACATTTCGCATATCTGTATGGTCAGCAGCTGCCGCTGTTTTGATAATTGCGGGAGCCGCTCTGCTTTTTTACGCTGAAAAGCAACCAGAACAAAACAATGTCCTCGCTTTAAAAAAAGAAATTAAGCCGGGTGGTAACAAGGCTATTCTCACATTGGCCAACGGGCAGAAGATCAGCTTATCCGACTCAGATAACGGTCAGATAGCCATGCAGTCAAGCATAAAGATCACTAAAACAGCTGAAGGGGAAATAGTTTACGAAACACCTGTTGGGTTAATAGAAAATAGTGAAGCAAAGCCCGAGTATAACACCATAGAGGCACCGGTTGGGGGGCAGTGGCAGGTTATTTTGCCGGATAGATCTAAGGTGTGGCTGAATGCAAAATCGAGCCTTACTTATCCTACATTTTTTACCGGGAACGAACGGAAGGTGCAGCTTAAAGGAGAGGCCTATTTTGAGATAGCCCATAACGAAAATATGCCTTTTAAAGTGGCCGGCAAAACACAAACCGTTGAGGTGCTGGGCACCCATTTTGACATTATGGCCTATGAAGATGAGCAGATAGCCAGAACAACGCTGTTGGAAGGCTCCGTAAAAATTGCGGATAGTGGCAAGTCGCGCGTGCTGGTTCCCGGCGAGCAGGCGCTGGTTGGCCATGGAGCCATAAGGGTGACTAATAACATTGACCTGGAAGATGTGATGGCCTGGAAAAACGGCTATTTTAAGTTTAATGAAAGCCTGGAAAGCATTATGCGAAAAATTGCCCGCTGGTATGATGTGCAGGTGGTATACGCAGGCAATGTAGATCCTTCTATAAAATTCGGTGGGAAGATATCCCGCTATAAAAATCTTTCATCTGCCTTAAAAATAATGGAATTAACCGGAAACGTTCACTTTATAGTTGAGGGAAGGAGGGTTACCGTTATGCAATAACCTCACCCTGGCAAACGGTAGCTCAAAAAAAAAGCCAGAGGTGCTTGGAACCACCGCTGGCAAATGTTTGGGGCCTACCACCTGTTTTAAAACGGGAAAAATAAGCGCGAACAATATTTTTCGATAAACCCTAATAACAAATGTACAAAACTTTTTTACAAGTGAGGCGCGGTGTTTCTTACCACGTCCTAAAAAAATGCCTGTTAATTATGAAACTCACTATCATCATACTAACAACGGCCATCCTGCATGTAAGTGCCGCCACTTACGCACAAAAAATTACACTCAATAAAACCAAAGGCTCTCTTGAACAGGTATTTGATGATATTCGTAACCAGAGCGGTTATGATTTTTTTTATAACCTGAGGCTTATCAACAGCGCCAAGCCAGTTACGGTAAATGTAAAGAACGTGGACCTGAAGGACGCGCTTACAGAAATTTTCAGCGATCAGCCATTAACATATACAATTACAACTGAAGATAAGGCGGTAGTTGTGAAAGAAAGAATAACACCGGTGGCCCAACGTGCCATTACCGGAAAGGTTACTGACGAGAAAGGCAGCCCGCTGGCAGGCGTTGTGGTAAAATGTAAAGCCAATAATGCGGCAGCATCTACCAATGTTAACGGCGAGTTCAGCATTATGGTCTCTGATGAAAACGCGGTACTGGTATTTACCTACATTGGTTTTAACAGCCGCGAAATAAAGGCAGTCAACAAAATGACTGTGGTTATGCAGGAGGAGGTATCTCAATTGAATGAGGTAGTAGTTGTGGGTTATGGTACACAAAAGCGTGCCGACCTTACCGGTGCCTTAAGTTCGGTATCAAACGAAAAGATTGTAGCTACGCACTTTAGTAACGGTATACAGGCATTGGCCGGCCAAATTCCCGGTGTAGACGTTTCTACGGCCAGCACCAAGCCCGGCGGAGGATTTGATATCTCTATCCGCGGACAGAACACCATTAAATCGGGTACAGATTTAAGCGGTATCAACCCACCCCTTTACGTGTTAGACGGGATCTATGTTAACTCTATTAACGATATTTCGCCTACTGACATTGAGCGAATTGACGTATTGAAAGATGCTTCGTCTACCGCCATTTATGGTTCGCGCGGTGCTAATGGCGTAATCATTGTTACCACCCGCAAAGGCAAGCAAGGCAAAAACTCGGTAGAGTATATCGGCTCGGGCACGGTAAACGCAGTAATGAATCTTCCGCGTTTCACTACTGCCGACGAGTGGGTGCAATATCGTATAGACAGAAGCAAAGGCCAAAACTATACCAACCCTGCCTATCAACCTAACCTGGCAACCGTGTTGGGTGCGGCGGCATACGCTAACTACCTGGCGGGCAAATCAATTAGCTGGCCGGATGAGATATTGAAGAAAGCGTACATACAATCGCATGCCGTAAGTTTGAATGGCAGCGCCGAAAAGCTTACTTACAGCCTGGGTGCGGCAATCAACTCAGACAACGGTGAAATTAAAGGCGACGGTTACACCCGCTACAATTTAAGCGCGGCGCTTAATAAACAGATAAACAATACATTTAAGGTAGGTACTAATATATATTCTGCTTACGAAATAACGACAGGAGCAAGCCCCGAAACTTTTCGTACCATCTATCGCCTTAACCCCTTAACAGATAAGTACAATGCAGATGGAACGTTAAAGTTTTATCCGGACGGTATAACAACCATAACCAATCCGTTTTTAGAACAGGAAAACAGGCACACGCAAACCAACAACACGCATGTTTTTGGTAACATGTACCTTGAAGCGAAACCGCTGAGCTGGTTAAAGTTTACTACCACCTTTGCACCCGATATTAACCATTCGGAATATGCTTCGTACATCGGTTCTATGACCAAAACCGGCGCAGGAGCGCTGGCCAACAGCAGTGCCCAATACCAGGCAGGCCGCACGGTAAAATATACCTGGGATAACTTGTTGCAAGCTGATAAAACCTGGGGCGACCATTCTGTAAACCTGTTGCTGGGCGCATCTCAATACAAATCAGCTATCATGACTTCGGCCGAGGTAGCAAGAGCATTTCCAACAGATGCATACGATTGGTATAACCTTGGCGCGGGCACCATGTCAACCATGTCTACTAATTATATACAGGAACAGTTGAGTTCATTTTTTGGACGTGTTAATTACGACTACAAAGGACGTTACCTTTTAACTGCTACAGGGCGTACAGACGGTAGTTCCAAACTGGCAGAAGGGCATAAGTGGGCATTCTTCCCATCTGCAGCCGTTGCCTGGAGAATTTCAGAAGAGAAGTTTTTGAAAGACAAAACCGCAATATCTAACTTAAAACTGCGCTTTAGCTATGGTGTATCCGGCAATAACGGCGTATCGGCTTATAGCAGCTATCCAACAGTAAGCAATGCCAGGTATCTTTTTGGCTCTACAAGCGTAGCCAACACCTCGGCTATAACGCGCTTTGCAAATAAAAACCTTACATGGGAGCGAACCAGCGAGTTTAACCTGGGTTTAGACTTTGAACTTTATAAGGGGCGCATTAGCGGAACGGTAGATGTGTACAACCGCCGCACCAACGGCATTATCATGAACCGCGTTATGTCTGTACTTAACGGGTTTACCAGCCTGACAGATAATGTGGGTTCGGTTAATAACAAAGGTATTGAGTTTTCCCTGAACACTATCAATATCAAAACCGGCAGTTTTACATGGAATACATCACTCAATGTAACATCTAACAGCAACAAAATTATAAGCCTTTCTGACGGTTCAACCCGCGACGAGGCTAACGGCTGGTTTGTTGGGCAGCCGGTGGGCGTTGTGTGGACATACGACCAGGTGGGCTATTGGGGCGAAAACGAAGCGGCTGAAGCTAAACGTTATGGATTGGCACCGGGTAGCATAAAGGTGCGTGACATTGACGGAAGCGGAACGATAAACAATGCCGATAAGGTATTTAAAGGATCGCTTTTCCCTAAATGGACCGGGGGTATCACCAATAGTTTTACTTACAAAAACGTAGATCTTGCGTTCACGGTGACCACCCGCCAGGGACAATATTCCTATTCGCAGTTCCATGGATCATATTCGATGACGGACAACGAGAATTTCAACATACTGAAGCTTAACTACTGGACGCCGCAAAACACCGGCGGTAACTGGGTGCGTCCCGGCGTACCTTCCGGCCCGATGGAGGTGCTATACTTTCAGAAAACGCCGTATGTAAGGGTAGGCTACATTAACGCCGGCTACAACTTCCCTAAGGCCATGATAGGCAAAGTAGGGTTGAGCAAGTTGCGCGTATTCGCTTCGTGCCAAAACCCTTTCATCTTTACTGATTATGCAGGTTGGGACCCGGAAATAGCAGGCAAAGACACGCAAACCTATGGCTATCCTATGACACGCAGGTTTATGTTAGGACTTAATCTGGCGTTTTAATTCATCAAGAATCACACATATTAATAATCATGAAAAAATTAAGCACTTATATAGCGGCGATTTTGGTACTTACCCTCGCGCACTCATGTAAGCTGGAGGAAGTTAACCCGTCGTCGGTAACGAGTGACAAGTACTTCGTAACGCAAAACTCGTACGAGGAGTTGGTGAACGAAACATACAGATATTTGCGCCCTCTGCTGCAAAACACCGGACATATGTGGTACGGAACAGACATGTACGACAGGACCGGCGTGGTAGATGACACCCAAATGCCTATTAACGATTACACGGTGTTTACAGGCAATGAGAGCCAGAGCTGGTGGACAGACAATTACAATCTGATCACTAAAGCCAATACCGCACTGTCTCGTGGCGCGGCTATACAAAATAGTATCGACCCTAAAATTTATGCTACCCGCACGGGCGAATTGCTGGCATTACGCGCTTATGCCTATTTTAACCTGGTTGAATCTTTTGGCGATGTGCCATTGCTAACCAGCGAGGTTACCGAAGCTACCTACAATTTTACCCGCGCGCCTGAAGCAGATGTGTATAAACAAATGGTAGGCGACCTGAACCAGGCAATTACCCAACTTCCGGCAGATCCGAGTGACTACGGACGCGTAGCCCAGGCTATGGCCCAGCACCTGTTGGGCAAGGTGTTGCTTACACGCAGCTATAAATCGTACGCGCAGGCAACAGATCTGGCAGGTGCTGTTAGCGCCCTGCAGGTAGCTATGGGCAAATCAACCCTTACTACATGGGAAACACTCTTTGGCGACCAATATGCGGTTGGCAATAAAGAAGTGATCTTTGCGGTGCGCTATTCTGCTACCGATGCGAACAACAAAAATGGTAACAATCTTTATCAGCAGTTTAAGTTTTGGACTGACAGATTTGCGGGAGGAGCCCTTACAGCGCCATACTGGAGGCAGGATGCTTCATATCAGCCTAGTTCCTACCAGTTCAACCTTTATTCTGCCAATGACTTTAGGGCAAGCGAGCGGTTTTTGCAGAGAAACATTGTAGCTGCCACCAATTACGCGGCAGGAGCCAATGGAGCCATTAAAACCGGCGACCGGATTATGTACCTGCCCCGTGAGGCAATGACCGCAGATCAGATCACTGCATACAAGGCAGCCAATAAGCCTGTGTATTACGTAGTGAACCCGGATCAGTATCATCAATTTTTTGGATCGAATGTAGTATATCCTATCATTTGGAAATTTTACGACCCAACGGTAGTAGTTTATACCAACGGGGGGGTTGACCCACAAGGGCATCGGGATACCTACATCTTCCGTCGCGCCGAAACCATGATGCTGCTGGCCGAAGCATATGTTAAACAAGGGCAGGGAGCGCAGGCTACAGCACTGATAAACGAGTTGCGCCAACGAGCTAAACTGACAGGAAGTGACCTGTTAACCGGAAATGCCACCATAGCAGATGTGCTTGACGAATCTGCCCGCGAACTGTTTGGTGAATCAAACAGATGGATGGATCTGAAACGCACCGGAACGCTGGCCGACCGCGCTGTGAAATACAATGCCTTTACTGCTCACAACCATGCAACCGCCCTTGATGCTAAGTATTTGGTACGCCCCATCCCCGTAACAGAGATTGTGCGTAGCCCTACGCTGACCCAAAACCCTGGCTATCCTGGTAAATAATTATATAACCACTTAAACATTAAATCAATATGTACAAAAATATTCGAATCTTATTTGCAATGCTGGTTATGATCAGCGTTAGCAACATGGTATCAGCACAACAAAAAATAGCCAAAGACCATATTAACCCCTGGATCAAGCCATTGGGAGCATTGCCTCCGGTTGCCAACCTAACTGAGGGCATATGGCTGAAAGGCGATCTGCATGTTCATTCCAGCTACAGTTCTGAAGGTGGCTACGATCCTAACCGCCATCCGGTTGCCAAAATACTTGCCTTCGCTAAATCAGTGGGTTTTGGTTTTATTGCTATTACCGACCATGATAATCATGTTTTGGGCAATGTAGAGCATAATACCTGGGCCGACCCTGCATTTAAATCAACTGATTCTTTATTGCTGCTTTACGGTGCAGAATGGACCACCACCCGTGGCCATGCCAATACATTTTCGGCAAAGCCATACAATCATCAAAAGTTTTATGATGTGCGCGACCAGCGCGATGCTAACATCATAGCTGTAAAAAAGGAACTGGGTATCTCTGTATACGCTAACCACCCGGCCGGACCAAAAGATCATTTTGGTTTTTCTTATGATCTGGTTGATGGGATGGAAGTATGGAACTCTTGTTTATGGACCAAAAACGCTAATTCTAATTTAATTTGGGAAGACATGCTGGCATCGGGCCGCAGAGTAACTGCCAGAGGGGGTAGTGATACGCATTCGCCAAGTGATGTAAATTATATTGGTACGCCAACCACCTGGGTGTTTGCAAAAAACCGCACTACGCAAGCTGTTATTGATGCGCTTAACAATGGCCGCGTTTCTGTTAGTGCTAACCCTTATGCGCCACGCGTGGAGTTCTTTGCCGACATTAATCAGGACGACAAGATGGATATGATGATGGGTGATAACGCTAAATCAACCGGTAAGCCTATTAAATTCCGCGTTCAGTTAACCGGAAACTTAGTGGCAGACAGTGTTTATACTGTTAATGTAATTAAAGATGGCCGCAAATTTGGCAGCTATAAGGTGACTGCCAAAAACCCGACAGCAGAGTTTACCGATACACCGAAGCTGGTTGACCGCATGTATTACCGCCTTATAGTTGAAGGCCCGTCTACCAATTATCCGCAGGTTCCAAAATCTGCGCAAGTAACCGGTAATATGGTTGCGCTGTCAAATCCTATATATTTTAATTTTGATCCCCAATTTTAGTACCGCCTGAGGTAAGGAGGTCTTAGGAAAAAGGGTTGCGCTTAATTGCGCAGCCCTTTTTTTATTGTTGTCCATTTAACCCAAACCGGTCCATAACCAGCGGGTTGCGACTGAAACTCACGTTTGCAGAAATATAGTAATCTGTAAACAAAAAAGGTCTGGCTTTATGGGCCGGACCTTTTATCATAAATGGTGATGTTAAGTAATGTAATACTTATTTAAGTACCACATCAAAATACTCAGCCTTTATACCCCTGTCACGAACTATAAGGGTATCCTTAGTAGCGTATTTTACGTTCAGGTTTTTAAAGTTAACCGTGTAGTCTAAGTATATAGCGCTGCGGTCTGTTCCTCCGATGCTATTTTTTTCGCCCTTTGAAACGAACTTACCTGTACCCGCAATATCAAAACTGGTGGGATTATCACCTGCTACTGTACAAGTTCCATTATCGGCAAAAGTTAGCACTAAGTTGAACGGTACATTGGTGCCCGCACTGTTCTTAATTGATAGTGGCAGGGTAGCAGTTTTTAACGAAGCGGTTGTGATATTAACTGCCTGGTTATTTTCCACGTACGGCGTGTGCCTGATTACTGTAGAAGGTGTTCCGGTTACCGGGGTAATTTGATCAACGCCTTTCCTTAAATAATCACCGTGCCACGGGTTAACGTATTTAACGCCATAAAGTACATAATCTTTAGGCGCTGTTATCCAATCCGTAGCCTTAACCCGTGATGGTGTTACAACACCCTTGGCACCCCTTAAAATTGAATCAGCGCCCGTTACTTTTGTCATTACCAGCGGTATAACATAGTTTGCTTTTAAAGCCAACGGATCAGCAAAAAAGGCATCGGTCAACTGTACCTCAACACCACCCAGCAGGCTTCCGGCTGGAATTTTTATCTGATTAGATGTTAACTGATAATATTGGGTAGGCATAGCCAGAATTTTAGGGCCGTTGTTGTTGAAATAAAGATTATTCAACAACGTTTCGTCCACATTCACGTTTACCAATACATCTTTTTTATTGTCGTACACGCCGCCTATTGTGGCCTTAATAGAAACCTTACGCTGGTTATCCAAAGAATTATCAACAAATTGATCTTCTCCCAGCTCTACGGTGCGCATTGGGTACTGGCTTGCAAAATAAACGGCGGAGTAAGTAAAATCGGGGTATACTACCGGAGCATTTTTGCACGATGCCAGCAAGCCCGCTGAAGCTGCCAGTCCTATAATTATTTTATTAATTTTCATGTTTTTTAATTTAAACTCTTTTAACTATTTCCAATTCGCGTTTTGTAACAGCGTATTATATTTTAAAATCTCAGAATTTGGAATAGGCCCGTAGTACATATAATTCTGGTAAGCACGGGTCTCTACGCTATTCAGCGGAGTATAAACCGTTCCGTTCACATCCATGCCACGTACAGTCTCATTCAGTTTAGTAATGTCTACTTTCCAGCGACGAAGATCCCAGAAACGGAAGCTTTCAAAACATAATTCTAAACGGCGCTCGTTACGTATCAGCTCCCTCATTTTGCCTTGATCTCCTTTTACTTCTTCCAAATAAGGATCAGAGTTTATACCAAGCGCTCTTTTACGAATGGCCTTGATAACATCATACGCTGAATAAGCTTGTGTACCAACGCCAGTAGGGCCATAGGCTTCATTAGCAGCTTCGGCATAGGCAAGGTACATTTCGGTGTAACGCATGCGGGGGGTATAGTGTGTTTTTCCGTTTGCTCCAACCGAATTACGATTAACATCCATACGCAGGCGTTTTTTCATATAATAGCCTGTGCGTGTAGAAAAACCCGGCCTTTCATTAATGCCGTCACCGGTACCTGCGGTTGTACCCGTCTTAATAACGGTATTGCTTACACCGGCTGTGCTGCCGTTGTATATTATATATTTTGCAAACCTTGGGTCTCTGCCGGCGTATGGCGCGGCGGCATTGTAACCAGAGGCTGCATTATCAATAGGGTATCCATTGGCCATAGGGAAAGCGTCTACCAGATTTTGAGACGGATTCATAAAGCCCGCGCCTGTAGCGTTTGCACCGTTTATTGACGTTGGGAAATTCTGGTTTTCCTGGGTAGCGTCATTAGTTACAATATTCTCTCTCCAGATGATCTCAGGCGGATTGTTACCGCTTGCTAAATTGTCAATTTCTGACGCGTTAGCATAATAAGTAACACCGGTGGCCGGCAATGCAGCTACGCCCCCTTTATAGTTAATTATGGCGGCAGCATAACCGGCAGCATCTGCCCAGGTTGCCGGGTTAGCGCTGTTTTGAAAAGCCGGGCTGGCAGCTAATAAAGCTGTTCTGGTTCTTATGGTCTTAGCAATCAATCCGTTGAATAATTGACGGCCATATTGCCCCATTACGCGGTTATAAGTATCAAAATTTGATGTATACTTTTTATACCGATCAGGAATTTGTGATGCGTTGGCTATATCATTGTACTCAACCGGAAGATAAAGCTCAGCACTATCCAAATCTTTATAAACCTGTTTAACGCAAGCATCAAAGCTGGCGCGGGGCACATTAAACTGAGCGTCAATTGTTTGATACTGAGTAATAATAGGCACACCTAGCAACTGCCCGTTAGCGGCAACTCCGCCGTGGTTGCGTAGCAAATAATACATAAAAAGGCCGCGCAAGCCAAAAGCTTCGCCCCGCATTCTCAGGTTAAAAAGCTTCGCTGCCTCAGGGTCTGCTGCCCATTTAACCTTATTTGAATTTTCAAGAAACAAATTAAGATACTGCATCGCTTCATAACACTGGTTCCATGTAGAAGCCGGGTTGTTTTGAGACGACCACGACCCTGTGGCCAGTTGCAAATAACCGTTACTTAATTGGTTTGTCACCGCGTCATCCGTGGCATATTCCGAGTTATCGTAATAGCCGGGGATATTCCTGTAAGCCGTAACTAAAAAACCCTGAGCAAAGTTTACATCTGTATACATCTGATCGAGTGATTTTAAATCCTCCGGCTCCGGGTTCAGGATTTTTTTGCAGCCTGCAAAAAGCATAACTGCTAATCCAAGAAACATGATCTTTATTTTCATATAATTTTAGCTAATAATCGTAATTAAAAAGAACCTTTAACGCCTAAGTTAAAAAAGCGGGTTTGGGGTGGTATACCTACGTTGGTCTCCATATACTTGCGCTCTTTTGATATAACAAGCAGGTCATCACCCTGAACATACACGCTCAAACCATGAACAAACGAATTCTTAAACATCTTGTCATCAAAGCTGTAAGTAAATTGAACACGGCTTAGATTAAAGCGGTTTACGTTATACATCCAAAAAGTAGAGTTCTGGAAATTGTTAGAGCTGTTTGTACTTGTAAGGCGCGGATAAGTGGCTGTAGCTTTGGTTGCCTCTGTCCAGCGTCCCAAAACAATGTCAGAATATTTAGTGTTACCACCAACCCAGTAACTGGAGTTGTTTTTATAGCCAACAGCACCATTTATACCTGAGCCTAATACAAACATTGTTAAGCGTTTATATTTAACTGTCAGGTTCACTCCGTACGAAAATGGAGATAATGCAAAACCGTTATGCCCTAAATTTACCTGATCCTTCGCGTCAATTACTCCATCTTTGTTAATGTCGCGATACTTAATGTCGCCTGGCGCAACTGTTCCGCCAAATGTTTGCCTTGCAGAATTTGCTATATCAGCCTGGCTTTGGAAAAAGCCTTCGCTTATATATCCAAAATTGGCATCAATAGGTAAACCGGTTCTTGCCTGGTAGCTTTCTGCAGGTGTTTCATCCCTGCGTAATACTTTGGAATTGTAGAACATCCCGGTAACGCCTAATGAGTATTGTACTTCCCCTACCTTTTCATTCAGGTTAATTGCAAAATCAAATCCTTTACGTTGCTCCTTACCATAGTTTATCCATGGACGGAAATCACCCGAACCGGCAAAGTAAGAAGGATAAATGGAAGCTCCGCGGGCAAGCAGGCCGTCTGTAGTTTGCGAAAAGTAATTAAGGTCCAGGCTAATTTTGTTTTTAAACAACGATGCGTCTAATCCAAACGACAACTCATTACGTTGTACAAAGGTTAAATTACGGTTGTCTGCCTGGCCCACAAGTGTTGTACGCCCACCGGCCAAACCATCGCGCCAGGTGTAAAAACCACCAAGCGTAGCATTGTTACTAAAATAACCCTGGTACAAGAATTGGTCAACGGCACCCGTAGTACCTGGCCTTGTGCCCGTAACGTCCAGATCTTGTTTAACAGAAGAGTATGAACTTTTGATCTTCATGTCGCTGATAAACGGCAGATTATCTTTAATGAAATCTTCGTCGCTTATGCGCCATGCGGCAGTAACGGTTGGCGAAAAGCCATTACGTTTTTCTGGTGGCAGTTTTGCAGAATGTACCAGCGCTCCGGAAAAGTCAAGGTAATATCTCCTTTTATAATTGTAACCGGCCTGAACACCAAGATTTGTATTTTTAATAGGCTGGTATCCGCCACCAACATCAGCGGAAAGCTGCGTTGTGTAACCCCAGCCTACTAATGCCGCGGTAACATTATGATCAGTTGCAAAGGTACGATCATAGCCAAACTGCGCTTTTAAAGACACCGTTTGAGAATACGAAGCTGCGCCAATTGCCTCGGTTGTTGAGTTTCTGTCAGCACCGAATTTTGTTAAATTGGTAATTACATCTTTTCCATTAACGGTGGTCCAGGTGGGCTGGTAAGTTGCGTAAGGCAGTGTGTAGGTTTCGGTATATAATGTGGTATAATCTAAACTACCTGTAGTTTTGAAAGTTAGACCTGGCAAAACCGAACTTAAGTCTGCCTGTAAACCTAAGTTATACATAAATGTATTTGACTTGGTTTTAATGTAACCGGCCGCCAACATGTCTGATAACACGTTAGTTTGGTTGGAGCTTGTTCCGCCAAGTAAATACTGCCCGTCAATAACATGATTACTGCCTTGTACAATTGTTTGCAGTGCCGCATTGTTAGGATCTAACATATTTATTGGGATAAGCGGCGAATACTTGTTAAAATTGGGTGCAAGTGTTGATGTTGCGTTCCAGTAGTTTCCGCGTCCTACATAATTGTTGGTACTAACAGCCGCTGCGTCAACGGTTGCAGTTAACTTTTTAGAAATTTTAACGTCCACATTTCCCCTGATGTTGAATTGTAAGTTGGCGTTATTTTTCTGTTCGCCGTATTTAAGCAGGTCATTATTATAGGCCACGCCAAAATTTGTGTAATACCGGGCAGCGTCGTTACCACCAGATACCTCCATAGTAACGTCAGACTTGTTGTACATTTTTTTAAGATAGTCAGAGCCCAGTAAATTAATGTCGGCATACCTGTAAGGGTTTGTGCCTGCACGGGTGGCATTAATTTCATCTGCTGTGTAAGCAGGAGCAATCTTATCGTTAGCTAATGCCTCATTGTAAAACGTCTTGTAATCGGCCGCGTTAAGGTATGTTGGATAAGATTTGGGTACATACACACCGGTATTAGCGCGTACATCAATCTGTAGCGGGTTAATACTGCCTCGTTTTGTAGTTATCATTACAACGCCTTTAGAAGCGCTGCTGCCGTAAAGTACAACGGCGCTGGCTCCTTTTAGCACTGATATAGACTGTACCTCAGTCATCCGTATATCCGAAGCACGACGAGGGATACCATCAACCAAAATTAATGGTGCCTGGCCCCAAACATTTCCGTTATACCCTGCAATAAAGCTTCCTAAATTGTCTAAGCTGTTAGTGCTGTAACTTTTCTTTAGTATCTCGGTTACGTTTACCGATGCAGCGGGAACAATCAGATCCTTTTTTGCAACCGATCGAAACGCAACGTTTACCAAAGTATCTGTGTTTTCTTGTGCATATGCTGTTGATAATCCTGATAGTAAAACAACCAGGAGAGTACAGCATTTTCTTATGTTTTTTCTCATTACTTTTTAGAATTTTTAGTTACCAACCCGGATTTTGCTTAAACTCGCTGTACATGTTTATATCTGATTGCAGGAAAGGGAACCAATAATGCCTTTGAACCAATTGTCTTTCAAACAGTACGGTTTCTCTGTAATTATTAACCTTAGCATTCCGGGGGTCTGCATATACTTGCGCGTTGGGAAGTGCTCTATCGAATTCAATCGCTTTTTTGTAGGTATACGGGCGTTCTGTTAAAAGCAACCAACGGCGCAGATCTACAAAACGATGACCCTCAAACGCTAACTCTACGGCACGCTCACGTCTTACTTCACTTAAAAAATCGGTGGTAGTGCCTAAAAATTTCGCAGCTACATTGGCAACGCCGGCTCTTTGGCGAATTTTATTTACAGCATCAACCGCTGTAAGCGCGTAGCCTGTGGCAGTGCTTTGAGGCGTACCATAACCGGTTGCAGTAGCTTCGGCGTATAGCAGGTATACATCAGATAAGCGCATCAGGCTTAAAACAAACGTGTTGTTTTCCCTGTAGCCGTCAAACTCATTCATCAGTTTGGCTACTATTTTTGAATTCAGGTATCCTGTCCAAACCTTATTGTTGCCATCAGCTGTTCTGAAAAGGCCACCGGTGAAAAGACTGGCATACTGGCGGAATTCGTTGTTGCCTACAGCTCCACCATTTTGCACACATTTTTCGCCGTCAATCATAATATCATTGTAAAAACGGGGGTCGCGGTTTCTCCATGGATATGAAGGATCATAGCCGCTTTCAGGATCTGCCTTTTCCGGATCAACAATAGGTAGGCCGTTAGCCATGCCGTAATTATCTACGTAATTAGCAGTAGGGTAACATTTTATACCTGTTGTTTGAATAACAAGCGGACGGTAATCATTTACCTGATTGTAACGGAAACGGCCGGTTGCGCCGGAAAGACCCTCCAGCATAATTGCCTCTTTCAGACCCGGAATTTTGCCGCCCGCGTTCCAGGTATTAAATAACTCGCGGTATTGCGAAAATGGTGCTAAAGAGTAGCGGCCTGTTGATTCGATAATTTGAAGTGCCTGGGCCAGCGCGTCAGCAGCCTTTTTGCAATAAGCGGCATTATAAGTGGCGCTGCCTGTAGATGACCTGTTCATTAAAGGACTGCCTGCCCACAGGTAATTTTTACCCATATAGGCAAGTGCCATTATTTTGTTGATACGGGTATTATTGTTACCAAGTGTTGTTTTACCGGCAGTGGTAGCGTCCCAGTCAACCGGCAATAGATCAGCTGCCTTTTGCATATCGGCTGCCACTTTATCAGCGCAAGCCTGGTAGCTAAGACGAGGAACTTTGACGATCTGATCTGCCGGATAAACCTGATCCAGATAAGGTAAACCACCCCAATATTCCATTAGGCAATGGTGGAAAAATGCTCTAAAAAAGTATAATTGACCGGCAATCAGGTTTTTTTCTTCCGGGGTTGCGTCAATCATTTTGTCAAGGTTGGCCAGGCCCAGATTGGCCTTGCGGATACCATACCATGATAAGCCCCAAAGCTGTCCTTTATTTCCGGAGTCAGTATTACCCGCGCCGGCGGCGTTGGTGCCAAACATACTATATAAGGTGTTTGACCAGCCCGGATAATTACCCTGATCAACCTGGTACATCATCAATCTGGTTTCACCAACTGTCCAAAATTCTTCTTCGCCAAGGTTCCAGGAGTTGTGGAACTGAGCAGTGCTATTCTGCGGAATGCAATTATACAATTCTTCAGTAAAGCCTTGAAAGTTTTGAAAGTTTTTGTACGGATCTGTTGGTAAAATATCGGCAAGCGGAGACCGCTCAAGATATTTTTTGCAAGAATTAAGCGTGCCGGTACCTAACACAATGGTTACCAGCAACACAATTTTTTTCATGTTATTTTTCATCTTTAAACAGTTTATAATGTTATATCAAGACCCAGGTTGAAACGCTTTAAAGTGGGATATGCTCCACTGGAAGAATCATTATTCGCAGAGGAGAAGTTAGACTCACGGTCATCTGGCATTTTAGTCCACAAAAGCAAGTTATTTCCGTTTACAAATAACCTACAGCTCTTCAACCCTAACTTTTTAACAGCGTTGCCAGGAAGCATGTAGCCTATTTCAACATTTTTTAAACGAACGTATGATCCGTCATAAGCGTAACGGGTACCGGTTGCACCAAACGCATCAAGAACACTCCAGCGGGGCGGAGGTACCTGGCCGCCACCATCTTGCTGAAAATAGAAAGGCTTCTCAACAAACAACACGTTACTCTTTCCTTGAAAATTAGGGAAGTTGATTGTACGTGTAACATTGTTTACCGCGTAGAACTGGGCAAAAAAGGTAAAGCTTTTCCATTCAAAGCCTATAGTTGCATTATAGGTATTTTGCGGATTACCTGTATAGCCGAAAGGTGCCTGATCCTTCGCATCAATCACACCATCGGCGTTAAAATCGGCAATATTATAGTCGCCGGGTAACTTGTTTTGGTTATTGGCCGAGCGGGTTGTGCTGCCAAGCAGGTCATCCCAGCTTTTAAGGAAGCCGTTATCAATGTAAGACCGGTTTTGACCGATTGCATAACCCTGCTGTTTCTGGTAAGAAGGGGTCAAAGCAGGATCATCACGGAAAATGGTTAAATTGGTAGCATGCGTCACTGCTGTGTTTAGATAAACACGAATACCGTTTGCAAACCTGTGGTTCAACCTTACTTCAATTTCGTAACCCTTACTGGTAGATTCGCCCAGGTTGGCACTTGGTGTGCTTCCGCCATAACCAAAAAATGATGGGATAGCGCGGCCTGAGGCAATCATAATCCTGGTTCTTCTGTCGCTAAACACATCTACGCTACCGGAAATATCACCTCCAAGGAAACCAAAATCAAGCGCTATGTTGCGTTTCTCAGCGGTTTCCCACGAAAGATTTGGATTACCGATAACACCTTGGCTATATATTGTGTATGGGGTATTGGCTACAGGGCTGCCCATTTGGGTGTTACCGCCATAGTTGTAGGAATCGCGAAACGTAAAACGACCATTGGTAGGAACGTTGTCATCCCCAATTCTTCCCCAGGAGCCTCTTAGCTTTAACTGATCTATGAAAGTTAGTTTTTCCATAAATTTTTCTTTGCTGATTACCCAACCGGCAGATAGCGACGGGAAGAAAGCAAAGCGATAATCAGGACCGAACTTCTCAGAACCGTTGTAAGCGCCATTGGCTTCAAAAAGATACTTTTGTTTATAATTATAGGTGGTACGGAAAACCCAATCTTCGCGGTAGGTTGGAAAGTTACCTCCGTTTGCAGTGCGCTGGCGCTGCACAACTGCTAAGCCTGTTACGTTATGATCGCCAAAGTTGCGGTTGTAATTAATGTGAAACTGATAGTTTATATTACGATAAACGTTGCGGGTATCCACAGCACCGCCATTAGATGACCAGGCAATAGCATCGTTAAAATCAAACTGCGTGCCTGTGTTTCTTGGCTGCTCGTATGATACCAGGCCGTTAGTAGGATTAATCCACTCGCGCTGGGCAGGGTTAAACTGGTCGTTTATACCCCGGTTGTTTTCAAGGAACGTATTGTCTAAAGAAAGGCTGCCCCTCAAGCTAAGTCCTTTGGTTACCATATCCAGTTGTTGCGTCAATACAAAATCTGTAGTTAACTGTGTTGTAGTACGTTTCTCAACACCTGAGTAGGCCAGCCAAAACGCCGCGTTAGGCTGATCTTGAGTAGATAACGGGTAATAACCATAAGTTCCGTCCTGATATACAGGTTTAAATGAATCAGGAGCTGTACGGTAAGCCGACGACCAGTAAGACCCATCACCGTTAGCCAAACCATAAGGCACCTGGCGCACACCGTTAGATCCAAACAAGTTGGTAGAAAACTTAGTGGTTTTGGTTAGGTTAAAATCAAGGTTACTACGAACGTTAAACCTATTATAACCAAATTGCGACTGATAGCCCCTGTTATTTTGGAAGGTTTTAAATAAGTCGGCTTCCTGGGTTACGTCAACACCGGCAAAATAGGTTACCAATTTTGAACCGCCGGAAACGTTAATAGAGTTATTGTAAGATTGAGCGCTGTTTTTAAATAATTCTTTCTCCCAGTCTACATTTGGATAACGATCTGCCTCATAAGCATTGGCAGGATAGCGGTATTTGTTTACCATATCCATAGGAGTATATCCCGCCCATGTGTTTAAATCGGCGATAGATTCCCTTTCAATAATTTTATTCTTCAAAACCAAACCATCATACGAGTCGTATTTTGCGGGCAGTTTTGACGCAATTTTAGTTGTAGTGTTTGACCTGATAGAAACCTGAGCCTTACCTTCAACGCCGCGTTTGGTGGTAATTAATATTACGCCATTGGCGCCACGTACACCGTAAACTGCCGTAGCCGACGCGTCTTTAAGTACAGACACGGTTTCAACTGAAGATATATCTATAGCGTTTATAGATCTTTCAATCCCATCCACCAAAATAAGTGGAGCGCTATTGTTCCATGATGTTACCCCACGAATTACGATCTGCGGATCTTCTGAACCGGGCTGCCCTGAAGAAGAAGTTGTTACAAGGCCCGGTAAGTTTCCGGTTAAGGCCATGCCAAGGTTGGTAACGCCGCCTGTACGTTGCAGATCTTTACCGGTGGTTTGGGCAATAGCGCCAACTACGCTGGCTTTCTTTTGTTGCCCGTAACCAACAATCACAACTTCATCCATCTCTTTGGAGTCTAATTCCAATTCGATAGTATTTGAGATGTTAGCTAATGCGGTAAACTCCCGCGTTTTCATGCCAAAAGAGGTAATGGTGAGCACGGTATTATTAGCAGGTACAGACAATGTGAATTTCCCGTCTTTGTCTGTGGCTGTTTTGCTATTGTTGTCACCTTTTGCAATTATCATTGCCCCTATAATCGGATCTCCGTTTTTTTCTGTAACTGTACCTCTCACCGTAACGCGGGTTTGGGCGTGCGTTACAGATGAGTTAAAAACCAGAAGCAGCACCAGAAGACAGATTTTGGGAATTATTTTTTTTATATTTTTAATTATTATCATTTTTTCTTGAGAATAAATAAGTAACGACTTCTTATAATTGGTTTGGGAGGAGGTTTATGGAACCGGTTGTGTATAATAAATGTTGATCCTCAACAAAACGGCTTATCCATTAACCACACTTTTCCCTGTGTTTTTGTAAAACTTATATTTTCATGTGTTTTCGTTTTAAAGGGGGATAGTTTACGTGGTGTTGCTTACCGGGTAATAATGAACAGGCCGTTCATTTATTAGCATCAAGTATTTGGTAAGAAAATTTGAAAGTAAAGTATACCCTATATGACTTAAATTTTTGTGATTAAAAAACAGAATAATGCTCTTCAGGCGCTATCATCGGATAGCGGAGGCAAACGCGTTACGTTGGTGCTTTCATGGCACTTGAGTTATTGGTTTATAATTATTGGTTTGGTTCAAAAACTGCACGTTGTGCAGAGATGCCTGGCATCAAACTGTTTAGTTTTTCGAACAGGGTAAATCTATAGCAGTAGCTAATAAATAAATTGTCTGTGTGTCAAAAAGTATAGCATAAATGTCTATTTGACAATTAATTTAGCATGGCCTCGATTTGTGATTTAATTATTTGATTTTCAGCAAATTATGTTTTACTAAAATAACCGAGACCTATAGCAATAAAGTTTTTTTTGTATAAAAGGATAGTACTGGGAGGTTATAATAGGCAAGTTATTTTGGTGTTGGGATGCAAAAAAATTACCCGTGTAAAAACACCAATTCTAACAAAAGCAAGGTAGATGCTAAAAGGTAAATCGCTCTACTACATCGATTTAGTATGCCGGGAACCCGACTCATATAAAGCATCGTTTTAAAGGTAATAGCGGTATTGAAGATATAATCGCCACGGTGAGTATATCAGGCCTGATTAAATTTTAGAAATGCACGATGCCAATAATAACCCTTCAGTGAGAGCATGTTCGGCAAGTGTATACGGTATTTCGCCGGTATGTGAAATTGTAAATTATTTATAATGCCAGATCTTTAACTCCTAAGAAAGGAAAAAGCTATTCAGCTGAGGGACTCTTATTTTCCCGTTTCAGCTGAATATATTCACTGGGCTTCATATTAAATTGCGTTTTAAAAGCCCTTGCAAAATAGTTTGGTGTAGAAAAGCCCACTGCATAACTTACCTGAGACACGGTCATATCGCTCTTTTCCAGTAAAATTACGGCTTTATCAAGCCTTACCGAGCGCACAAAATCTACCGGAGTTTTTCCGGTTAGTTCCAGTATTTTTGTATAGAGCGATCCACGGCTCATAACCAGTTTACGACTTAAGCCTTCAATAGATAACTGCGAATTGGTCAGATTTTCCTCGATATACTGAACCACCTTGCTCATTAGCTTCTCGTTGTTAGATTCGATCTTCGTCTCAGGAGCTAACAGATTGATCTGTTTACTGTAAGTAGTTTTCAATCTTTCGTTCAACTCCAGTAAATTTCGAATCTTGGCATTCAGAATATCCATATTAAATGGCTTGGTAATGTAGTCGTTTGCCCCAATTTCAAGGCCCAGCAACTGATTTTCCTCGCCTGTTAGAGCCGTTAACAATAAAACCGGAATATGACTGGTTCTTTTGTCTGATTTTATTTTGCGGCACAGATCTATACCGCTAACCTGGGGCATGCTTATATCGCTTATTACCAGCTGCGGATGCGAAAACAAAACTTTTTGCCAGCCATCTTTGCCGTTAGTAGCTTCCTCAACACGGTAACTTGTTTTTAAATTATCTTTAAGGTATAATCTAAAATCGTCATTATCTTCAACTAAAAGGATATTTGCCAGTTGCTCATACGGAACTTCTTCGGTCAATTTTGTTGCGGGTAAATTCTCCGGGTTATCAAGCTCATCGTCTGCTATGTCTTCATCGTTATATTCGTCGTCAATGCATTTCAATGGCAGGCAGATGGTAAAGGTTGAACCTTCTTTTTCAACGCTCTCAACGCTAATGGTTCCACCGTGCAACTTCACAAATTCTCTTGTTAGCGATAAGCCGATACCGCTACCTTTGTTTAGTATGGCCGAACTTACATCAGACTGAAAAAAACGGTCGAATATTTTTTCTTTGTCCTCCTCTGCAATGCCAATGCCTGTATCAGTTAACTGGATGATTAGCCCGTTGGCGTGTTCATCTTTTTTGATGGATAACGTTACTTCTCCGCCGCTCAAAGTAAACTTGAATGCGTTTGACAGGAGGTTAAAAAGAATGCGCTCAATTTTTTCGTGATCAAAACTGGCAAAATAAAATTTCAGGGAACTATGTATCTCAAAATTAATAAGTCTTCTTTCTGACAGATCCTTGAACGATTCTACAACATCCAGGGTAAACGCTATAAAGTCTCCAACGGTGGGGTTTAAGCGCAGCTCTTTATCTTCCATGTTTCGAAAATCAAGCAGCTGATTTACAAGGTTTAGCAGGCGCCTGGCATTTCTTCTAATCATACCTAATTGGTCTGCCTTGGGCGTGCTGGTCTCTATATGTAATAATTGATCAACCGGACCCATAATGAGCGAGATAGGGGTGCGAAATTCATGACTCAAATTGGTGAGCAATTTTATTCTCATTTGATCAAAACTATGGCGTTGTTCTGCTTCCCGGCGTTCCTGTGCTATTGTTTGCCGTTCCTGCTCAAGGGCGAACTTTGTTTCCAGTTTTTCTATTGCACGGTACCGGCTATACAAAAGTATTAAGGCTACCAACAAAATATAAAACGCATACGCATAATAGGTTTTCCAGAATGGAGGGCGCACATTTACAATTATTGACGTTGTCGGGCTTGTCCAACTGCCGTTCTCGCTAACCGCTTTTACATAAAAAGTATATTGCCCGGGGTCAAGGTTGGTATAACTAACGGTATTATTATCTCCTATATTTATCCAATCTCTGTCAAACTTATCAAGCTTATACAAATACTTACTTTCATGCGGCGAAGTAAAATCGAGTGCTATAAAACTTAATGAAAAGTTTTGGCGCTGATCAATGTCGATCTCTTTTGCTATCGAAATGTGTTCTTTGATTTCAGCATCTGGCGATGGAACAACATTTTTGTTTGAAATGCGAAGTTGCGTTAAAACCACCCGCGGAATTTTTTTGCTGAAGCTAAAATGTTCAGGGTTGCCGTAATTGAAACCATTGGTACCCCCAAATAACAGTGTGCCGTTTGCTAATTTTAAACCGGCACCCAACACAAACGGACTGCGCTGTAAGCCATTGTGATGGGTATAGTTGGTGAATTTATTAAGTTTACGGTCAAAACTACTGATCCCTTTATTGGTACTTACCCAAATCTTGCCAGAATTATCCTCCAGTATTTTATAGATCACCTCGTCGGCCAGGCCATCTTTTTCCTTATAGACAAAAAAGTCCTTTTTTTTATCGTCGAAGCGCGCTAACCCACCCTCGCTCAGTCCTACCCAAAATATTCCGTCGGCACCAACACATATGGTGTTAATGGAGTTTTTCGGCAGTTCGCTATTGAAGCTGTTCAAAGCAACGGCCTTACCCTTAAACGGGTTATAAATTACCATGCCGGCACCGCTTGATCCTATTAAAATATTACCCGCCCTGTCTTCCTCAATAGCACGGATGTAGCCGTTAAGCGGAATGAAGTGCGAGCCGGTTTCGTGCTTACTGTAACGATAAAATATTTTAGTAGACGGATTATACATATTCACACCTTGTCCGTTGGTGCCAAGCCAAACGTTCCCCCTGCTATCGCGCTTTATGCAAAATATATCATTACCACTAAGGTTTTGAGGGCCGGTACCTTTGGTTATGTGCCTGCTTTGTCCGGTATTGGTATCGTAAATGAATAAGCCATGCAGAAAAGTTCCGATCCATATTTCTGATCCAACCCTTTCCATCGCTAATATCGCTTCCTTAGTACTATTGCCGAAAAGTGGCAAATGAGTAAACAGGCCGGTTTTAAAATCATAAAAATTTAATCCTCCACCGTCTGTTCCAACGTAAACCCCGTTACTGTCAACTGCTGCAAATGATGTCACCACATCAGCGCTAAGCCCTCTAAGATCAAAGTGGTTACTCTGACGGAGGTCAAAAAAAGCAAGATTTTTATCGTACTTATTAACACCGCAACGGTAGGTGCCAACCCAAAATATGTTATCCCGATCAATAAGAATAGTCTTCACTGCCTTGCCTATCAGACTATAATTATTCCGCGGATCCCGCTCAATACGCCTAACGGTTCCACTTGCCGGATTCAGAATATCAAGCCCTTCTTCCGTGCCAATCCATATGTCCCCGCCGGGTTCTGCTGCTAAAGCGTAAACTAAATTGCTGCTTAAACTGCCGTTATCGTCAGCCCTATGTTTATAGTTTTTGAAGCTGTTACTGCCGGGAACAACCATGCTAACGCCATTATATGTACCTACCCATATGTTGCCTTTTTTATCTTGCGCGATAGATGATATTGAATTATCTCCGGGCTCAGAGGTATTTGCATAGGCGTAGGGTTTAAAAGTCTGCGTTTTAGAGTTATATAGATATAGGCCTGTTTTATTGCCCACCCAAAGCTGCTTTTTATTGTCTCTGAAAACGCATTGCACCTCCTTAGAAACTGCCAGTTTATCGGTGGCGTTTTTTGCTTTGAACCAGGAGAATTTCAAGGTAGTTGGATCCAGTACAACTACTCCGTCTAATGTTCCTAACCACAACTTATCATCAGGCCCCAGGGTGATTGAAAAAATAAGCAGGCCTACAATACGTCGGTTTACAAAACAGTCCAATTTCCGATCATACATCGCCATACCGACGCTGGTTCCAATCCACAAATTCCCGTTTTTATCCTCGCAAAGCGCGTGTACGTCGTTGGATAGTAAACTACTGGTATCATTTTCGGCGTGGCGGTATACGGTAAATTCCTTACCATCAAAGCGGTTTAATCCGCCGTCTGTACCATACCACATGTAACCATATTTATCTTTAAAAATGGTATTTACAATATTTGAAGATAGGCCATCATTGCTGGCTAAGTTGATGAAATTCAATTCGCGCTCCTGGGCAAAGCCGGTACGCAGCAGCATACAGAAAAAGATAACGAAATAAAAGAAAACATGCTTCAGCATGTTAAAAAAATACTTCTTAACCACTTTTGTATCAGAAAATAAAAATTTTGTATAACGGCATCAATATAGGGCGCGTGTTGTCAATTGCATTTTACCGCATATAACCACAGCTAAACAAAACTACCATATTTGTTTGAAAGCGCGTCTTATGTCAAATACTTTCTTATCGCAAACGATGTATCTGGGTATAAAGCGCTAATATGGTTATGATAACGAGGAACAGTTTGCTTTACGGATAGGAGCGTATACCGGCTTGTGGTTAAGGCCCGCAGATGTATAAGCGGATAGCCCGCGCAGGCAACGCTATACTAATGCTTCTTTTTCTTATTCATTTTAGCCTTCTCGCTGGCCTTTAAATTGTAGTTTTTGGCATTGCTTGCCTTCTTTTCATGAAATGCGGCTCCGGGAGCAACATCATCTGCTTTAGCTTTGGCGGCTTTCTTTTCGGCAGTATCGGCGCTGCGTTCTTTTTCAATAAGCAGCTCCTGGGGCAATTCTGCCAGGGGCATTTTTTGACCGGTAGCCTGCTCAATTTTTTTAACCGCGCTTAGTTCAAGGTCTGTAGCGAAGGTAATGGCCATGGTATCAGTTTCAACATCAGGCAAATGATTAATTACACGGTTGATGTAGGTTTCTTTTTCAACGGGTAATTCAAAATGGATGAGGAATGGGACATCAGCCACATCAAGCTGCTGTTCTGTATCGTTTACCACAATAAGTACCCGGGTAGCTGCATTTTTAAAATCATGCAGCGATGTAAAGCCATCCATATCAAAAAACCAGGGGTTTAACAAAGCCACCGTACTTTTACCGCCCTGCAGACTTTTGTACAATTTCTCGGCAGTAGGGCGGGTGTTTACAAATACCACTACCTTGGTAAACAGGTCCTCATCCTGCATAAACAGGTTAAGCAGGTTTACTTTGGTGCCAAAATTAGGCAGCACATATAATATCTGCGGATGCATATCAAACTGCGGCTCGCCAATTTCTTCCACCTCAACTGTGGCCGGTTGCTTCATAAAAGGCGCTATCATTTTGTTTAAGCGCTCATGCAGTACTTCGGTAAAAACAAGGTGCTGGCATTTGGGTATGCTATCAGCCAGTTCGGTAACGGGTAGTTGCAGGCCTTGTTTAACAACCATTTCGGCATCGTCAATAACCAGCAGTTCTATCTTATTTACATCAAGGCCCAATTTAAGGTAAATGGCACGCGCCCTATCAGGTGTTGCTACCACAATATCGGCACCATCCGCCATGGCATTCATCTGGGCTTCTGTACCGGGGGTAGCATATAACCCGACTATAGACAGGCTTGTGTTTTTGTTAAGCTGATTGATCTTAGCAATAACATCTTCTACCTTTTCTTTATCAGGTACCAGTATCAAAACCTTGGGCACACCATCGGGCGTGTAGTTAAACTTATTGAGCGCGGCTAATATATAGGTAGTGGTTTTGCCGCAACCTTCGGGGCCAATAGCTATTACATCCTGACCGCCTGCAATACGCGCCAATGTTTTTTGCTGAATTTCTTTAGGGCCTGCAAAGCCTGCTTCGTTCAAAGCTTGTACTAAACTTTTTTTCAGCTTTAGTTTATCTAACCACGCCATATCTTGTGTTTTAAAAATTACAGTTATGCAATTCGCGGTAGCAAACCTACACATAAACCCACAAAAAAAGTCCCTGATTTTCATCATGGGGCCGAGAGCCCGCCAGGAAATAAGCCTAATTTATTTTATTACTTGCAGGTTGGTGTTAATCTTGTATGTATGGTTAGGCCGGGTGGAAAGGTTTAGATCCTTCCCTTGGTAATTTAATACGCAATTCCCTCCGTTTTTAGACAGTAGTTCTGTTTTCAGCAATCTTCCGTTCTTCCACACCATCGTTATCTCGAACCCTCCCCGTGCGCGCACTCCTTTTACCGTTCCATTTTTCCATGCATCTGGCAAAGCGGGTAAAAGCATAATACGTTCACCATCGCTCTGTAACAACATTTCCACAACGCCCGCAGCACCACCAAAGTTACCATCAATCTGAAAAGGAGGGTGTGCATCAAGCAAGTTAGGGTATGTGCCTCCACCCGCTGTGTAATTTATGTTTTTAGCACCATCAGGTGGTACAAACCTGAGCAACTCGCGAAACATTTTATAAGCATGGTTGCCGTCTTTTAACCTTGCCCACAAGTTAATGCGCCAGCCCTTTGACCATCCGGTGGTTTCATCTCCTCTTGTCTGTAGGGTTTTTTCGGCTGCGGCTGCCAAATCGGGCGTTTTTTCCCGCGTTATCTGGTGGCCGGGATATAAACCATATAAATGTGTTTGATGCCTGTGTTTGGGATCAGGTTCCTCCCAATCGTAATACCACTCTTGTAAATTCCCTTTCTTTCCTATCTGGTAAGGGTAAAGCTGCTTCATTGCTGCTTTTATACTGTCTCTAAAAGGCAAGTCGATCTTCAGTTCTTCTGAGGCAGCAATCGTTTGTTTAAAACACTCCCGTATCATAGCCATATCGGCAGTTGAACCGTATAAGGTTGAACCCTTTACACCATCATTCGTTTTAAATGAATTCTCCGGAGAAGTAGACGGTGCGGTGACAAGGAAACCTTGTTTATCTTTCACCAGCCAGTCTAAACAGAACAAAGCAGCACCTTTCATTAACGGATAAGCATAGCTTTTTAAAAAAGCTTTATCTCGGGTGTATTGATAATGATCCCATAAGTGAGTTACAACCCACGCGCCGCTCATGTTCCAGTTAGCCCAATTGGGCTCGCCCTTACCAAACTCACCAACCGGATTGCTCGTTGCCCATATGTCTGAATTATGGGCTGATGCCCAACCACGATTAATACCGTAGAACGTGCTGGCAGTACTCTTGCCTGTTTTTGCTACATTGCCTATAAAAGTCAAGAAAGGCATATGCATTTCTGATAGATTGGCAGATTCAGCCATCCAGTAGTTCTCTTCCACATTGATATTCATTGTATAATTAGAACTCCATGGTGGTCTGATATAGGGATTCCATATGCCCTGTAGGTTAGCAGGTACCCCATTTATGCGGGAACTTGAGATTAAGAGATAACGGCCATACTGAAAATACAATGCTTCCAGGTTCTTGTCATCCGCTCCCGTACTGTAAGCGTTTAAACGTTCAGGCGTAGGCTTATCTATTACGGCACCTCCATCCAGATCCAGATCAACCCGTTTAAAATAACGTTGGTAGTCTGTAACGTGACGTTTATAAAGAATGCTGTAATCTTTTAGGGCGGCATCATCCAACTGCTTTTGGGCAATAGCTTTGTTGTCTAACCCGTTTTTGGCAGGGTCTTTATCAAATCCGTTAAAGCTGGTAGCGGTACTAACATATAGTATCACCTCATCTGCATTACTTACAATAAGAGAAGTATCTGAGACAGCCACAACGCCACCTTTATTTTTTACGCGTATATCAGAAGAAAATCTTGTGCCTCTTTTTTCATCAAAGCGAATGGGGTCAATTTCACGCCAATAATCGGGGGCGACATGATAAGGCGTGTAACCGTTAACAATCAGCGTTTTGTTTGCCTTAGCAGTGACATACTTTAACTGACTTTTAAAGGATATTGTAAAACTTAAAGCACCTTTACGGCTTGCGGTCATCTTTATAACCATCACTTTGTCAGGATTTGACACGAAGTACTGACGCGCGAAATGCGTTCCGTTCTGGTCATAGCTTAGTTTTGATACAGCGTTGTTGATATCCAATTGCCGCTTATAGTTCGCGACTTCGCCTGTCTGCTTGAAATTAATAGATAATGTCCCAAGTGGCATATATGATTCAGAGAATTTACCTTGCAAGGTTCTGTTAAGACGATCAGCCTGACGGTAATCTTCCTTAAATAAAGCTTCGCGTATACCAGGGAGATTCTTGTAAGCTTCGGGATTTATATCTGCCTTTACGGGTTCGCCAGACCAAAGAGTGGCGTCGTTTAAATAAATCTGATCGGTGCTTACTCCTCCAAACACTGTAGCGCCTGTTTTACCATTACCAAGAAGAATTGCTTCTTCAAAATGTTCGGCAGGTTTATCAAACCAAAGAACGTTACGGCTTTGCCCAAAGCTAAGCGTGGACGTAAGACAAAAAATAATAAGGTAGGCGGATGAAAGGAGTTTTTTCATAATTGGATAAGGCTAAGTTAAGAATGAAATTGATATAAAACATCCCACGCTTGCTCAAAACCGTAGTGAAGTAGGGCAGTTTTTGTATGCCTATGGCTAATTGCTTGGTGGCTTTCCAAAAAATCCAAATCCACAAAAAAAGCCCCTGATTTTCATCAGAGGCTTTACTGGGTAGCGGGAGCAGGACTCGAACCTACGACCTTCGGGTTATGAGCTTGAAAATAAAGCATTATTTTGACTTATAATAGCCATAATATGCTGTTTTTTGCCTCAAAATGCGTCTTGTGATGCAACCTGATACCATGTGATTACGGCCAAACCGTTAACACAGCGTTAACAGAATTCCGATCTTGCCCTTGGTGAAAACAGAAATTTTTTCATCAAAAATAATTAAAAATGGCAACTATCAAAATCGTTACCTGGAGCCGCGCCGATAAGGACGGTAACTATCCAATTGGCTTTAAAATTTCAAATAATGGTAAGCCAACTTACATCTTTGAAGGACACACGTTACCAAGCCGGGATCTGTGGGACGCAAAGAAACAACAAATCAAAAATACTAGGGCTGTACCCAACGCAGCACGTCTAACAAATTACTTAACCAAAAGACTTTCCGAACTTAGGGACAAAGCCATTCAACTTCAAACAGATCAAACTGTAACTCACGTAACCGAGATCAAATATGCTTATAAACAAGCCCATGAACCAATTCCGGAGCCTATACATAGTTATTTTAATACCGTAGCAGATCAATATTTGGAAGAGCAAAAAGCTTGTGGCAATCGCGAAGCTTATTTGTCTGACCGAGGGCGATTAAACAGATTTTACGAGTTTGCCAAAAACGAGAAGCTAACTTTTCCTGACGTTACCGTGGACTTTTTACGGCGATATCAAATCTTTCTGAAACAAGTGCGTAAGCAGGGGAAAGACATAACGATCCCTGGTAAGCCGTTAAGCGAGCACACAATTGTCAACCACCTTATGATTGTTCGTACAATTTATAATCGAGCAATCACGGCCAAGCTGGCAAGTAAAGATGATTATCCTTTCGGTGGTGAGGGTAAAATATCAATCAAAAAACCAGAATCCTCAAAAATTGGATTAGATGAAACCGAGATTCAAAATTTGGAATCAGTTGACCTTTCTGAACTACCCCCAATTTACAATGATGCGCGCAATATTTGGCTTACTGAATACATGTTTGCTGGTATGCGCGTGACCGATTGTTTGCTGCTAAAATGGACGGATTTTCAAAATGGGAGATTGTATTATCAGATGTCAAAAAATGGCGAACATGGCTCTGTTAAAGTACCGGCAAAAGCAATCTCTATTATTGAACAGTACAAAAGATACGCTACCGACAAAGAGTTCAATAAGCATAGTTTAATATTTCCATACCTTATGGATTTGCCGACACTGGACGACAGATTTCAGTTACGCCGAAGGGTCGCTTTTACTGTAAGCCGCCTTAACAAAGCCATGAAAAAAATTATGGAGATGATTGGCAGCACAAAAAACGCTTCGCAACATAAGGCCAGGCATTCTTTCGCTCAACGGGCTGAAATAATGGAGATACATCCGAAAGTGCTTCAGAAAATGTACCGTCACGAAAGTATTTTGACGACTATGAAATATCAATCAACCTTTTCACATGATAAAATAGATGCTGCAATGGATGCGGTAATTGGAAATTAACCTAGCGTCGCGATATTCTGCTGGGCTTCAAAATCTCTATATTTACTGGATGAATAAAAATGGACTAACTTGGAAAAAACTGAAATGGGAAGATTTTCAAAAAGTTAGTTTATTTTTATTGCAGAAAGATCTCAGTAACTCGGCCATCGAGGAGTACCTTAGGCAAGGTCATTTTCAAGCAGGTATAGACCTTTACCATTTCGAGCAGTCCACAGGTAAATATGTTTGTATACAATGCAAGCACACAGATATTACACTATCAAAATTAAAGGTAGCACTGTCGTTTTTTCTTTCTGGTGAGTTTGCAGATAAGAGTGAAGCATTTATAATAACTACTACCACTTTACTTCAAAATACAAAAATCCAGACCTGGATATCAGAACAAAAAATCACTTTGCGAGAGCAAAAAGGAATTGCATTTGATGTCTTGGATAGAGAACGTTTGAATGATCGTTTGGTGTGGCAATTTCGGATAGTGGAGAAATATTTTGGCATTAAGGAAGCAGTAGATCATTGTTTTCAGCCTTCATTCGAAATGCCTGAGATTACACCAATACCTGAATTTATTGGAAGGGATATTCAAAAATTTAATGAAGTTACCACTGAAGACAAGTGGCACGGTAATGATTCACCGCATACAACTATAACTTTAACAGATTTACTTTCTGCGCCTTTAGAAAAGGGAATCTGTGTGATTGGTGAAGCTTATGAAGGTAAAAGCAGTCTCTTTAAACAAACAGCTTGGGAGTTGAATAGCCTTGATTTAGGTCTAAGAGCATTACTGTTAGATTTGAAATTTTGTTCCGTAGTACCAATCGCAAACCTATTGGATACGAATTTCGGCACATGGATGGAAATTCCGGCCAAGAACCTAATACTTTTAATAGATGGCTTAGATGAAGTTCCAGCAGAACAATTCCATACGGTTACGGGCAACATTCGTGATTTTCAAAAAAAGCACCCAGCGATCCGTTTAGCCCTATCGTGTCGAAAAATTTTTTACAGGTATCAAAATCTTGATACCGAGTTAAGCAGCTTTGACTCATTTGAACTTGCTGAGTTGCATATGCGTCAGATCTTCGATTACATGGAACCGCGTTTAGGTGGGCGGCAAAGGGCACTTGACTTTTATGCTGAAATGAATGGGCTGGGTATTGCAGATTTGCTTGGTATACCGTTTTATCTAATCAATTTAACCAAATGGTTCAGCGACGCTAAGATACAAATGCCGAAAAATAAGATGGCTATCGCTGATCGTTTTGTAGACGAATCCTTACAAATTTCGTCCACCCGCAAGCTAAGAATGGGCTTAAGCCTCGAGAGATTCCGGGTGAAGTATAGAAATGCGTTGCAACAATTGGCATTATTGTTACAAATAAGAGGTTTAAATGCCTGCAACGAAGAAGACTTGCAACAATTTTTTTCACAGGAAGATATCGACTTATTGACCCATAGCTCAATTTTAAACATAAAAAGCGAACAATGGTCGTTTATAAATGCGTTGTTTCAGGAGCAATTGGCAGCTTTGGCATTACTCAAATTAGATGGATCTACTGTGATAGATTTGGTTACTGTAGGAGATAGAATAAAAAAGGTAAGTAGAAAGTGGATACAAACGTTGGCTACTTATTTGTCTCTACTATCTGAAACGAATGTTCACCGAAACAGAATTGTAGATGTCATTGAGGCGGATAATATAGAATTACTTGCATTAAGTGAAGGGAGTAAATTTAGTCAGGCGTTTCGATTAGAAGTATTACAAAAAATATTACATAGAACCATAAAATATCAGGCGCGATTGGTGGCAATTGATGAGTCAGACTTGGCAAGTTTCGCTGGAAATCAAGATTTGGTGGTAGATGAATTGCTCGGGGTTTTAAGAAGTAATAGCGTGATGATTGCGAAAATTGTAGCGTGCCGTGTTTTACGGCACTTACATTTAGCATCCAGCCAAGCGGATCGCTACACCGCAGTTGCGAAGGAGCTATTAGTTGATATGAGCAATGCGGATTTGGGACGTTTATTACTTGAGGCCGTGGCATTTTATAAGCACGGAGATGAAGATTTTTTGGGTATACTATTAAAAAATCCTCTCCTCAAAACCTCACACCAGTTTAGGCAAGGCCTTTACCAATTTCTTGCGACGCATAAACTGATTGACCAGTATTATGAATTATTGTTGAACGGATTTGAACCACTTGAACGATACAATTCTCACACATCGCACTTTGGTTCAGAAAAAAGGCTACTTGACCTTTTACTTACCTCTCGTAAGCGTAGTGTTATTACTCAATTATTAGATTTTACGCAAGGCGAATTATTTCGACGGCAATTCCGAGACGATAAGGATGGAACAAAACAATTTTATCAATCTCTAACCGAGGTTTGTGCAGAGATTTATAAAAGTGATCCCTTAATAATTTTTCCTGTTGTCAGGTATCTGATTAATACTGGACGGCTTCATTATGATAGAGATCCAAATGAAATGTCTGGCTTTTTAACCTTGACACAAACTCATGCGTTCGGCCTGAAAATTGCTTTACTTACCGCAGATAAAAACGGACTCCAGGCGTATGCTTTCTCTCGTTCGTTGAATTCATCCTGTTTTAGCGACTTATTGTATGCAGTAGAAGAAGGATATATCGACCGTGCTGATTTCAAGATTTTTTGTAACGGGCTTTATTACAGTGGGCGTTCTGACGAGGCTTTAGAACTCGAAAAATTAGGAGAGCAAGCTTTTAATTTTTTTGAAATCCCAAACCCCAATGCCAATGCATGGCAAAAAGCAGAAGAACGTAAGCGTAAAAATGATCTTCATTTTATTAGTTCTAGAACAAATTTCCGGGAAGGAATTATGCGATTATTTAAAATTGCCGGAAGAACCATAATTAAAACAGATGCACTATATAAGAGATTTGATGAAGACAATCTAAAGAACAAGATTGCGTCTAGTTATTTAACTCAGTTTGTAAGCCTACAGGCCGAAGAGAAGGTAGTGTCGCTTGAAGTTTGCCTGCAAGCAGTGGATGATGATATATATTTCAAAGGGTGGAGAGGTGGGCAACTCCTTAAAGGATATCTAAAACGTTATTATCCGGAAGCGATAGAGGAGATGCTAAAAAACTATTATGATGGAGAAATAGTGGAATTTCCGTTCACTGAAATTAATACAGTAAGCTCAGAGCATTTACTTTATCAGGCTGGCCAGTTGATGAAAATATGGGCCGAATATCGATGGCCGACTAACGATGAAATAATCTTAGAGTTTTCTAGGATCAATGTAGAAAATTACGGTGGAATTCGTCATGCAGAGATCAACAGGGGCACGTCGGTGAATGCGCTGCTAATAAAACATTTTGCTCATAAACCTCAACTGCTCAAACATAAAGTATTACAAAATCTTGAAAGCGGGTTGGTGGATTATAGAGCAATAGGAACACAGTTTGAAATTTGTAGAGAACTAACAATCCTGGAATCGCTGCCGTACATTTTGGATGCTATCAAAAATAAGAAGTGTTATACTAACCACCTAGACGATTACATGTCCTTATATATCTTGTTAGGGGGTGAACACTCCGAGTTATTGCCAATTTTTGAAAGTATTACGGAACTGAACGATTATTTATTCATGTTCATGATAAAACTGCTGGCACAAGTATATCCCGATATCGTAATAAAGAGGTTGTGCGAATGTTTGAATTCACCTGATACCGATTTTGCTCGAAAGATTGAAGCTGCGCAGTGGCTATCGAATTTGGGGAATAAACAGGGCTTTTTTTTCCTTATCGGTCAATTTAAAGCTGGTAAGGCCGCACCATTTGATATTCAAGGTAAAGTGTCATACTGGAACGTAGATACACAATGGGGATTAAAACAGCTAAGTCCACTGATGTATTTATTACTTGATGAAGAAACTGAAACAATTCGTTTTCATCACTCACCCAGAAATTTAATGTTGGAGATATTAAGTGGATTTGCCTCAAAAAGCGAATCTGATTTAAACTTAGTGGTATCATTTATGGAATCATCCGCAGACAAATTATCAAAAACTTACCCGGAAAATTCGGGGCACTTATTGTGGCATGCCGAACAGATGAGTGAAAGATTTAGGCAAATTAATAACACAAATCACACCAATTCCTACATTAGAACGCTATTTGAACATGTCAATAACGCTTAGTTTTCATGTTATAAGCTTAACTGCTAAACAATAGTAATAAGCAAAGGAAATTTAGCGACTACATAAATAAATAGCTCCAAAAATTTGTTCATGAGTAAACGATCATTAACTCACGAACAAAAAAGATATTTCACCCTCAAAATCCCCTTCCCCGACCCTTCAATTTCAGGCACTTCCATTCCGAGCTAAGCGCTTTTTAACCCTTTTCTGTTCAAATATAAACGATCGTTTACTTATGAACAGAAAATGGGACAAGATGAAGCATGCAATCGCGTATTACCGGGTTTCCACATGCAAGCAAGGTAGAAGTGGATTAGGATTGGAAGCACAGCAGACCGCAGTAAAACAGTACTGCAAGGAAAATGATTTTGCAATTCTCGCGGAAATTGTCGAAGTACGGTCTACGCGCAAACACCGTAAGGGGCTATTCAAGGCACTTGATCTGTGTACGCAAAAAAAAGCAACGTTAATCGTTGCTAAGCTTGACCGACTTGGCAGGGATGTTGAAGAGATCGCCGGAATCGTAAAATCGAAGGTTGAAATTAAAGTAGTAGATAATCCCCATGCGGACCGCTTTACCATTCATATTCTGGCAGCTGTTGCCCAGGAACAAAGGCAACGGATTAGCGATACAACCAAGGAGGCGTTATGTGCTGCCAAGAAAAGGGGAATGAAGCTTGGAAAAAACGGTAAAGCCCTCGCAGAAACTAATAAAAGGGCGGCAATCGATTTTGCTTACAAGCTGGATCCGCTGATTAGACAATTAAGATGCAGAGGTATCAAGACTGTAAGGCAAATTTCCAAAGCATTAAATAAAAAGAGAGTGCCGACTTTCCGCGGAGTCGGCAAATGGCATCCAAGCACAGTCGCGACACTTATTAACAGGCTAAAGAAAAACACAATCATTCACTACCCGCACACCGCGTAGTTGTGCCTCAATATTTACGAAATGAGAAAACTTGTACTAATAACCATGTGTATGCTTTGCATGCTCGGTTGCAAAAAGAGTGAAAAACCACAACCTGCCCAACCTCCAATGATTAGCAGTTTTTCGCCAATGGACGCGCAGGTCGGTGAAACAATCAAGATATCCGGTACAAATTTCGGGACCGATATTAATGCGGTTTTCGTTAATATCGGGAGTTCAGCAAATGCCAAGCCGAATTCTGTTACTGATACTGAGATTTGGATTAACATACCTCCAGATGCAAAATCAGGGTATATACAAGTAACCTCTAAAGGCAATGCTGCAACCAGTAGCCAACAATTTACTCTTACAGATGCCACTACCCCCAGGCATACGATTTCTGCATTTTCACCAACTTCCGCAAAGGTGGGTGAAAACGTGACGATCACAGGCACCGGCTTTGGAACAAGCAAAGATCTGGTTTCTATCAAGTTTGGCGCATCTGTCGATGTACACCCGCAAACAATTTCGGCAACCCAAATAACTGTGGTTGTTCCGGCAGATGCTGCATCCGGAAATATAAAAGTTGCGGTAAATGGGAGTTCTTATCTGTCTTCGACAGGGACATTCACACTTAAGGTCCCGCAAGTCGTTATTGCCGAGTTTTATCCGACAACCGCAACATTAGGAGATACCGTAATACTTAAAGGGACATTCGGCACCGACCTTGCAAATCACCGGATATATTTCAATGGTGCCGACATGGTACACCCATTTAAATACACTGACAAAGAATTACAGGTAGTGGTGCCGTCAAAGGCAACAACCGGAAAAATTAAAGTTTACAGCAACTATTATCTGGAAACAGCGGAAAGTAAAACTGACATTATCATTTTGCCGATCACGGGTGTTTACCAAATTAAGCAGACCTCTGCACGGCTAGGAGAGACCGTTTTAATAAATGGTGATTTCGATAACGTAGACAAAGCGAAGATCACTGTTCTGTTCTTTGGTTCTGCTACACCAGTTCATCCTTATAGAGTGTCCGGCAGCTACATCTATGTGAAAATCCCTGACGACGCCAGAACCGGCAAAATAAAGGTCACTCGAGACGGTTACGGCACCGGCACCAGCGCATCTTCATTTATGATCGCAACTCCGCTGCCCGCCGTTCCCTCGGGTACATGGACGGTGCGGCCAGAAATGCCCATAATTCCAGGTAGGCAGGGAGCCATTGCGTTCGTGATTGGCAAAAAGGCATACATTGGTATGGGAACGACCAATGCGCCGTTTGATGACCACGCTGAATCAGATATGTGGGAGTATGACCAGAAATACGACGCATGGACACAGGTTGCAAGTTATGCTGGAGGTGGGCGCGTATTCGCTACAGCATTTGCTATAGGCAGCAAAGGCTATGTAGGTACAGGGGAAGACAACGCGGTAGCAGTGACAAAAGATTTTTGGGAGTACGACTCTTCATTAAATACATGGACAAGGAAAGCAGATTTACCGGCAACCGCACGTGCACATGCCACAGCATTCACAGTTGATAATAAAGGATACATCGCTACTGGGTTAAACGGCAATACAATGATGAGCGACGTTTACCAATATACGCCGGCAATTAATAGCTGGCTAAAAGTAGCGTCGATTCCGACCACTCGATACGCACCTTACTCTTTTGTAATCAGTGATAAAGCGTATGTTGGAGGCGGTAACATAAACGACCTGTATATGTATGATTACTCAAATAATACATGGACTGCAAAGGCCGCGATCACTGGGTATGATTACTTAATCGGCAATTCTAGTTTCGCAGTAGGCGGCAAAGCATATATCGGGCTGGGTTTTAAAGGCTCTACAACGACAAAGAAAGTATTCTGCTATAATCCTGCATCAAATAGCTGGCAACAAATTGCTGATTTTGGTGGGGATGCTCGAACCTTTGGAGTTGGATTTGCGCTTGGCGATATTGGCTATTTCGGTTTAGGTGGCGGATCATCAAACTATGGTGTGGTTTACAAAGATTTATGGGCCTATAAACCGTAAAGAATGAAGACTTATTATTTTTTATTTGCTTGCAGTTTATCATCATTGCTTGGTAGCTGCCAATCGAGAGAGAGTGGTAATGACCAGTTAAGCCGCTACACTGCGAAAATCTATCTGGTTGATTCAACCGGCTATGGCTATGACATATACCTCGATACTAAAATGATCATTCATCAACCAATGATTCCAGGTGTTCTAGGACGTAGCGGATTCAGGACAAGAGCAAATGCGCAGGACGTTGCTAATTTGATTATATCGAAGTTGGAAAAGGCGATCATGCCGCCCAGCGTTTCTCAACGAGAACTTGACAGTTTAAATATTGAACTGTGATAGTTGAATTGGCAGACTGTAAATTTCAATGTTTATCGCGTAAGGATTGGTGCCGAAACAGCAAAGAGCCTGAATTTTTGATAATCCCATAAACCATATTGCGGATCATATTCCCGAAATATGACGTAATGGGTATTTGACTATTTGTCGGCTTCTTCTTTTTTCAACTGAATTTTTTTCATCCAGGCGAAGCTATGTTCCAAAGTTGCACCGGTGCCATATTTGGTTCGGCCTTTAAAAGCGTGGCCCATCAAATCCGTTTGGATGCGATCCGGACAATCGGCATTAGTGAGACGATCCTGAAAACTATGCCTCAGTGAATAAGGACTATGTCGCGGTGAGGGTTGTAAGTTGTTCTCACGCAAGAATTTTCCAATTGCAGAACTTGCACTGTCAGAGTTTTTTACTATGTGAGAAAATCCCTTGGGATATGCTTTAAACGCATCTAAAGCAAATCCTACAAGTGGCATTACGCGGGAACGATGCTTGTTCTTCAATTTATCTTTATCACGCGACACGATCCTTATATGCGGTATCTTATGATCGATGGAAATATCTTCCGGTAAGATGCCAATTTGTTCATCTACATGAACACCTGTTTCGGCAAAGACTTGGATCATTTTTTTGAAATGATCAGATAAACCCGCCATTTTTTCATCATTCAGAAGGGTATTAACGATGAAGTCAGATGTGTAAGGCAGACGCGGCTCGTAATCGTCTTCAAACATCAATTTCGAGAATAAGTACTGCTTTTCTTGTTTAATATTGAGATTATCACAAACGGTTTCTATGATCGATTTAACCTGACTTATGCTTTTGTTAGCAGTTCCGGTTTTGACTTTTTTCTCACCGCTGATGCGGTCTATCCACCAATTTTTGTAAGTAAGGAAATCCTGGCGCGTAACGTCTTGAACGGCTTTATTGCCTATAAGATTAATGAACGAGTTTATGGCGTTCAGGCGAGGGTTTTTCCATCTCCTGTATTGTCTTTCACACTTCTTGATTTTTTCTTCTTTTGTCAAATCAAGAAATTTGGGAAACAGATCAGCAAGCATAATTTGCGGTTCTGCAACCGTTCCCAATAAAGCTTCCACATGATGTTTATTAAGTTTTTGATCGGCCAAAAAAAGGACCCGCTGAATCAGTTGTTCAACTGTTCCAGACAGAAGCTCGAGTTTATCAAGATATTGAAACCCTAACAACGATGCGCGTTTATTCGCCTGTACAAATGCCTCATGTGCTTCAAATTGGCCTGTAGCCTTAAGACTTTTCCAATATTCTATGAGCTTTGTATTTTCGAGGCCGGCAAGTCTTATCGCTTCTTTCTTACAGCGGGTTTTTAAGGAAGATCTGACAAACCTACGAGAATCATACGCCTTAAATTCAGTTGGAACCCGGCGGTGAAAATACCAAACCTGGTTGCGGCAAACGACGTTTAGCACAGACAAGTATCCCTTTTTGTATCGCAAGATTTTGAAACTTGCGGGATACTACGCGACTGTAACGTCGGTGGTCGGCATTTTATTGGAAAATCAACGATTAAGATCGTTGTTTACTGTTTTAACATCCATTAAAATGGCTCCTCGAGCAAGAAGCGGCTATCCCTAGTTTTAAAACCTTACGTGGTTGAAAACATTAGAAATTCAATAGACAGTTTTGATTTGTTGTATCGCAACTAGTATCTCGTTTCCTTTTGTTACTCTAATTGAAGGATAGACATTAAGCAAGAACAAAATATATCGGCAGTATTTTTGCTCATCAGATTAGAAAAACCTATGTCTTTAACTTTACACGTAATCGAAAATATTCGTAAGTACAGAGAATCGCGCCGGTATACCCAAGAGTATATGGGTTACACACTTGGAGTAGGTCAGAATGCTTACAGCAAGCTTGAATTGGGCAAGACGAAGCTAACACTTGAACAGCTCTTTTCTATTTCTTACACATTGAATGTAGAACCAGCGCTGCTAATGAGAAAAACAGATAAGAAGTTACCGAAGCGACGTTACAAAACACAAAACGATCAAATGTAGGTTTACTACTTAGTGTAAATTAGAGCGAAAAACCTTTATCCATTTCGCTATTTAAACCTATTGATCAACGTAACGCTAAATATTTTTTTGCTGAATAAGCTGAATACTTTGTCCGTGGTCCTCACGTAGATACTATCAAAGCGAGTTTTTGTGCTGGTATTTTCTCCAACGTTGCAACATCCAGTTCAACGATATCTGCCAGGCTCACTTCTAAAATAACGGCGATGGCCATTACTCTTGATAGTGATATGTTAGTGTATCCTAATTCGATCTTACTGTAGGCATTTTGAGAAATGCCTAGTTTCAGAGCCAAATATTCTTGTGAATAATTCCGGAATTCTCTGATCGTCCGGATGTTTGAAAACACTTTTTTTAACACTGCCTCTGTCATTTTAATTATTATAATTTCTCCATGCGATGTTTTATTAACTACGAAAAAAATAAATAAAGGGTTTTTAGCTTCTAATATAAATGAACCGTGCGCGAAATAACATCTAAACTTAACGTTTTGTTATAATTTATTTCACACCTCTCAGTAATATGGTATTCCTGCCGGTTGTTGTTCAAATTGATCATTTTGAGGTTGTTGGCATGGTGTTAGTTTATGTACTGTCACAAGGGATCGCCGAAAACCTTACAACAGAGTAGGCAAAATTTTAATTAGAGAAACCATGAAAATGCAAGAATTGAACAACGCTGAGTTACAGGAAGTAAACGGCGGATCTATTTTTGGAGGTAATGATTCTTCATCAAGTAGCGAAAGTGGATTAATTGGAAATTTAGGAGTTGGTAATTTATTATCATTCCAAAGTGCAAGCCGGGATGGTGACGAAAGTAGCGCCTCTTCCTTCTCATTAGGAAATGGCATTACAGCCAGTTTGGGCGGTATATTAAACCAGCTTTCAAGCAGTAATTAAAATTTTATCACAAAGACAGGAGCGGTTTAACCGCTCCTGTTTATTTAAGCAACCAACGGGGAATGCCGAAAACCCACGAAAAGAGTAGGCAATGTTAAACATCTATAAAAATAAATTATGAAAACTAAAAAATTAACCGCAAAAGAGTTAGAAGAAACTAACGGCGGATCGTCATCATCAAGTAACACACAAAGTGGATTAGCCGGTGCAGTAGGTATTGGCAACTTAGCTTCATTATCAAGCTCAAGCCAGGATGGCGACGAGTCTAGCTCAACAAGCACTTCATTAGGTAACGGCATCAATGCTGACCTGGGCGGTATCTTAAACAAAGGTTTAAGCAACGACTAATTTTATAATTACAGGACCACGCCGAAAATCCTTAACAGAGTAGGCAAACATCTATACTATAAATAAAAAACATCATGGAACCAAAAAAATTAAGCCAAGAGGAAATCGAGGCGACAAACGGCGGTAGCGATTCAAATTCATCAGGCGTATCAGGATTAACCGGTAACCTGGGTATAGGCAATTTAGCTTCATTATCAAATTCAAGCCAGGACGGCGACGAATCAAGCTCATCAGACCTGTCATTAGGTAACGATATTGGCGGTGATCTGGGCGGTATCCTACGTGGCGATTCAAGCAAATCATAATCAAAGCCGTTAGCGGCTCAAATAAGATTTCAAAATAAGGGGATGGTCTTGCTGTCCCCTTATTTGGTTAACAATATTTAATACAATGCTATGGCAGTCAAAAATAAAAAACAGAATCTCCGTCAGCTGGATGCTGCGGAATCGACCGAAATTAATGGCGGCACCACTAATAGCGCATCCATTAATATGAGCAGTAGTACAGACTCATTATTATCAATAGAATTTAACTGGCAGCAGGGCGACAGCTCAAAAAGCTACAAGGTAGAAGCAGGCAAGGATGTGGACGTAAATTTAAACGTTTACGGCAACGGCACCCAATAGGCTGATACCTATATTATAAAATAAAAATGGGAGAGTATTTGCTGTCCCATTTTTTGTAAAACAGTTTAGCTGATTTTGCTATTTAACATCAGGTATTTATCATGGACGAAAACGACAAAATATTTCCGGCAGAATTTCTCTCGCAAACTGCCGAATATCATTTTAATCAGAATAACCCCAAAACCAACATTATTTATAAAATAGTATTGGGCTTTGTTATTGTGGCCATATTCTCCATGTTTTTTATCAAGATCAACATTAATGTTAAAAGCCTCGGCACTATCAAATCATCTACCGAACATAATGAAGTTAAGGCCCTTGTATCCGGCCGTATTGATTCAATTGGGCTTGCAGAAAACGCGCATGTAGTTAAAGGGCAGATATTGGTAAAGTTAAGTGATGCTGCCATCAGTCAGCAAGACATTGCTGCCAAAAGCCAGCAAAGCGAGTTTTTAGCACAGCGGGCCGATTTGGACATATTGGCTGAAATAGCAAAAACGCAAAAATGGGATCAATCACCCGAGTTAACATCTGAGCTTTATAGCCAACAGTATGTATTACTGCAGCAAAGGGCACGAGATGCAAAAGCAACATTAGTAGTAGCCACACGCAACGACAACAGATATAGCTACCTGTATCGCGCAAGGGCAGTTTCAGCTGCCGAGTACGACGCTCAGCATCTGATCTATCAGAATGCTAAAAGTGCTTTACAATTGATCTACGATGAACAGGGAGCACGATGGCAGGCCGAATTAAATACGTTAAAAACCCGGATGCGCAGTTTGGTGTCAGAGGGCGAATCCATTAAAGAGCAAATGGATTATTATACGCTTAGAGCGCCTGTAAGCGGAACCGTACAAAACCTTAAAGGTGTACAGGCGGGCAGTGTGATTGCTGCCAATGAAATTATAGCAGAAATATCCCCCGAAACAGGATTGATTGCCGAAGTGTATGTGTTACCAAAGGATGTTGGTTTAATTAACACCGGCATAAAGGTAAATTTTCAGGTTGATGCTTTTAATTACAATCAATGGGGTTTGGTAACCGGTAAAGTGTTGACTGTATCCAATGATATTTTTACCAATGAAGGGCAGCAACCCTATTTTAAAGTACGATGCAAACTGGATAACAATTCGCTGAAGTTAAAAAATGGCTATGTAGGGCGATTAAAAAAAGGGATGACACTACAGGCTAATTTTTATGTTACCCGACGCACATTGTTCCAGTTAATGTATGATAAAACTAATGATTGGCTTAACCCGGCACAATTAGATAAAGACAAAACCAAAACCACCGCACAATTATAGTATGGCAACTTTCGACGAAATTTTTGACAAGACAGTAGCGCTGTACACAAAGGCTAAAAACAAACTTGCTGCGTGGTTGCAGCCACTTGCTGAGAAAATACACGCTCACCCTTTGTACATCAAGTGGAAAGCGTCAACTGCACAAAGGGAATTACAGGAGCGCATACAAATACGCCAGCACGACATAATGGACTGCGGCGCGGCATGTTTGGCTTCGGTATCGGCCTTTTATAAATTAAATATGCCTATTGCATTAATAAGGCAGTATGCATCAACTGATAAAAAAGGGACCAACATACTCGGGTTGATAGAAGCCTGCGATAAGTTAGGTTTTTCTGCAAAAGGTGTAAAAGGTGATTTTGATAACCTGTTTGAAATACCTGTGCCAACCATTGCTCACGTAGTTTTAAATAATCACTTGCAGCATTACGTAGTAATATACAGCGTTACTAAAGACTACATAGAAGTTATGGACCCGGGCGATGGCCGCATGCATCAGCTACCGCATGATGATTTTAAAAAAATATGGACAGGTGTTTTGTTATTATTAGCCCCGAATAATGATTTTGTAGCCGGTGATAAAAAAATATCGGTTGAAAAAAGGTTCTTTTATCTGTTAAAACCACATAAAGCCATGCTGTTGCAGGTTTTGCTGGGTGCAATAATATACACTGTACTGGGTTTATCAACCGCCATATTCCTGCAAAAAATTATTGATAATGTACTGCCTGAAGATAACCGCAACCTGCTTAATTTGATGGGCATAACCATGGTGGTTATAATTGTATTGCAAATATTCATCAACTATTCCCGTACACTCATCACTTTAAAAACCGGGCAGCAAATTGATGCGCGTTTGATTTTAGGTTACTACAAGCACTTGTTACGCTTACCGCAATCTTTTTTTGATAGCATGCGTGTGGGCGAAATTATATCAAGGATCAACGATGCGGTAAAGATCAGGTCGTTTATCAACGAGGTGTTGGTAATGTTCGCGGTAAACGTGTTCATACTGCTTTTCTCGTTCATGCTGATGTTTACCTACTACTGGAAACTCGCGTTGATAATGTTGGTTATAGTGCCCCTATTTGCCTTGATATATAAAATATCAGACAGGTTGAACCGCGAAACTCAACGCAAACTGATGGAAAACGCTGCAGACCTGCAAACCCAATTAGTAGAGTCTGTAAATGCCATACCTACCATTAAACGCTTCGGGCTTGAGGATTTTGCCAACTTTAAAACTGAAACAAGGTTCATCACCATGTTAAAAACGGTTTTTAAATCGGCTACCAACAGCTTATTGGTGGGCAACATGAGTTCGTTTGTGTCAAGCTCATTCACCGTAATTTTGCTGTGGACAGGATCAACTTTTGTACTGGATAAGATCATCACTCCCGGCGAGTTGTTATCGTTTTATTCCATAATTGGCTATTTCATGGGCCCAGTTGCCAGCTTGATAGGTATGAATAAAACCCTTCAAGATGCACGTATTGCTGCCGATCGTTTGTTTGAGATAATGGATATGGAGCAGGAGCCAAACGCGAACCGGACAGAGTTGACGCCGGACATGATAGGCGAGATAAGATTTAAGGATGTGCATTTTAGGTATGGTACCCGCGCCACGGTTTTTGAAGGGATGAACCTCAAAATTCCAAAAGGAAAAATTACTGCTATTGTAGGCGAAAGCGGATCAGGTAAAACAACTCTGTTATCGTTAATGCAAAATATTTATCCGTTGATGTCTGGTTCAATTTTTATTGGTGAGTATGATATTAAATACATCACCAATGAAAGTTTGCGTAATATGGTTGGTGTAGTGCCTCAGGATGTACACCTGTTTGCCGGAAACGTAACCGAGAACATAGCAGTAGGCTATGCTGAGCCTGATATAAAACGTGTGCTGAAAATTTGCCATGATCTGGAAATAACAGATTTTATTGAGCGCCTGCCGAATGGCTTTGATACTTTCCTTGGCGAGAACGGAACTAACCTTTCTGGCGGGCAACGCCAGCGTTTGGCTATCGCCAGGGCGCTTTACCGTAACCCTGAAATATTGATATTAGATGAAGCAACTTCATCGCTTGACTCTGAATCTGAACAGCACGTTCAAAACGCTATCGCTTTGTTAAGAGAACAGCAAAAAACCATTATTATAATTGCTCACCGTTTAAGCACAATAATGAATGCCGATAAAATAGCCGTCTTCCGCACAGGTACGCTAATTGAAGAAGGTAATCATAACGACCTGATGGAACAAAAAGGCCAGTACTTTAACATGTGGCAAAAGCAATTCCCGCCAGAGAAATCCGTAGTAGAAAAAGGTAAAGCAATGATTGGGAAGCAAACATCAAAGGATAAAAAGCAACCATCTGACAATGATCCAAGTAAAGAATCGTCATCGCAGAAAAAACAATCACCAAAAAAGCCGACTAAAGTTTAGTCGGCTTCTTTTAAGTCCTTTTTTGATTAAAAGGATATCTGATTTCCCAGGTAATAATCAATCAGTTTGTTTTTGAATATAACATCGTATTTGGATTGGATCATGGTAAACTCAGCTATATTAACGCTGGTTAACGCTATATTCAGATCTTGGCTATCTGCCAACCCAACACTATATCGTTGCTGAATAACTTTAAAAGCGTCAGCAGCTGCTTTATATTTCACCTGATTGGCCTTGTACTTCTTATTTGTTGCCTGCACGTCCCACACCGCTTCTGAAACTACTTTGCTTAAATTTAATTTAGCAAGCTCTTCCTCGGCCAATGCGGTTTGATAGCGGATCTTTGCTTTGCGAATGCCAATGCGCGATGAAGAACCGTTTATAAGCGGGATAACCATTGTAAAGCCTATTACCTGATTAAAATTTCTTTTAATTTGCTCTCCAAAGGCAACGCTTTGCGTAAGAAATGTTGGGGCCACAACCGTAGCATTAGTGTTTTGAACTATACCTATCGGAACCGCCCCTGTAATTTGCGTAGTTACTGCATTGCGTAAGTTATCAGAATAACTGGTGCTTAAACCAGCGCCGAAGGACAAAGTTGGGTATGCTGTGCCACGCGCTATAGCAACTGCCTTCTCTGATGCCTGCCGTTTATTTATGGCCAATAGTATGTCAGGATACTGCTCTAAACTTTTTAAGTAGATCTCTTCAGAGTTTACTCCTGTATTTAATTCCACCGACTCTTTTGCATTTGGCTCAACTATCTCGTAAGCTTCCGGCGAGCGGCGTTCCATTAGTTGCGCCAGGATTAATGTCGCACGTTCAATTTCGTTCTGAGCATTAACCACGTTTGATTCTGAATTTGCTAACTGTGCCTGCGCCTGGGATAGATCAGCCAGTGTTTTTTGGCCTACTTTAAAAAACTTTTGCTGCCGCTCTAATTCTTGCTGGGCTATCGTCAACTGCCTTTTGGATGCCTTTAACAGATCGCGATTGCTGAGTAATTGCAGATAAGTAGTCAATACAGTAAGTGTCAGATCATTTTTGATCTTTTTTACATTGTTGAGGTTAGCTTCTAACAGATACTTATTTTGCTTAATGGCATTGAGTTTTTGAAACCCCTGAAAAAGCGTTACACTGGCAAATAAGTTTCCTTGTGCCAGGTTAACGGCAGCATCAGCAAACTCATTTGTGGTAGGGTCGAGACTACGGCCATATAGCCTGAACCCTGCAACACTACCATTTAAAGTAGGATACAAAGCGTTTTTAGCGAGTTTGAGATTTTCTTTATCATAATCAGCATCAAACTGTGCTATCCTGATCTGCACATTATTTTGAATAGTGCTATCAATAGCCTGTTTGAGGGTGATTTTTTGTTGCGAATAAGAACTTATGGTTCCGTATAAAATAAAAAATCCTAATAATCCCGTCTTTCGGATATAAGGTTGCAGTATAGTTGTAATCATAGCAGCTTGTTGTAAAAAGTTAAATGTGCTTACGTGATAAAGCCGCTGGTGAAAAAATAACTTTGGTTACAATGCTTTTGTTTATAAAGTGATTGATATAGTTACAACTGAAGCGAATAAGAAAATGTATCGCGTTTTAAAACAATATCGGAGCGATCTTATTTGAGACTTACACATAAAAAATGTAATGCCATTATGGTTTAGTCGTATTAAAACTTTTAATATTAGCGGGTGTTCTTACAGTAGACAATTAAACGGGTAATAGCATGGATAATACTTTGAAAACAGGGGCACCTGATAGCAAAACAATTAACTTGAAAGAAGAGTACGAAGTAAAATACTGGAAGAAAGAGCTCAACGCTAGCAAAGAAGATTTGGAAGAGGCGGTAGAAGCGGTTGGTAAATCAGTAGAGAAGGTTAGGGAGTTTTTAAATACTAAGGATCTAGATGCAAAATATCCGCCTTTAACTTAAGTCCAACAATATTTGCTTCCGGCTGTTTAAAGGGAATGAAAAAATATATCGCCATATTGTTTCTGGGGACAGGTTTATTAGCAGCATGTAACGAGCCTCAGGAAAAAAAGGAAGTAACTGAAAAGCAAGAGACTAAAAAGGATACAGTGACGGTTGAAAGGCAAACACCGACCCAAACGGCATTGACCTTACCTATACTGGATGCCCTGTTTTTTGAAAAAGATTTTTCCGCTTCGCTAAAATCTCAGTTGAATTTGACTGCGGCACAGATCGCAAAATTAAAATCGGCGGCACACGCTTCAGTGGAAGATTTGACGGAAGACGGTTCAACAAATAGTGGCTCTTTACGTACAGCCACGCAACAATACGAAGAAAGAATTAACGAGATAATTGGTGCTGATAAAGCGCAGCAATTGCTCAGTCTTATTAACAGTCGATACAGTCAAGGCTTGGATGGTCTGGCACCGACTCAACCCAATTTTGTTCCGAAAGACACTCGTATAGTAGTAAACGCACCGGCATTTCGTATGGATGTATTCCAGGACGGTAAACTGCTGAAAAGCTATAAAGTAGGTATCGGTTATCCTGAGTTTCCGTTGCCTACTGGTATGCGCCGAGCGGACACCATCATTTTCAGACCGAGTTGGATACCGCCTGATGAGCCTTGGGTGCGTGGCAAATTCGCGCCGGGCCGTAAGGTGTCGGGTGCTGACGAAGATAATCCATTAGGTGTGATTAAAATTCCGATCGGATTGCCGTCGCTAATTCATGGTGGTAAGCCGGAAGAAAAAATTGGGAATTTTGCTTCGCATGGTTGCGTGGGCTTAATGAACAGCCAGGTAAAGGACTTTGCCCCTTTATTGATTAGAATTGGTGGCGCTCAGGAAAGCGAGACCGAGATCGCTGCTTTGATCAAACAGACCAAAACAAAGTCGATCAGGTTAACGAATCCCGTACCGGTAGACCTGCGTTATGAAACCATCGTTGCCCAAGGCGACAGTCTGCATATTTACCGGGATGTTTACGAACGCGGAACCAATACACCGGAAAATGCCAAAGCTGTGCTGGCGGTATATGGCATTAATTACGAGCAGTTGAATACCCAAGAAAAAGCAGGTCTGGATGCAGCTTTAAATGAAATGAATACCGACCCTAAAGGAAATCCAATCGCAGAAAATGGGGAAGGTGGAAAGGATGGAGTGGCTGCAAGTAAGATCGCCCGTTCTAAGCAAGGCAAAGTAACTTCGAAGATCAAGGGTGATAAAGAACGTGTCGTGGCTATTGCGGCTTTGGGTGGAAAAGGCTACCCGGCACCAATCATGAACAAATAATGAAAAGAAAATCAAAAACTGAATACGTTTTAAGCGATATTTCATTCGATGATTTTATGGCGCACCCTGATGCGGTAAGTAAAACCGAACGGTCAGTCGTCGAACTTGCCGAGGAAGCAAAACTGACCGCCAGGGCATTAAAGATGCAAGATCACCAATTGAAAAAGGCAAGGCGTAAAAACAGATAACGACATGAGCTGGACTTGTCCCAATTGTGACCGGGAACTGCCGTGGAAGGAATACCGGCATTATTGTGCGCGGGTAAGCCTGGACAGTCTGTTTGAAGAGCGATCAACCGAGTTGGTGCTGGCTTTTGATAAAATACTGGCAGAGGTAGCGGATTGGCCAAAGGTACTGGTCGGAGTTACCCCAAATTGTATTGTCTTTACAAGAAGGGTGGGCTTTTTGATCCTTCGGCCTATGAAAAAAGAGTTGGACCTAAAGTTTTATTCAGCAATAGCGCATCCCGAAAAGCCTGTCCTTAAAAGCGTTGCGTCCGGCAAAAAATTCGAAAACCATATTCGCATTAGTTCGGCAGATGATGTCAAGCCGAGTTTATTTGTTTATATCCGGGAATCTTACGATCTCCAATAGAATAATTGCTATTTTTCCCCTGTGAAAAAAGGCACTATACTGTTGATTGATGATGATCCCGATATACTCTCGGGGATCACTATTATTTTACAGGAAGCCGGTTATGTAGTTCGTCAGGGCCATGACGTAACAGCGGTTTTTGAAATAGAAAAAGATCCTCCTGATCTGTTACTAATCGATAACTGGTTGGAGGGTAAGACGGGTAGGGATATTTGTTATCAGTTGAAGACGGGGCCGAAAACCCAACATATACCCGTGATATTGATCTCGGCTACCCGCAATCTGGCGGAAACGGCGGCAAGCTGCCTAGCTGATGACTACATCGACAAACCGTTTGAAATTGAAGAACTCTTAAGTAAAGTGGAGTTAATTATGAACAACTAAATATAATCTGCGTAAGCTGAAACTTGATTATAGCTTACCCGACACAGGCATTTTTATTTGCTCTTCTTGTTTTTCAACTAAGTAATTACTGCTCTATTTTTGAAGCCATTAATGGCAGAGTAAAGTGAAATGTCGATCCAACACCCATTTCGCTTTCCGCCCAAATACGACCGTGGTGACGTTCAATGATCTCGGCACTTAGATAAAGGCCGATGCCAAATCCCGCAATTTGCTGTGTATCCTTGCTTTGCACCCTGTAATAGCGGTCAAACAACTTTTGCAGATCATGCGCTTTAATGCCCATACCTTCATCACGCACAGTCACGGTCACATGTTTGTTATTAACGGAGGCATTAACATCAATTCTTTTACCTTTTGGAGAGTATTTAACTGCGTTACTAAACAAGTTAGATAATACCGAACTGATTTTATCTCGGTCGGCATTTAAAACTATTTCTCCGATCGGATTAAAAATAACTTCATGACTGCCGTTATCCAAGTCGCTTTCATTTATCATTTCCCCAATCAATTTATTCAAATCGAAATCGTTTTTTTGCAAGGCGATTTTGCCGGAGTCTAATCTTGAAACGTTGAGGAAACCATTGATAAGGCTGGTCATTTTTTTAACTTGGGAACCGATCTTATCCAGCCTTTCTTTGGCAAATGCATCGTTGGTTTTTTTGGCATGCAGATTTAAAATCTGGGTATGCCCGCTTAACGAAGTAAGCGGTGTTTTCAACTCATGGCTAACCATGCCAATAAAATCATTCTTACGAAGCTCATCCTCTTTGCTCTCTGTAATATCCAGAATAGTGCCGATAACCCCAACCACTTCTCCGCTAGTATCCAGTTCTACCTTTCCGGTCGAGTTAAGCCATTTTCTTTTGGTGCCATCATAAGGCTGTATTTGGTAATCTTCACTGAACCGGCTTTTGGTTTCCACTGCTGTTAACACTGCCTGCAAAAAACGGTCCCTATGCTCAGGAACTATTACGCTTAACGTTTTATCGAATGAAAGTTCTTCATCAGCAGGAATACCGTGAATATTGCGGGCAATCTCAGATACAAACAGATTATCTGTACCCCAGTCGGTTCGCCATGTACCAAGGTTTGCTGCTTCCATTGATAGTTTAAGCGTATCGGTAACTTTCTCCAATTCTAATCGGGCAGATACCTGTTCGGTAACATCGGCTGCCACGGCCATCATGCCTGTTATCTGATGTTCTTCGTTGTGTAAGGCTTCGATCGTAAGATGGATATAGCTCAATTCCTCTTTACCAAACTTACTAAGCGTAACTGGAATTTCTCCGGAAATAAAACGTTCGCCGGTTTTGAATACCCCATCCATTATCTGGCCAAAGCCCTGTTCTTTCAATTCTGGTACTACCTCTAGTATAGGTCTACCGAAAGAATGTCCGGCATCGATACCCCAATAATCCAACATACGCGTATTGGCAAATTCAATGATATGCCACGGCGTACGGTAAATGGCTATGGCTACCGGCGCTTCCGTAAGCAAATTCCTTAGCTGTTGTTCTGCATGATTACGCGTTTTGCTGATCTTGATTTGCGCCCGTATTTTTGTAAGTAATTCGGCAGCCGAAAAGGGTTTCACTAAATAATCATCTGCTCCTGCTTCCAAACCATCTATACGGGCCTCTTCACCGGCCCTGGCCGAAAGAAATATTACAGGAATCCTAATCGTATTCGCCGATTTCCGCAGGTTTTCAAGCATGGCTTTTCCATCCATTACCGGCATCATAATGTCGCTTAATACCAAATCGGGCTGCTCATCATAAATCTTTTGCAATGCATCAGCACCGTTTACTGCAACGGTAATTGAAAAGTATGGTTCAAGCAAACGTATCAGGTAAGCTCGCATATCGGCATTATCGTCTACGATTAAGATTCGCGTATCCTTAGTAATGGAAAAATCCTGATGCGTCGTGATATCTCCGGTAGATTTTGCATTATCGCTGTTTTGCGTCTCCGCTTCATCCTGCAATAAGCTGAAAGCTTCCTGAATAAAAGCTCCTTTTAAAGCTGTTGAATCCGTTTCCTTGGCAATGTCAAGTACATGTTCCTGCGGTAAATGAGCTTTGCCAACGGGAATGGAAACTGTAAACGTGCTGCCGATACCCTCCGTGCTTATTACGCCGATATCGCCACCATGTAAATGTACGAGCTCATGAACAAGTGATAATCCTATCCCTGTACCCTCATGCGTACGGCCAGCCGTATTTTCCACCCGGTGAAAGCGCTCAAACATATTCGGCAATTCTTTTTCGGGAATTCCCACGCCCGTGTCTGAAACTTTTAAAATAGCTTGTTTACCTTCCTGATTTAGCGATATGGTAATCGTTCCTTTTAAAGTGTATTTAAAAGCATTGGAAAGAAGGTTCAAAACAATCTTTTCCCACATTTGGCGGTCGACGTAAGCGGAATGTTGCAGATCCTGCACTTGTACAATAAGTTCCATTCCCGCTTTTTCTATAATTGAACGAAAGCTGCTTGCCAGATCGGCGGTTAATTCAGCGAGGTCGATCTGTTGATAAGCAGCCTGAGCACGCCCAGCTTCTACTCGACTGTAATCCAGTAGATTATTTACTAACTTTAACAGACGTAAAGCATTGCGATGCGTAGATTCAACGTGCACTTTAATATCTGCGCTTAATGAACTGCGGCCAAGCAGATCTTCAAGCGGACCAAGCATAAGGGTGAGGGGAGTGCGAAATTCATGACTTACATTGCTGAAAAAAGCGGTTTTTGATCGGTCTATAGCCGCTAAAGCTTCAGCACGCTTTTGTTCCTGCTCATACGCATAGACATTAGATACTGCGGTATTATAAGTATTAGCTAACTGATCATAAAAATTTAAATAATCCTGATCAAGTGCCCGGCAAACACTAACACCTGCAATCATAAAGCCATAAGGCTCTTCCTGACCAGATAATTTTATTGGTATAACAACTGCCGAATGTGGCGCATTGTCATAAGGTTGACAAGTGAAGCCACCAAACCGACTTTCCAATTCAGTCACTATTTCAATTTCGCCTGATGCCAGGCTATTGGCCAAAGGCCAGTTGTTTTCGTTATTAAGGATAATTTCTGAAGGTGCTAATTGCGTATCCGATGCTACACCAGCTGCGCTGATCAGCGTAGCCTTACCTTCATTATATTTATAAAAAAGTAAAAATGGAATGTCCAGATTATAGTCTGCATATTTATCTTCTGTCATGCCGCCGATCTCTTCAACCGATTTAGCCTTATTAATAACCGCACTTAACTCGCGTAGTACCTGAATTCGCCTACCACTCAGCATTTTAACAGTTGTTTCTGTTATCGGGTGAAATATGCCGCCTACACCGCCTGATTCATCCCTTATTGGTGCAAATGAGAAAGTCATCCAGGCTTCTTCCAGATAGCCGTAACGGTCCAGAAACATCCGCTGGTCATTTATGTAAGTACCTTCGCCATGCTCGCCCCGTGTGAAGGCATCGCCCACCACAGGTAATGCCGTTTCCCAACAAATTCGAAAATTCATACCCATTGATTCCGGATGCTTGGCACCGCAGATAGGGCGATAACTATCGTTATAAATTTGTATGGTCTCAGGCCCCCAAGCAATAAGAATTGGAAATGTGGAAGACAGGCAAAGGCTAACAGATGTGCGTAGACTTTGGGGCCAGTTTTCAATAGGGCCTAATGCTGTTTGCGACCAATCAAGTGAACGGATCAGTTTACCCATTTCACCACCGCCGGACAGGAACTGCTCCGTGCTTTCTTTTTCCAATGTTTTCATAAACGCCAATGGGCTTAAGCAGTAAAGTTAGAAAATATCCTGAAAGGGAAAATTGTGGCTATCGTATCCGAAGTGCCCAAATCCATTGAATTAGCTATTTAAAAATTTAATCATCGATTGGGTAGAATAACACCGAAACCCAAAGGAGAATGATGGCATATCAGGTAATGACACAGGTGAAGGAAACGGTAATTACGGCTAAAGACATTCGTGTACACGTCAGAGAAACGGCGGTTGAGTGCAATGGGTAGCCGTTATTGCATCGATACTTTATATCGAATAAAAGGCGGGTTTGTGCCTGAAAAAATATTCGTGTTTCAAACTGAAAGCATGGGTCTGGAAGTGCTTAAAAAGGCGGTGGACTTCTACTTTACAACCCTGCTTGAAACCGAACTGTACGTTAAGGAGGTTCCGCAGGATTCCGCACTTTTTGAACAGGAATCCTTGCGATTATTCGGATTAAGTGAAGAAGAAGCGATTAGTGGATCAGTTAATGTTGCTCATAGATGCTGGACAAAGTAAATTTGGTGAAAGTAACTTCGATCTGAAAATCACTAGTTATTGGGGTGATTTGCAATTTCTAACGCGACTTTCATTAAATCCTGTTTTTTCTCTGCTTCTATTAGCTCTTTATCTACGCGTTCAAAAAAAATTAAATAGTCGGGGCCAAATTTCTCCACAAGTTTCGCCGAGATGTAATGTGCTTTGCGCAAATCTGTAATCGATACCATGGTTCACCTCTCATTGTTCAGTAATCGGCGATATGTTTAGCAGGAAAATTCACGGACGATGCTGTCGCAGTAATTTTATCAATGATAAAAAATCATTTTTATCGCGGTTAAAATACGGCGGTATGATTATACATATTACATCATTGATAAACACATAATTAGTTTGTAACTACAGGTTGATTCGGTTATCACTGCCCGCGTTGGAACGACAAATGAACTTAGCAAAGGATAGCAAAAATGAATTGTGATGATGATCCCTGGATAAATCGAAAACAAGCATATCGACGAACCGGTTTTTCTCCGGCGTCATACGCCACGTGGGATTGTAAAAAAATATATGATTTAAAACCGCAGGTACGCCGGGGACTGGTTGTATACCGTCAGTCGGTAATCGATGCACACTACCTAAGCCGCCGTATCAGGCAGCCAAAAACAGCAGCAATCTAATTTCTCTCACCAGTTTATTTAAAGGAACGCCCTATGAACATATAGCAGGCGAAAGCCATTGCCATTGCCGAAATTTTAGCAAAACTGGAACTCCATCCGGTTAAAGAAACGGAGACTGATGCAACGTATTTTTCTCCCTTTCGAAATGAAAAAACACCAAGCTTCCATGTAAACAAGCTAAAAAACTTATGGTTTGATCACGGGGAGGGGATCGGCGGCAATGCCGTCGATCTGGTGATACAAATTCTAAAAGCATCGGGCCATCGATATAGCCCAAAAGATGCTTTGCGATGGTTTCGTAATACTAATCTCGACCCGGCACTTCCAATACCGCGCGATATTGTTCGTGATAAACAAAGCAAATGGCGGGTGCTCGATACTTTCAATCTCATAGACCATTTTCTGATCCGATATTTAGAAACGCGCGGTATCGATATCAAAATAGCAAAAATGTATGTGAATGAAATCTATAACTATACAAAAGTTCTTCGACCTGATCGAAATCATTCATCTCTTCCGTGGGAATGTATGATTGATTTAGAGAAATAGGATCATTTACTCGAAACCGTATGTCGGTTTGTTCCCGACATACGACAGCCAGTTACTCAGAGCGGAAACGGCACGTGTACTCTATTTAGAGAATTTATTTTAAGCTCCGTAGATTCAGTATTCCCATTTCATTGCTTTTAGAATTATTGAACTTTAAATGATATGAATTAGTGCCGTAGCTGAGCTTTTAAATAAATTTGAGAACCATAAAGATTATTAATACTTTTTGTATATTTAAGAAAACCAAAGGCAAGTTTTGGAAAATCGTTAACACAGCGTTAACAGAAAAAACAAAGGCCCTTAGCAGTTAAGCTAAAGGCCTGATTCTCAGGTAGCGGGAGCAGGACTCGAACCTACGACCTTCGGGTTATGAGCCCGACGAGCTACCAACTGCTCCATCCCGCACTATTGTTAGCTTTTTTTACCGGTACATTACCCCGAAAAGCCTTTCCCAATTGTCAAAATGCAATTTACATTCCGTTTAAATTGGACTGCAAAGATATAATTCGTTTCTTTGCAGTCCAAATAATATTTTAATTATTTTAATATGGGTCATAAGGCAGGTTTTGTAAGCATAATTGGTAAACCAAACGCGGGTAAGTCAACGCTGATGAATTTGCTGGTGGGCGAAAAAATGTCCATCATCACCCATAAGGCACAAACAACCCGTCACCGTATTTTGGGTATAGTGAATGATGAAGATCATCAGATCGTTTTCTCAGATACACCCGGTGTTATTAAGCCGCACTATGCTTTGCAGGAAAGCATGATGCACCAGGTGGAAGGCTCTATTGTTGATGCCGACCTGATTTTGCTGGTAACAGATATACACGAAGAGTACGACGAAACCGACGTGCTGAAAAAGCTGGAAGGCAGTTTAGCGCCGGTGGCCATACTGGTTAACAAGATAGACCAAAGTGATGAAGAGGCGGTAAAAAAGAAAATAGATTTTTGGCAGGAGAAACTGAAACCGGTAGCCGTTTTTGCCATATCTGCCCTTCACGATCATAACATTACTGCTGTTATGGATTTTGTTAGGGAGCACCTGCCCGAGCATGCCCCATATTACGAGAAGGACGCGTTGACAGACCGTAACGATCGTTTTTTTGCATCAGAAATGATACGGGCGCAGTTATTAAAACAGTATAAAAAAGAGATCCCGTATAGCTGTGAGGTAGTTGTTACCGCTTTTATTGAGGGCGAAAAGCTTTACCGCATAAGCGCCGAGATAATTGTTGAACGCGATTCGCAAAAGAATATAATAATAGGCGAGGGGGGTAAAATGCTGAAGATAGTAGGCACCTACGCCCGCAAGGATATGGAGGAGTTTTTTCAGCGCAAAGTATTCCTCGAAACATTCGTAAAGGTTATACCTGACTGGCGCGACACAAAAAACTACCTGAAGAAATTTGGGTACATTAATTAATTTACGATTTACGGATTACGATTTTAGATTTAGCCAAAACGTAGTTCGTAAATTTGCAGGATTACGGCTTAGCATTTTAAAGCAATCGTAAATCGTAATTCTAAAATCTAAAATCAGCATGAGTAACATAGTAGCCATAGTTGGCCGCCCCAACGTAGGCAAATCAACTTTATATAACCGACTGACCGAAAGCCGCAAGGCTATTGTTGATGACTTTAGCGGCGTAACCCGAGACAGGCATTATGGTGTAGCTGAGTGGACGGATCATCCGTTCACGGTTATTGATACTGGCGGTTACGTGGCCAACTCTGATGATGTTTTTGAAGCCGCTATACGCGAACAGGTGGTAATCGCTGTTGAAGAGGCATCCATTATTTTGTTTGTGGTTGATGTTACTACAGGTATTACAGACCTGGACGATGAGATTGCTGTACTATTACGCCGCAGCAAAAAACCTGTTTTTGTTGTGGTTAATAAGGTAGATAATCATAACCAACAAGCAGATGCAACTGTATTTTACGGTTTCGGTTTAGGCGAGATCTACAATATCTCATCCATGACCGGCTCGGGCACAGGCGAGTTACTGGACGAAGTGGTTAAGCACTTTGAAGATGTTCCGCTGGAAGATAGTACCCGCCCTAAATACGCTATTGTCGGCAGGCCAAATGTGGGTAAATCATCTATCATCAACTCGCTTATAGGTTCGCAACGTAATATAGTTACGCCTGTTGCCGGTACCACGCGCGATAGCATCCACATACACTACAACCAGTACGGGCATGATTTTATGCTGATTGATACTGCCGGGATGCGTAAAAAGACCAAGGTAAAAGAGAACATAGAGTTTTACTCGGTTATGCGTACCATAAAGGCCCTGGAAGAAGCTGATGTGATCATATTGATGATTGATGCTGTTGAAGGCTTTGAAGCGCAGGATATGAATATCTTTCACCTGGCCGAGAAGAACAAAAAAGGCATTGTGATAGTAGTAAACAAGTGGGACCTGATTGAAAAAAACAATAAAACAATCAAGGTTTTTGAGGAAATGATCCGCGAAAAAACAGCTCCGTTCACTGATGTGCCTATTGTATTTACTTCGGTAACAGAGAAGCAGCGTGTTTTAAAGGTAATTGATGTAGCCAACCAGGTTTACGCCAACCGTGCACGCAAAATAACAACCTCAAAACTGAATGATGTAATGCTGCCGATTATAGAAAACTATCCGCCGCCATCATTAAAAGGTAAATACGTTAAAATAAAATATATAACGCAGATAGCAGGCTCATCGCCCATGTTCGCGTTCTTCTGTAACCTGCCGCAGTATATCAAGGAGCCTTATTATCGCTTTATTGAAAATAAGCTTCGCGAAAACTTTGAGCTGAGCGGCGCGCCGGTACAGGTGTGGTTTAGGCAGAAGTAGCCTAAATGTCTGAACTAAGATTTGTAAGATTTTAAGATGGTAGGATTTATAAAATCTAAAGAAAAAATCTTGTAATCAGCTAATCCTAAAAATCCTGGTTCAGACTAATTAAGACTCTCCACCGCCTTCTTCAGCGCCACATCAGTAGCGTTTAGGGCTTTATAATACCCTTCATCGCCCCATTTAAAATGCGCGGCATTGGCTTTCAGCAGGGTTTTTAGGTGTGCTTTACTGGCAGCTATTTCTTCTTTAGTAATATCCTTAACAGTTAGCGATGCATATTTAATAAAGTGGGTCATTGCAGCATCATTCACGCTGTATCCGTTTATAAAATCATCGTCTGTATTATAAGCTTTCAGAACCGGTTGCAGGTAGTCTATTACATAAGCCGTAAAAAGATCGTTTTTGTTGAGCTGACTGATTAACCAGGTGTTTCGTGTAGTGTCCTCGGGTACAAAAATATCCGGCATAATACCGCCGCCGCTAAATACTCTACGGCCTGCAGATGTACGGTACTTGCTGTTGGTATGCAGTAAACTGTCGTTAAGATTACTCTCTGCCGAAAATAGCTCACCCTTGCGCATACGCTCAGCCAACTCATTGCGATAACTGGCAACGCCGTTTTTGTAGGTTTTTTGTATAGAGCGGCCTGATGCTGTGTAATACCTGGCAACCGTTAAATTAACTGCCGAATGGTCATCAAACTGAAACTGCTCCTGCACCAATCCTTTACCAAAACTTCTACGACCCACAATAACCGCACGGTCCAGATCCTGCAATGCGCCCGCCAATATCTCGCTTGCCGATGCAGAGTATTCATCTATCAGCACGGCTAACTTACCATCCTGAAACGCGCCCGAATCTGTCGCAAAGTAATCGGTACGTGGCTCATGCATTCCTTTGGTATATACTATTAACTGCTTACTTTTTAGAAATTCATCGGCCAGGCTGGTGGCGCTGTTCAAATAGCCGCCGCCATTGCCGCGCAGGTCAAGCACCAATCGTGTAAGGCCTTCTTCTTTTAATTTTAATAAGGCTGCTTTAAAATCGGCATCTGTAGTGGTGGCAAACTTGCTTATTTTAACATATCCGGTTTGCGGATTAAACTTGTACGCCGCATCAATGCTACTCAGTGTTACCCGGTCGCGCTTAAGGTTTACCAGCTTTATATCTTTTGAATCATCTGATAATACAGAAAGCAGCAGGCCTGATCCTTTTACGCCTCTCAGTTTTTTATTAATACGCGCGTTGCTAAGCCCGGTACCCGAAAATTTTTCATGATCAGCCTCCAGTACTTTATCGCCTGCTTTAAGGCCGCGCATGGCTGCCGGCCCGTCTGGATAAACGTAGGAGATAACCAATGTATCGCGCAGCAAATTATATTCAATGCCGATACCGTTAAAGCCGCCTTCCAGCTTTTCGTTTACGCTAAGCGCCTGTTGGGCCGGCAGGTATAACGAGTGCGGATCAAGGCGTTGTAAAAGCTCGTTAACCGTTTCGCCCTCAACGCTGTCTACATTTACAGAGTCTACATATTTATTGCGCACAAGGTCTAAAACTTTTGATAATTTGCCCGGGCCCGATGATGAATAATCAGCATCGCGCCCTATAAAACTATCGCCGTTTAAGTACAGGCCAATAGTTACCCCCAGCAGGATAAGAATTGCAGAGCGAAAAATAATGGCGGCGTTTTTCTTCATACCAGTCACAAAGCTAATCATTTAGGCTGATAGCTGATATTTTGTTAAGGCAATTATCAAACCATTATCAGGAATTTTACTCAATTTTGCCAAATAAAGCAGAGCAGATGCAAAGAACAACCGAAAAGGATTCTCATTACAACGATCTGGAGAAAATGAGCGTGGCCGAAATACTGCGCCACATTAATTACGAAGATCAAACCGTAGCTATCTCGGTAAGCGAGGCATTGCCACAAATTGAGGCGCTTGCAACAGCTGTTGCTGAAAGAATGAGCAAAGGCGGCCGCTTATTTTATATAGGCGCTGGCACCAGCGGCAGACTGGGTGTTGTTGACGCGTCAGAATGTCCGCCTACATTTGGTGTGCCGTTTGATTGGGTGGTGGGTATTATTGCCGGCGGCGATGGTGCCATACGCAAAGCCGTTGAGTTTGCCGAAGACAATACCGAACAAGCCTGGCGAGATTTACAGGCTTTTGATATAACTGATAAAGACGTGGTGGTGGGCATAGCAGCATCAGGCACTACGCCCTATGTAATTGGCGGACTAACTACTGCTAATCAAAATAATGTACTTACCGGCTGCGTTGTGTGTAACAGCGGTAGCCCGGTAGCCGCGGCGGCCAAGCTACCTGTTGAGGTAGTTACAGGGCCTGAGTTTGTAACCGGCTCAACCCGCATGAAAGCCGGCACTGCGCAAAAACTGGTACTGAATATGCTGAGCACCTCGGTAATGATACAACTGGGCCGCGTTAAAGGCAATAAGATGGTGGATATGCAGCTGAGTAATAACAAACTGATAGATAGAGGAACCCGGATGATAATGGCCGAGACGGGGCTGGATGAAGCAACAGCGGCAAGACTTTTGGAGGAATATGGTAGTGTTAGAAAAGCGGTTGAATCTACTAAATAGATTAATATACGCAAATGCACAGTAGATTATTTGTAATAGCGTTATTAACTGTACTATGTATAGGTTGCAGCGCAAAAGAAGATAAGCGTAGCTTTAAACCGGTCAGCGAATTTACGAAAGCTGAGAAAATGGATGAAAAAGAATTTTGGAAGATAATAGACTATTCTTACAACGCCGCCAAAGGTAATTTGGATTTGCAGAATGAGATCATCGTAAAAAAGCTATCAGCTTATGCCCCTGAGGAAATAATAAACTTTGAAATTATTTTATGTAAAAAGCTTATTGAGGCTAACAACTATAAGATTTTAGCGGCAAATAAAATTATTGACGCTTATGTTTCAGATGATGGTTTCCTATATTTCAGACTTTGGTTAATTAGCCTCGGTAGAGAGACGTTTGAACAGACGATAAAAAATCCTGATTACTTAGCTGGAGTGGTAGACAACGGAGTTGTTCCTGATTTTGAACATTTACTATATGTATCTACGCAAGCTTACAAAAACAAGACAGGCAAACAACAGGAGGACGACAGCTTCCCAAGGGACGTGGCTTTTAATAAAGGATTGAACTATGATCTTGGTGGTCCGGCAATTACAGGCAATGATTGGAAAGAAGATGAGCTTCCAAAGCTTTACCCAAAACTTTGGGAAAAATTTAATTGAAAAGGCTAAATGCACGAAATAGAACCATATTATAAATGGCGCGATGATTACGTGGCAGCGGAGGACGACCGGTCGCCGTTTTATGCTACGCAATACAGCGAGTTTGAGTTTGATAAGCAGATCTACAACTATCTGCTGCATCCGCAGTGGGATTCATTTGGCTCAAATACGCTTTACCTTAAAGTACTTTTTGTAGACTATGAACGTTCTTATGCCATAATAGAGTTCATTGGCGAATGGAACGATGCCATTAACAATGATATAATGCTGCTTAAGCGCGAGATATTGGAGCTGATGGGCGATTATGGCATTAACAAATTTATTCTGATAGGAGAGAATGTGTTAAACTACCATTCGTCAGACGATTGTTATTATGAAGAATGGTTTCAGGATGTTGAGGATGGCTGGATAGCAGGTATCAACTTCAGAGAACATGTAATTGAAGAGTTTAAGCGTAACAACATCGACTACTACATCAATTTTGGCGGCGAACTGGACGACATGACCTGGCGCAACCTAAAACCGGTACAGTTCTTTAAAAAGGTAGAAGAGCAGTTGACGAAGCGATTGAATTAGAGTCAAGATGTAAGAAACAGGATGGACGACTTGCTTGAAGATTACAAGCTCTTGACTCTTGCATCTTGTCTCTTGCATCTAAAAAACCTATATTCGAAACAATAATTAAAAACATAAAATGGAATTTAAAGAAAAATACGTTTACGATAACGTAATACAAATTGACGAGACAGACGCGTCGCGCAAATACTTAGCTAAAGTTTTTACATGGATGTTTGTAGCATTAGGCATATCAGCTTTTGTAGCTTACTCCTTTGCAACCAACATTAATTTATTAACGCTTATAATTAATCCTGTTGAAGGGGGCTTTACCGGCTTAGGCTATGTGGCCATATTTTCTCCACTGGCGTTTTCGTTAGTTATGAATTTTGGCTTTAATAAGCTTTCTTACCCTGCGGTGTTGGGTCTGTTTATTGCTTATGCTGTTGCCATTGGTGTTAGTTTAAGCATAATAGGCCTTATTTATACCGCCAGCTCTATTTTTACAATTTTTTTAAGCGCGGCAGGTGTATTTGGTATAATGGCTGTAGCAGGTTATACCACACAAACAGACTTAACAAAATTCGGCTCTATATTGATGGTGATTTTCCTGGGCGCATTTGTGGTTAGCCTGGTTAACTTCTTTTTAGGCAGTTCGCAGTTGCAATACCTGCTAAGCTTTGTATTTATGGCTATAATGGTAGGTTTAACAGCTTACTATATCCAAATGTTAAAACGGATTGGTGCAGGCTTGGAGTACGGCAGTGCTGAGTCTAAAAAACTGGTAATTATTGGCGCTTTTGTGCTGTATACCACTTTTATTAACCTGTTTATGTCTATGTTACGCATATTTGGCGGCAGGCGATAATTTTGAATAATGAATTTGAAAGCCGCTTTAACACAGCGGCTTTTTTTGTTTACAAAAAGTAAAAGTGTGTATGCGTGTTAACAGAACTTAAGGCAAGGTTGCACTTTACAAACTTATTGCGCACCTTTGCGCTGCTTATAGAGAAAGACGGAGGGATTAGACCCTGCGATGTCTTGGCAACCTGTTACTTAACAAGGTGCTACATTCTACTTCAGCCCGGCGACTTATGGACTGAGACAGATAAGCGAAAGTCAACAGATACCCGACTTTTCGAAATAAGCTTTTTAATGTTGTAAGTTACATGTTGTAAGTTGTATGTCTTCGCATAGCTCTTACAGCTTAAGACTTTCAGCTTAGTGTTGTAAGTTATAGAATGTAAGTTGTATGTTTCAGATATCACTTACAACTCGCAACTCACAACTCACAACAGATACGCACAAATGAACATTAAAGAAGAACTAAAAAAACGCATTCTGGTAATTGACGGGGCAATGGGTACCATGATACAACGGTACCAGTTGACTGAAGAGGATTTTCGTGGGGAAAGGTTTAAGGATCATCCTTGCGATTTGCAGGGTAATAATGACCTGCTTAACCTTACGCGACCGGATGTAATAAAAGCTATACATGCCGAATATTTAGATGCGGGTGCGGATATTATTGAGACCAACACTTTCAGCACACAAATAATTTCGCTGGCTGATTATAAGATGGAAGAACTGGCTTACGAGTTAAGCTACGAAGGTGCCCGCTTGGCGCGTGAAGTTGTTGATGAATATAATCAAAAAGATCCCTCAAAACCACGCTTTGTGGCCGGTGCTGTTGGTCCAACCAATAGAACGGCTTCGCTTTCGCCGGATGTGAATGATCCCGGCTACCGTGCTGTTACTTTCGATAATCTGGCTGATGCTTATTACGACCAGATCCGCGGGTTGGTTGATGGTGGCTCAGATGTGCTATTGATAGAAACCATATTTGATACCCTTAACGCCAAAGCAGCCTTATTTGCTGCGGATAAATACGCGCAGGAAAGGGGTAAGCATTTGCCTATCATGATATCAGGTACCATAACGGATGCATCCGGCCGCACCCTTTCGGGGCAAACGGTTGAAGCTTTCTGGAACTCGGTGCGCCATGCCAATCTGTTATCTGTTGGTTTAAACTGCGCCTTGGGTGCCCGCGAAATGCGCCCGCATCTGCAAGAGCTTTCAGACAAAGCGGATGTGTTTATATCAGCTTACCCTAATGCTGGTTTACCTAATGAGTTTGGTCAGTACGATGAAACCCCGCACGAAACGGCCCACCAGGTTGATGATTTCATCAAATCAGGCATGGTAAATATAGTAGGCGGCTGCTGCGGTACCACACCAGATCATATTAAATGTATTGCTGACAAAGCCGCGCAGTATTCGCCGCGTTTAATACCTACGCTTGCGCCCAATATGCGCTTAAGCGGATTGGAAGCGGTTACCATAACCCCCGAAAGTATTTTTGTAAACGTTGGCGAGCGTACCAACATTACAGGTTCGCCTAAATTCAGTAAGCTGATACTGGCTGAAAATTATGAGGAAGCCCTATCCGTTGCCGCGCAACAGGTAGAAGGCGGTGCCCAGGTGATAGACATCAACATGGACGAGGGCATGATAGATTCGGAAGCGGTGATGGTTAAGTTTTTGAACCTGGTAGCATCTGAACCTGATATTGCCAAGCTGCCCATCATGATCGACTCATCAAAATGGACGGTGATAGAGGCTGGGTTGAAATGTATCCAGGGAAAAGGGATAGTAAACTCAATTTCGCTTAAAGAAGGCGAGGATAAGTTTAAGGAATACGCCCGCAAAATAATGAGCTACGGTGCCGCTACAGTAGTAATGGCTTTTGACGAAACCGGGCAGGCGGATTCATTGCAGCGCCGTATTGAGATCTGTAAACGGTCTTATGACATATTGGTGAACGAGGTGGGCTTCCCACCCCAGGATATCATTTTTGACCCCAACATATTAACCGTTGCAACCGGCTTAGAAGAACACAACAACTACGCGGTCGACTTTATTGAAGCCACCCGCTGGATAAAACAAAACCTGCCGTATGCTAAAGTAAGCGGCGGGGTGAGTAATATCTCATTTTCTTTTAGAGGAAACAACGTTGTGCGCGAGGCTATGCACTCAGCGTTCCTTTACCACGCTATCAGGGCCGGGATGGATATGGGTATTGTAAACGCCGGGATGCTGGAGGTTTACGAGCAAATTGATAAGCAACTGCTGGAGCTGGTGGAAGACGTACTACTTAACCGCCGCGACGATGCAACTGAGCGTTTGGTAGAGTATGCCGATACCATAAAAAGTAAGGGCAAAGAAATAGTGCGCGATGAACAGTGGCGTAACGAGCCTGTAGAGAGCCGCCTGTCGCATGCACTGGTAAAAGGTATTATTGAATACCTGGATGCCGACGTAGAAGAGGCCCGCCAAAAATACGCCAAGCCGTTAGAAGTTATTGAAGGCCCGCTGATGGATGGTATGAACATAGTAGGCGACCTGTTTGGTGCCGGTAAGATGTTCCTGCCGCAGGTAGTAAAATCTGCCCGCGTAATGAAAAAGGCGGTGGCTTATTTGCTGCCATTTATTGAACTGGAGAAACAGCGCGTTATTGATGCGGGTGAAGATGCAAGCGGAAGCCGTGCCAATGCCGGTAAAGTTTTGATGGCCACCGTAAAAGGCGATGTGCACGATATTGGTAAAAACATTGTTGGTGTAGTATTGGCCTGCAACAACTTCGAGATAATTGATCTTGGCGTAATGGTGCCCGCGCAACGCATTATTGAAGAAGCTATAAAACAAGATGTTGATATAATTGGCTTAAGCGGATTGATCACCCCATCATTAGATGAGATGGTGCATTTTGCCAAAGAGATGGAACGCCAGGGCTTTACCATCCCGCTGATTATTGGTGGTGCCACAACGTCGCGTATTCATGCGGCGGTTAAGGTAGCGCCAAATTATTCGGGTGCGGCCATACACGTTTTGGATGCTTCGCGCAGTGTTACCGTTTGCAGTAACCTGATGAATAAGGAAACCCGCGACGACTACATCCAGGGCATAAAAGACGAGTACGAGAAAGCCCGTGAGGCACATGCCAACAAAAAATCAGATAAACGATTTGTAACGCTGGAGCAGGCCCGTGCCGACAAGTTCCAGATAGATTTAAAGAAGGTTGCACCGGCACCATCATTTACCGGAACCAAGGTTTTCGAGGCTTATCCATTGACGGAACTGGTGCCTTACATAGATTGGACCCCTTTCTTCCATACCTGGGAACTGCGCGGCAGCTATCCAAAGATATTTGAAGACAAGTTTGTAGGCGATGAAGCCAAAAAACTGTTTGATGATGCACAGGTATTATTGAAAGAGATAGTTGACAACAAGCTACTCCGGGCTAATGGCGTAATAGGTTTTTGGCCTGCCAATGCAGTGGGCGATGATATTGAATTGTATACCGACGTAAGCCGGACGCAATTGCTATCGCGCATACACACCCTGCGCCAGCAATCAGAGAAAGTAAAAGGCGAACCTTATTACGCGCTGTCAGACTTTGTAGCGCCAAAAGAAAGCGGCGTTGCAGACTACTTTGGTGGCTTTGCCGTAACAACCGGTATTGGCTGCGATGAATTGGTGGCTAAATACGATGCCGACCATGATGATTACAACAGCATTATGGCGAAAGCCCTTGCTGACAGATTAGCCGAAGCCTTTGCCGAAAAAATGCATGAGTTGGTGCGTAAAGAATACTGGGGTTACGCGCAAAACGAAGAACTAAGCAAAGAAGAACTGATAAAAGAGGAGTACGCGGGAATTCGTCCGGCGCCGGGTTATCCCGCTTGTCCGGAACATACGGAGAAGATCACGCTGTTTGAATTGCTTAAAGCCGAAGACAATGCACACATGCATTTAACAGAAAGCCTGGCCATGATGCCCGCCGCATCTGTAAGCGGTTTTTATTTCGCGCACCCGCAATCGCGTTATTTTGGACTGAATAAAATAAGTAAAGATCAGATTGAAGATTACGCGCAACGTAAAACGATGAGTGTAGAAACAGTGGAGAGGTGGTTGGGTCCGAATTTGAATTATTGATTTTAGTTGCAAGTTGTAGGTTGTAAGTTGTATGCAAACGGAGTACAAGAAATATACGGAACTCAATGTATGGATTGAAGCCAGAAAACTTACTAATAGTATTTACATCATAACAAAGTCCTATCCAAAAGAAGAGCAGTTCGGATTGACTAACCAAATGCGACGCTGCTCTGTTTCAATACCTTCAAATATTGCTGAAGGATGTGGCCGAAATCACAAGAAAGATAGTTTGCAATTCTTTTACGTATCAAGAGGTTCATTATATGAGTTAGAAACTCAACTTTATTTAAGCCACGACTTAGGCTTTTTGAACATTTCACAATTAAACGATATTTTAGAGCAGTTAGAAACTGTGAGGAAATTACTTAATGGTTTTATCCGTTATTACACTGAATAACCTAAAGGCACTTAAAACTCACAACCTTCAACTTACAACTAACAAATGAAAATAACAGACCACATAGCAAACGCCAAAGGCAAAACCCTTTTCTCCTTCGAACTCCTTCCGCCTATGAAAGGTAAGGGTATTCAGGGCATATTTGATGCCATAGACCCGCTGATGGAGTTTAAACCTCCGTTTATTGATGTTACCTCATCGCGCGAGGAAAGTGTGTATAAGGAGCATGCTAATGGCTTGCTGGAGAAGGTGAGCTATCGTAAGCGCCCCGGCACCGTGGCTGTTTGCGCGGCTATTATGAATAAGTACGGCGTTGACGCCGTGCCTCACCTAATATGTGGCGGATTTACAAAAGAAGAAACCGAATACGCGCTGATAGATCTGCAGTTTTTAGGCATACAAAATGTTTTGGTGCTGCGTGGTGATGCCCGTAAGGCCGAACCATCGTTTGTGCCTACACCCGGCGGGCACTGCTATGCCAACGAGTTGCTGCAACAGGTAACGGATATGAACAATGGCAAGTACCTGCACGAGGATCATGTATCAGTTAAGTCTGATTTTTGCATTGGTGTGGCCGGTTATCCCGAAAAACATTTTGAAGCGCCTAACTTAAAAACCGATTTTAAATACCTGAAGCAAAAAATCGCGGGCGGTGCCGACTTTATAGTCACCCAAATGTTTTACGATAACAGCAAGTACATAGAATTTGTAAAACAATGCCGCGAGAATGGTATCAACGTGCCAATTATCCCCGGATTGAAGCCAATAACATCATCCAAACAGCTGATTAATCTACCCAAGATCTTCCACATAGATATGCCTGAAGATTTGAGCGATGCCGTACACGCCTGCAAAACAGAAGCGGATGTTAAGGAAGTGGGTATTGAGTGGATGATAAACCAGTGTAAAGAACTGATTGCCTTTGGTGCGCCGGTAATGCACTTTTATACCATGGGTAATCCAGGGCCTACAAAGCGTATTGCGGAGGCGATATTTTAGGGGATTGGTTGATTAGAGATTAGTTGACTAGCAGTTACCTATATTCTGTCATTCTGAGCAATAGCGAAGAATCCTGTAAAAGCGATGAGCCTGGCGCTCGGTTAGCCAAGCGTATAAGATTCTTCGCTATTGCTCAGAATGACAGTCTTTTTGAGTGCTAACCTCGTCTATCTAAATCCGATATCCGAAATCTCACACATTCTTCCCGTCAATAATCTTAAAGAAATCATCGCGGTAGGTATCGCCAACGGGGATTATCTTCTCACCTATGCGGATGCGGCTGCGTTCAATGCTGTCAATTTTGTTAAGGGCAACTATGTATGATTTATGCACCCGCACAAAATGCTTTTCGGGAAGGGTGTCTTCCATCTTCTTCATGTTTTGCAGGGTAATAATACGCTCGTTGGTGGTAAAAATAGAGATGTAATCTTTTAAGCCCTCAATAAACAATATATCGTGCAGGTATACCTTCTGTATTTTATGCTCGCTTTTAACAAAAATAAAATCGCTCATAAAATCCTGCTGTTGCTGCTGTACCTGCTGCGCCGGTTCAGCTGGTTGACCCGCCACCGGTTTTATAATGCTTTGCGCTTTTTGGGCCGCTTTGTAAAAACGATCAAATGCTATGGGCTTCAATAAATAGTCAACCACATCCAACTCATAACCCTCCAAGGCATATTGCGGATAGGCTGTGGTTAGTATAACCTTTGTTTTTCCGTTAGCTATTTTCAGAAACTGAATGCCGGTAAGCTCCGGCATCTGCACATCCAGAAAAACAAGGTCTATGCCGCCATCCTGCACCCGGGTTAGCGCTTCAATAGGGTTGGTGGTAGCCTTAACCAGTTCTAAGAAAGGGATTTTGGAAATATAATCTTCCAAAATGTTTAGCGCCAAAGGCTCGTCATCAACTACCAAACATTTTATCATGCTATAAAACTAAGGATAATTCGCAAGTGTACGTATCAATTTCGTCGCGTATTTCTAAACTATATTTCCGCGGATAAAGCAAGTCGAGCCTGCGTTTAACGTTGCTCAGCCCAATTCCGCCGGATGCATCACGGTTATCAGTATGTTTTTTATTCTGAATAAAGAAGTATAAGCTGGTAGCATCAATTTTGATGAGCAGCTTAATGGCGGTTGCGGCATCGCTGGCCACGCCGTGTTTAAAGGCGTTCTCAATAAACGCGATCAGCAACAGGGGCACAATACGCTGGTCGCCCACTTCGCCTTCAATCTTAAAATCAATAAAAGCTTTTTTGCCAAACCTTATTTTTTGCAGGTCTATGTAGTTTTGCAGGTAAAGCAGTTCTTTTTCTAAAGCCACTTTATTGTCGTTGCTTTCATAGAGCATATACCGCATTATTTCTGATAGCTTAAGTATAGCCCCAGGCGTATTTTCTGATTTTTGATAAGCCAGCGAGTAGATGCTGTTTAAGGAGTTAAACAGAAAATGAGGATTGATCTGCGATTTTAAAAAGGCGAGCTCTGCAGTAAGGCGCTGATTTTCCAGATCGCGTTGTATGCGCTCATTCAAAAACCAGTCAATACTAAACTTTAATACAATGCTTAAAAATATAAACATCAGCCCGGTAACGGTGGTGCTTACAAAGTACTGCCAAAAGCTCATAACGGCGGATATACCATTACTGCTTCGCACCAGCACATCATTAGGAAAAATAAGCGCTATGCCATACTTGGCCTGGCCGTAGGCAATTACAATTATTAATACCGTAGCGGCATAAAGTGCGTAGTTTTTACTGTTTAAAAAACGCGGTATCAATACCAGGTAATTAAGGTAAAACAGGCTGATGTTGATGGCCCCGTAAAGCGCGAATAATACCAGCACGGTGTGCACGCTCATGCCGGAGTTGCGTATGGCAAACAAAATAAACGAGATGAGGCTGAGCCAAATAAATATGTGCCAGAAGATCTGGAAGCCTTTTTTCATTATCCCAAATTATATATTTTGTGCTTTAAGGCTACATTATTTATATACAGCCTACATTTATATCGATAAACCGCCTATTATTATCGACGAACGCCTTATTAACATGCCGCAACCGTTCATCTATAAATAAAAACAGTTGGTCTAAATGATTTTAGCAGGTTGATATTTTGATATTTCTTTGTATCATAAAATCAATCGCAATGAAAAAATTAGTTAACAACACCAATCCTTTTGTAATGTTACTTGCACCGCTAGTGTTTGCCCTGGTAATGGGTATAAGCTATCAGTTTGAACAAAAAAAGCACGAGGCAGAAGTGGCAGCATCGTCTACGGTAAAAGCTACATCGCTATTTGTTAAAGGTGTTGCTTTTTTAAAAACTGTAGCTTCAGTTAAAAAAGACAACGTATGGTAATTGAAACTAAAGACCTAACCTTTAAATTCGGCAGTCAAACTGTCGTTAACTCCCTATCTCTTCAAGTTCCGCAAGGAAGTATATATGGTTTTCTTGGCCCTAATGGTGCCGGGAAAACCACTACCATTAAACTACTGCTTAACCTGTTAAAAAATGAACAGGGTGATATAAAAATATTCGGTTTGGATTTTGCTGCCAACCGCACTAAAATACTCGCACAAATAGGCTCTTTAATTGAGCAGCCAGCTATATACAGCCACCTTTCAGGCAGAGAAAACCTTAAAAACCGGGCTATACTTTTACAGGTTGATGAAAGCCGGGTTGACGAGATGCTTCAGCTGGTGCAGTTAACAGAGGCGGCCCATAAAAAGGCCGGCAAGTATTCATTGGGAATGAAGCAGCGCCTGGGCATAGCTTTGGCCCTGCTGCCTGATCCAAAATTACTGATGCTTGACGAGCCAACAAACGGCCTTGACCCCAACGGGATTATAGAGATACGCGAGTTATTAAAACGCCTCACCAAAGAACATGGCAAAACGGTTTTTATATCCAGCCATTTACTGGCCGAGATTGAGCGAATGGCTACCCATGTAGCTATTATTAATAAAGGCGAACTGCTGTTTCAGGGCGAGATAAAAGAGCTGGAAGGCCTGAGTAAACCCCAGGTACGTATAGAGACCGCTAACACAGTTGATGCCGCCAACTTGCTTACTAAAAATGGATATGTGGTGGGCGAAGTTAATGATGACCACCTTACCGTGGCTTTTAAATCAAAAGAAGATACCGGCGCCATTAACGCTATGCTTAACCAGGCGGGCATATCGGTATATAGCATACACAAAGTGCAAAAAGATCTTGAAAACCTATTCTTAAACATCACTCAAAACCAGGCTATATGAAAGGCTTTATATTATCATTACAGTCTGAGTTTTACAAAAGCCGTAAAACATTGGGCTTTTGGGCGGCCATATTATTGCCCTTATTGCTGGTGCTTTTAACCACAATAGGCTATTTTATTAAAAGCAATGAGTTAAAAGGCGTGCCCGGGATGGTATCGTGGTTGCGTTTTGTAGGCGTACCCCTTAATGTTATGGGTACACTCTTGTTACCTATGTATGTTATTTTTATTACGTATTCCGTTAATAATATTGAGCATAAAGCAGATACCTGGAAAACCTTGTTTAGTTTGCCAATACCTAAGTGGTCGGTTTACTCGGCCAAGTTTGTATACGCCTTATTCCTGGTTTTTATAACGTTGATGTTGTTCGCGCTTTTTACTATTGGTTTTGGTAATTTATTGGGTGTGCTTAAGCCCGAATTAAAATTTGCCGATTTCCATATGGAAACCATATTGCTTAACATTTATTTAAAATTGTTCCTGTCATCATTAGGTATCCTTTCGCTGCAGTTTTTATTTAGCCTGATGTGGAGCGATTTTTTGAAGCCGATGGGAATTGGCTTTATACTTTTTATTGCAGGTGTTGTTTGCGCTGGAGGCAGTTGGAAATATAGCTATACTATCCCTTACGCTCATCCATTGCTGGCTATGAAAAGTTTACCTCGCAAACCCATGAGTTCAGCCGATTTTAAAATAGAATTGTTTACACAGGAAGTTTTAATAGCTCTTGCTGTATCTGCGGTAGTGTTTGTGGCAGGCTTTTATATTGTACAAAAACGAAGCGTGAAGTAAGGATCTTTATACACATAACAAAAATAGCGATGGGTTTTAAACCCATCGCTATTTTTGTTAAAGGGAAAGTCATGCTGAACTCGTTTCAGCACCCCACATGCTAAGCAAGTGTTTGTGTTCTGTGAGTTGCCGAAATAAATTCGGAATGACTTGGCGGTGAAGTAAAACGGTCATGCTGAACTTGTTTCAGCACCCCATATGCTAAGCAAGTGTTTGTGTCCTGTGGGATGCGGGGACACCCTTGGATATATGTCTTATTCAAATTACCTTGCAACTAAGAAATAAGTTATACGTGCAAGTTAATCTAACAACTATGAAAAACATCCTCATCCTTATCATAGTACTCTCTTTTACTAGTGTATATGCCCAAAAGTTGCCTAATGTGCAGCAAATAAGCCTGCGCTCGCCCGCTAACGTAAAAATAGATGGAAAAGCAACAGAATGGGGAAATAAGTGGCAGGCTTACAATAAAGGCACGGGCTTTTTTTATAACGTGGCTAACAACGCAGGCTATTTATATATAATTATACATGCAACTGATGCACCCGTTACCCGTAAAATTATAGGCGGAGGTATTTCGCTTACCATAAGCACCGACCGTAAGACAGACAACGCAGTGCGCCTTACGTATCCCGTTTTAGCATATGAAAACAAAAAGTATATCAATTACAATAATGCAAAGGTTATTGACGGTGAGCCTTCCGGGATTTATCCCGATTCAACCATAACCGCAAACAACAAAAAACTGTTAACTATGGCAAAAATACTGTCTTTTGGTAAAGTTAATGGTAGCGATACGGTGTTGTCTGTTTATAACAACTATGGGATACAGGCAGCGATGCTTTTTAACAATAAAATGGAACTTACTGTAGAGTTAGCGCTTGATCTAAAGCTGTTAAAACCCATTATTAACGGCTTAAGTAAATTTACATATCACATTGAGTGCAACGGTATGGAAATTATGAATTTAAATGGGTTTGATATTGTGTACAATCCGGATGGAACCAGTAAAATGAAACCCAGACCAGGTGCACTGGCACCGCTAGAAATAGAACAAGCCTCCTATACCACCGATTTTTTTGGGGAATACACCTTGGCAAAATCAGATAGAGAATAGCAATTGTTCGCCGTCCTCCGCGAGAGACCCTGCGGGGACAAAAAAACTGTCATGCTGAACTTGTTTCAGCACCCCATATGCTAAGCAGGCGTTTATGTACTGTGGGATGTCGAAATAAATTCGGCATGACTTGGCGGGGGTAAAAAACTGTCATGCTGAACTTGTTTCAGCACCCCACAGCTAAGCAGGCGTTTATGTCCTGTGAGTCGCCGAAATAAATTCGGCATGACTTTAAAAATCTTGTCTCTTGATTCTTCTAAAAAAGTCATATTTTATTTATTAGCAACTTGTGTTAATGCCAATGCTGTAAATTTGGGTCGAAAGCCATGTCAGACACAGAATCCACCCCGCCGGTAAAAAAAGACACATTTGCAGCACTGCGTTATAAAGATTTCCGCTCGTACCTGGGTATGCGTTTCTTTTTTACGTTTGCTTACCAGATGCAGGCGGTTATACTGGGCTTTTACATTTATCACCTTACTAAAAGTGCCTTTGCTTTGGGCTTGATTGGCTTAAGCGAGGCTATCCCCGCCCTAGGCTTTGGTTTATTTGGTGGATACATTGCCGATAAAAGTGAGAAAAGAAAGATGCTTTTATTGGTTTTTACGTTAGTGTTCCTTTCATCAGCAGTAATATTTACCGTCACGCTTAAAAATGTAAGCGCCGCAATTCATCAGGATTGGGTGGAGCATATTATTTATGTTATGGTCTTTTGTAACGGCATTGCCAGGGCTTTTTATGGGCCGGCCGCATTTACAGTGCTGGCGCATAGCGTGCCTAAAGAGCTTTACCCTAACTCAAGCACCTGGAGCAGTTCGGGCTTTCAAATCGCGTCGATACTCGGCCCGGCCGCCGGCGGACTCATCTATGGCTTTTACGGCATAACCGCGGCGTTTACAGTTATCCTTTTGTTTTTGCTAACCGCGTTAATATGCGTTTTCTTTTTGCGGAAATATCCGCCCGTTTTTGTTCCTAAAGAGAGTATCTGGAAAAGCCTGTCGGAAGGATTGCACTTTGTTTTTCATAACAAAATGATGATCAGCGCCATGAGCCTTGATCTTTTCTCCGTGTTTTTTGGCGGGGCTGTTGCCTTGCTACCGGTTTTTGCTAACGAGATACTGAAAGTAGGAGCGGAGGGGTTGGGCATTATGCGCGCCACCTCTTCAACCGGGGCCGTTGTAGTAATGTTGGCTATGGCCCGCATCTCGCCCATGGGCAAGCCCTGGCGCAATCTGCTGATAGCGGTAGCCGGGTTTGGGCTATCTATTATAGGCTTTGCGCTCTCGCGCAATTTTTACTTATCATTATTGTTTCTTTTTGCCGAAGGCGGATTTGACAGCGTAAGTGTATTAATACGCGGCACCATTATGCAACTGCTCACGCCAGATCATATGCGCGGCAGGGTATCGTCCGTAAATCAAATGTTTATTGGCTCATCTAATGAGATAGGGGCGTTTGAATCGGGAACAGCAGCAAAACTACTGGGTACGGTACCTTCGGTAATTTTTGGTGGCAGCATGACGTTGCTTATAGTAATAGTAACGTTCTTTAAAACTAAAAAGCTGGTGCCTTTATCGCTTAACCAGATCCATACACCGAATCATACCGATCCTCCAAGGGAATAATATTTGTCCCAAAGCGAGACATTAAGACAATGAGAAAGGACATAATATAAATTTCTTATTATCAGCAACTTGTATCTTAAATGTGAAAATAGTACTATAAAAATGCGAATTTAGTATTGTCCCACTTTGTCCCACGGGAAAACATCAAACAGTTAATTGTCAATTGCTTACAAAAAAAATTGTCCCAAAGTGTCTCACTTTGTCTCACATATGCGTGGGACAAGTATGTTAACTTATTCTTCCTCTAACGACACTTTCTCTCCAATCTGCTGGCGCCACATGGCGTAATACAATCCTTTTTGCAGCAGTAACTCGGTATGCCCGCCCCATTCTATAATACGGCCTTTCTCCAGCACGTAGATCCTGTCGGCATGCATAATGGTAGATAAACGGTGAGCGATAAGGATGGTTATATGATCGTTCAATACCGATACATCTTTTATGGTTTCGGTTATCTCCTCCTCCGTAAGCGAATCGAGTGACGAGGTGGCCTCATCAAACACCAGCAGATCCGGCCTGCGCAGCAGGGCACGGGCTATAGAAAGCCGCTGTTTCTCCCCTCCGGATACTTTCACACCACCCTCGCCAATAACCGTATCCAGGCCGTTGTTTGCACGCGCAAGCAAGGTTTGGCAGGCAGCTCGTTGCAACACGGTCATACATTCCTCGTCGGTAGCATTGGGGCGCACGAATAATAAATTTTCGCGTATGGTGCCAGAGAAGAGCTGGGTATCCTGTGTTACAAAACCAACACGCTCGCGCAGCTGATCAAGGTCAATTTCTTTACTTACTATTCCGTTATATAAAATATCGCCCTCCAACGGCTGGTACAAACCCACCAGCAGCTTTACCAAAGTAGTTTTGCCGGAGCCTGATGGGCCAACAAATGCAATTGTCTCGCGGGTGTTGGTTTCAAAGTTAATGTGGTTAAGCGCGTTGCGGTTGGCGGTTAGGTGCTTAAAGCTTACGTTATCAAAAGTAAGTTTGGTTACTTTATCTAACAGAACCGGCTTCTCGGGCTTTTTGTCAATAGGGGTGGTTATTATCCGTTCAAAGTTAGCCAAAGACACCTGCGCCTCGCGCCATGATTGTATCACGTTGCCCAGCTCCTGTAGTGGATTAAACAGGAAGAACGAATAGAACAAAAACTGAAAGTAATTACCGGGCGTTAACGTGTGCTTAAATATCAGCATCAATAACACAACTATCATTACACTGCGCACCAGGTTAACCGTGGTACCTTGTATAAAGCTCATGCTACGCACAAACTTCACTTTCTTGAGTTCAAGGTCGAGTATTTTGTAGGTAGTTTTATTTAGCCGGTCTATTTCTTGTTTAGCCAGGCCAAGACTTTTAACCAGCTCAATGTTTCTTAATGATTCGGTTGTGGATCCCGCCAGCGCTGTAGTTTCAGAAACAATGCTTTTCTGGATCTTTTTTATTCGCTTACTTAATAAAGTACTTACAATCGCTATAACAGGTATGGCAGTAAAATATACCAACGTAACCTGGTAGTTTACTTTTAGCGAATAAACAATAACAAAAACCATCCCTACCAGGCTTACAAATAGTACGCTTATAAAAGAGGTGATAAACTTTTCACAATCCTGCCTTACCTTTTGTAAAATGCCCAGGGTTTCGCCGCTGCGCTGGTCCTCAAAAACCTGGTAAGGTAGTTCTAAAGAGTGTTTTAGACCATCGCTATACATTTGCGCGCCTGTTTTAAGCACCACTATATTGGTAAAATAATCCTGAAAGTTTTTTGCTATACGCGATACCATGGCAGCGCCAACCGCTAAACCAACCATCAGCAGGGCACCGTGTAAACGGTATTCGTATGTTACTGTTGCGCTATCAGCGGGCAGTATGTAATTGTCCAGTATTTTCCCGGTTATTAGGGGATCAACAAGCGAAAATCCGATGTTAATACCGGCAAGGGCAAGTGCCAGCGCAACCGTCCATTTATGTTCTTTAAGATAGGATAAGAGTATATTCATAAATTATATGTGCAAACATAAAAAAAGGGAATGGCTAAGTAGCTCATTCCCTTTTAATTTGACAATGCAGTTAAACTACACGGTCATGATATCTTTTTCTTTAGCATCAGATAGCTGATCTACTTTTATAATGAAAGCATCGGTCAGTTTTTGAATCTCGCCCTCGCCGGTTTTCATCTCATCTTCTGATACGCCTTCTGATTTTAGCTTACGTATTTTCTCGTTGGCATCTTTACGGATGTTGCGGATACCAATTTTGCCACTTTCAGCTTCGGCTTTTGCTTTTTTAACCAAATCGCGACGGCGCTCTTCAGTAAGCGGTGGTACATTAATGCGGATAATGATGCCGTCATTCTGAGGATTTACGCCCAAATTGGCTTCCATAATTGCTTTTTCAATAAGCCCCAATAATGATTTTTCCCAAGGCTGTACCACAATAGTGCGGGCATCGGGTGTGTTAACGCTACCTACCTGACTAAGAGGGGTAGGGCTACCGTAGTAATCTACCACAATATCATCAAGCATAGATGGGCTAGCCTTGCCTGCACGTATTTTATTTAGTTCATTATCAGTATGCGCTATTGCCTTATCCATAGCGGCCTTAGCGTCGTTTACCTGTTTTTTAATGAGTTCGCTCATTGCTGTATTTATTTTTTTTCAAAAATATGAATTTCTGTGAGAGTCAGGAAGCAAGAGTCAACAATCAAGGCAATTTAGTCCGGATATTCATCTTGTTTCTTGAATCTTGGCTCTTGAATCTATAGCTTACTTTACCAAAGTACCAATCTGTTCGCCGCTGGCTATCTTCATAAAGTTGCCTTCTTTGTTCATGTCAAAAACAATAATGGGTAAATTGTTTTCCTGGCAAAGCGTAATAGCCGTCATATCCATTACATTAAGGCCTTTATCATACACTTCCTGAAAAGATATTTCGTCAAAGCGGGTTGCGGTTGGGTCTTTCTCCGGATCAGCAGTATAAATACCATCAACACGGGTTCCCTTTAAAACAACGTCGGCCTTTATCTCAATAGCACGTAAAGATGCAGCTGTATCGGTAGTAAAATAAGGATTGCCGGTACCTGCGCCAAATATTACAATTTTTCCCTCCTCTAAATGGTGCATAGCTCTGCGACGAATATAGGGTTCGCATACCTGCTCCATTTTAATGGCCGATTGCAAACGAGTTTCCACACCAACGGTTTCTAAAGCATTTTGCAGCGCCATGCAATTTATTACGGTTGCCAGCATGCCCATATAATCGGCCTGAGCCCGGTCCATGCCTGATTTTTCTGCACTTAATCCCCTGAAAATATTACCTCCTCCAACAACTATTGCTATCTCTATCCCTTTTTCACGTACACTTTTAATATCCTGGGCATATTGTAAAACCTGCTTGTTATCAATGCCATATTGCTGGTCGCCCATTAACGACTCTCCACTAAGTTTTAGAAGGATTCTTTTGTATTTCATATAGATGTTGGGTTTACCAAAAATATAGAATTAATGTTACTGTTAAAATTTTATGTCGTATTTGTTAAGCAGCCCCCTCTGGATCTCCGCCTGAAAGGGGAGACTTCAAACCGCTCATTAAAAAGCCCTCCCTACCGGCAAGGGTTGGGTGGGGCTATGGCAAAAAAAAACCCCCTCGTGTAAACGAGGGGGATAAAATAATTAAGCTCCTAAAGCTACCCGCTTAAAGGCGGTTACCGTAAGGCCCTTATCAATGCTGCTTAAAAACTGTGCAACACTTTTTGATGAATCTTTAACAAACTCCTGGTTTAACAGGGTTGAGTCTTTGTAAAACTTATTCAGTTTGCCGGCAGCAATTTTTTCAACCATTTCTTCTGGTTTGCCTTCAGCACGAATTTGTTCTTTAGCTATCTCTAACTCACGCTCAATAACCGTAGCATCAACGCCGTCTTTATCAACAGCAACAGGGTTCATTGCAGCAATTTGCATAGCAACGTCTTTACCTGCTTCGTCAGCACCGGCAACATCAGTACTTAAGCCAACCAATACACCTAAACGGAAGTTACCGTGTATGTAAGCTACAACTTTTTCGCCTTCAATTACTTCAAACTTAGATACGCCTATTTTCTCGCCAATTTTACCTGTTTTTTCAATGCAGGCTTCAGCTATAGTAGGGCGTGAGTTTTCAATGTCAATAGACAATTGGTTTAACTCCTCTAATGATTTTGGATTTTGCTCCACCGCTTCGTTAGCAATGCCGTTAGCAAAAGCAACAAATTCAGCATTTTTAGCAACAAAGTCTGTTTCGCAGTTCAGCTCAATAATAACACCGCGTTTTCCATCAGCAGATGTGCGCGCAATTACCACGCCTTCGTTTGATTCGCGATCCTGACGGCTGGCAGCTACTTTAGCGCCTTTTTTTCTTAAAAAGTCAATGGCTGCTTCAAAGTCGCCGTTAGTTTCGGTCAAGGCTTTTTTGCAATCCATCATACCGGCACCGGTTTGCTGGCGTAATTTGTTTACATCAGCGGCAGATATTTGTACTGTAGACATTTTGTATTTATGTTTTAAAAGTTGAAAGTTGCAAGTTGAAAGTTATAGGTGTAAAAACTTACAACCCATAACTCACAACTTACAACTCTTTAATAATTATTCTTCAGAGCCTTCAGCAGCAGGTGCATCGTCTTCTACAGCGGCAGTAGCTTCAACAGCACCTTTACGTGCTCTTTTGCCTTCGCCTGCAGCAGCAGATCTGTCTGCAACTTCAGGAGCATCAGCTTTCGCTTTAGCCTGTGCAGCTTCTTTTTCAGCTTCGTCGTCTTTCTCGCGTTTGCGCTCGTCTAAACCTTCTTCAATAGCTTTTATTATGATACCGGTGATCAATGAAATTGATTTGGTAGCGTCATCATTCGCAGGGATAGGGAAGTCAATGTTTGAAGGATCAGAGTTAGTATCAACCATTGCAAAGGTTGGGATATTTAACTTTAATGCTTCAGAAACAGCGATGTGCTCTTTTTTAACGTCGATAAGGAAAAGCGCAGCAGGTAAGCGGTTCAGATCGGCAATACCGCCTAATAAGCTTTCCAATTTAATACGCTCACGCTGTATCATCAGTCTTTCTTTTTTAGAAAGGTTGCTGTAAGTACCGTCTTTAGTCAATTTATCGATGTTTGACATCTTTTTGATTGACTTGCGTACAGTAGCAAAGTTGGTTAACATACCACCTAACCAACGCTCGGTGATGAAAGGCATGTTTACACCTTTTGCATACTCAGCTACAATATCCTTAGCTTGTTTCTTAGTAGCTACGAATAATACTTTGCGGCCTGATTTTACAATTTGTTTTATAGCTGCAGCAGCTTCTTCAACCTTTGATAAGGTTTTATTTAAATCGATAATGTGTATACCGTTGCGCTCCATGAAAATGTATTGAGACATTTTCGGATCCCATTTGCGGGTAAGGTGCCCAAAGTGTACACCAGCATCCAGTAACTCGTCATATGTTGTTCTTGCCATTGTGTTGTTCTCCTTAAAATTTTAACGTTTACTGAATTGGAATCTCTTACGTGCTTTCTTGCGTCCTGGTTTTTTACGCTCAACCATACGCATGTCGCGTGTCATTAAGCCCTTGGCGCGTAGCGCAGGTTTCTTATCAGCATCAAGTTCAACAATAGCTTTAGCAATAGCTAAACGAACGGCTTCTGCCTGTCCTTTAACACCACCACCTGCAACGTTTACTTTAACATCATATAATCCGGCTGAGCCAGATACTTCTGTTGATTGAGTAACAATGTATTGCAATGGCAATGTTGGGAAATATTCTTTGTAATCTTTACCGTTAACGGTAATAGCACCGCTACCATCAGTAAGGTAGATACGTGCAACGGCGGTTTTTCTTCTGCCTGAAGTGTTAGTTGTTGGCATTTTTCTTTTTCCTTAGTTAATGATTAAATAGCTTTTGGGTTTTGTGCTGCATGAGGATGCTCGGCACCGGCATATACATGCAAATTGCCAAACAATGCTTTGCCCAAACGATTTTTAGGTAACATACCACGCACTGCTTTTTCAATTACGCGCGTTGGATGTTTTGCCATTAACTCCTTAGGAGAAATGAAACGCTGACCGCCCGGATAACCGGTGTAAGAAACATATTGCTTGTCGCTAAATTTGTTTCCGGTAAGCTTTACCTTGTCTGCGTTGATAACTATTACATTATCACCACAGTCTACGTTTGGGGTAAATTCAGGCTTGTTTTTTCCACGAATGATCATTGCGATCTTTGTAGACAAGCGCCCCAGGATCTCGCCTTCAGCGTCAACAACAACCCACTGTTTGTTAACGGTTTTTTTGTTGGCAGAGACAGTTTTGTAACTTAACGTATTCACTTGCTTTAAATTAATTTAATAAAATGTTTATTTAACCCCACTTTTTAGGGACTGCAAAGATACGGTTTAAACTTTTATTTGCAAGGGGGATGGAAGGATATTTTGCAGGAAAGATTTAGCTGTCCTCAACAGAAAAATTATTAAAACAAAAAAACCAATCAACTTAACCAGAATGTACCCGGTGAGGTTGATTGGCGGAATAGATTTATCAGTACTTATTAAAACAACTGTGCTACAATATCATCAGTAGAAAGGCCTTCTGCCTCGGCGTGGTAGCTACGTACTATACGATGACCTAAAATAGGTTTTGCTACGGCTTGTACATCCTCAATATCCGGCGAATACTTTCCGCTTAGCACGGCATGGCATTTTGCGCCTAATATTAAATACTGTGATGCACGCGGACCTGCACCCCAGTTAAGCAGGCGTTGAACCTGCGGAGCAGCGAACTCGCCACCGGGACGGGTTTTAGCTACCAGTTTAACGGCATACTCCAGCACGTTATCAGCAACAGGGATATTACGTACCAACTGCTGAAAATATATTATTTGTTCAGCATTAAGCTGCTTGGTAACTTCCTGCTTTAAGGTGCTGGTGGTATTGCGTACCACCTGAACTTCTTCTGCAAATGATGGATAATCAAGCGATACTTTGAACATAAACCTATCCAGTTGCGCCTCTGGTAGTGGATATGTACCTTCTTGTTCAATAGGGTTTTGCGTAGCTAACACAAAAAATGGTTGCGCCAGCTTATGGGTAACACCCGCTGCTGTAACAGATTTTTCTTGCATGGCCTCTAACAAAGCTGCCTGTGTTTTTGGCGGGGTGCGGTTTATCTCGTCGGCCAGGATGATGTTGGAAAACACCGGGCCCGGGATAAATTTAAAATTTCTGTCTTCACCCAGTATCTCGGCGCCAATAATGTCAGATGGCATTAAATCTGGAGTAAACTGAATACGGTTAAAATCAAGGTCAAGCACCTGCGATACAGTTTGCACCAGTAAGGTTTTTGCCAAACCGGGTACACCCACTAATAAGCAGTGCCCGTTACTGAAAATGGAAATGAGTATAAACTTAACAACTTCGTCCTGTCCCACTATAACTTTACCTATTTCTGTTCGTATTTGCTGGTACGCTTGTTTTAAGGCATCGGCGGCCTCTACGTCAGATCGGTGTTGCATAATGTTAAGGGTTTTTGGGTTTATTTGATTGAAGCTGTTACAGTTGACCAGCCTTGCAATTGCGGACATTGCTGGTATTGCTTATCTATTTTTATATAGTTTTCTTTTCTTTTTTTCTCAAACCACTCGCTCATCACCCGGTTCATTTTGTTAGAGTTAGCCATGGCCTTTATTTTAGGGTAGTCTTGTTCCAGGTTAGCCTTATGGGCATCAGTTACCGATTTAAGGTAATAAACACGATAACTGGCTTTACCCGTATTTGGGTCAGTATATAATTGGGCTTTTGAAATTGCCCCTACTTTCATAGTGTCAATTACCAAAGCAACCTGCGGATCAAGGCGGTTAGTAGGAATAAAAGTGGTACGCACCTCAACGTTATCCGGATTTAACAGCATACCACCACTATACTTGGTTTCCTTATCGTCAGAAAAAACATTTGCCGCACTTGCAAAGTATTCTCCCTTTCCTTTGCTATCCATTATTACTTTGTAAATAGAGTCGGCTTTGGTCTGCGCACGTTTAACGCTTGCCTCGGTTATTTTGGGCATAATCAATATATGGCGTGCATGTACGTTCTCGCCCCTGCGTTCAATAACCTGTAAAAAGTGAAATCCAAAATCGCTTTCAAACACCGGCGATGTCTCGCCTGCTTTAAGTTTAAAGGCCCAGGCTGAAAACTCTTTTACGTAACCCGTCCGGTCGCCAAAGCCCAGGTCGCCACCTTCTCTGGCAGAAGCAAGATCATGCGAGTAAAGTTTGGCAAGGGTGGCAAAATCTTCGCCGTTTTTAAATCTCTCTAACAAATCCTGTGCTTTTTTTCGCGAATCTTCTTTTTCTTCCTTTGATAGTTTCGGATCAATAACAATTTGGCCTACCTCTACTTCTTTGTTAAAAGTTGGCAAACTATCTTTTGGTATAGCATCAAAAAACTTCTTTATCTCCTGCGGAGTGATATTGATCTTTTCAGTTATTTTAGCACGCATCCTCTCGGCCAGCATACCCTCCTTAATTTCACCACGAATCTCGTCCTTATATTGTACTAATGATTTGTTAAGAAACTTTTCTAAGTTGGCTTCGCCACCGGCTTGTTGAATACTGCGGCGCATGCGGCGGTCTATCTCGTTATCAACATCATCATTTTTTACCTCAATACTATCTATTTGCGCCTGGTGGTTAAGCAGCTTTTGCGAAAGGATAGATTGCAACAGCGTGCACTTAATATCCTCATTAGGCGGGTTGCCGTTAGACAAGTAAAGCGAGTATTGAAGATCTAGATCTGATTTTAAAATAATATTGCCCCCCACGGTTGCCACAATCTTATCCAGCACTTGTTTTTGAGCGCTGGCGGCTGTGGTAAACAAAACAAAACCTATAATTACTAATGTTATCTTTCTCATGTAAAAATTAATATGTACCTACTGCAACAAATCCGTATAACAAACGCCATTTTTTGGCAAATCTTATTCCCTACAACAACGCGCAAACGGAGCGCAAAGATAGTGCAGATTTATAATTGTGCGAATATGCCGATAAAGCTTCAAACACTTTAACTATTTTTGGTTAAAATTTGTTAAAAGTGAAAGTAGAAGACCCTGCCGCGTTTCGGTTCATAATAAACGAAGATATCTATTTGCTACCCCACGATAAAGAGGTTGAAAGTAAAAAAGTTGTTAAGGAAGCTGAAAGCGTGCCTTTTAGCTTCAACTACGAGGGAAAAAACAGGAAGAAATTTTTGATTTTGACGCACTATCCCGATCACGAGGCTATATATGCTGTACATTTTACTGCTCTGGAAGCAATTCTTTCCCGAAAGGGCTATCAAACAGATGATGTGGCGATTTTGAATATGGCCAGAAACGATGCCGATATAAACACGCTAACTAACCATTTCAGTCCAGAAAAACTGCTTATCCTGGGCCATAAGGCGATCCCTGTTGGCATGGAAGAGCCACAGTTTAATCATTCGCAGGCTATAGGCGGACGCAATACCTTATTGAGCTTTTGCTTTGACGACATGATGGAGAATACTGATAACAAGCGCGCCTTTTGGGAGCAAATGAAAAATCTTTAACCCATGCAGCAATTAGTATTTGCCACCAATAATGCCCATAAACTTGCCGAGGTGCAGGCTGCTGTGGCTGGAAAGATAAAACTTTTAAGCTTAAACGACATTGGCTGCCACGGTGATATTGACGAAACAGGCTCAACATTTAAAGATAACGCATCTATTAAAAGCCATTTTATAAATAGTAAGTACCATATAAATTGTTTTGCTGATGATAGTGGCCTTGAAATTGACGCCCTGAATGGAGAGCCGGGTGTTTACTCGGCGAGGTACGCGGGGCAGCATGGAAATCACGCTGCTAACAATGGCAAAGTGCTTACGCAACTGGCAGACAATCCTAACAGGAACGCGAGGTTTATAACCGTTATTTCGCTGATATGGAATGGGGAGGAGCACTTTTTTGAGGGGACCGTTAATGGTAGCATACGCACCGAATTATCAGGTAAGGATGGTTTTGGATACGATCCTGTTTTCCAACCAGATGGATATAATATTACTTTTGCCGAAATGAGCCTCGCGCAAAAAAATGCGATAAGTCATAGAGGAAGGGCGGTTGAAAAGCTGGTGGAGTTTTTGAAGAAAAATACGTAAAATGGTGCACTTTTATTGATAAAAGGTGTAGCCGTATACAGCCACTTAACCCTTTGTAGTTTGTATACACTTTTTCGCAATATTCTGATAAATAACAGGTTAATTATTTAGTTTATTGCAAAATTGTATTGAAAAAGCCCAATACAACCAATAGTTGTATACACTTTTGCCAGCTGCCTCAATTACTTATTATCACATCATAAACTACCTGCTTAGGTGGCGCGGCGTCTTTAACCGGCGTAGTTGCCGGCTTATCCGTGCCTGGTTTTACCGGCGTTTCTTTGCCTGTGCCCTTAGTTGCCGCGGGTGGCGCGGTTGCTTTTTTGCCGCCGGATGGTTTAACTGCTACCACAGGCGCATTGGGCTTGCCGGCTATGCCTGTAATATCCTCTTTAGTTTTTGGGCGCTCCTGGGGTTTCCAGATAAATCCTTTTAAAATTTTGTCGTCATCCTTAACCTTGTTTATGGCGTTCGCCTTCATTTCGGTATTTCCGTAGGTATTTGCGCGGCCAAGTTTGCCATTTTTAAAACGGGCTTTTATAATATTGGCTATTTCATGCGCCATTTCTGTAACTACATTTTTAACAGAATCGCGGTTAAAATAAATGGTCTCCGCATTGCCGTTCACCTCCATGGTATTAAGGCGGCTGTCTTTAAAAGTGCCATGTATCTTTTTCCCGCTCACCTGGTTAAAATGCAGCGAGTCGTTTTTTTCAATATTTACAATAAAGCCGTTCGGAAACAGATCAATGTTGTCAATTTTTCTGTTCTTCATTTGCAAGGCAATGGTATCGCCCGTTAATTGCGATCCCTGCGTCCATATTATAGGGTTAACAAAAAGCCGTATGGTAGAGTCGCTGCTGCTGTAATATATTGAGTCGGCTTTAGCCTGCAGGTCAGACTTGAATATTTTGGCGGCATGGTATCCTATAATAATACGCACCTTTGCAGTATCACTTAGCATCTTAGCCTTTAACGCTACCGAATCAATTTTAACTGCCTTTGTTGCGGCAGGCTTTGTGTTAACGGGGCTTTTTGGCGCCGGGGCCTTTACTACAGGCTTAGCTGCAGGTTTAACTGGTGCCCCAAAAAAATCGGGGTGTATAAAGCTGGTGTCTGTTGGAAAAGACGGAGGCGTAATTTTTAAAACCTTTGGTAAAGTGGCTTTGGTTAACATTACGCTTTTTGGCCTTCTTGCAGCGGCTGTGTCAGGGTTGTCTAAAAGATAGCGCGCCAGTTTCATCTCCCGTTCCTGTTTTACAGTAATAACACGCGTAATAATGGTATCGGCACCCATATACATAGAGTCTACTTTGGCCGTTGGCTGTAGTGCAGCGGAGTCTTTTAAGGCAATTGCATTAGGATTTGCCTTTTGGTTAGATACAGCTTTATTTGGTGGTGCGTTGCCTTTTTGCTGCGCCGCCTTCATAACCGTATCGGTAACGGCTTTTAAGGTTAAATTGGCTGCAGCAGGTATTTTTGCTGCGCTCGCGCTTTTTATAACAGAATCGGTTACCGCTTTTAAAGTAGGCTTAGCGGCGGTAATTTGATTAGGTACCGATTTTGAATTTGCTGATGTAACAGCAAGTGCGGTTTTTTTTATAGCGACACCTTTTTTTGCCGCAGATAATGAATCTTTAGCTATGGTTTTGATTACAGAATCGGCGGGGACCTTACTTTTAGAACTATCCTGCGTTACAAAAACAACATAAGGGTTTTGCGTAATTTTAGCAGTTTCGGCGTCCTTATAATACTCGCCCAAATGGCCCTTTACAGTGGCATGCTGCTCTTTATCATCAAATACCACATTTTTAACCGCGCGGCCATAGCCTTTCAACCTATCATAAAAAAGACTGTCGCCTTTTAGTGTTTTGCTGCCTTGGGTGTACAGATTTTTTTTGCCGAAAAAAGCCTGCTCGGTTTGGGTTTCATAGCGCCCGTTTTCGGTATACAGCACATCCTTGTCTTTGGTGCCGGTAATAGTTGTGGGCCCGTAAAACCAGGAGATGCGACTGCCGGAGTTATATCGCAAGGTATCCGTCCGGATAATAGCATCGGGGGTAGTGCAAATTACGTTATACCTAAAATACGCGTCGCGGCTGCCCGCTAAATAATAGCCGTTTTTGCTGGTTAATGTATTGTCTTTATTAAAAAGCTTGCCCCCGCCGGTATAAGTGCCAAACTTGGTAGCCGTATTGTAGGTGAAAAAGTCGGTTGTTAAAGTGGCGTCTTTATCCACCATTTTAACATTACCGGTTAACGTGGCTAATTTTGTATTGCCATCATAATGCAGTTTATCCGCAAAAATGTGCAGCGTATCGCCCTGGTTTATGATAACATGGCCATAAGAGTCTACCATGTTATCATCATAATAAAACAACGAACTATCTGCTGTAAGCGTAGAATAATCCTGCCTGAAAGATCCTCTGTAGAATTTCATTGCAGGTTTGCCATTCCTTTTGGTGGCAACACTGGCAGAATCTGACCCCAAAAGCGTAACCCTTGACGTGCCCGGCCTTTGCGCCATAGCGGTGCAGGTAATAAACAATAACAGGAGACTTAAAACGTATTTACTCACTTGGCAAAATTAGTTTTTTGCGGGGGGTTATTAAATTAATAATTTTGATGAATGCTGCCACTTAAACGCTTTACAGATTTTATTAAAAAAAACCACCTCTTTACCCGCGACAGCAATTTGCTGGTAGCCGTTAGCGGTGGTATTGATTCTGTAGCCATGGTGCATCTGCTTAACGCTGCAGGATATAAATTTACTATAGCGCATTGCAATTTTCAACTCCGGCCCGAGGCTGATGCCGACCAGGAGTTTTGCCATAAATTAGCTCTCCATTATCAGACTCCCTTTTGCCCGGCATGGTTTAATACGCAACATTATGCCGCCGAGCGTAAGATCTCTATTCAAATGGCTGCCCGCGAGCTGCGTTATGAATTTTTTGAACAAGTGGCCCTTCGGGATAACTACACCTGCATTGCGCTGGCGCACCATCAGAACGATACAGTTGAAACAATATTGTTAAACCTGGTTCGCGGTACAGGCATTGCGGGCATGCATGGTATTTTACCTAAAAACGGAAACCTGGTTAGGCCCATGCTTTGTTTTACACGAAGTGAAATAGAGCAGATAGTTACCGAAAATAACCTGGACTACGTTGAAGATAGCTCCAACGCGTCAGTAAAATACGCGCGTAATAAAATACGCCACGTGGTTATAGCTCCTTTAAAAGAACTCAACCCATCGCTTGAGCAAACGTTTGAGAATAATATAAGGCATTTTAAAGAGCTTGAACAATTGCTTGAACTAAAAGTAGAAGAGGTAAGGCAAAAGCTGTTTTCTCATCGCGGTACAGAGATACATATAGCTGTTGATGAGGTAAAGCAACTGGTGCCGCAGCGGCTATTGCTTTTTAAATTACTACAGGCGTACGGTTTTAGCGAACATCAGGTTGATGATGTAATTGCCAGCCTTAACAAACATGCAGGCAGAAAATTTGAAACGCCCTTTGGTTACCTGCTGGTGCTTGATAGAGGAGTTTTGGTGCTCACCCGGAAAATTCAGGAAGTTCCTTCGGTTTTTATAGCGGATACCGATAGCGGTTTGATACATGGCACATTTAAACTGACTATTAGTAAGGCTGATGAGGCGGTTATAATAAAAAACAACCCTTTGGCCGTATCTGTTGATACCGAAAAATTGGAGTTTCCGTTATTATTGCGGTATTGGCGCCAGAGCGATCATTTTTACCCGTTGGGAATGAAGGGGAAGAAAAAGGTAAGCGATTTTTTTGTAGACCAGAAAATACCGCTGCATCTAAAAAAAACTATCCCGCTGCTAATAAATGCGAATGGCGATATTATATGGATTGCCGGCTACCGGCCCGATGAGCGCTATAAAGTAACAGATAACACCAAAAAAGTAACTATATTCGAACTGTTGCCGATTGACCCGCTGGCGAAACTATGAGCGGGTAAGACACACTAAAAAATATGAGCGAGAAAACAGTATTTACAGAAAAGCAATATTTGGGACGCGAATTTATCCCGATAACCATACGTTTGGTGCTGGCCATGTTTTGCTTTGCCGCCTATGTTTTTACGGATGAGCGCGAGGATACAGGGAATTTACTTGCGGTAGTGGGTTTCGCTATTATAATAATATCCATCATTATGGGCTTCCTGCTTCATTTCAGAACAAGGGTTCAGAATAAAAGTGTGCTGCTTAACGGCTTATGGACAACACGCCTTGTTAAGGTAGATCTTAATGGTATTATAAAAGTTGAAAAGGCCCCTTACAGCAGATACCTTTTTAACAATCCGGTTTATAACCTTCACTCTAAAGGTTTTATCAGATTTTACGCTGCCGGCAGGGATGCTATTTATTTGACAGACAGAGACGGCCTTGTTTATATCATCGGCTCGCAACACCCCAATGAGCTTTTAAGAGCCATTCAAGAGGAGATGAAGTAAAAACCTGCTTTCATCATGCTGCATAAAACCAGGGGCATTGTTTTAAAAACTACTGACTACGGCGAGAGCAGCGTTATTGTGCAGGTGTTTACCGAAAAATTCGGATTGCAATCCTATATTATCAACGGTGTAAAAAAAGCGAAGGCCAAAATAAGCCGTAATATGCTGCAGCCATTGCACTTGCTGGATATGGTGGTATATCATAAAAATGCCGGGGGCATACAGCGCGTGGCAGAACTAAAAAGCTCGCCCCTGTTGCAAACCATACCTTATGATATTGTTAAAAGCAGCATTGCCATGTTTTTAAACGAGGTGCTATATAAAACCGTAAAACAGCAAACTGCCGACGAAAACCTGTTTGATTTTTTATTTAGCGCGGTTGAGTGGCTGGATAATCAAACCGATGGGCTGGCGAATTTTCACCTGGTATTTTTGGTGAATTTAACCCGCTACCTTGGTTTTTATCCTGACAGATACATGGCCGGTGAAGCTGATTATTTTGATCTGAAGAACGGAACATTTAACAAATACAAACCGGATGGATTACAGTTCATTTCGCAGCCGTATACGCAAATATTCAGCAGTTTACTAAATGTGGGGTTTAGCAGCGCGGCGGGCCTTAAAATTAATAATGAAGACCGCCGCCACCTGATTACAAAACTACTTGATTATTACGCCTTGCATACCGAAAATTTCGGTAGCATCCGTTCGCACGAAGTATTGGAAGAGGTATTATCCTGATTAATTATGGCCTAAAACCTGCTTCTTGATATAGTCAATGCTTGAGTCTGGTATTGATGAGCCTTCAACTTGGGTAACTGTGCCGTCACTATTTATCCTCAGTTCGGCGCTTAGGTTATCGTCAATAATAACGTGCAGCATTTGTTGTTCTTTTTCTACCTGGCAGGAAACTTCGCGTCCTGAATAATTGAGTGTAAACTTGTATTTACCATCTTTTTCGGCAGGTGTGGTATCTTGAGCTATTGTCATAACGTGTTTGTTGTTTTCTAATAGATAAACACCGCAACGGCAAGTATGTTTAGTATTCAGCACTTTTTTAAAAGCAAAAGAGAAAGCGTGGGGCTTTCTCTTTTGTATTAACTAACTCATTAACTTATCATAAAGAACAATTGGTTTAGTTCGATAACTATATAAATATAAGCATAAGATTAAACAGGGTGTTTTTTTTAACGTATTTTAACAAATACCTATCCGCTTAGATTTACAGGGCCTTAAGCGTAGTTTTTTTTCGCGCGGCAGCTTCTACGGCTTCAGAGTAACGCAGTTCAGGCTTCACTATCAGGGGCTTGCTGTTGTTAAGCGCAAGCAGGCGTCTGTCAATTTCAATAACATCGGCTTTTAAACCATTGGCACTGGCCAGCATACGCGCTTCCTGAAGATCGGTTTTTGCAAGTGCAGCCTCGCCCAGATCGGTTTTTATGCCTGCAAGCGTTAACAGGTTGGCTATTTTAAGATTAGCGTTGTTAGAAAGCGAGATGCTTTGCAGCAGGTACCATTTAGCCTCAGAAAACCTGTTGTGGAGTAAATATAAACCTGCCAGATCTGTAAAACTATGGCTGGCCTGTTGATACTCGCGGTAGCGCATATTGTGTTTTGCTTCCTTAAGCACGGCCTGTTCCATCAGGTCAAAATCAAACACAGGTTGTATATAATAATTAATATAGACAACGTTACTTTTAAGATTTAAAGCGGGGGTAGCAAATTGAGGGGCAGGCGCAGATTTGGCAGACTCAATTGCAGCATATCTTACCTTTTTTTTCCAAAACTGAGCTGATGTGTTAAGGCTTATCGCGCAGCACGCAAGTAGTAAAAAAAATCTCATTTAAATATACTGCCGTTTAAATTAAAATTGGTTTTAACGCAAATATACTACATAATAGTATACAAACGCTATTGTACCACAAGGGCTTATATTTATAACGCAGGTTATATATTACGTCGCTATAGGGAAATTAAGGTAAAATGTGGTTCCCTGGCCGGTTTTTGTCTCAAACCACACCTTTCCGCCGGCGTTTTCAATCGAATTTTTTACAAAGGCCAGACCCAAGCCGGTACCGGAACTTTTTGTAGTAAAGTTGGGCTCGAATATTTTTTCGCGCATATTCTCCGGTATACCGTTACCATTATCCTTTATCATAAAAAGGATGTTTTTATCGCTGGTTTCGTAATTTATCTCAACAAAGCCGGGTCTGTCTGGCGGGGTGGCTTCAATTGAGTTTTTTAGCAGGTTATTAAAGCAACGTAATAACTGGTCGCGATCTGCAAAAACAATAAATGGCTCTTCGGGCACGCTATATCCTATGGTAAAATTATCCATCTGTTTAAAGATGACGACTGCCTGGCTCAAAACATCAAAAATATTGAACTTTGACATGCGCGTATCCGGCATTTTGGCAAATGCCGAAAACTCTGATGCTATGGATGCTAAACTTTCTATCTGCTCTACAAAAGATTTACTAAAGCGTTCAAACTTTTGATCAAACCGCGCGTCTTTTTCCCGCCATGATTTCTCCAGAAGCTGAAGCCCGAGTTTAAGCGGTGTTAATGGATTTTTAATTTCGTGGGCAACCTGTTTAGCCATTTCGCGCCAGGCGCTTTCTCTTTCAGACTGCGCCAGTTTTTGCGCGCTTTGCTCAAGCGCCGCTATCATTTTGTTGTATTCGCTTATCAGCGTTCCTATTTCGTCATCGCGTTTCCATATAATGGGTTCAGTTTTCTGGCCATAAATGGTTTTACTTAAACTTTGCTGTATAAAGTTTAGCGGATACGTTATCTGCCTGGCAATAATTACCGCGAAGAAACCAATGGCTATAAAAATGAACGCGTAAATATTGATCATTACATTGAGCAAAGCGCCAATACGTTCCCTATAATCCAGTTCGTTGGCAAAGTAGGGCAGTTGCAGGTAAGCTGCTGTTTCGTTTTTTACATTATCCCTTATTGGCGCGTATACGGCCTTATATTTAAGCTGGCCAATAGTTTCTTCGTTAATATATTCAGAGCGCTGTAATTTATTTAGGTGTATAAAAGCACGTGGGTCCATTCTGTCGGCTACCAGGCCGGCCTCGTAAATGCGTGGGCGTGTAGTTACCTCAACATGGCCATTTTGCTTAAATATGGTCAGGTCGGTAGCGTATGATTCTGCAAGGCCATCTAAGGCTATTTGTTTTTCTTCGTTGGTGTTGTATACAAAATCATTAAGCGCATTCTCAATAGTACTTGTTATTCGCACTATTTTATCCCGTATCATTTTGTCTTGCTGACTTTGATATTGTGTGCTTATTGACGCGTAAGTTACCGCGCCCACCAGTAGAAGCGTTATTACAACAGCTGACACCATAGAAAGCTGAATGCGTGTTTTATAAAGCACCTTATCAAAATTGAGCCGTAGGCCCCATTTTATTTTATCATTGGTTATAGTTAAAAATTTAACACGTGTCCACGCCCATACTGATAACATCACTACCAGGCTAAATACCAGCAGTATTATAAAGAAGAAGGTTAGCGATGTAATAATGTTAAATAGCGGCCGCTCTTCTTTACTTACAACTATCAGATCCCGTGCTTTAGGTTTGTAAACAAAATGACTGTAACTATCAATTGGGTTATACCAGGTGTTGTTTATGCTGGTAGTAGTTTGTTCGTTCTCGTTTGAAGACCCGGTGTTAAAACCAGATAGGGTGTCATTTTTAAGGTTATAAACGTAAGGCCCGCTTTGCGATGACAGTTTGTTGTCTGAATACAGGGCGTATGAGTAATTTTTAAAATCATTGTCGCCCGTAAACGTACCGGCGGCCAATAAAGCAGGAAAATAATCGCCGCTGTAAAATGTGTTTGCTCCCAGCCTTGCAACTATTACCCCAATAGACTCGCCATTTTTAGCTATCGGAAGAATAGCGAAATAGTCTAAAACACCGATACCTTGTTGCCGGTAAAAAAAGTTGGATACCTTAAATGAACTGTACTGTACCAGGTCGGTAAAGGTTTCAAACGGATAGCTCTTATCACCATCTATAGGCTGCCCGGCGGTATCATACGCGTGTATGGTGAGGTCGTATTTTGAAAGGTAATCATCAAAGTAACGCTTTTGAAAATAGTTTTTTATATGATCATTATCCGGGTGGCTGGCAGAGAAAAAATCTATTACAATCGGGTCTGCAACTATTTTATTTTCAATTTTTCTAAATAGCGTATCAGCTGTAGCGTCGTCGGGCGTTTCCAGTTTTTTTATCAGCATGCGCCGGGTAATGCCCTCTTTTTCTTTTTCAAATTTGGTAAGAGAGAGCGCTGATATGAACGAACATATAAATATGATAACCGCTAACGATCTATAATTCAGCTTACCCTGATGATAGAAATGGGCATATCCCCTTGCTATGGCAATGCCGGCCCACAAAAAGTAAAATAGGGTAAATTGATGATATTGCAGTGCCCATGCTATAGTACAAACACACGCGCCACTAATTAAAAATATCAATTGATGCTTACGCGGTATGGGCAATTGCACACATATACTTATAGCAATCTCTATTAATAATGAAAATATTAAGAAGCTGAAACAAAGCATAAGCAGCCCATAAACGCTGAATATGGAAAGATTAAGTACGTTGCTAACATCAAAGCTTATGGCAGACCTGATAACCAGATCATAAAACAGATGATAAAGCGCCGTTGATGTAATTATTAGCAGGGTAAAACAACCTGTTAACAGAGCATAGCTTGAAAAATTATCGGGAATAAATTTGAGTAATTTATGACGCAGCTGATATAGGAATACAACATACCAGTTAAGGCAAAGTATGTTGATGCAAAGGTCGCCGATGGATGGAAAGACCGGCCCCGCCGAAAAAAGTTTAGGATTAAAAAGGCCTATATTAAAAGTGCAATTGGGCCAGTTATAGTAAAGATTTACGCCACGTATACCAATAATAAATACGGCAAGAAGTATTAAAGCTATAACCGGAAAGCCTGTTCGGGCCAAATAATTACAGGTGTTTTGCATAAATATGCTCATCACGATAAATGTTAACAGCCAAAGCACAACCTCTCCGTAATATAACCTGGAGTTTACCTCGCCGGGCTTTGCTTTAACAGAAAACAGGTAGACCTTATTGACATTCCTAACGGGATAAACATTTTTATCGGTAAAGTCGGCTATCTCTATATTTTTCTCATCAACAAGGCCAGGCGCGAAAGTATTTTGCAGGTACCGGTTCTGAAACTCGTAAGTTGTTTTTATAGGGATAAAAAACAGGACAGAAAAATTGCCCTCGGTTTTTTTTATGGCTTCGTAATAACCGTTTGATTCCTTAATAAACGATACACCTTCTTTAATACGCGAAGGTTTTTGCGGAATAACCTCAACTCCGCTCCAAAACTCCACGGTGCCATTCTTAACGGTTACAAACCTTATATCTTTTTCGGTGGTGAATTGATTGATCAACTTTAGGCCGCCTTTCTCGTTTTGACCAAGGTTTTTCAGGCTATTAAAATCGGGCTTATTACCAATAAAAGCGTAAATGTATGCTTCCTTTTTATGCAGATTACTCTCTAGCTCTTTTGCGCTTTCGCGCATGCTTGCATCCGGCGTATAAGTGCGGTGTACAATTAGTGCCGTAAGCAGCAAGCTGCCCGCCAGCAATAATAGCATTAACCGTATTTTTGCCGAATAGCTCAAAACGTAGAAATTGATTGATGTAAACTTACACACTTAAATAAAAAAAAGCCGCTTTAGTTTGCGGCTTCTTTATTTATTGTGCTATTTCTGCGCTTTCCGTTGGTATCTGCCGGTTAACTTTTTTAACCAGTCCCTGCAAAACAGTACCCGGTCCAACTTCTGTAAATGATGTAGCGCCATCTTCCAGCATATGCATTACCGTTTGCGTCCAGCGCACCGCGCCGGTAAGTTGCGCGTTCAGGTTATGTTTAATTTGCTCCGGGTCTGTATAGGGTTTGGCATCTATATTTTGATACACAGGGCAAATTGGCTTATTGATGGTAGTATGTACAATGGCATGTTCTAACTCAACACGCGCGGCTTCCATTAGCGGCGAATGGAAAGCGCCACCTACATTTAATTTAATAGCCCTTTTTGCTCCTGCTTCGGTCATTAGTTCGCAAGCTTTGTCAACACCGGCAATTGAGCCAGATATTACCAGCTGGCCCGGGCAGTTATAGTTGGCGGGTACTACTACATCGCTTATGCGCTGGCAAATATCTTCAACCGTAAAATCATCCAACCCCAAAATAGCCGCCATGGTTGATGGTTGTATCTCGCAGGCTTTTTGCATGGCGTTGGCGCGGGCCGCAACAAGGCGTAAGCCGTCTTCAAATGATAAAGCGTTTGCCGAAACCAGGGCCGAAAATTCGCCAAGTGAGTGACCGGCTACCATATCCGGTTTAAAATCATCACCCAATACTTTAGCCAGGATAACAGAGTGCAGAAATATAGCAGGTTGTGTTACCTTGGTTTGTTTCAGGTCCTCATCAGTACCGTTAAACATTACATCGGTAATGCGGAAGCCCAATATGGTATTAGCCTGCTCAAATAATTCACGTGCTTTTTCTGATCGTTCGTACAGGTCCTTGCCCATACCTACAAACTGGGCGCCCTGCCCCGGGAAGATGTATGCTTTCATTTGCCCTCTAACCCCCTAAAGGGGGAATTAATTTAAAGGTTATTAGTTTAGTTAATTATATATCAGCCATTCCACCCCCTTTAGGGGGCCGGGGGGCTCAACTTAGTTTAGACGATATCAAATGCAAAAACTCTGCCCTTGTTTTTTCCTGCAAAAAGCCGCCGGTAAAGGCAGACGTTGTTGTTACAGAGTTTTGCTTTTGCACGCCGCGCATGCACATGCACAGGTGGCGACACTCAATAACTACGCCTACGCCAATGGGTTGCAGTGTTTCCTGTATACAATCGCGAATTTCGTTAGTTAAACGTTCTTGTACTTGTAAGCGGCGGGCATAGGCATCAACCACGCGGGGTATTTTGCTTAAGCCAACAACATAGCCATTAGGGATATAAGCAATATGCGCTTTGCCGAAAAACGGCAGCATATGGTGCTCGCACATGGAGTAAACTTCAATGTCCTTTACCACCACCATCTGGCTGTATTCTTCCTTAAATAAGGCTGAGCTTAAAATTTCTTTCGCATCCAGATCATACCCATGGGTAAGGTAAAGCATTGCTTTGGCAACACGCTCAGGGGTTTTTAATAAGCCTTCGCGTTCGGGGTTTTCGCCTATTTGTTTTAAAACCTCTTTGTAATGGGCAGACAAGCTGGTTATTAACTCGGGGTTATAGCGGTCAATCTTTTCGTAACCGTTTATATCATCACCCCTGTCGGGGATATCGTTTTTGTCGATCATTTTTCAGAATTAATCACCAAAATATTCAGCCGAGTTATTCTCGGTTTCAAACAGCCTTACCGAATGTAAAAATACACCTTCATGGGCTTCAATAGGTGCTTTTAATTGATTAAAGATCTCTATACAAACCAACTCTGTTGATGCCATTTTGCCCTTCATAAAATCAACATCTAAATTAAGATTCTTATGGTCAAGCTTATCAATAACGTACTCGTGTATTATTTCTTTCAGTTCTTTAAGGTCAATTAAATAACCCGTAGCGTGGGTTATCTGGCCTTTAACGGTTACAAAAAGATTATAGTTATGCCCGTGCCAGTTAGGGTTAGCGCACTTGCCAAAAACCTCGGCATTTTTCTCGGCGCTCCATTCCTCACGGTACATTCTGTGTGCGGCATTAAAATGTTCCTTGCGCGTTATGTGTATCATCATAATTTTAATGGGTGCAAATATAAGCATTGAGTTTACAGTTTGCAGTGTGCAGTTTGCAGATATTAATTTGCTGTGGCAGTTTGTAGTAAGCAGAGAGCAGTTCATAGTTAGTACTTCATAACTTTTGAAAAAAAGAAAACAACTTTTGTTAAAGCGTATTTGCCCACTGCCCACTGCCCACTGCAACTTACTACTGCCGCTAAATATGTATCTTAGCATAAAAACAAGCCTATGCGCATACTAATAGTAGCTGCAACTCAACCCGAAGTTGACCCATTGATACAAGCCCTGGGTTTGCAGATAAAGGACGAACCCGATCTGTTTTTGCCGCGGCACGCGTCGGTAGCTAATTGTTCTGTGCTGATAACCGGCGCGGGTATGGTGGCCACGGCTTTTGCTTTAGGCAAACACCTGCCGCATAACGTGTATAACCTGGTAATTAACCTGGGCATTGCGGGCAGTTTTGATCGTAATATCCCTTTAGGCAGTGTAGCAGAGATAACTAAAGACACCTTTGCCGAGTTAGGCGCGGAGGATGATACCCGGTTCATCAGCATTGAGCAGCTGGGTTTAGGCGCTGGCATTTTTAACCCTACAAGCTCCATTAATTATTTTACCAACAAAATAAGCATCATTAAAGCAACGGCTATAACCGTAAATAAGGTGCATGGCAACGAGGCATCTATAGCGGCCATTACAGATAGACTGAGGCCCCAATTGGAAAGCATGGAAGGCGCGGCTTTTTTTTATGTATGCCATCAGCTAAAGGTGCCATGTGTGCAGATCAGGGCAGTGTCAAATTATGTTGAAAAACGCAACCGCGATAATTGGGAGATAGGCCTTGCTGTTAAAAATCTGAATACATTTGCGCTGGAATTGATAAGAGAGTTGTAAGTTGTGTGTTGTAAGTTGTATGACATATTTCGCCTTACAACTTAAAACTTTCAACATACAACTACAATGAAACTAACTCTCGGCTTTTCGCCTTGCCCTAATGATACTTTTATATTCGACGCGCTGATCCATCATAAAATAGATACCGAAGGCCTGGAGTTTGAGGTTTTTTATGATGATGTGGAAACGCTTAACCAAAAAGCCTTTCGCGGCGAGTTGGATATTACCAAATTAAGCTACCATGCTTTTGCGTATGTAGCCAACCAATATGTTTTGCTGGATGCCGGCAGCGCGCTGGGTTTTGGGGTAGGACCCCTTTTGATTTCGGATATCGAAATTTCGATTTCGGATTTACAAAATAATCAAATCCGAAATCGAACATCCGAAATTCGAAATCTTTTAATCGGGATTCCCGGCAAATACACTACCGCTAATTTTTTATTGGGATTGGCTTTCCCCCAAGCAACTAATAAAGTAGAACTGGTTTTCTCAGATATTGAGAACGCGGTTTTAGAGGGCAGGGTAGATGTTGGCTTGATCATTCACGAAAACCGCTTTACCTATCAGGATAGAGGACTGAAAAAAATAATGGACCTTGGCGATTTCTGGGAAAAGAAAACCGGCTGTGCTATTCCATTAGGTGGCATTGTAGCTAACCGCAATTTGCCTGTTGATATTCAACATAAAATTAACAGGGTGCTGCGTAAGTCGGTTGAGTTTGCTTTTGCCAATCCAAAATCGGGACTGGAGTTTATCCGCCAGCACGCGCAGGAAATGAGCGAGGAAGTAATGTATAAACACATTGAACTTTATGTAAATAAATACTCTGTTGATTTGGGCGGGGAGGGACGGAAAGCTATTAATCTATTGTTTGATACGGCGCTGGAGAAGGGCATTATTCCGGAAATAAAGGAAAATATTTTCCTGTCATAAAATAAAAAGGTGTCACTGCGAGGTACGAAGCAATCGCGAACTTTGCATGCGGCTTTTCTCCGTGCGATTGCTTCGTGCCTCGCAATGACAAAAATCTATGCGGTTGATAAATGCCCGGTCATTATAATCTTAGAGCCCCGAGATTTTATAACTCAGAATGATAGCTTCTGTTAAATAAAGTTAAATACCTGTTTGGTAATTAATTACAGCTAAAAACTTTATTAATTTTCAGCTTTATTTGAAGTTATGAGATCGGTATTCCAAATTTTCACCCTGCTGCTATTATCCGGGTTTGTACTTTCATCATGTAATGAGCCCGAAAACAAACAAGGAGCCACCCAGGCCGCTACACCTATTGTCGTTAATAACAGTGGTATAAATATAGCTTATACCGATACAGGCAGAAGTGATACCACTCTACTTTTTATACATGGCTGGGCCATTAATAAAAGCTATTGGAACAACCAGGTGGCTTATTTTAGTAAACCATACCGTGTAGTTACCATGGATCTGCCGGGGTTTGGTCAATCCGGCAAGAACCGCGATAAATGGGATACAAAAACTTACGCCGGCGATGTTAACAAGCTTATAGGCGATTTAGGGCTTAAAAAGGTAATATTAGTTGGGCATTCCATGTCGGGTGATATTGCTTTAGAAGCGGCTGCTGAAAATCCGGGACCGATAATAGCACTAGTGGGTGTAGACAATTTTAAAAATGTGGGCCAACCCCAGAACCCGAATGCGGCAAAAGAATACGCGGCAGCTGTAGCCGAAATGAAACGCAATTTTAAAAAGGTAGCATTTCAATATATGAATCAATCACTGTTTTCTAAAACCACCACACCCGATATTAAAAATCGGATACTGAATGATGTTGCGAAAACGGATAGCGTGATAGCCATTGCCAGTATGGAGCAGCAAGACCCGGGTTTTGATGAAATAACAGCGTTAAAAAAGGCAGGTAAAAAATTGTATTTAATTAACAGCGATGTAACGCCAACTATAACCAAATACATAGCTGCAAGAAATATTCCTTTTCAGGTTTATTATACTAAAGGAACAGGGCATTATGCTATGATAGAAAATCCTGATGAATTTAATAAGCTGTTGGATGAAGTGATAGAGGATATGAAGAAGTATAAATAATAGAGCGACAGGATTACCCATCGCTCTCTTGCATCTTGCTTCTTAACTCTTGATTCTCCTTAAAAGGCTAATACAGCAAATTATCATACGGATACCTTTTAGTATGGATATCCTTTACCAACTCGTATATCAAGCTTCTAAACTCATCAATGTTCTCTCTTTCGGTAGCAGAAATAAATATAGCGGGATTGTTATTCTTGGCCATCCAGCTGTGTTTAAAGTCCTCCAGCGTCATGGTATGCGCTTCGTCTTCAAGATGAGTTTGAACCGGCTTATAGGCATCAATTTTATTGAACACCATAATGGTTTGCTTATCTAAAGCGCCTAATTCTCTCAGCGTATCGTTCACCGCGCGTATATGGTCCTCAAAACTTGGGTGCGATACATCAACCACATGTATCAATATATCCGCTTCGCGTACCTCATCAAGGGTGGATTTAAAGCACTCCACCAGATCATGCGGTAACTTGCGGATGAAACCAACTGTGTCTGACAGTAAAAACGGTACATTTTCAATCACCACCTTGCGCACGGTAGTATCAAGCGTGGCAAACAGCTTATTCTCTGCAAACACATCCGATTTTGAGAGCATGTTCATGATGGTTGATTTACCTACATTGGTGTAACCCACCAGAGCCACACGTATCATCTGTTGCCGGTTTTTGCGCTGCGTTTCGTTCTGTTTATCAATTGCCTTCAACTTGTCCTTTAACAGGTCAATTTTATTCAAAATTAAACGTCTGTCTGTCTCAATTTGCGATTCACCCGGTCCGCGCATACCAATACCACCTTTTTGCCGCTCTAAGTGCGTCCATAAACGTGTTAAGCGCGGCAGTAGGTATTGTAACTGAGCCAATTCTACTTGTGTTTTTGCCTGCGCGGTTTTAGCGCGATTAGCAAAAATGTCTAATATGAGGTTGTTTCTATCCAGTATTTTAACCTGTAGCTCATTCTCAATATTACGCAGTTGCGATGGGGTAAGCTCATCGTCAAACACCACCATGTCTATTTCTTCTGCTTTAACATAAGCCTGGATGTCCTCCAACCTTCCCGAGCCAACAAACGTAGCGCGGTCTGGCTTAGATAGCTTTTGGGTAAATACCTTCTCGGTTTTTGCCCCTGCTGTTTCAACTAAAAACTCCAGTTCTTCTAAATATTCTTTGGCGCGCTCATCGCTTTCGTTGGCGGTAATAACGCCAACAAGCACAGCGCGCTCCTGCTTCACAGCAGTATCATAAAATTTCTTTCTCATTCAGTAATCATCATATCAATGGGAATGCCAGTTTAACAAAGCCGGGTCCCGCCACAAAAATACGTAAGTGCGCAGCCAAGCTAACAAAACATTCAATAAATTTAATTAATAAAACAGGATACTCCGGTCCGGCTATCGGGAAATAGCTTGCCTTGGGGCCAAAGTATTATTGTGCAGTAGTAATATTCATGATGGGACAAAGATAGGGTTTGATTTCGAATTTCGGATGTTCAATTTCGGATTTACTGCACTAGCCCAAATTTAGTTAGTTTGTCATTCTGAACGTAGTGAAGAATCCTGTAAACCATGCATTCTAAGCGCCCGGCTCCCAAAGCGTATAAGATATTTCGCTGCCGCTCAATATGACAATTTTTTTTCAGTAAGACCTAAAGAATCCGAAACCGAAAATCCGACATCAAATACATCCGAAATCGCACATCCGAAATCCGATATTATTTCTTCCCTTTCTCCATCTGCTGCATCACATTCAGGCTCATCAGCTGTTTCATGGTTTGCTGCATGGCATCGGTTGAGCCATCCAGGAAGATAACGTTACCCTCAGAGTTTTCAGAGAAATGCTTGATAGATTCCGTCCACATGGTAAACAGTATCACCGATGTATCCATGTGCGCCTGCTCCATTTCTTTGGCGGCGGCACTCATACCCTTGGCAACTTCCTGACGGAAAAGCGCCACACCCTGCCCGCGCAGCTGCGATGCCTGGCGCTCGGCCTCGGCAGATATTTTAATGGCGTTACCCTCGGCCTCGGCGGCTTTGGTTTTGGTGATCAATAAAGCCTGACCTTCGTTTTCGGCCGCTGCTTTCAGGTTGTTTGATGCCACTACCTGGCTCATTGATTTCATAATCACTTCGTCAAAAGTAATATCGTTCAATTGCAGATCCTGTAAATGATAACCCCAGCCTTCCAGTATCAGATCCAGCTGTTCTTTAACGTGTTCCACAATATCACGGCGGAGTATCAGTACTTCAGATTGGCGCTTAGTGGCCACAAAAGCACGGATAGAACCTTCAACAGTACGTATCAGTGCCTGCATCAGGTTACGTTCATCAACAAACTTAAAGGCAACATTTTTTATGGTCTCTTCCTGCTGATCCAGCACAGAAAACAATATCATCGCCTTAAAATAAACGTTGGCCTGGTCAAAGGTAACCGCCTGGAACTCCAGCTCAACAGAGCGGTTCTGTATGGATATTTTAGAATAGATGGCCTCTATAAGGGGGATCTTAAAATTAAGGCCCGGCGTTAGTATTCTGCGGTATTTGCCAAATACGGTAATTACTGCAATAGTGCCCTGTTTTACAGTCACAAACGAAGAGAAAATTATTATTAGTACGATAAAAACTAACAGCAGGGATATTACTTGGCTTTGCATTTTAATATAATTTAAGCGTAACAAGGTTTATTGGACTTAATTGGAGTGCAATTTGTTTCTAAAAGTACAGATTAATTTTTAGAAGTAAACCTATGAACGTAAAACGAACCTTTGGAACAATCCTGACCATATTGGGTATTATTGGCCTGATATATACAGGTGTAGAAATTATACAGCGCGCAGGCAACGCTGTTAACCTAACTGTGATAGGTGTAATTAGCCTTATCTTTTTCTTAACAGGAATTGGGCTGGTACGCAACACCAAAGACGAAGCTTAAATTTATTTAGTAACGCTAAGCACTCCGGTTGCTGAAATTGCCAGCTGCTTATTATCAGGAAAGTCTGCAGTGCTTAGCCATTTTACACGTTTGGCAGCCCGATGCAAGGTATCGGGCTCTACGTGCCTGTCTCTGCTTTGTTTAACAGAAATTATATTTCCACTTAAAAATTCTCCGTTGCGGTTTACATTCACTTTTAAAAGTGGTGCTATGCCTGCAATACCGTCAATACTTACACCCCTATAAGTACAAAAATTACCCAGACTGTAAGCTATAAGCCGGTCTTTATAAATTTCCATTGCACGGCTTACATGCGGACCGTGGCCCAGTATCAGATCCGCTCCGTTATCTATTGCATTGTGCGCAAAGGCACGCAGATCGCCACGTCGCTCACTGAAATAAGATTCGCCTGCCGGCATTACATGCTCAAACTCCGGCCCTTCGGCACCACCGTGAAACGATACGATCACTATATCACAACGTTGTTTAAGTCCGCTAATCAGTTGGGCCGCGCCTTTCATATCAAAAATTGACAGGGTGTGGCTGTTGGGTGCAAAGGCACAAAAACCATACTTTATGCCATTTCGCTCAAACTCAACCGAAGGATATTCTAATAAACCAGCATAATGTATTCCGCAGCTATCCAAAGCTTTAATAGTGCTGTTCCGCCCGGTCTCACCAAAATCACCGCTATGATTGTTAGCCATGCTCAATACATCAAAGCCGGCATTCTTTAGTATTCCGCAATATTTAGCCGGCATTCTGAACAAATACCCCTTGCTGCGCAAATGCAGTTTATAATGGGCGGGTTCGCCGCCATCAAGCAATGTTCCTTCCAGGTTGCCAAAAGTCACATCAGCATTTTGCAAATGCTGCTCTACATATTTAAAGCTGTTTAAAGCACTGTCTTGTGGTAGGGTAGAATTGTTAGGATAGGAAGTTCCCAGCATTATATCGCCTACAGCAGCAATGCATACAGAGTCGGGTAATTTTGCGGGCGAGGGTATTTCTATGGGGGCACTGATTGCAGGAGCAGTTTCTTTTACTACTGGTTGCGGCATTTCGCACCCGGTAACCACACATAAGAAAGCAATAACGGCTATAAAAAGATTCAGGCGACCCATATCATAATGGCAAAAAAAAACCTTCCACTTTATGGTAGAAGGTTTTTTTAATTTTTTATTGAAATATTATTGAGGTTGATCCTCGGTGATCTCTAATTCTTTTTTGAAGGATGCTAATAACCTGCCGCCTTTGTAAAAATAACGGCTGTAATAATTATCATCAAGGCTGCTTATGGCAACACCGCGAGAAGACGCGTGTGCAAAACGGTTATCGCCTAAATAAATACCTACATGTGATATGCTGCGGCTGCGTATTTTAAAGAAAACAAGATCGCCTTCTTTCAGGTCAGTTTTTTTAACCGGGCTAACCATGCTAAAAATATCACGCGAGTTGCGTTTTATATCCAGGTTAAAAACCTGCTCATATAATTGTTTGGTAAAACCAGAGCAATCAATTCCTTTTTTTGAGCCGCCGCCAAAACGGTAAGGAGTGCCTATCCAATCATAAACAAAGCTAAAAAGCTTCATGTTTGATGTTGTGTTAAGGGCAACACCCATTATTTGCGATAAATAATCTTTTGCTAAACTTTCTTGTTCTTCGGGGGCTTTATCCGCTTCCTTGTTTGGAGCGGTTTTTGTCTGTGCCTGAACGGCTAAAACGCTGAAAAATAGGGCAATCGCCAATACTGTTTTCTTCATTTAGTCCTTGTTTCGTTTTGTTTTTTAATGAGTTTTGTTCATTAAAGCGTACACTCCGGATCAGGTTGCCCACAAAACTATTCATATTTTTCAGAAAACCAAACACTTTGGCACTTATTTAACAAAAAGATAATTTTCAACATTTGTTAAATGCAAAAGTGTTAACACCGTAAATAGTCGGGGATAATCACCTGTTTGTAACGCATGTGTAAATAATTTAACAGCTTATAATATTGTTACTCACACTATAACGTTTAAGCTATATAAAAGCTAATCTTTTTGCCTGCCGTTTTCGGTTTTTTGGGATATATAATTAGATTTGCGCATTAATCTGCAAACTGAGGATTTTAATTAATGAGTTCAATCGAAATAACTAAAGACACCTATCTGATGTGGTACGAAGCTATGCTGTTGATGCGTAGGTTCGAAGAAAAAGCAGGACAACTTTACGGTCAGCAAAAAATCAGAGGCTTTTGCCATTTATACATAGGCCAGGAAGCTGTTTTAGCCGGGGCAATGTCTGTGCTGAAAAAGGGCGATAGTATGATCACCGCATACCGTGATCACGCTCATGCAATTGCTCAGGGTATAAGCTCTAACGCTATAATGGCCGAACTTTACGGCAAAGCAACCGGATGCTCAAAAGGCAAAGGAGGCTCTATGCACATGTTTAGTAAAGAGCATCACTTTTACGGTGGCCATGGCATTGTTGGTGGTCAGATACCTTTGGGTGCAGGTGTTGCCTTTGCAGAGAAGTTTAAAGGTACCGATTTTGTTAACGTGGCCTACATGGGCGACGGCGCAGTACGTCAGGGTGCTTTGAACGAAACTTTTAACATGGCTGCCCTTTGGAAACTGCCTGTTATATTTATTTGCGAAAACAACGGTTACGCTATGGGTACATCAGTACAGCGTACTACTATACAAACAGATATATACAAATTGGGCTTACCTTATGGTATCCCGTCATCAGCTGTTGATGGTATGGACCCGGTTGCGGTACATAACGCTATGGACGAAGCCGTATCGCGTGCCCGTGCCGGCGAAGGGCCAACATTCCTTGAGATGCGTACCTATCGTTATAAAGGCCACTCCATGTCAGATCCGCAGAAATACCGTACTAAGGAAGAGCTGGAAAGCTACAAGGCAAAAGATCCTTTGGAAGCAGTGAGGTTAGCTATTGAGAAAAATGGCTACGCTGATGAAAAATGGTTTGAAGATATGGACGCGCAAATAAAAGCAGAAGTAGAGGAGTCTGTTAAATTTGCAGAAGAGTCGCCATGGCCTGAGGCTTCGGAATTATATACCGATGTTTACGTTCAGAAAGACTACCCATACATAAAAGACTAAGGTTGGTAATTATTGAATTAATGAATTATTGATTTATTGAATTTTAAATCACGTAAAAACATTTATTCAATACATTTTTGCTAATCACTAATTCAATAAATCACTAATTCAATAATTATACAATGGCCGAAGTAGTTAAAATGCCAAAAATGAGCGACACCATGACTGAGGGTGTTTTAGCAAAATGGCATAAAAAAGTTGGCGACAAGGTAAAATCAGGCGATGTATTGGCCGAGATTGAAACCGACAAAGCCACAATGGATTTTGAATCATACCAGGACGGTGTTTTATTACATATTGGTATTGAAGAGGGCCAGGCTGCACCCGTTGATACCGTAATTGCTGTGATAGGTAAAGAGGGCGAAGATTATAAAGCTTTGCTGTCAGAAAGTAGCGGTAGCACCGAAGATAAGAAAGAAGAGAAAGCTCCTGCTGCTACTGAAGATAAAAAACCTGCTGCTGCAACTGCTGCCCCTGAAACTAAACCTGCTGCTAAAGTTAACCTTGCAAGCATCCCCGCTACTGTTATACGTATGCCTGCTTTGAGCGATACGATGACGGAGGGTGTTATTAATAAATGGAATTTTAAGGTTGGCGATAAGGTAAAGTCTGACGATTCATTAGCTGATGTAGAAACCGACAAGGCTACTATGGAAGTTGTTGGTTACGAAAGCGGCACCTTATTATACATTGGCCCTAAAGAGGGCGAAGCTGCACCTGTTAATGGTATTATTGCTATTGTAGGTAAAGAAGGTACGGATATTACACCGTTATTACAAGATGCCCCCCAGGCCCCTAAAGGGGGAGCTGAAGAACCTGCTGCCGCAACTACTACTACCGCCACTGCAGAAGAGGATGATGATGCATCGGTTACTACTGATGATAGCCGTGTAAAAGCATCGCCTTTAGCGCGTAAAATGGCTAAGGATAAAGGTATTGACCTTAATTTGGTTAAAGGCAGCGCCGAAGGTGGACGCATTGTTAAAAAGGATATAGAAGATTACAAACCGGGCGAAAATAAAGTAGCAGCGGAAAGCAGCAGCACTCCTGCCGCTAAAGACGCACCTGCTGCTAAACCTGCCGCTGCGCCAATTACTTTACCAACGTTTACAGGCGAAGAGAAATTTACCGAAAGGCCGGTTACACAAATGCGTAAAGCCATTAGCCGTCGCTTAAGCGAAAGCTTGTTTACAGCACCGCATTTTTATGTAACCATGGCAATTGATATGGATCAGGCTATAGAGGCCCGTGCCAAAATTAACGCCGTTGCTCCGGTTAAAATATCATTTAATGATTTTGTGGTAAAAGCCTGCGCTGTTGCATTAAAGCAACACCCCGCAATAAATTCATCTTTCCAGGGCGATAAGATCCGTACTAATGAGCACGTAAACATTGGTGTGGCCGTTGCGGTTGATGAAGGCTTGCTGGTACCGGTTATTAAATTTGCTGATGGCAAATCATTAACCCATATCTCTTTAGAGGTTAAGGATCTGGCGGGTAAATCAAAAAATAAAAAGCTGCAGCCTGCCGAAATGGAAGGTTCAACTTTTACCATATCAAACTTGGGTATGTTTGGTGTTGACGAGTTTACTGCCATAATCAACACACCTAACGCGTGTATCCTTGCTGTAAGCGGCATACAGGCTGTGCCTGTAGTTAAAAACGGTGCGGTTGTGCCGGGTAATGTAATGAAGGTTACGCTAAGCAGCGATCACCGTGTGGTTGATGGCGCTTTGGCAGCAGCATTCCTGCAAACACTGAAATCGTTGCTTGAAGAACCTGTGAGATTGTTGATATAAGTTTTTAGAATTAAGATACAAGAATCAAGATATTATAGCGATGGGCTTTAAACCCATCGCTATTTTAGTTTAGCACTAAATTGCAATGAATATCTACGACGATAAAACCTTTACAGGCCAAAGCTTTGCCGGGCAAACCACCCGGGGCGGCGAATACAACAATTGCACCTTTAAAAAATGCGATCTGAAAGAAAGCGAATTTGCACAGGCCAAGTTTATTGATTGTGTTTTTGAAGATTGCGACCTCTCTATGATGAAGTGGGACCGCTCTGCATTAAATAACGTGGTTTTTAAACACTGCAAAATATTAGGAGTCAACTTTAGCCATTGTGCTGATTTTTTGTTCTCGGTCGAGTTTGAAGCATGCATTTTAGATTACTCCTCGTTTATGGGTAAGAAAATGTTAAAGACAAAATTCCTGCGTACCTCATTAAAGGAAACCACTTTTACCCAGGCCGACCTAAGCGGTTCGGTATTTGATGAATGCAACCTGCTGGATACCGTTTTCAGGCAAACCAACCTTACTTCGGTAAACTTCAGCACCGCCTATAACTTTATTATAGAGCCCGAACTTAATACTATTAACAAAGCCATTTTTGCTACCCATAGCCTGCCGGGTTTGCTGCATAAGTATAACTTGAAGATTGTCTGAATCAGGATTTTTAGGATTAAGGATTATCTTGATCTACTGATCAAGATAATCCTACAGATTTCTAATTCAGCCAAAAAAAATCCTATAATCTTTTAATCCTACAAATCTTAGTCTTAGTTTTGCCCATCCGTGAAGTTTTTTACCAAACCAGTTAGGCCCGACGATGCAGATGATGATGAGCTGCTAAACCAATACCGCGAAAGCGGCGATCTGGCTGTTTTGGGTAAGCTGTACCAAAAGTATATGCAGCTTATTTATGGTGTTTGCTTAAAATATCTGCATGACGAGGAACCTGCTAAAGATGCGGTAATGGCCATTTTTGAAGAGCTGGTAACCAAGGTAAAGCAGCACGATATAAAACAGTTTAGAAGCTGGCTGTATGTGCTGGCGCGTAACCACTGTTTAATGCAGTTGCGATCGGGTAAAAAAATGGAAACAGTTGGTTTGGATGACTTTATGGAATTTAACCCTGTTTTGCATCCTGAAGATAATAACAGAGAGGAAGCGCTTACGGCTTTGGAGCAGTGCATGGATAAATTGATACCGGCACAAAAACAAAGTGTTGATCTGTTTTATTTAAAAGAGAAGTGCTATAAAGAAGTTGCTGATATAACCGGCTTTACGCTTAACGAGGTAAAAAGTTATATACAGAACGGCAAGCGCAACCTTAAAATTTGTTTAGAAAAAAGCAGTGGATAGCAGGAACGCCGACATATTGCAAATTAAGAAGTACCTGGAAGGAAAGCTGGATACCCGTGCCATGTACGAGTTGGAGCGGCGTGCCTTAGACGATCCTTTTTTGATGGATGCAATGGAGGGTTATGAAGCCGCCGGGAAACAAAATAAAGCCGCTGCCGAGCTCACCGCTAATTTGCAGCGTCGTTTACAGAAGCCGCATGCACGTATTATTTCCTTCAGCACCTTAGCTATGGCAGCATCGGTTCTTGTAGTGTTATCTGTCGGCGGCTGGTGGATTTTGTCGGGGCCGGCTGCAAAAAAGGCGGATGTTGTTGCGAACGTAGTAGCTGATAAAACATCGGTTAGCCCATCACCGATGGTTGATCAGCCGCAGATCAGCATTAAAAAAGACTCGCTGCTGGCTTTAAATACTCCTAAAACGGTAATAAGATCATCGCGACGCACGGCTCCATATTACAACGGAACACCTATGCCCGGTAATGATGTTAGTGCAAGTTCTGACGAAACTGCTGAAATCGCTTCTTCTGCGGCGGGCAATAACGGTTTTTTAGCCGAGTCGCCTGTGGCAATGCGGTCTCGCGCTAAAACAGATTCTGTGCCTTTGAATGAAATGCTGGTAATGGGTTATGAGGCTCAGCGCAAAAAGGATGCTGCACAAGGCGCTGATAAAGCTTTAGCGGGCAAAGTTGCCGGCTTAAGTGTAGCGAATGCTCCGGCAGCACAAGGTGTAATAAAAGGTAAAGTGGTTAGCGCCCAGGATGGCCAGCCCCTGCCCGGCGTTGCTGTAAGGGTAGGTAACAGCAGCAATGCAGCAGTTACAGATCAAAACGGTTTATACAATTTAAAAATAGATAGTATCAACAGCAATATATCTTTTAATTATCCGGGTTTTCAGAAACAGACATTTGATGCCGGAAATAGTGGGATAAATAATGTGCGACTTGAACCGGAAACAACATCATTAAGTGAAGTTGTTGTGGTTGGTTACGGAAGGGCTAAACCGGTTACCACCGCGCAACCCAGATACGGTTGGGATAATTACCAAAAATACTTAAACGCCAATTCCGTATCGCCAAACGGTAAAAACAAAAATTACCGGGTTAGTTTTACGGTTGATAAGGATGGATCGCTAAGCAATTTTAAAGTTAATAGCGCAGATAATGATGCCGCCGGCCAAAAAGCTATTCAGCTAATAAAAAACGGACCGGAGTGGGTGGGAAGCCCAAAGGGCGAAGCTAAAAAGATCACTGTAACCGTAAAGTTTCGCAAAGCCGAGAAACAATAGAATTTCTGTAGCAGTTTTTGTCATTGCTGTAAAGGTCAGATAATTCGGTAACAGATTAGCTTTACAAACCAAAGCTAAGAGTTATGCGCATTAACACG